>NZ_JBIAUQ010000010.1:0-214248 GCF_042893155.1 Streptomyces sp. NPDC001668
GTAGTGCCCTGTAACGGACGCCGGCCGCTGCGGGCGGACACCCCCCACCCCGTCCCCTTCCCGCCGTACGCGGCCAACGGCCCGCGGTGGCGCGCGAGGCGTAGAGAACGGCCCGTCGTGGCGCAGGCCCACCGCAACCCCAGGGGCGCGGGGAACTGCGCGACCAGCCCCCACACACCCGCACCCGCCCGACAACCGCACCCGGCACCCCCGTAGGCGCCCCGCCCAAGCCCAGCGCAGCGGCCCCGCGGGGAACTGCGCGACCAGCCCCCACACACCCGCACCCGCCCGACAACCGTACCCGGCACCCCCTCAGGCGCCCCGCCCAACCGCCGGAGGCACCGTCACTCGCGTGGACCCCGCAGCCGCGCCCCCGCCCGGGCCCCCGGCCAGGATGCCGTCATGGGTATACGCATGCTTCACCGCCGGGCGGTCCCCGGGCGGACGCAGGCACAGGCGCACGCCGGCAAGAGCCCGTTCGTACGACCCCCGGTCCAGGCCCACGCGGCCGCCGCAAGCACCGCCCGCATTCCCTTCGACCTGGCGACATTCCTGCGCCGGGCGCGAGTCAGGGCGGCACGCCCTCGGATCCCGGTCCACCTCGGCACCACCCTGCGTCACGCCGCCGCAGGGCTCCGGCGCCGTGTCACCCGCGGCGACCGGGACGCCGTAGGGCTGTGGGCCGAGCTGGCGCTCAGTTACCTCGCTCTTGCCCTCACCCTGCTGCCCCGGTCCCGTCCGATGCCCACGATGACGGTGTTCATCGCCGAAGCGGCCGCGGGAGACCGGCCTCTTCCTGCGCGTCGGACACCGGGGCCGGGCGCCACAGCCTGACCCCGGAGGCGTACAGCAGGACCCCGAGGGCCAGGCCGGCGCCCGCGCCGAAGCAGAGGGTGGGGATCAGTTCCCAGGGTTTCGCGGTGGAGCCCCAGTACGCCCACCACCGCGAGGCCCGCTGCACCGCGCCCACCGTCATGCATCCGCCGATCACGGCCACGGCCCACCACCTGTCCCGCACCGACAGAGCGGGGACACCCCGCGGCCGGGCCGCCGCGGGTGTCCGGCGCAGGGCGTACAGGCAGAACACGGCGATCACCAGCGCGGCCAGCGCCGAACCGCCGTACTGCAGGTACCAGTACAGAGGCGACCCGGCCATCTCCCGGTCCAGCACGGGGAACAGCCGTACCCCCCACCGGTCGTGATGCGTGAACGCGTCCCACACGATGTGGGTCAGCGCTCCGAGGGCCGCGGAGGCGTACCAGCGGACGGCCAGGGACGTTCGCACGCGTGCGCGTGGCGTGCCGCAGCCGAGGAGTGTCGCCGGTCTGCCCTGTCGCCTTCGCGGCAGCAGGGCCACCAGGGGTTCTCGCAGCAGCAGCCACAGGCCGACCATTCCCCAGGCGATGAGCACGTCGATCGTGAGGACACCCGGCAAGGAGTGCGTCACGGTGCCGAACTCCATCGCCCCGGACGCGACACTTGCCGCGTAATAGGTCATGTCGGGCGAGAAGGATCCGGCCACCAGTACGGCCGGAACGAGTCGGCCCCGGCCCGTTCCGTCGGGGCGTACCGCGGGCAGCACCGCCGCCGCATGGCTCAGGGTGAACGGCAACGGGGCTCCTCGCGGCGGGCGTTGGCCGGGCGGCGGCCCGGGTGATCGGCTCCGCCCAGTATGGGCGACGCGAGCCCGCACCGATCGAACATGGCCAACCGGTGAATATCGGGCACGAACCGGTGTCCGAGGAAAGGAAGTTGTCGTAGGGTCACACGGGTCACCGTGCTGGGGAGCTCGGTCGAACGTGCGCACCAGGAATTACCGCGCGTCACAGGGGCAACCTCAAGGGCGGCTCGACCGTCACAACTGGACGAGGGCGACAGACGGAGACGGGCGCTCGGGCGTCCACGGGAGGGGTTCACTTTATGGCGGCGCAATTCGGCAGGAGGCTGGCCAAAGGGGCGACGACCACCGCCGTGGCGGCACTCGCGGTCGCGGCACTGTCCGCCTCCCAGGCGCCGGGGGTCACGGCCGACGACAACGGCAGATCGACCGCCGCCGAGGCCTCTCCCGATCCGGCCGCCGGGACCGGCGCGACCGGCAAGTCGCCGTACTACACGGACCTGCCGCCGCTGAACACCCCGAGCCCCGCGCCGACCGACGGCACGGCCGCCACCCCCACCACCCCGGTCGAGTCCGAGGCGGGCATACCCGCGACCGTGCTCGCCGCCTACAAGCAGGCCGCGGCCGAAATCCAGGCGTCCAAGCCCGGCTGCAACCTGCCCTGGCAACTCCTCGCCGCCATCGGCCAGGTGGAGTCGGGCCAGGCTCGCGGCGGACGTGTCGACGCCGACGGCACCACGACCTCCAAGATCATCGGTCCGCAGCTCGACGGCAACGGCTTCGAGCTCATCAAGGACACGGACAACGGCGTCTACGACGGCGACACCGCGTACGACTCGGCCGTCGGGCCCATGCAGTTCATCCCGTCCACCTGGAAGTGGGCCGGCCGCGACGGCAACGGCGACGGGGTGAAGGACCCGAACAACATCTACGACGCCTCCCTTGCCACTGCCCACTACCTGTGCCGCAACGGCTGGGACCTGTCGGACAGCCGCGATCTGGAAAGCGCCATCCTCAGCTACAACCCCTCGAACGCCTACGTCAACACGGTCCTGTCGTGGCTGGAGTACTACCGCAAGGGCACCCACGAGATCCCCGACGGCACCGGCACCGTCCCGGGCAACCGCAGCGACGGCAGCAGCGGCAACGGGGGTTCGACCTCCTCGCCGTCGTCGCCCTCGACGCCGTACACGCCGAGCACCCCGAAGCCGAGCGGGCCCGGCTCGTCGAGTCCGACCGCGCCCACCACGCCTCCGCCGTCGTCCGGGACCCCCACCACGCCGGCTCCGACCACTCCGGTCACGCCCACCCAGACGGTGGACCACCTGGAGGACTCCGGCACCGGGAAGCTCGCCGCCATGGCAGGCGACGCGTTCACCGAGAAGATCAGCACCAAGGCCGAGAACGCCGCCGGCAAGGGCGTCGCCAAGGTCCGGATCCGCTACACGATCGTCGGCGACACCGATGCCACCTTCACCGGCGGCGAGAAGGTCGCCACCGCCCTGACCAACAGCTCCGGCGTGGCCACCGCGCCCGCGCTCCAGGCGGGCGAGACCACCGGCACCTTCGCGGTCAGGGCGACGCTCATCGGCCGTACGGTCACCGGCCCGATCTACTCGGCCACCGTCACCCAGCGCGTCGCCGACACCCTCGTCCGCACCAGCGACACCGCGCTGACCTGCACCCCGGGCGGCCAGTTCGCCGACGCGGTCCAGGTGAAGGCCACCTACAAGAACGCCGTCGCCGACAAGGTCGCCGCCACCGCCACCCTGATCAAGTCGGCCGACGACGCGACCGAGAACGACAAGGGCCCCTACTTCAAGGACGCCGAGGGCAAGACCGTCCGCACCCTGACCGGCCTCACGACGGACGCGGACGGCCTGCTGAAGCTGCCGCAGCTCTACTCCGACGACACCACCGGCACCTACCTGCTCCGCATCACCACCGCGGGCGGCGCGACCCTCGACGTGACGCTGACCGTGGCGGCCGCCGCGGACACCTCCGCGAGCCCCTCGCCGAGCCCCAGCGCGAGTTCATAGGCACGGAGCCATCTCGAAGGGCGTCCTCTCCGCCACGGCGGACAGGGCGCCCTTCGCGTGTGCGCGAACTGTTCTCATCTCGCGCGCCCGTTGCTACCGTGCCGGACCTGACGATGTATCAGTTCCCGTGCGCCGGGAGGCAGCCATGCGCGCCCTGATCGCCGCCGCGACCGGTCTCGCCCTCGCGTTCGCGCTCGTCCTCACCATCACCGCGCTGGGCACGCCCACCGGCAGGACGTCCCCCAAGCCCCTGCTGACCACGGTGCCCGCACACCCGTAACCGTCCGCCCGGGAGGCCGAGATGCGCCGCAAGACCAGCCTGGTCCTGCTCGCCCTCGCCGTGTTCTTCGCGGCGCTGTCCCCGCTGCTGCGCTGGTACGCGTTCCCGCGCCTGGCCAAGATCCCCGCGAACCAGTACCAGGACATGGTCCTGGAGGCCAAGGACGCGACCCTCATCGACTACGGCTCGATGACCGCGAGGAAGGTCTCCAAGGTCACCGTCGTGCAGACCCTCAAGGGCAACGTGGAGGCCTCGGAGAAGGTCGAGAAGACGGCCGGGAAGGACGTCGTCGTCTGGGACGGCCTGTCCTACGTCGTCGGGCCCGACGGAAAGATGGTCTCCAAGATCCCCGAGCGCTACATCTTCGACGCCCACACCCAGGACCCCGTCCACGCCCCCGGAGAGATGGTCGACGGCGACCCCGTCACACGCGAGGGCATCGAGTTCAAGTGGCCCTTCCTCACCGAGAAACGGGACTACGAGTACTTCGACGCCCAGGCCCGCACCTCGGCCCCCATCCACTACAAGGGCACCCAGGACTTCCGCGGCCTCGACGTCTACTACTTCGAGCAGACCATCCCCTGGACCAAGGTGCCCTTCCCGAAGACCATGCCGGTCCAGGGCATCACCCCCGAGTCCATCGCCAGGACCGGCACCACCCGCTGGTACACCACCGTCCGCAGGTTCTGGGTCGAACCCGTCACCGGCGCCCCCGTCTACGGCGAGGAACTCCACAAGGAGGAACTGCGCGGCGGCACCCTGCTCGGCGACCGCGACAAGGTGACGGTCTTCGCCGGCGACGTGAAGATGCGCGAGGACTACATCGAGCACACCGTCGACCTGGTCAAGTCCAACCGGACCCTCGTCCTCCTCATGACCTCCTACCTGCCGTGGGGCTTCCTGATCCTGGGCGTCCTGCTGCTGGCGCTGGCCCTGCTGCTCGAAGCCCGCGGCCGCCGCCCGGCCCCCGCGAAGGCCGACGCACCCGAACCGGTCACCGCCTGAGCCGCGCGTTGGTGTGCCGCGTCGGTTCGGCACCGGCCGGATCCTCCGGCCACGGATGCTTCGGATACCGGCCGCGCAACTCCGCCCGCACCCCCTTGTAGCCGTCCTTCCAGAAGGACGCGAGGTCGGCGGTGACCGCGGCGGGGCGTCCGGCCGGGGAGAGGAGATGGACGAGGAGGGGCACACCGGCGATCCGGGGCGACTCCTGGAGCCCGAACATCTCCTGCAACTTCACCGCGAGGACGGGCTGCTCGGGGCTGCCGTAGTCGATCCGGATTCTGGACCCACTCGGTACGGCCATCCGCTCCGGCGCCAGCTCGTCGAGCCGCGCCGCCTCGCCGGAGGCCCAGGGGAGGAGACGTTGCAGTGACTGCCCGGCGTCGATGCGCGCCAGGTCGGCCCGCCGCCGGGCCCGGCTCAGTTCGGGCTCCAGCCACTCGTCCACGCGCGCGTGCAGCGCGTCGTCGGAGACCTCCGGCCACGGGTCGCCCAGGTGGTGGCGCAGGAACGCGAGCCGCTGCCGCAGTACGTCCGCGTCGGGCGTCCACCGCAGCAGCCGCAGCCCGTCCTGGCGGAGCCCGTCCAGAAGGGCCTCGCGTACGAGGACGGGGTCGGCGTCCTTGAGCGGCCGTACCGCGAGTTCGATCGCCCCGAGCCGCTCCACCCGCCGTGCCACGACGTCCCCGTCGGCCCAGTGCACCTCCTGGCGCTCGGAGTACAGGGGAGCGGCCGCCGCCCGGGCGGTGTCCGCGTCGATCGCCGCGGCGAGCTGCACACGCGCGTGCCCCTTTCCGACCGGCCGGTCCGCCACGGCCACGGCGATCCAGGGCGAGCCCCGCAGCGGGGAGCCGTCGGAGAGTTCGGCGCGGGTGCCGGAGGCCATGAGGTAGGAGCCGCCGTCGGCTCTCGCCACGCGCTCGGGGAAGGCGAGGGCGGCCACGAGCCCGACGGCGCCGTCCTGGCCCGTATCTCCCGAGCGGATCTGTTCGTCCACCCCCGGATGGGGGCGTCCGGCGGACTCCGTCGCGACGGCCCGCAGCCGGCGCACCTCCGTCCGCCACCGTGCCGCGTAGGCGTCACTCCCGCGCCGGGCCGCCCGCAACGCTTCCGCGAGGTCGTTCCCGTCCTCCCGTGGCGCCTCCTCGCTCAGCAGCGCGACGACCTCGGCGGCACGCCCGCCCCCGACCGACGCGGCCGCGTCCAGGAGCGCCCGCCCCAGACGCGGGTGCAGCCCAAGGCGCGCCAGCCGGACACCCCGCCGCGTGGCACGCCCGGCCGGATCCACCGCGTCCACCGCCGCGAGAGCGGTCCGCGCGGCCGCCATCGCGCCCTCCGGCGGCGGATCCAGCAGGGCGAGGCCGGACGCGTCCGGATCGCCCCAGCAGGCCACCTGCAGCGCGAACGCCGTCAGGTCGGCCACCTTGATCTCGGGGGACGGGAAGCGCGGCAATCGGACGTCCTCGGCCTCCGCCCAGCACCGGTACACCGCACCCGGCGCCTCACGGCCGGCCCGCCCCGCCCGCTGCCGCCCGGCGGCCTGCGAGGCCCGCACCGTCGCGAGCGCGCTCAACCCGCGCGCGTGGTCGACGCGCGGCTCCCGCGCCAGCCCCGAGTCCACGACCACCCGCACCCCGGGCACGGTCAGCGAGGACTCGGCCACGGCGGTCGCCAGCACCACCCGGCGCCGCTCCCCGCTCGCCAGCACCGCGTCCTGCACGGCCGCAGGAGCCCGCCCGTGCACCTGGAGCACCTCCACGTCACCGAGGCCGCCCAACTGCCCGGCCACGCGCGCGATCTCGCCCACACCCGGCAGGAAGCAGAGCACGTCCCCGTCCCGTTCGGACAGCGCCCGCCGTACGACCGACGCCACGTGCGCGAGGAGCGCGGGGTCGACCCGCATGCCGTGCGGCGGCCGCACCGGACGGGCCGGGGGCGCCCAGACGACCTCCACCGGATGGGAGGCACCCTCCGCCTCGACCACGGGCGCGTCACCCAGCAACCGCGCCCACCCCTGCGCGTCGGTCGTCGCGGACGCGGCCAGCAGCCGCAGCTCCGGCCGCAGCGTCTGTCGTACGTCCCACAGGAAGGCCGCCGTCGTGTCCGCGTCCAGATGGCGCTCGTGGCACTCGTCGAGCACCACCACGTCCACGCCCGCGAGTTCCTGGTCGCGCTGGAGCCGCTGGAGCAGCACGCCCGTCGTGACGACCTCCACGCGCGTGTGCCGTCCGACCACCCGTTCGCCGCGCACGGTGTACCCGACGCTTTCGCCGGCCTTCTCGCCCAGCAGCCACGCCATCCGCCGGGCGGCCGCGCGGGCGGCGATACGGCGGGGCTCGGCGACGACGACCCTCCGCGCGGGTGCGCCGGAGTCCAGCAGACCGGCGAGGGCCAACGGCACGAGGGTCGTCTTGCCGGTGCCGGGCGGGGCGACGAGGACGGCCGTGCCGTGGCCTTCCAGGGCGTCGCCCAGCGCGGACAGGGCACCGCGTACGGGAAGGGCGTCCAGGGCGTCGTAACGGATCACGCCCCCAGTGTCGTACGACGGCCGGAACGCCTCAGTCGCGCTCGCACACGAAGATCGCGGTCCCGGGGATCAGATTGCCGCGCAGGGGAGACCAGCCGCCCCACTCCGAGGTGTTCCACACCGGCCACTCCGGCTCGACCAGGTCGACCAGGCGGAAGCCGCCGGCGACCACGTCACGCACCCGGTCACCGAGCGTGCGGTGGTGCTCGACGTAGACCGCGCGGCCCTCGTCGTCCTGTTCGACGTAGGGCGTGCGGTCGAAGTAGGAGGCCGAGACGGACAGGCCCTCGGGGCCCGGCTCGTCCGGGAAGGCCCAGCGGATCGGATGCGTCACCGAGAAGACGAAGCGGCCCCCCGGGCGCAGCACGCGGCGCACCTCCCTCAGGACCAGCACCGGGTCGGCGACGAACGGCAGCGCGCCGTACGCCGAGCAGGCCAGGTCGAAGGAGCCGTCCGCGAAGGGCAGGGCGCCCGCGTCGGCGCACACCAGAGGGAAGGACGTACCGATGCGCAGGGCGTGCTGGAGCTGGCGGTGGGAGATGTCCAGGGCGACCGGGCGGGCACCCTGCGCGGCCAGCCAGCGGGCGCACTGGGCGGCGCCGGCGCCGATCTCCAGGACGTCCCTGCCCTTGAGGTCCTCGGCCGGACCCAGCAGCTCGGCCTCCACCTCGTCGAGGCCCTCGGGGCACCAGACGAAGCGGTCGTCGCCGAGGAACGTGCCGTGCTCGACCTGGTACTCGTCCGCGTTGCGGTCCCACCAGCCCCGGTTGGCGCGGGCGCTCTCGGTGACGTCCGCGTCACGCCGGGTGGCCTGCGACTCCGCGTCCGGACCCGTTTCCTGCTGGTGTGATGCGGGCTCTTGGATGACCGGCTCCCTCGTATTAGTCTGCGGGCTCTTCGTCCGACCCGTCGCGGCGGCCGTCATGAATGGGGCGCCGTCACGCGCGCGTGGCCTCGTGAGACAGGTTTTGTGCCGGGTATGCGGCGATCCGCCCCGGGTGTGCGCCTTCGCGCATTGACCCTGTCCGGCTGCCCCCGTATGCTACAAGTTGCGCTGCGGGCCTGCGCACCTCAGACGTAGCAGGTCGCGCTCGCATCTGTTGTATGTCCCCTCGGTTGTCGAGGCGCCACCAGTGGTTTTGTGTGGCGCTTCCTTGGCTGTCCGGCTTCTTCAGAGCGAAACGGGCTCCCGGCGTAAGCAGTACCTACGACTCACTGTCCGTACCGGAGCCCTTTCCCACATGACGAGCAGCACCGAGACCACCTCTACCACTCCGCAGGTAGCGGTCAACGACATCGGTAACGAGGAAGCCTTCCTCGCCGCGATCGACGAGACGATCAAGTACTTCAACGACGGCGACATCGTCGACGGCGTCATCGTGAAGGTCGACCGGGACGAGGTCCTGCTCGACATCGGTTACAAGACCGAAGGTGTCATCCCGAGCCGCGAGCTCTCGATCAAGCACGACGTCGACCCCAACGAGGTCGTCGCCGTCGGTGACGAGATCGAAGCCCTTGTTCTCCAGAAGGAGGACAAGGAAGGCCGCCTGATCCTCTCGAAGAAGCGCGCCCAGTACGAGCGTGCCTGGGGCACCATCGAGAAGATCAAGGAAGAGGACGGCATCGTCACCGGTACCGTCATCGAGGTCGTCAAGGGTGGTCTCATCCTCGACATCGGCCTCCGTGGCTTCCTGCCGGCCTCCCTCGTCGAGATGCGCCGTGTCCGCGACCTCCAGCCCTACGTGGGCAAGGAGCTCGAGGCGAAGATCATCGAGCTGGACAAGAACCGCAACAACGTGGTCCTGTCCCGCCGCGCCTGGCTCGAGCAGACCCAGTCCGAGGTGCGCCAGACGTTCCTCACCACCCTGCAGAAGGGTCAGGTCCGCTCCGGCGTCGTCTCTTCGATCGTCAACTTCGGTGCCTTCGTGGACCTGGGTGGCGTCGACGGTCTGGTGCACGTCTCCGAGCTCTCCTGGAAGCACATCGACCACCCCTCCGAGGTTGTCGAGGTCGGCCAGGAAGTCACCGTCGAGGTCCTCGACGTGGACATGGACCGCGAGCGTGTCTCCCTGTCGCTGAAGGCGACCCAGGAAGACCCGTGGCAGCAGTTCGCCCGCACCCACCAGATCGGCCAGGTCGTGCCCGGAAAGGTCACGAAGCTGGTTCCGTTCGGTGCGTTCGTCCGCGTGGACGAGGGCATCGAGGGTCTGGTCCACATCTCCGAGCTGGCCGAGCGCCACGTGGAGATCCCGGAGCAGGTCGTCCAGGTCAACGACGAGATCTTCGTCAAGGTCATCGACATCGACCTCGAGCGCCGTCGCATCAGCCTCTCGCTGAAGCAGGCCAACGAGGCCTTCGGTTCGGACCCGGCCTCGGTCGAGTTCGACCCGACGCTGTACGGCATGGCCGCGTCGTACGACGACCAGGGCAACTACATCTACCCCGAGGGCTTCGACCCCGAGACCAACGACTGGCTCGAGGGCTACGAGACCCAGCGCGAGGCGTGGGAGCACCAGTACGCCGAGGCGCAGACCCGCTTCGAGCAGCACCAGCAGCAGGTCATCAAGTCCCGCGAGGCCGACGCCGCTGCCGCGGCCGAGGGCGGCGACGCTGCCGGTGCGGCTCCGGTCGCGGGCGGTGGCGGCGGTGGCGGTTCGTACTCCTCCGAGGGTGCGGACACCTCCGGTGCGCTGGCGTCGGACGAGGCGCTTGCCGCGCTGCGCGAGAAGCTGGCGGGCGGGCAGAGCTGAACGCCGGCTCGCTGAGGCATAGCAGGTAGCTGAGGGGCCGTACCTTTCGGGGTACGGCCCTCAGTGCTGTCCGGGTTCGTTGTCGGCTGCGGGCCCGGTGGGGCTTCTCGCGCAGTTCCCCGCGCCCCTTTCGGGGCGCGTCGCGCTTACCCCTGTCATGAAAAGGCCGCAACAGATGGCCTGATCAAGCGCTCGGGTGGGAATGCCGCTGTTCCAGGGCGTGTTGTGCTGTATGAACACGAGGAGGAGCGGTCACAGTGCTTGATCCGCAGGGTTTGTACGCATGGGAGCCTCAGGGCCTCGCCGTTGTTGACATGGCGCTCGCCCAGGAGTCGGCCGGCCTGGTCATGCTCTACCACTTCGACGGATACATCGACGCGGGCGACACCGGCGACCAGATCGTCGACCGGCTGCTCGACTCGCTGCCCCACCAGGTCGTGGCCCGTTTCGACCACGACCGGCTCGTGGACTACCGCGCCCGCCGTCCGCTGCTCACCTTCAAGCGCGACCGCTGGACCGACTACGAGGAGCCCACGCTCGACGTACGGCTCGTCCAGGACGCCACCGGCGCGCCCTTCCTGCTGCTGTCCGGCCCGGAGCCGGACGTGGAGTGGGAGCGCTTCGCCGCGGCCGTCCAGCAGATCGTGGAGCGGCTCGGCGTCCGGCTGTCCGTGAACTTCCACGGGATCCCCATGGGCGTCCCGCACACCCGCCCCGTGGGTCTCACCCCGCACGGCAACCGTCACGACCTCGTGCCCGGCCACCGCAGCCCCTTCGAGGAGGCGCAGGTGCCCGGCAGCGCCGAGGCCCTGGTCGAGTACCGGCTCATGGAGGCCGGCCACGACGTCCTGGGCGTCGCGGCGCACGTCCCGCACTACATCGCCCGCTCGCCCTACCCGGACGCCGCCCTGACCGTACTGGAGGCCATCACGGCCGCCACCGGCATGGTCCTGCCCGGCGTCGCCCACGCCCTGCGCACCGACGCCCACCGCACCCAGACCGAGATCGACCGCCAGATCCAGGAGGGCGACGAGGACCTCGTGGCCCTCGTCCAGGGCCTTGAGTACCAGTACGACGCGGCGGCCGGCGCGGAGACCAGGGGCAACATGCTCGCCGAGCCCGTGGACATCCCCTCCGCCGACGAGATCGGCATGGAGTTCGAGCGCTTCCTGGCGGAACGGGAAGGCGACAACTGACGCCCGCGGAGCGTCTAGGCTGCCGCTCATGCTGAAGGTGGGCCTGACCGGCGGTATCGGCGCCGGCAAGAGTGAGGTGTCGAGGCTCCTCGTGGAGCACGGCGCCGTCCTGATCGACGCGGACCGCATCGCGCGCGAGGTGGTCGCGCCGGGCACGCCCGGCCTCACGGCGGTCGTGGAGGCCTTCGGCGAGGACGTACTCGCCGAGGACGGCAGCCTCGACCGCCCCCGGCTGGGCTCCATCGTCTTCGCCGACCCCGACCGGCTCGCCGTGCTCAACTCGATCGTGCATCCCCTGGTCGGCGCCCGCTCCCGCGAGCTCGAATCGGCCGCCGCCGAGGACGCCGTCGTCGTCCACGACGTCCCGCTGCTCACGGAGAACGCCCTCGCGCCCCTCTACGACCTCGTCGTCGTGGTCGACGCGAGCCCCGAGACCCAGCTCGACCGGCTCGTCAGGCTGCGCGGCATGACCGAACAGGACGCACGCGCGCGTATGGCCGCCCAGGCGACCCGCGAGAAGCGCCTGGAGATCGCGGACGTCGTGATCGACAACGACGTACCCCTGGACGAGCTGCGGCAACGCGTGCGGGACGTATGGGATGACCTCGTACGGCGAGCGCGCGGGTCCCAGGAGTCTCAGGAATAGCGTCCCCCGGTCCGGGCGTTGAACCCTTCCAGTGAGGGAAGGACTCTGCCGTGCCCGAGATCAGCGGATCGACCGGACGTACTCCGGAGACCCATGTCATCGACTTCCGCGCAGCCGAGCAGTTGCTCTCCGCGCGGGACCCGCGGGGCGCGGTGAAGCTGCTCGACTCCGTCATCGCCGCCCACCCGGAGAACACCGCGGCCCGGCTGCTGCGCGCGCGGGCCTTCTTCGCCGCCGCCCAACTGCGTCCCGCCGAGCTGGAGTTCACCATCGTCCTGGAGCGCGAGCCGGACAACGCCTTCGCCCACTTCGCGCTCGCCCGCACCTATGAGCGACAGGGTCGGCCCGACCAGGCCAGGCGCCACTTCCGGCTGGCGGCCGCGCTGGACCCGAACCCGGAGTTCCTGAAGGCCGCGCGGTTCGAATCCTGACCGCCGCCTCGATGTGCTGCGGCTACCGGGGCCGGTTCTCCGGCGGCCGGTACGGCGGGATGTCGGGGCCCGGCTGGTAGTGCGGGCCCTGGCGGATGTGCCGCAGGATCACCGTCGTGTCGACGGTGATCACCAGCCACAGCACCCCGCAGGCGATGGCCCACCCGGGACGGCCGGCCAGCGCGAACGCGGCCGTGCCGAAGATCGCCCACACCAGCCCCCACACGCTCAGCCAGAACCGCGCCCGCAGCGCACTGCGCGCTGTCATCGGCTCACTGCCTGTACGCATCGGGATCACCACCCCTCCCTTGCAACGTACTCTTCGGAACGGACGTTGACCAAAGGGCCGAACAGGGGGTCACCGCGTGCTTCCGGACGCCGACGAACTGGCCGAGGTACTGGTGGAACTCGCCGTACCGCATGAGGACGTCAACGAACTGGTACGGATGGGCCGACGGGTCATGGACGACCCTGAGCTACGGCGCTTTCTGGAACACTCCGTCGACGAACTCGTCCGGGACATCGGAAGGGCCGACGACCCGGTCGTCCTGCCCGAGCTCGACTGGCCGGCCGGTGCCCTCCAACGCTGCTTCCCCGTCTACGTGTTCGTGGCGGCGCTGCCCCACACGCGCGCGTACCACCGCTCGCGCGGCATCCCGGACGAGGTGTCCCGGCGCACCCTCGCCGACCTCGGGCGGAACATGGCCGTGCACCGCAGGCGGTACGGCCGGGCGGGCGTGCAGTCCCCGCGCTGGCTGACCCGGCACTCGCGCGGCGAGCTGTACCAGCTGGGGCGACTGCAGTTCGAGCGGACCCGGTACGGGCCGTGGAACAGCCGGACGCTCAAGGCGGCCGGGCTGGACGTCGCTCCCGGCACGCCCTGTCTGAGCCTGCACATCCCCGACTTCCTCGGCCCGCTGTCACCGGAGGCCTGCGAGCGCTCCCTCGCCCTGGCCGCCGAGTTCTTCGCCCGGCACTTCCCGGAGGAGCCGTACGCTGCCGCGCTGTGCCATTCCTGGCTGCTGGACCCGCAGTTGAAGCAGTACCTGCCCGCGGACTCCAACATCGTCCGGTTCCAGGAGCGCTTCCGGTCGGCCCCCGCGGACCCGGAGCCGGAGGACACCGAGCCGGTGCAGTTCGTGTTCGGGGACCCGGACCTGGCGGTGGAGAGCCTGCCGCGGCGGACGGCGCTGGAGCGGGCCGTCGGCGATCACCTGCGGTCCGGCGGGCACTGGTACATCGGACACGGCTGGTTTCCTCTGTAGCTCGGACGGGTGAACCTGTGCGACTCGGGAACGGCCGTGCGGACACGGGCCGTTGGACGGGCATGGAGCTGAGGATGCGAGCGGGACATCAGGGGACGGGGCCGGGGCCGATCACCCCGGACGGATGCGCGGTCGAGCTGTACTCGCGGCTGCCCGTGGGAGCGGAGCCCGAGATCATCGCCGGGGCGGTACCGGCGGGGGCACGCGTCCTGGAGCTGGGCTGCGGCGTGGGGCGCATGACGCATCCGCTGCTGGAGCGGGGGTTCACGGTCACCGCGGTGGACGAGTCCGCCGAGATGCTGGAGCGCGTGCGGGGCGCGCGCACGATATGCGCCCCGATCGAGGACCTCGACCTGGGTGAGACGTTCGACGTGGTGCTGCTCGCGTCGTTCCTCGTGCACAACGCCGACCTGGAGGTGCGGCGCGGGATGCTGCGCGCCTGCGCCCGGCATGTGGCGCCGGGCGGCTGTGTGCTGATCCAGCGGGAGGGCGAGGACTACCACTCCGATCTGCCGCGAGTGAGGGTCGACCCCAGCGGGTTCACCGTACGGATCGTCTCCTCGGAACCGGTCGCGGAGGGCGTCAACTCGGTGCACGCGGAGTACGAGTTCCCGGACGCCACCTGGACCCAGACCTTCCGGGTCCGGCCTCTGACACAGGAGCAGTTCGAGGAGGCGCTGGAGGAGGCGGGGTTGAGAGTGGACCGGTATCTGACGGAGGACCGGATATGGGTGCGGGCGGTGGCGGAGCCGGGGCGGTGGCCGTGACGGGCTGAGGAAATCGGTCGTGCGGCGGCGATGAGTTCGGGTAAGGGCGCCGGTCTACCTCTGTGACAGCACCACGGACCGCTTCCCACAGGAGACCCCGATGTCCGAGACCACCGCGCCCGTCACCCGCGCCGCTGCCTCCACCGCTGCCTCCACCGCCCCCCGGTCATCGCGGAGTCCTCCACCTCCCGCGGCCGCCGGGCCCGGATCGCCCTGCGCACCCTGCAGGTCGTGCTCGCCCTCTTCTACGTGATCGCGAGCGCGCTCCCCAAGCTGATCGCGCACCCCTCGGCCGCCGAGGGCTTCGACAAGATGGGCTGGGGCAGCGCCGGGATGTACACCATCGGCGTGCTCGAACTGGCCGGAGGGATCGCCCTGTTGGTCCCGGTGCTCCAGTCGGTGGCGGCCGTGGCACTGAGCGGGCTGATGGTCGGCGCGTTCGTCGTCCAGCTCACCTACTTCGACGGGGAGAACGCCGCGACCCCGCTCATCCTGATCATCCCGCTCGCCCTGATCGCCTGGGCCCGGCGCCGGCACAACGCGGACCTGCTGCGCCTGCTGCGACGACGGGCATGAGGAGAGCGGCCCATGTCACCGCGGCGAGGCCGGCGCCCTGCCCTTCGGGGAGGGGGCCGGCCTCGCGGCAGGCTCAGCGGCCGCCTCGGTGGGAGCGCCGGTCCCTGTCCGAGCGGCGCGCCCGGCCCGTGTCGTCGGGGGTGCCGGAGGCGTCGGGTCCGGCGGGGGTGCCGGAGGCGTCGGGTCCGGCGGGGCCGGTCAGCGCGTCGGGGTCGCCGAGGCCCTCCGGGGCGCCGGAGCCGCCCGGGCCGCTGAAGCGGGTGCGGCGGTTTCCTTCCGCGAGGCCGCGCAGGCGTTCCAGTTCGCGCCGGTCGCGCTTGGTGGGCCGGCCGGCGCCGCGGTCGCGGACACCGGCGGGGGCGAAGGCCGCGCGGGGCGGGGGCGGGGGAGAGTTGTCGACGTAGCACTGGGCGGCCACGGGGGCGCCGACCCGCTTGCGGATCAGACGCTTGACGATGACGATCCGCTCCCGGCCCTCCTGGCGGACGCGCACCTCGTCGCCGACGCGCAGGGAGTGGGCGGGCTTCACACGCTCGCCGTTCACATGCACATGCCCGCCCCGGCAGGCGGTGGCTCCCGCGGAGCGGGTCTTGACCAGCCGCACGGACCAGATCCAGCTGTCGGTCCGCACGCTCTCGCCGTGCTGCGGCCCGGCCGCCTCCGCGGCGGCGACGGCGGCGGCGATCTTCGGGTCCGGCGCCTCGGAGGTCACCTCGGCCGTCGCCCCGGCCTGATCCGCCCCACCGGTCTCGTTGTCGTCCGTATGTTCCGCAGCCATGGCTCCGACCTTAGTACCCGGGGACGCGCACCCCGGGTGGGTTTTCCTGGCGGCGCCCGTCAGCACGGCCCGACCACCACCACCCCCGTGGCCTGCCCGTACCGTGGACCCGTGGACGCAATGGCCGAGCTCGACCGACGGATCTCGGACTGCCGTGCCTGCCCGCGGCTGGTCGACTGGCGCGAGGAGGTGGCCCGGACCAAGCGGGCCGCGTTCGCCGACTGGACGTACTGGGGGCGGCCGGTGCCCGGCTTCGGGCCCGCGGACGCGCGGATGCTGATCGTCGGGCTCGCGCCGGCCGCGCACGGCGGGAACCGCACCGGGCGGATGTTCACCGGTGACCGTTCCGGCGACGTGCTGTACCAGGCGCTCCATGACGTCGGGCTCGCCTCGCAGCCGACCGCCGTGACCGCGGACGACGGCCTGGAACTGCGCGGTGTGCGGATCACCTCGCCCGTGCACTGCGCCCCGCCCGCCAACAAGCCCACCCCCGGCGAACGCGACACCTGCCGGCCCTGGCTGGTCCAGGAGCTGAACCTGCTGCGGCCCACCCTGCGGACCGTGGTCGTGCTCGGTGCCTTCGGCTGGCAGGCCGCGCTGCCCGCGTTCGCGGAGGCGGGCTGGAGCGTGCCCCGGCCGCGGCCCGTCTTCGGACACGGGGCGCGCGTCCCGCTCGACGGACTCGAACTCTTCGGCTGCTTCCATGTCAGCCAGCGCAACACCTTCACCGGCAAACTCACGCCCCAGATGCTGCGGGACGTCCTGCGCACGGCGGCCGAGGCGGCGGGGCTGTATGGGCAGGGCCGTACAGCCTGAAAAGGGCCATGGACAAGCAGGGCCGAGCGGCGGTTCGTCAGATCGTCTCGGCCGCGTCAGATCATCTCGGCCGTGTCCCCGAACAGCTGCCGTACCGTCGACTCGTAGTTGGTCCGCACATGCGCCAGGGCGTGCGCGCGGGCGCGGTCCGGGTCGCCGGATGCGATCGCCTCGTACAAGTCGCGGTGTTCGACGAGGAGTTGGGGCCACTCCTCGTTCCGCCGGGTCATCCAGCGCAGCCGTCCGGCAACCGGTTCGAGGGCCTCGACCAGCAGGCTGTTGCGGGCCATGGCCACGATGCTGTCGTGCAGACGGCTGTTGACGTCGGTGATGGTCTCGGCGTCGCCCGCCTCGGTCGCGGTGGCCGCGAGGCCGAGGAGCCGCTCGACCTCGGCGAGATCCTGCGGGGTCGCACGGGCCGCGGCGAGCCCGGCGGCGTACACCTCCAAGGCCTCGCGCAGTTCGAAGAGTTCCTTGACGTCGTTCGGGGTCAGCCGCCGTACGACTGTGCGGCGGGGCGTCTCGAAGTGGACGAAGCCCTCGGCGACCAGCGCGCGGATCGCCTCGCGGACCGGTACCCGGGAGACCCCGAAGCGGTCGGCGAGCTCCCGCTCGACCAGCCGGTCACCCGGGCGCAGCCCGCCCGCGATGATCTCCTGCCTGAGGGTGGCCAGGACGCGTTCGCGGACGGCCCCGAGAGGCTCGGTGTTCGTCGTGGAGCTCATGGAGCCATCTTCTCCGACGCCGGATCCGTCGCTGACGCCGGAGCTGTTTTACGGAGCGTTAACGAACGCGACATCGGTCGGAACTCTTGACGGCGGGACCATGTCGGCAGTTTGGTATACCAAAACCGGATGCCAGGCGGCCGCCCTCCTCCTGTCCCTCCCGTCCCTGGAGGCCCTGTGTCCCTCGCCGACCGTGCCGAAGTCACCGGCACACCAGCGTTCGTCCCCGATCCCCGGCTCACCAACGAAGACCTGGCACCCGCGGGCAAGCGCAACTGGAAGGTCTTCGACCTCTTCGCCATGTGGATGTCCGACGTCCACAACCTCGGCAACTACACCTTCGCGGCCGGTCTGCTGGTCCTCGGCATGAACGTGTGGCAGGTCTTCACCTCCCTGCTCGTCGGCTTCGTGCTCATCTACGTCGGCATGAACTGGATGGGGAAGATCGGCCAGCGCCACGGCGTGCCGTTCCCCGTCGTCAGCCGCATCAGCTTCGGTGTGTGGGGCGCCAACATCCCGGCCCTGATCCGGGCCGTGATCGCCATCATGTGGTACGGCATCCAGACCTACCTCGCCTCCGTCGCGGTCAACGTGATGCTGCTGGCCGCCTGGCCGGGCCTGGAGTCCTGGACGCACAGCTCCTTCCTCGGCCTCGACGCGCTCGGCTGGGTCTCCTTCCTGTCGCTGTGGCTGATCCAGGCGCTGATCATCAGTCAGGGCATGGAGTCGGTCAGGAAGTTCCAGGACTTCTGCGGTCCCGCGATCTGGCTGGTCATGATCGCGCTTGCGGTCTGGGTGCTGGCCAAGGCCGGCTGGAGCATCTCGCTCACCAGCACCCCGCACCCGGTCTCGGTCGGCGAGCAGTGGCGGCAGTGGTTCGGCGCGATCGGTCTGATCCTCGCCACCTACGGCACACTGATGCTCAACTTCTGCGACTTCTCCCGCTTCGCGCCGGACTACAAGACCGTGCGCCGCGGCAACTTCTGGGGCCTGCCCATCAACTCCACGGCCTTCGTGGTCGTCTCCGTGATCGTCACCGCGGGCTCCCTGGAGGTCTGGGGCCAGGCCATCACCGACCCGGCGGAGCTGGTCGCCAAGGTCGGCAACACCTGGGTGATGGTCCTGGGCGCGCTCACCTTCGCCGTCGCCACCATGGGCGTCAACATCGTCGCCAACTTCGTCTCACCGGCGTACGACCTCGCCAACGTCTGGCCGCAGAAGATCACCTTCAAGATCGGCGGCATGATCAGCACCGTGGCCGCGCTGGTCGTGACCCCGTGGAACCTCTTCTCCAACCCCACGGTCGTCAACTACTTCCTCGGCGGCCTCGGCGCCTTCCTCGGCCCGCTGTTCGGCGTGATCATGCTCGACTACTACTGGGTCAAGAAGGGCCGCGTCGACGTCGACGAGCTCTTCAAGGCCGAGCCCGGATCCCGCTACTACTACCGCAAGGGCGTCAACCCCAAGGCCCTGTGGGCGTTCCTGCCCGCGGCCGCCGTCGCCGGGGTCCTCGCCCTGGTGAAGACCTTCAGCGACGTGGCGCCGTACTCCTGGTTCATCGGCACGGCCCTCGCGGCCGGCCTGTACGCGCTGCTGTGCCGGAGCGAGCGAGCCGCTCGTGAGGTCCCCGAGGCCGTGGAGGTCTGAGAAACGTGCGGATCGTCGTCACCAACTGCAACACCACGCAGGAGATGACCGAGGAGATCGTACGAGGTGCCCGGGCCGCGGCAGGCCCGGGCACCACCGTGCTCGGACTCACCCCCGCGTGGGGCCCCGAGTCGGCCGAGGGCTGGCTCGACAGCTACCTCTCCGCGGCTGCCGTCCTGGACCTGCTGCGCACGTACGAGGGTCCTGCCTACGACGCCGTCGTCATGGCCGGCTTCGGCGAGCACGGACGGGAGGGGGTCCGGGAGTTGGTGGACGTACCGGTGGTCGACATCACCGAGGCCGCCGCGCATCTGGCCTGTCTGCTCGGCCGGCGCTACGGGGTCGTCACCACGCTGGAGCGCTCCTGCGGGCAGATCGAGGACAGCCTGGAGCTGGCGGGGGTGGGGCGCAACTGCGCGGCCGTCGTAGGGACCGGACTGGGGGTTCTCGACCTGGGCGACACCGACCGCACGGAGGCGGCGTTCCTTGCGGCCGCCGAGCGGGCGCGGGATGCGGGCGCCGAGGTGCTGGTGCTGGGGTGCGCCGGGATGACCGGCCTTCAGCGGACGGTGGCGGAGAAGCTGGGGCTCCCCGTCGTCGACGGGGTGGGGGCGGCGGTGAAGCTGGCGGAGTCGCTGGTGGGGCTGGGACTGACCACGAGCCGGGCGGGCGGGTATGCGAAGCCGGTGGTGAAGAGGCGGGTGTGGGGGGCGGGAGCGGGTTGAGCGTGCTCAAGACCGCCGCCTTGCCGCTGCCGTCGGTGCGTTCGGCCTCGTCGAAGCCGTGGCGTTCGTCCCGGTGTCCTCGGCGAGCCAGGTCTGACGTCGGCCGTGGCAACGGCGTCGGGGGCGGTGGCCCGGCGGATGGCGACCGCGCTCACCGTGCCGGCCGCTCGGGAACCGCTGCCGTCGCCGTGATCTCCACCAGCTGGCCGGTGTACCCGAGGCAGGCGACCCCGATCAGCGTCGACGAGTGCGGGCCGGTGCTCAGACCGGACGCCTCGACGACCTCCCACACGGCGGACAGCGCCGCGGGCTCGCTGCTCACGACATGCACATCGGTCGACAGCACGTGCTCCAAGTCGCTGCCGACCGCGTGCAGTTGCTCCCGCAGGTTCGCGATCACCTGCTCGGCCTGCCGCGCGGGATCCCCCTCGCCGACGAGATTCCCCTCGGCGTCCAGCGGAACGGACCCGGCGAGGAACGCGAGTTTCGTGCCGGCCTCGACCACGGAGGCATGGGAGTAGGTCGGCGGCGGGAAGAGGGCCGGGGCGGTGACACGCTGGATCACATGGACTCCTGTGGCGAACGGCGGGCAACTTCCGATCATCGGGGTCGGGGGCCGTGACCGCACCCGAATTTCGGGCACGGCGCGCGCGGCCCCAGTCCGCCACCGCTTCTCGCCCGTCACGGTCACGACCGGCGTTCGCATTCCTGCGCAAGGTCCGGGTACGCCTCGGAGACGGCCGTGTGGATCCTGCGCCGCAACAGCTGTTCCGCGGCCGGGCGTCCGGTGCGGCCGGACAACTCGTCGAGGACGCCGTCGTAGCGGGCCGGCCGATGGACGAGGTGGTCGACCTTCCAGCGGTCGAGCCAGGGCCCCGCCGGCTCACCCCGGTTCCCGCGGTGCTCGACGGCCGGCTCCGTCAGCCGGTCCGGGGCGAGCACCGGCACCTCGATCGGCTCCGCCGCGATCCGCGCCGGCACCTCCCGCCGCCGGCGCGGCACCGCCTCCCGCACCGCCGCCGACCGCCGCGCTGCCACCGCCGCGACGGCCCTGAACTCCTCGCTCCGCTCCACGTCCTCGACCCGCTCGACACTGTGGAGACGGGTCGGCGGGGCCGTACCGCAGTCCGGCGGCGGACAGGTGCGTGCGGTGCGGTCGCGGATCCGGATCCGTCTCGTACGCCGTCATCGCCGATCCCCCGTCGTCGTAACACTGAGGGACGACTTCATTGATAACGCGTGCCACTGACAACGGCGCCGAAGGCTGTGCCCTGGGGCGCCGACGGCGTAATTCCATGGTGCGGTGCCCCCCGGGCTTCGTACGCTGCGCCCATGCCGATCACCCCCGCGGACGCCGACTTCCTCGACACCACCGCCGACCGCCTCGCCGCCCTCCCGGCCGTCCGGGCCGTGGCGCTCGGCGGCTCCCGTGCGCAGGGCACCGAACGGCCGGACAGCGACTGGGACCTGGCGATCTACTACCGCGGCGACTTCGACCCCGCGGACCTGCGTGCCGTCGGCTGGCAGGGCGAGGTGTCCGGGATCGGCGCCTGGGGCGGCGGGGTGTTCAACGGGGGCGCGTGGCTGACGATCGACGGGCGGCGGGTCGACGTCCACTACCGGGATCTCGACGTGGTGGAACGGGAGATGGCGGAGGCGGAGGAGGGGCGGTTCCGGGTCGAACCGCTGATGTTCCATCTCGCGGGGATCCCCACCTACCTGATCGTGGCCGAGCTCGCGATCAACCAGGTGCTGAGGGGTGATCTGCCGCGTCCGGCGGCCTATCCGGACAAGCTCCGCACCGCCGCCGCCACCCGCTGGCGCGACACCGCCCATCTCACCCTCGCCTACGCCGGCGCCAACCACGCCCCGGCCGGGCGCCTCACCGAGACCGCCGGCGCGCTCGCCACGGCCGCCGTGCAGAGGGGGCACTCGGTGCTGGCGGCGCGGGGGGAGTGGGTGACGAACGAGAAGCGGCTGCTGGAGCGGGCCGGGCTGCGGGGCGTCGACCGGATCGTCGAGTCCCTGACGGCGGAACCAGGGTCGGCCGTCCGCGCGGTCGCGGAGACGCGGGAGCTGTTCGACAGAGCGGGCTGAGCGGCCGTAGTGCCTGCGGCAGTCCACTTCCCGGGTTGCGTTCATAAAGAACGTGGCTCCTGCACACATCGTCACACGGGGGTAACACAAGCGTCCCGGCCCGTCCAGGAACGGGACTTACCGTGGAGAGCACAGCCCAACGCCCGGCCACCGTCGCCCGAAGGCACACCCCCGCCTCCCCCAGACGACAGGAGCCCTGTGTCCCGCCCCGCCCCACGGATGCACCTACCGCCCTGGCTCGCTCACGCCCTCCGCGCCCAGCGGGGGCCGATCCCCTGGAACGCGGTCGTGCGCGGGGCCCTGTCCGCCGGGCCCATCCTGCTCGCCGCGGTGCTCGTCGGGCAGACCTCGCTCGGGGTCGTCGCCGCCATCGCCGCCATGCTGGCCGGGATCAACGACCGGCCCGGCAGCCGACGGGTCTCCGTGAAGCGGATCGGGGTGCCGGCGCTCGCCGGAGCGGTCGGGATGGCCGTGGGGACGTATGCGGGGGAGTACATGGGGGCCGTGAGCCTCACGGTGCTCCTCACCCTCGTCGGGCTGGTCGCCGGTGGCGTCAGCGCGGTCGGGCCCGTCGCCTCCGGAGCCGGCACGCAGCTGCTCGTCGCGTCGGCGATCGGGGCGGGCATGCCGTTGCCGGAGGAAGGGTGGCTGCGGGCCGTCGCCTATCTCGGCGGGGCCTGCTGGCTGCTCGTGCTGCGGCTCGCGCTGCCCACCCCCGGCGGCCTCGCCGGTGACTTCCGGTTCGACGGGGAGCGGGAGGCCGTCGCCGAGGTGTACGACGCCGTCGCCGCCCTTCTCGACGCCGTGGGCACCGAGAGCGCCACCTCGCGGCGCGTCGCGCTCACCGCCGCCCTCGATCACGCGCAGGACGCGCTCACCGGGCCCCGGCTGCGGCGGTACGCCAGCTCGGCCGCCGAGCGGCGGCTGCACGCGCAGTACGCCGCCGCGCTGCCGCTCGCCGAGGCCGCCACCGCGCTCGCCTGGGCGGAGGAAGCGGTGCCCGGGCGGGCGTCCGCGGGGCCCCGGCGGCTCGCCGCCGCCGTACGGGAGAACACGCACACCGGGCCGCTGCCCGCGCCCGGCCGGTCGGGGCCCGCGCTGCGGGCGCTCGACGACGCGCTGCTGCGGGCCGCCGAGGCGTTCGACCGGGGCCGGGGCGGGGACCTGCACACGCGCCGGCGCACCGCCCGGGACCTGCTGCGGTCAGCCTTCGGGGCCGGCGGGCGGGAGTACGGGCTGCGGGTCGCCCTCTGCTTCGGGGCCAGCGCCGCCGTGGCACAGGCCCTGCACCACTCCCACTGGTACGGGGAGCACGCGCACTGGTACTGGCTGCCCGCCACCGCCGTCTTCCTCGTCAAGCCCGACCTGGGACCCCTCGCCTCCCGGGTGCTGTGCCGGGCCGCCGGGACCGTCCTCGGCGCGCTGGTCTTCGCCGGGTTCGCACTGGTGCTGCCGCGGCCCGAGGGACTCGTCGCGCTCGTCGCCGTCAGCGGGGCGCTCATCCCCGTGGCCACCCGGCACTTCGCCGCGCAGACGGCCGTCGTCACGGTTCTCGTCCTGGCGCTGGTGATGGTGGGCGGCGAGCCGCAGGCCTCCGTCAGCCGGATCACCGAGACCCTGCTCGCCTGCGCCATCGTGCTGATCGTCGGCCACCTGCCGATGCCGGGGCAGCGGGGCGGGGCAGTACGGTCCCGGCTGACCGCGGCGGGCAGGGCGGCGGAGGCGTACCTCACGCATGTCCT
Organism: Streptomyces sp. NPDC001668; assembly: GCF_042893155.1. Taxonomy (NCBI): domain Bacteria; kingdom Bacillati; phylum Actinomycetota; class Actinomycetes; order Kitasatosporales; family Streptomycetaceae; genus Streptomyces; species Streptomyces sp. NPDC001668. Next base: position 23,628 of record NZ_JBIAUQ010000010.1, read on the forward strand.
GCGGGAGACCGAGCGGCTTGTTCCCCGGGCCGCCGGGTCCGCCGTACGAGGCATCCCCACCGGGGGCACCCCCACGGAGGACTCCCGCGCCCTGCGCTGGACCCTCCGCCGTGAGGCCTACCGCGCGCTCGCCGAGGCCCGTACTGCCATCGCCCTCGCCGCCGCCGAACTCCCCGCACTCGCCCGGCACTCGGAGGGCGCCGACGAGATCGTCGCCGTGCTCGAACGGATCGTCGACACCACCACCGCGTGTGCCGTCCACCTCGACGACTCCGGGCGGCTCGCCCCGGAGCAGGTCCGGCGGCTCGGTGAACTCCTCGACGAACTCGGGCGACTTGACGAGGGACACGGGCGCGTGGGGGTCCGGCTGCCGGAAGTGCCGCTTGCCGGTTAGGAGGTGAAGCGCACCCACACCGGTGCGTGGTCGGAGCCGGGCGTCCCGACCCGCCTCATCGGATCCTCGTCCACCGAGGGCAGTTCGAGGGCGTCGTCCCGCTGCTCGGGCAGACCCGTCCCCGCCTCCCCGATACGGCGGGCCAGCCGGTGGCTGACCAGGACGTGGTCGATCAGTTCGGCGCGGCCGAAGCTCACGCGGGAGAAGCGGCGCTTCTCGGGTATGCACGGGGCGATGTCCCACAGCCGGAACGGATCGCCGCGGTCGGGCTCGAGGAAGGCGCGCGGTTTGTCGAGCTCGGAGCCGGGCGGCCCGAGCAGGATCTGTGTGGTGGCGGCGTTCACCACGTCGTTCATGTCGCCGAGGACGATCACGTCCCGTTCGGTTCCGGCGCCTTCGAGCAGGAAGTCCGCGACGGCGCGCAGGGTCGTCGCCTCGGCCGCCCGCCGGTAGAGGGCGTAGGCGCCGAAGCGGGCCCGTTCGGCCTCGTCGTGCGGCTGGAAGCGGCTCTTGTCCCCGGGGCCCGGATACGACAGCAGCTTCGATTTGAGATGGGCGACGGCCACCTGGAGCGGTCCGTCCCCGGTGTCGGTCTCCACCGCGAGGAAGCCGCGGCTGGTCTGCCGGTCGTGCGGGTCCGGCTTTGTGCCGTCGTGGCCCTGCACGGGGTGCAGACCCTCGGCGAGGACATGGGTGTCGCGCCGGATCCGCAGCGGGGTACGGCTGAGGAAGCCGACGCGGATGCCCCTGTGGTCCGCGTACCGGGACAGCGCGATGTGCCACTCCCCGCCGATCGCCTTGACCAGATCGGCGAGCGTCTCCTCCTGCCTGACCTCCTGGACGCCCAGCAGTGCTGGGTCGAGCGCGGTGATCACGGAGGCCAGGGCCTCCACTTTCGCCTCGTACTCGGCCTCGGTCCTCGGTGCGCCGTCGCCGCTGCGCGGCAGCATCAGATTCTCCACGTTCCAGGTGCCGACGAGCATGCCGGATCCCTTCCGGAAGGCGTACGACGAGCGGTGGTGAGGCCAGGGTGCCTGCGCCGGCGCCGCCGCGACAGAGCGGCGACGGGATGCGCGGTTGACCCACTGCGAGGGCACGACCGCGTCGTACGGTGCCTGTATGACGCCTTCTCCCGCAGGTCTCATCATCACCCGGTGCACCGTGCTGACGCACGACGATCAAGAACGGGTCGGGTTCGTGCGGGACGCCGCGATCGTCGTACGGGACGGTGTCGTCGAGTCGGTGACCAGCAGTGCGCAGGCCGAGGAACTGCCCGCGGCGGAGCGCGTCGACGCGCGGGGGCAGATCGCCCTTCCCGGGCTCGTCAACTGCCACACCCACGCGCCCATGGTCGCCCTGCGCGGGGTCGCCGAGGATCTGCCGACCGAGGAGTGGTTCAACGACGTCGTCTGGCCGATCGAGTCCAACCTCACCGGAAGAGATGTGGAGTCGGGGGCCCGGCTGGCCTGCGCCGAGATGATCCGGGGCGGTGTCACCTGCTTCGCCGACCACTACTTCTCGATGGACGCCGTCGCCGCGGTCGTCGAGGAGTGCGGGATCCGGGCGCACCTCGGCCAGGCCTACTTCTCCTCGCAGGGGCCTCAAGGACGGGAGGAATCCCTGGAGTTCGCCCTACGGCACCGGGGCGCGGCCGGTGGCCGCATCACCACGGCCCTCGCCCCGCACGCGCCCTACACCGTGGACGACACCGACCTCGCCGCGACCGCCTCGCTCGCCCAGGAGCACGGCCTCCCCGTGCACCTCCATGCCTCCGAGAACCGCGACCAGGCCGAGACCAGCCTCGCCCGGCACGGGGTCACGCCCATCGAGGTGCTGCGGCGCACCGGGATCCTCGACACCGACGTCCTGATCGCGCACGGCAGCGGCATCCTCGACCGCGACCTGCCTCTCCTGGCAAGTGCCGCCGGTCGTACGGCCGTTGCCACCGCCCCGCGCGGCTACCTCAAGTTCGCCTGGCCCACCACCACGCCCGTCCGCGCCCTGCACGACATCGGCATCCCCGTCGGACTCGCCACGGACGGGGCCGCCTCCAACAACTCCCTCGACGTATGGGAGTCGATGGCACTGACCGCGCTGATCCAGAAGTCCACCACCGGCGACCCCCGCTGGCTGACATCCCGTCAGGCACTGCACCACGCGAGCCTCCAGAGCGCCCGCGCGGTCGGACTCGGTGACGTCGTCGGCAGCATCGCGCCCGGCCGCCGCGCCGACATCATCCTGGTCGACCTCACCGGCCCGCACACCCAGCCCGTGCACGATCTCGCCGCGACCCTCGTCCACAGTGCCCGCTCCTCCGACGTCCGCACGACGATCGTCGACGGCCGGGTCCTGATGCGGGACCGCGAGCTGCTGACGATCGATGTCGGCGCGGTGGTACGGGAGTTGGGGGAGCGGATGCCCGCGCTGCTCGACCGGAGTCATGGCCGGCGGATCCAGGACTACAAGACCTGAAATCCGGTCGCGGAGAGGCACTTTGACGCCAACCGCCGGTGACCGGGCGGTCGTGCCAGGTCGGTTCACGCTACATATGAAAGCCGGAGCACACCTGTCTGACGGGGAGGGCCGGCCGGGTGGAACTGACGATCGACGTCGCCGTACTGCTCGCTGTCATCATCATCGTGCGACTGCGCCGGCGAACGGAGGCGCGCAGCCGCAACGACGAGAAGCTGACCGTGGCCATCGTGCTGGTCTTCGGCATCCTGATCGCTCCCACCGCGTTCGGGCACGGAGTCGCGGACGTGGTCGGCCAGGTCGCCCAGGGCGTCACCGAGTCGGGCGGTCCGTGATCGCGCCCCCGTCGGGCTGACGTCGACGGCGGCACCTGACTCCGTCAGGCATCGTCCCGGAATCTTCCCCGGCACCGATGAGTTCCGCCCCTCCCCACGGTCACCACCCCGGACGGACCGTTGCACAGGAGGGACCCCATGGCGCTACCGGAGATCGTCTCGCGGGACGAATGGCGCGCCGCGCGCGCGGAGCTGCTGCTCAGGGAGAAGGCGGCCACGCGGGCGCGCGACGCCCTCAACGCCGAGCGGCGCAGGCTGCCCATGGTCGAGGTGGAGCAGGAGTACCTCTTCGAGGGCGGCGACGGCAAGGCCTCCCTGCTCGACCTCTTCGAGGGGCGCGCCCAGCTCGTCGTATACCACTTCATGTTCGCCCCGGAGTGGGACGCGGGCTGCCGCAGCTGCTCCGCCTTCCTGGACCAGATCGGACATCTGGCCCATCTGAAGGCACGGGGCACGACCTTCGCGGCCGTGTCGAGAGCGCCGTACACGAAGATCCTGCCGTTCAAGGCGCGGATGGGGTGGACCGTGCCCTGGTACTCGTCGTACGGCGGCGACTTCAACCACGACTTCGAGGTCACCCTGGAACACGAGGGGGAGTGGACGGAGCGGCCCGGCGTCAGCTGCTTCCTGCGCGACCGCGACCGGGTCTTCCACACCTACTCGGCCTATGAGCGCGGCCTCGATGGACTCGGCTCGACCACCAGCTTCCTCGACCTCACCGCACTGGGCCGGCAGGAGGAGTGGGAGGAACCCAAGGGGCGTGCGTCGGCTCTTGGGGCGCCTGCGGGCAGTGCACGCATCAGGTATCACGATGAGTACGAGGACTGACACAGAGAGCAACCGAAGTAACCGCTGAGTAATCAAACTCTCACGCTTCGCGCTGAACTCGTGTCAACTACGTCTCAGTACGGCAACTCACCGAGGCTTTCCGGCCCCGGAAGGCGTTAACTCCTACAAGTGCTCCTACGGGTGAGCACACGCTTTCTGGAGGTGCAGGGTGGTGAACGGGCGAACAGTGCTCGAACGCTTTCCCGCTGGCGGGCCGCGCGGATCGTGGCCGGCGGAGGAGTTCGCGCAGGCGAGGCGTCTTGAGGGACTGCAGGCGGAGGTCGTCATGGACCTCGCGTCGGACACGTTCCTGGTGATCGTCCGCAGTGGAGAGGCAGCGGCCGACGCCGTCGCATGAGGTCAGCCCGCCTCCTTGGCGGGCACCCTTGCCGTGAACTGCTCGGCCTGGAGCGAGTACAGCTCCGCGTAGACACCGCCGGAGGCCAGGAGCTCGTCGGGCGTGCCCGACTCCACGAGCCGGCCCTGCTCCAGCACGTGCACCAGATCCGCGTGGCGTACGGACGCCAGCCGGTGGGTGATCAGGATGACCGTCTGGCCGGTGCCGGCCAGGGCGCGGATCTTCTCGAAGACCTCCAGCTCGGCCCGGGCGTCCAGGGCGGCCGTCGGCTCGTCCACGATCAGGATGCGGCCCCTGCGGTAGGCGGCCCGGGCGATGCCGAGCCGCTGCCACTGGCCGCCGGACAGCTCGTGGCCGCCGCTGAAGTTGCGGGCCAGCAGCGTGTCCAGGCCGCGCGGCAGATCGGCCAGCACCTCCCCGGCGCCGGCCTCCGCGACCGCGCCGGACACCCGCTCGTCGGTCAGCGGTGCCGAGGAGCGGCCCACCGCCACATTGACGCGGGCGGTGAACGGCCACCGCTTGAAGTCCTGGGCGACCATCGCCACCCGCTCGGCCAGCAGCCGCCGGTCCGCGTGCGCCGCGTCCACCTCGTCCCACAGGATCCGGCCCCCGTCGGGGGTGTAGAGACCGGCGAGCAGCTTCACCAGGGTGGTCTTCCCGGAGCCGTTCTCCCCGACCAGCGCGACGATCCTGCCGAGCGGCAGGCTGAGCGTCACGTCGTCGAGCGCGGGCCGGGTCGCGTCACCCGGGTAGGTGAAGCTGACGTTCTCGAAGCGGATCTCACCCGGATCGTCGGGCAGCGCGGCCCCGCCCTCCGGGATCGCCCACTGGGCCGCCTCCCGGTAGAGCCGCTGGAGGTCGCCCACGAACAGGGCCTCCTCGTGCAACGCGTTCATCTCGACGACCAGGGTGTTCAGGCTCTGCGAGCCCGTGCGCACGGCGATCACGGCCGTGCCGGCCACCGACAGCGCCATCGCGCCCCCCAGCAGCAGTGCGCCGAGTGTCGCGTACGTCGCCACGGTCGCGAGGCCCGTCCAGGTGGCCGCGATCAGCCCGGTGCGGGCCGCCAGCCGGGCCAGCCGGGCCTGTTCCGCCTCCGCCGTCTCCGCCATGGCGCGGTAGTGCCTGAGCAGGAACGGGCCCACCCCGTGGACCCTGATCTCCGGCGCCGCCTCAGGCTCGATCAGCAGCGCGCCGAGCAGCCGGCCCGCCCGCGCGTGCTGCACCCAGGTGTGGAAGGACTCGTACTGGCGGCGCGCGATCGTCAGCGCGCCCCATCCGCTCGGGATCGTCATCGTGACCAGCAGCGGCAGCAGCGCCGGGTGCAGCACGGTCAGCACGCCCGCCGCCGTGATCAGCGAGATCATCGCGTTCACCACCCGGGTGGCGAACGAGATCATCCGGCGGGCCGAGGAGGCTCCGTACTGGGCGGTGTCCAGCAGCTTGTGGAAGGCGTGGTCCTCGATCGCGGCCAGCTCCACGGTGGCCGCCCGCTCCAGATACCGCTCGGTGGCCACCCGCTCCACCTTGGGTTCGAGGCGTCCCGTGGCGTATGTCGACGCCGCCCGCAGCAGCGCCCCTACGAGCATGACGGCGGCCATCGTCACCAGCGCGGGCACGGCTCCCCGCAGCCGGTCCTCCAGCGCGCCCCCGCCCATCAGGCGCCCCAGCACACTGTTGACGGCGAGCAGGCTCACCGCCTGCGCGAGGCCCCGGCCGACCTCGGCGACCAGCACGATCCGGGCGGCCGGCCGGTCGGCCTGCCAGGCCAGGCGGAAACTGGCCGACAGCAGAGCGGGCAGCCGCACCACCATGGCCCGGAAGCCCAGCTCCAGAAACGCGTCGGCATGGGTGTTCCACCCCATGTCGTACCGCAGGGGCCCGCCGAAGAGCAGCTGCTCCGACTCGGAGACCCCGGGTCGCTCCGCGTCCGGTCGTTTCCCCACCGTGGACCTCCCCCGATCGTGGACGGGGCAACTATGGCGGGGCGGGCCGCACGGGGGGAGGGCGCAGAAGGGAACAGGGAGAACACGCGGGCGTACGACGCGACCGAGAAGGGGCGCGGGGCGGCATCTCCTGTGCGGCTGCGCCTCGCGGGCGCGGGGCGGAATCTCCCGTGCGGCTGCGCCTCGCGCGCGGTCGGTCCCGACTCGGCCGCACGCGCGGGACGGCCGGCCTATCCGGCCGAACTGACCGGCCGGGACCAACCGGGAGTGGTCCCCGTCAGCCGGCACAGGGCCAGGTACAACGGTATCGGCGGCGTATAGGGCAGCGTCCCCTCACCCCGGCGGACGAGGGACGGCACCACCGGGGCGTCCGGAACAACCGCCCCGGTGGCGTACTGGGCGGGCGCGGGCCACTCGAGCGCGTAGTCGGAGTCGGCGGGAACGAGCCACCACCAGTGCGTGTCATCGGCGTACACACACCCGACGCGCGGCAGCCGGGAGACCAGCTGTCTGCTCAACAGCAGCGGCACCCCCACCGCGTCACAGCCCAGCGGTACCGTCATCCCCTCCGGCACGACCAGCCTGTGCGGTGTCCCGGGCGCCCCCGGCGCGCGCAGCCCGCGTCCGAGGCGGACCAGCGAGTCCAGGGTCAGCACCTGGCCGCCGGGCCCGCTCCTCACGCCCATGCGTCCGCGCCCCCCGCTCCGTGGTCGCGGGCTTCCGCGTCGGGCTCCGCTCGGTGATGCTCCTCGGCCTCGTCCCCCCGGCCGGGCCCCTCGGAGGGAAGCGGCTTCGGGCGGGATCCCCAGCCCAGGTCGTTGCGCGGGCCGGTGTCCTCGCGGGGCTCGTCCGCCTTGCGCGGCAGCTCCGCCCAGACCAGCAGCCCGGGCCCGTGCTCATGGGCACCCCACGCGTGACAGAGGGAGTCGACGAGGAGCAGTCCCCTGCCGTGCTCCTCTTCGCCGCGCTGCGGGGACGGGTGCGGCTCACCCGGCGCGCAGCCCTGGTCGCGTACGGCTATGCGCACCAGGTCGTCATCGTCGTGCAGCTCGCAGACCACATGGCTGCTCGCGGTGTGCACGATGGCGTTGGTGACCAGCTCGGAGACCACCAGGGCGGCCGAGTCGCAGGTGTCCTCACAGACCGACCAATGGGTCAGCCGCGCCCTCGTCAGGCGTCTGGCCTGCGCGGGGGAACCCGGATGCGCGGCCAGCTCGAAACGGAACCGGCGCCGGGCAGCGGCCCTGTGGAGGCCTGCTCCCGCGGCGGCACCGAGACCCTGGGGGCGGTCTTCGGCTGCGTCTGTTCCTAAGGGCGGGGACGGAATCACGCTTGCCACTATCGCCCCGTCGTGAACACTTGGCAAGTGTCACTCTGAAAAATGCAGAGTGCTGTGTGGCGCGGTGGAAGCGCGTGGCACACTGCTCGCAACAAGCAGGTCGAGCGGCGCCAGTTGGGATCACCGGAGATCCGTACGCAGCGGTTTTGTATCCGCATTTGTATCCGTACAGATCTTCGAAACAGGTCTTCGAATGGCGCCGCTGGCCTGTCGGCGTGCGGTGGCCGTGACGCCCGTACAGGACTTCGACGCCCGTAGACGACTCAGTGGAGGTGGAGCGTGAGCGAACCGCGGTCCGCGCCGACGGTCGGCCAGGTCGTCCTCGGCAGGCGCCTGCTGGACCTGCGGGAACGCGCCGGGCTCAAGCGTGAGGAGGCCGCCCGCATCCTGCGCGTCGCCCCCGCCACCGTCCGCCGGATGGAGATGGCCGAGGTAGGTCTCAAGATCCCCTACCTCCAGCTCCTGCTGAAGGCCTACGGCGTCGGCGACCAGGAGGCCGAGGACTTCGTCCAGCTCGCCGAGGACGCCAACCGCCCCGGCTGGTGGCAGCGCTTCCACGACGTGCTGCCCGGCTGGTTCTCCATGCACGTCAGCCTGGAGGGCGCGGCCTCTCTCATCCGCGAGTACGAGCCGCACTTCGTGCCCGGACTGCTCCAGACCGAGGACTACGCGCGTGGCGTCCTGCGCTCGGGCGCCATCGGCCAGACCAGCCCCGAGGACATCGAGCGCCATGTCGCCCTGCGCATGGAACGGCAAGGACTGCTCACCCGTCAGGACGCGCCCCGCCTGTGGGTGGTCATGGACGAAACCGTGCTGCGCCGCCCCGTCGGCGGTCCGGAGGTGATGCGTGCCCAGATCGACAAACTGCTCGAGGCGACGAAGCTGCCCAACGTGACGCTCCAGGTCGCCCCGTTCGCAAGCGGGCCGCACCCGGGGACGTACGGGCCCTTCGTGCTCTTCCGATTCGCCGTGCCCGAACTTCCGGACATGGTCTACAGCGAGTACCTGACCGGCGCGATCTATCTGGACGCGCGTGTCGAGGTGGCGACCCACCTCGAGGTCATGGACCGCATGGCGGCGCAGGCCGCTACGGCACATCGCACGAAGGAGATCCTCCGGGATCTCCGCAAGGAGCTGTGAATGAACCGCATCAAGCCACGCCGGCCCGTCTACAACGGCATGCCCGCCCGGGAGCTGGGGAGCGAAGGCTGGCACAAGCCGTGGAGCGGCGGCAACGGCGGCAACTGCCTGGAGGCGATGAAACTCGCCGACGGCCGGATCGCCCTCCGCCAGTCCACCGATCCGGACGGACCGGCGCTGATCTACACCACCGACGAGATGACGGCGTTCATCGAGGGCGCGAAGGCGGGGGTGGCCGACTTCCTGCTCTCCTGACCCACGTGCTCACTTGGATGGGTAATTCACTTCATGGCTGAGATCGACACCACCGAGCCCCACCCCGCGCGGATGTAGAGGCACCGCTCCCCCCACCGGCTCGTCCGTGCCGGCGTCCGTCACTTCCTGGACGCCGGCACCGGCATGTCCGGGTGCCGCGTGTCCGGGTGCCGCATGCCCGCGTGCCGCATGTTCGGGTGCCGATGTCCTACGACGCCTGCGTCCGGCCCGGCGGCAGCGCCCCGCACAGCGCCTCCAGCGCGGCTGCGTAGGCATGCTCGGAGGGCGTCGCGTACCCCACGACCAGGCCGTCGTGGGCCGGCAGGTCCGTGTCCGGGTGGCGGAACTCCGCGAGCCCGTCGAGCGCCACCCCCTGCCGGACCGCCGCCTGGACGGCGGACCGCTCGGTGCCCGGCGGCAGCCGCAGCACCGCGTGCAGACCCGCCGCGACCCCGCTGACCTCGATGTGCGGCGCGCGCTCCGCCAGCGCCGCGACGAGCCGGTCCCGGCGGCCGCGGTAGCGCTGCCGCATCCGCCGTACGTGACGGTCGTAGGCCCCGGAGACGATCAGGTCGGCGAGGGCCAGCTGGTCGAGCACGCTCGCCCAGGCCTCCCGCTCGCCCTTGGCCGCGAGCACGCCGCCGACGTACCGCTCGGGCAGCACCATCCACCCCAGCCGCACCGCGGGCGACAGGCTCTTGCTGACCGAGCCGATCAGGATCACCCGCTCGGGATCGAGGCTCTGCAGCGCCCCGACGGGCTTGCGGTCGTAGCGGAACTCCCCGTCGTAGTCGTCCTCCAGCACCACCGCACCACGCGCGCGTGCCCAGTCGACCACCGCGGCCCGGCGCTCGGCGTGCAGCGGACCGCCGGTGGGGAACTGGTGCGCGGGCGTGAGCAGTACGGCCCGCTCACGGGCCAACTGGTCGACGCGCGCGCCGTGTTCGTCGAGGGGCAGCGGCACGGTCCGCACGCCCTCGGCCGCGAGCAGCTCGCGGTGGAAAGGCAGTCCGTACGCCTCGACGGCGAGCGGGCCGCGCAGGATCGGTCCGTCTCCGCCGCCGCCGCTGCCGCTTCCGCTGCCGCTTCCGCTTTCGAAGAGCAGGCGCAGGGCGTGGGCGAACCCGGAGCAGATGACGATCCGGTTCGGCTCCGTGCGCACGCCACGCGCGCGTGCGACGTATACGGCGAGCGCCGCTCTCAGCTCCGGCCGCCCGGCGGGGTCGCCGGGGCCGAAGACCTCGTTGGGGGCCTGGTGGAGGGCCCGGCGGTAGGAGGCGAGCCAGGCGGAGCGGGGGAAGGAGGAGGCGTCGGGGGTGCCTTGGCGGAGGTCGTGGCCGGCTGCCCTGCCGAGGCGCGGGGCACGCGCGCGTGGAGGCTGCGCGGGTGCCTTCGGGGGTACGGCGGTGTGGAGCGGCCGGGCCCGTTCGGCGACGTGGGTGCCGGAGCCCTGGCGGGCGGTGAGCCAGCCCTCGGCGACGAGTTCGGCGTAGGCGTCGGCCACCGTGTTGCGGGCGACGCCGAGGTCGGCGGCGAGCGAGCGGTACGGCGGCAGCCGGGTGCCGGGGGCGAGCCGCCCGCTGCGCACGGCCTCACGCAGCGCCCCGATCAGCGCGGCCCGCTTGCTCCCCGGCCCGGAGAGCTCCAAGTGCAGGTCGGAGCCGATCCGCTCCGCGTAATTGACCCACGATTCCGCCATGGAAATGCACCCTACAGCCGGTCTTTCCGGCCCGTAGATTGATCACATGACGACGACGACCACGCACCCGACCGGTACCGCTCGACTCAACCTCGCGAAGGCCGCCCCGAAGGTGTTCCGGGCCCTGGTCGGCTTCGACGCGGCGGCCCGCGAGGGCCTGGACCCCGCCCTCGTCGAACTGATCCAGATCCGCGCCTCCCACCTCAACCACTGCGCGTACTGCCTCCACATGCACACCAACGACGCCCGCAAGGCCGGTGAGTCGGAGGACCGCCTCCACATGGTCCCGGTCTGGCGAGAGGCCCGCCACTTCTTCACGGAGAAGGAACAGGCGGCCCTCGCCCTCACGGAGGCGGTGACGCTGGTGGCCGACGGGGGAGTCCCCGACGCCGTCTACGCGCAGGCCGCGGCCTGCTTCGACGAGCAGGAACTGGCCCACGTACTGTCCCTGATCCTCACGATCAACACGTGGAACAGGGTGGCTCTCGCGACGGCGAAGGTGGCGGGGACGGACGAGCGGGGATGAAGGGCCAGGGGGCCTGGATGGCCGGGGGGCTTGAACGGCCGGGGGCTTGAACGGCCGGGGGGCCTGGACGGCCGGGGGCTTGAACAGCCGGGGGCTTGAACAGCCGGGGGCTTGAACGGCCAGGGGGTCCCCTCGTCGCCCTATACCGTCATCGGCCGGTCGTACGGTCCGATCGGTGCCGGCAGTCGTGAACTCCCGGTCAGATAGCGGTCGACCGCCGCCGCGACCGCCCGCCCCTCCGCGATCGCCCACACGATCAAGGACTGCCCCCGAGCGGCGTCGCCCGCGGCGAACACCCCGGGTACGTTCGTGCCGAACCCCGCGTCCCGGGCGACCGTCCCCCGGGGTTCCATCTCCAGCCCCAGCTGCTCCACAAGCCCGTCCCCGCGATCCGGCCCGGAGAACCCGAGCGCCAGCAGCACGAGGTCGGCGGGAAGCGTCCGTCCCGTGCCCTCGACCTGCCGGCGCGCCGCGTCCACCTCGACGAGATGCAGTGACCGCACATGCCCGTCCGCGTCCCCGGTGAAGCGCAGGGTGGACGCCGCGAACAACCGCGCGTCCGCGTCGGCCGCAGGCGCCGTCCGCAGGTCCCGGGCCTCCTCGTGCGCCGCCGACAAGCGGTAGATCTTCGGATACGTGGGCCACGGCTCGACATCCTCGTCCCGCTCACCCCCCGGCTGGGCGTAGATGTCCAACTGGGTCACGGAGGCGGCCCCTTCACGCACCGCCGTCCCCAGGCAGTCGGCCCCCGTGTCACCCCCGCCCACGATCACGACATGCTTCCCGGCGGCCGACATCGGGGACTTCGCCAGCTCCCCCTCGCACACCCGGTTGGCCAACGGCAGGTACTCCATGGCCTGTTGGACGCCGGTCAACTCCCGCCCCGGCACGTCCAGTTCACGCCACGCCGTGGCCCCCGTGGCGATCACCACCGCGTCGTACCGCGTCCTGAGCTCCGCCGCCCCGATGTCCCGCCCGACCGCCGTGGACGTACGGAACTTCGTCCCCTCGGCCCGCATCTGCTCGATCCGCCGGTCCAGATGGCGCTTCTCCATCTTGAACTCGGGGATGCCGTACCGCATCAGCCCGCCGAGCCGGTCGTCCTTCTCGTAGACGGCGACCGTGTGGCCCGCCCGCGTCAACTGCTGCGCCGCGGCGAGCCCCGTCGGCCCCGACCCGATCACCGCGACGGTCCGCCCCGACAGCCGGTCCGGCGGCCGCGGGGGCGTGAACCCGAGCTCCCAGGCCCGGTCCGCGACGGCCACCTCGACGTTCTTGATGGTGACCGCCGGCTGGTTGATGGCGAGCACACACCCCGCCTCGCACGGCGCCGGGCACAACCGCCCCGTGAACTCGGGGAAGTTGTTCGTCGCGTGGAGCCGGTCGGCGGCCTGCCGCCAGTCCTCCCGCGAGACCAGGTCGTTCCACTCGGGGATGAGATTCCCCAGCGGACAGGCGTCGTGGCAGAACGGGATCCCGCAGTCCATGCAGCGATCCGCCTGCTGGGTGATGATGGGCAGCAGCGCTCCGGGGACGTACACCTCGTCCCAGTCCCGGACCCGCTGCTCGACCGGCCTGCGGGGCCAGTCCTGACGAGGGGTCGTCATGAATCCCTTGGGATCCGCCATGGCCGTCTTCCTTGCTCGCGGGCGGCTCTTCTGCGGAACTTCTTTCGGCCACGATACGACTCATCGGCCACCCGCGCAGAGTGCCGGTGAGCCGCCACGACAGCGCTTTCCAGGACTCAGGTGAGGGCCAGCACGTACGCCAGCGCCGCCGCGCCCGAGGCGATCGCGCGGACGTGGTTGTACGCCGTCCACTCGCGTACGTACGTCGGCCAGTACGACGCAGCCTCCGGCGTGCCCGGGTCCAGTTTGAGCAGGGCGTCGTTGCGGGGCACGTTCGCCACCATCGTCAGCCCGAACGAGCCGAACAGATACAGCGCGCTGCCCACCAGCAGCTCCACGGTCCCCTCGTCCGGCCACAGCACGAACGTCACCACCGCGATCACCGAGCACAGCACGGCTGAGCCCGCGAACACGGCCATGAACGGCGGCCGCACCGCGCTCACATTGATCGCGTTCATCGCGGCGACGCCCTGCGCGGGCGGCAACGCGGCGAGCCCCCTCATCACGAACGCCGAGAACGCGCAGAACACCCCGGCCACCAGGCCGGTCCCGAGCACCCCCAGCACGACCAGCACGAAGTAAGGCCCATCAATCATCGCGACACCGTCTCCCGCTTCCGGCCGAGCACCACCCGTCCCCACCAGTCAATCCCGTCCCCACCCCTCGAACCATGGTCACTCCGCGCACCCCCATAACCAGACGTCCACCCCCACACGCCCTCCACACCCCTCGCCCACCGCGACGACGGCAGACGAGTGCGACGGCGGGGCGGGTGGGGTGGAGGGGGTGGGGTTGGTGGGGGCGGGGCCGGGGTTCCGATGGCGAAGCGGCCGACACCGGCCAAGCGGCCCTCGCTCAGTTCGGCGACGAGGGGCGCGGTGCCGAGGAACCGGCGCCGGGTTGTCAGTCCGGCCATGGTGGGCGGTGTGGGGCTGGGGTCGGGTGGTCCGGCCATGGTGGGCGGTGTGGGGCTGGGGTCGGGTGGTCCGGTGGTGGTGGGCGGCGTGGGGCTGGGGTCGGGTGGTCCGGTGGTGGTGGGCGGCGTGGGACCGGGGTTGTCAGTCCGGTTGTGGCGGCCGGCGCCGGGGGCGGGGTCGGGGGCGGGCAGTCCGGCCGTGCCGAGCGGCCGGGTGCCGGGGGGCGTCAGCCCGCCTCCTCCCGCAGCGCCACCCCCGGATCTCGCCACCCCCTCAGCACCGCCTCCACCCGCCCCGAGATCCGCCGCCGTGCCTCGTGCCGCGCGACCCCGCTCATCAGCAACGCGTCGTACGGCGTGTCCACATGCCGTACGGACGCCACCACCGCCGACACCACCGCCCCCTCCGACAAGGCCCGCCCGGCCGCGCTCCGCCCCACCCGCCCGCTGCCCCGCAGGGACGCATGCGAGGCGATGGCCCGAGCCCGCTCGTCAGGGCATCCCGGAAACAGCCGCCGTATCTCCGCGGCGAACGCCTCCGTGAACCGCACGTCCTCCACCGCCCGCCGCCGCGCGTCCCGGGCTCGGCGCCGCCGTCGGGCCTCGGCGTCGGCGAGGCACCGCGCCTCGGCCCGCGCCAGCCCCGCCTCGTCGACGAGGACGCCCTGCCGCTCGTAGCGCCCCTTGCGCCGGTTGAACCGCACGACGACCGCCGAGAGCGCGCTCTCCTCCCGCGACCGACGCGTGAGCGCCGTGTCCCCGCGCGGCAGGAACACCAGGTGCCCGAGGTCGGAGCAGTCGAGACACCGCGGCGCCCCGCCCTCCATGACGAGCAGCGGCAACGGCCCGCCCCGGCACTCCGCGCAGTGCCGTCGCCGCAACGGCTGGACGACAAGGGGCCCGCCACGGGCCGGGGGAGTCGTGAGGCCTGTCATGAGAGGTTCATCCCCCGGCACCCTCCCTCGCACCCGCTCACCGCCCCGGGCCGAACAGCGCCACCCGTCCCGGCCAACGCCTGCCGCATGATGGCCCTGTGCGACTCGAAGCGATCACCTGGGACCGGCTCGGCGAGCGGCTGGCCGACCGCCTTCTCGACCTGAAGCCGGCCGACGGCAGCCCCTGGCCACGCGTCGCCCTCGACGGCGCCCCGGCAGCACGGCCGGGCGAACTCGCCGAACGGGTGGGCGAGGCCCTGCGCGTTCGCGGCCGCCCTTCGCTCGTCGTCGGCGTGGAGGGCTTCCTGCGCCCCGCCTCGATCCGTCTGGAATACGGCCATCACGACCTGGAGGCCTACTACAACGGCTGGTTCGACACCGGCGCCCTCTGGCGCGAGGTCTTCGGCCCCCTCGAACCCGGCGGTGACGGCCGGGTCCTGCCCGACCTGTGGGACCCGGTCACCGACCGCGCCACGCGCAGTGCCTACGTCCACCTCCCGCCCGGCGGCGTCCTGTTGCTGCACGGCCCCCTCCTGCTGCGCCACTGGTTCCCCTTCGACCTGACCGTCCACGTCCTCCTCTCCGAGGGCGCCCTGCGCCGCCGTACCCCCGAACGCGACCACTGGACCCTCCCCGCCTACGAGCGCTACGCCGACGAGACCGACCCGGCGGGTACGGCCGACGTCCTGGTCCGCGCCGACGACCCGCGCCACCCGGCGTGGAACGGCTGACCCGGTGGCCGTTCCGAGTGCCGTGGCATCGCCGCCCGGGCCCGGCCGCCATCACCGAGGGGTTCCGGGTGCGGGCCCTCGGTGGCGCGGCGAGAATGTAGGGCGCCGGGACTTGCGGTGCCGCCCGCGCCGCGCCGGCCGTCCGGCACCGGGAGGTACTCCATGACCACCGCCGGAGAGATCATGCACCGGGGTGCCCAGTGGATCCCCGCTCACGAGACCCTCGACCGCGCCGCCCAGCTGATGCGTGAACTCGGCGTCGGCGCCCTGCCCATCAGCGACGCGAACGAACGGCTGTGCGGCATCCTCACCGACCGCGACATCGTCATCGGCTGTGTCGCCGTGGGCCGCGACCCCGCCAAGGTCACCGCCGGTGAGATGGCCCAGGGCACACCCCGTTGGATCGACGCGGGCGCCGACGTCGCCGACGTCCTGCACGAGATGCAGGAGCACCGGATCCGCAGGCTCCCCGTCATCGAGAACAAGCGCCTGGTGGGCATGATCAGCGAGGCCGACCTGGCCCGGCACCTGACGGACGAGCAGATCGCCGGCTGGGCCGAGAGCGTCTACGCGCGCTCTTCCACCACCCACTGACCCGTCCCGCGGACGATCCCGGTCACAGCCAGCCGTTGCGCCGGAAACCGCGGTACAGCACAGCGCAGGCGACGGCTATCACTCCCATGACCAACGGATAGCCGAACGTCCAGTGCAGCTCCGGCATGTGCTCGAAGTTCATGCCGTACACACCGCAGACCATCGTCGGAACCGCGATCACCGCGGCCCAGGCCGTGATCTTCCGCATGTCCTCGTTCTGCGCGACCGTCACCTGCGCGAGGTGGGCCTGCAGGATCGAGTTGAGCAGCTCGTCGAACGCGGCGATCTGCTCCTTGGCGCGCAGCAGATGGTCGGAGACGTCACGGAAGTACGCCTGTATCTCCGGGGCGACGACCTGGATGGGCCGGGTGGAGAGCTCCTCCAGCGGGCGGCTGAGCGGGGCCACCGCCCGCTTCAGCTCCAGCAGTTCACGCTTGAGCTGGTAGATGCGGCCCGGGTCGACCCGCGCGCCGTCGTCCGCGAACACCGCCGTCTCCACCAGGTCGATGTCCGACTGCATGGAGTCGGTGACCTCCAGATAGTCGTCGACCACATGGTCCGCGATCGCGTGCAGCACCGCGGCCGGCCCCTTGGCGAGCTGCCCGGGATCGGACTCCAGCTCCTCACGCAACGGGCCCAGCGATCCGTGGCTGCCGTGCCGCACGGTGATCACGAAGTCCGCGCCGACGAACACCATGATCTCGCCGGTGTTGACCACCTCGCTCGTCGCCGTGAGCTCCTCGTGTTCCACGTAGCAGACCGTCTTGAACACCGCGAACAGCGTCTCGCCGTACCGCTCCACCTTCGGGCGCTGATGGGCCTCGACCGCGTCCTCGACGGCCAGCGGGTGCAGGTCGAAGAGGTCCGCGATGCCCTCGAACTCGTGGTCCGACGGCTCGTGCAGACCCAGCCAGACGAAACCGTCACGGCTCTTGCGCATCCGCTCCACGGTGTCGACCAGATCGCCGTCGACCGGGATGCGGGCGCCCTCCCGGTAGGTCACGCAGTTGACCACCGAGGTGCCCAGCGGGGAGCGGGCATGGTGGCTCAGGTCGACACGCGGGCGCCGCCGGGCCAGCCGGGCCACCTTGCGCAGGCCGCCGACCCTGCCAAGGCCCGTGACCCTCCGCAGATTCCCTGCCATGGACATCTGGATCTCCTCGCGTGGACCTCCGTGCGACGCGTTGCTGCGTCCTGGCGCGCCAGTTTGCCAGGTCGACGTAAGCGCCGGGTGAGCCTGTGGACAGGCGAGGTTCCGCTTGGTTCCCGCCTGTGGACAACTGCCCGAGCGGGCCTCGGCGCCGGCCTCCGCGCCGGTCGCCCGCCGGACGGACGTCGGCCTTCTCGTCGTAGGAGCCGCGTCGTCCGTTTCCGACAAGCCCGGCAACTGGGATCATCGCGGCATGACACGAACCGACGGGTATCTCCTCGACAACCGGCAGTCGGAGGCGGCAGAGCGCTTCGACGCCTTCGCCACCCTCTTCGACCCCACGACCTTCCGGCACATCGAAGGATTCGGCATCGGATCCGGCTGGCGCTGCTGGGAGGTCGGCGCGGGCGGCACGTCCGTGGTGTCCTGGCTGGCCAAGAAGGTCGGCCCGACCGGAAAGGTCGTCGCGACGGACATCGACACCACACTGCTCACCGCGGCGGGCCGTCCGCCGGTCGACGTACGTGTCCACGACGTGAGCACCGAGGAGCCGCCCGGGGAGGGTTTCGACCTGGTGCACGCCAGGCTCGTCCTGGTCCATGTGCCGGACCGGGAACGGGCGTTGCGGTCGATGATCAAGTCCCTGCGCCCCGGCGGGCGGCTCCTGCTGGAGGACGCCGACCCCGCCCTGCAGCCCCTGACCTGCCCCGACGAGCACGGTCCGGAGCAGCAGCTGGCGAACCGGCTGCGCCAGGGCTTTCGCCGGCTGCTCGCCGACCGCGGTGCCGACCTCTCCTACGGCCGCACCCTTCCGCGTCTGCTCCGCGAGGCCGGTCTGCGTCAGGTGGCCGCCGACGCGTACTTCCCGCTCGCCTCGCCGGCCTGCGCCGCCCTGGAGTCGGCCACGATCCGCCAGATCCGCGACCAGCTGGTCACGGCGGGCCTCGCCACCGACGAGGACGTCGACCGCCACCTCGCCAACGTCGCCACCGGCACGATGGACCTGGCCACGGCCCCGCTGATCTCCGCGTGGGGACGCAAGGCGTAGACATGGGGGAGCGGTAACCGGTGTGCGGGCCGAGCCCGGAGCGATGTCAGTCCCGCCCCGGTGGTCTCCCGCCCACCCGCTCCACCGCCACCGCACCCGCCCGGCACCCGTCCGCCGCCGCGTCCTCGGGCGTGGCGCCCGCCAGCAGGGCCGCGAGGAACGCACCCGTGAAGGCGTCGCCCGCCCCGGTGGTGTCCAGGGGCTTGGCCGCTACGGCGGGCACGCGGGCGTGGACGGTGCCCGAGCGGGCGATCAGCGCCCCCTCGGCCCCCTGCTTGGCCACCACCAGGGGGACGTGGCGGCTCAACTTGGCCGCCGCGTCCGCCGCGTCGGGCAGTGCGGTGAGCAGGCACGCCTCGTCCCGGCTCGGCAGCAGCACGTCCACCCCCTCGACCAGGGAGAGGAAACGGTCCACCCCCAGCTCCCGGAGGAAGCCCGCCGACGCCGGATCGAGGCTCACCGGCACCGCTCGCGCGCGTGCCGACCGAATGGCCACGGCCACCAGCGCCCGGCTCGGCTCCGAGAACAGGAGGTAGCCCGACAGATGCAGCCTCGCCACTCCGTCGAGCAACGCGTCCGACCAGTCGTCCGGCTCCAGCCGCAGCGCCGCGCCGCTGTCGGTGAGGAACGACCGTTCGGCGGCCTCGCCCGTGTCCACCAGGCAGATCACCGTCCCGGTCGGCGCCTCGGGATCGACGACGAGCTGCGGCCGCACCCCGCACGCGGCCAGCTCCCGCTCGTGCCACGCGGCCGCGTCCGCGCCCACCCGCCCCAGCAGCCGTACCTCCGCACCGCCCCCGCGGGCGGCCCAGCAGGCCACGTTGGCCCCCGCCCCGCCCGGCACCGTACGGATCGCGGCGGTCGTGTCCGTACCCGCGGCGAGCGGCCCCCGGTGCCGGGCGACGACGTCCGTGATGACGTCTCCGACGACCAGGAGGGCGCCGCCCCGCCCGGCCGTGGCGGCGCCGGGCCCGTCCGTCGTCACGCCCCGGCCCGGGCCGCGGCGATCCGCCCGGCCAGCCGCACGTTTCCGCGCACCGCCGCCAGGTTGGCACTCAGGGAGGCGCCGTCGGTGTGCCGCACCAGATGGTTCAGCAGGAACGGTGTGACGCCCTGGCCGGTGACTCCCGCCGCCGCGCAGGCCTCAAGCGCTTCTGCGAGCACGCGCGCGTGCAGCCCGGGGTCCAGCTGCTCCTCCTCGGGCACCGGGTTGGCGACGATCAGCGCCGAGCCGGGCGCGCCGAGTGCTTCCCGCGCGCGCATGACCTCCGCCACCTGCTCGGGGGAGTCGAGCCGCCACTCCACGGGGTGGCCGGAGTCGGACAGGTAGAAGCCCGGGAAGCGGTCCGTGCCGTACCCGGCGACCGCCACCCCCAGCGTCTCCAGCCGCTGGAGCGTCGCGGGTACGTCCAGGATGGACTTCACGCCCGCGCACACCACGGTGATCGGTGTGCGCGCCAGCAGGCCGAGGTCGGCCGACTCGTCCTGGGTCGTCGTCCACTCCCGGTGCACCCCGCCGAGCCCGCCCGTCGCGAACACCTCCAGCCCGGCCAGGGCCGCGAGCTGGGCCGTGGCCGACACCGTGGTAGCCCCGCTCACCCCCGCGGCCATCGCGAGCGGCAGATCCCGGTGGCCCAGCTTGCGGATCCCGTCCTCGTTCGCGACCCGCTCCAACTGCTGCTTGTCCAGGCCGACATGAGGGCGCCCGTCCAGTACGGCGATCGTCGCCGGTACGGCCCCCTCCTGCCGTACGGCGTCCTCCAGCTCCAGCGCCACCTGCAGATTGCGCGGCCGCGGCAGCCCGTGCGCGATGATCGTGGACTCCAGGGCCACCACGGGTCGACGCGCGTCAATCGCCTCGCGTACCTCTTCGGACACCACCAGCACCACGGGCCTGCCTCCTGTCGTTCGGTCTTCCCTCATCTCTGGCGACCGGCACGTCCGGTCAAACCCTTGCGGGCTGTGCGGGACGACACCAGCCTGGGGTGCATGACGGACAACTCGATACGTCTCGACCATGTCGTCCTCTGGGTGCGTGACCCGGTGGCATCGGCCGACTTCTACGAGAAGACCCTGGGCATGGAACCCGTGAGGCTCACCGACTTCGCTGCGGGGGCGGTGTCCTTCCCCTCCGTACGGCTCAACGACGAGACCGTCCTCGACCTCATGCCGCTCACCCTGGCGGACTCCATGAAAATGGTCCCAGGTGCCGCCGAGAGTGCGGGCCACCCCGTCAATCATGTCTGCGTGGCCCTGCCCGCCGACGATTTCGAGACACTCCGCGCCCGGCTGGAGGAACGCTCGGTGCCCGTGTCGGACCTCTCCCACGACTCCTTCGGCGCCCGCGGAATGGCCCGGCGCAGCTTCTACTTCCGCGACCCGGACGGCAACGTCTTCGAGGCACGCCATTACGACTGACCTTCAGAAGGAACGCCGGTCGCGCCTCAGAACAGCGGCTCGGGCAGCACGCCCTCCAGCGCGAGCAGCTTCCGCTTGGTCTCCAGGCCACCGCCGAACCCGCCGATGCCGCCGTCGCTCTCGACGACCCGGTGGCAGGGCACGACGACCGGCAGCGGATTGGAGCCCATGGCCACGCCCACGGCCTGCGCGGCACCCGGCTGGCCGACCCGCCCGGCCAGATCGCCGTACCCGACGACCTGGCCGTACCGCACACCGGACGCCAGCTCGCGCAGCACCTGCCGGTTGAAGCCCGAGATCAGGGACCAGTCCAGGGGCAGCTCGAAGTCGTGCCGCTCGCCCGCGAAGTACGCCTCGACCTGGCGTATCGCCTCGGTCAGGAGCGGGGAGCCGGGCGCCTCGACGGGCGGGGTGCCCAGCCGGGACGCGAGCCGCTCCAGCGCCTTGTCGCGGACCGCCTCGGTGGCGTGGAAGACCACGTTGACCAGGCCCTCGTCGGTCGCGGCCAGCAGCAGCGGGCCGATGTCCGTGCCGACGACGGTCCACACGATCCGCTGCTCGTCCTGCCCATGGCTGTTCATGCCACCACCGTACGAGCCGCCACTGACAACACCCGGCGACCTGCGTGAACGGCCGGCCCGCTACCGGCGCAGCGCGTCGCGCACCACGTCCGGCTTGTTGGTGATGATGCCGTCGACGCCGTACCCGGCGACCCGTCGTGCGGCGTCCGCGGTGTTCACGGTCCAGGTGCAGACCTCCAGCGGCTTGCCGTGCGGGCCCGTGAAGGCCTGGACCGCGGAGACATAGGCCCGCGAAAGGGAGGTGTGCGACGGGTTGATTTGGTCGGTGAAGTCCGCGTACGCGTGCAGATCAGCCATGGAGGGGGTGCCGAGGAAGCCGGTCTTCACACCGGGCTTGAGATCGTGGACGGTCCGCAGACTGGCCGCGCTGAAGCTCTGCACGACCAGTCGGCCGCGGTGCGCCTGGTCGAGCCACCCCTCGTTGCTCAGGAGCTTGAGGGTCTCGCGCTCGATGCCGGGGTACAGCTCCGGGTTCTTGAGTTCGAGGAGCAGCTTCTGACGGTGAAGATCGACTCGGTCCAGGTACTGCTTGAGCGTCGGCACGCGCGCGCCCGCGTAGGAGGCGCCGAACCAGCTGCCCGCGTCCAGACGCGCGACCTCGGCGGCGGTGAAGTCCTTCACTTTCCACGGCGCCCGGCCGGGGAAGACCTGCTCGACGTCCGTGGTTCGCGCCAGGCTGTCGTCATGGAGGACGACGAGCTTGCCGTCCCTTGTGCGCTGGACGTCGTTCTCGACCCAGACGGCGCCGAGCCGGGCGGCCCTGTCGACAGCGGCCAGGGTGTTCTCGGGGGCGTAGGCGGAGGCACCCCGGTGGGCGATGACCGCGGGCGGTGTGCCGTCCTCGACGGCCCGGACGCCGGTTGCGGGAAGCAGCAGGGCGACGGTCCCCAGGAGCGCGGTGGTCACAGCGGTCGCGGCACGCGCGTGCATACGTACTCCTCGCGTCGAGCGATCACGTACAGCACAACTGTGACAGCACCGGGTCAACTGCACCGGGGTACAGAATGAACACATCCTGAATGGGCGTGTCCCAGGTCCGCTCACGGGTGCCGCACAACTGGGGCAAGGGCGTGTTTCTTTGCCGGAAAGTCGTTCGACCATTCCGGTGGGGGTCATACTCTCTGCCTCAACCCTGATCGCTCGGGCGGTGCTGGGAAGGGGCACACTTCAGGGAATTCCAGGACGTAAGAGGGCGGAAGGTAGCCGCGCATGCAAGGCACGGTCGACGGATTCAGCTACGGACTCGTCACACCGCTGGTGGCCTACCTCATGGCCTGCCTCGGCGGAGCCCTCGGCCTGCGCTGCACCACCAGATCCATGCTGGTCAACCGGTCCTGGCGGCCCGGCTGGCTGGCTCTCGGCTCGGCGGCGATCGGCTCCGGCATCTGGACCATGCACTTCGTGGCCATGATGGGGTTCAAGGTCCGGGAGGCACCGATCCACTACGACCGGGCCACCACCTTCGCCAGCCTGGGTGTCGCCATCGTGATGGTCGGCATCGGCGTCTTCATCGTCGGCTACCGGGGCGCGCGCGGAACGGCCCTGCTGACCGGCGGCGCCATCACCGGCCTCGGCATCGCCTCCATGCACTACCTGGGCATGGCGAGCATGCGGCTGAACGGTCAGCTGGAGTACAACACCGCGACCGTGTCCGTGTCGGTGGTCATAGCCGTAGTCGCCGCCACCGCCGCCCTGTGGGCCGCCGGGCAGGTCAGGGGCTTCCTGTGGAGCGTGGGCGCGAGCCTGATCATGGGCCTCGCCGTCACGGGCATGCACTACACCGGCATGGCCGCGCTCAGCGTCCATCTGCACGGCACGTCCGCCCCCGCCTCGGGTGACTCGCCCGCCTCCCTGCTCGCGCCGATGATGATCGGCCCGCTGGCCTTCCTGCTGCTCGCGGGTGTCGTCGTGATGTTCGATCCGCTGATGGTCATGGGCAAGCCCGTGTGGTCGCCCGCCGAGAACAAGCCCGGCGTCCCCGCCCGCGAGCTCGTCCACCACCCGGCGGCCCGCCCCTCGCTCCGCACCCACCGCAACGTGACCCACCACGACTCCCGCACCCCGCAGAACCGCTGACCCACCCGGGCCGTCGACCGGGCCGCGACGCGCGCCCCGCCTGCAACCCCCTGATCCGATGTCCCCGTGCCGTCGCCTCTGGTGGCCTGCCCGCCTGGCGCCGGGCCGCTCAGCGCCCGGTCCCGGTGCGGCCGGCGACACCTCTCGGCCTGCCGCGACCGCCGCTGAGATCCGCGAGCTCCGCCTGGCCCCGCCGCCGATCCCCGTCGGTGCCCGGGACGAAACCCCTGATCGGGCCGCGTTGTCAGTGGGGAGTCGTACGGTGGACTCCATGCGGCCCGTTTCTCACATCGAACGTACGGTGGCGCCTTTCGAGGTCGTCAGCTCCTACCAGCCCAGCGGCGACCAGCCGGCGGCCATCGCCGACCTGGCCAAGCGCATCGAGGCAGGTGAGAAGGACGTCGTCCTGCTCGGCGCGACCGGCACCGGAAAGTCGGCCACCACGGCGTGGATGATCGAGAAGCTCCAGCGCCCCACCCTCGTGATGGCCCCGAACAAGACGCTGGCCGCCCAGCTGGCGAACGAGTTCCGCGAGCTGCTGCCGAACAACGCGGTCGAGTACTTCGTCTCGTACTACGACTACTACCAGCCCGAGGCCTACGTCCCGCAGTCGGACACCTACATCGAGAAGGACTCCTCGATCAACGAGGAGGTCGAGCGCCTGCGCCACTCCGCGACCAACTCGCTGCTCACCCGCCGCGACGTCGTCGTGGTCGCCTCCGTCTCCTGCATCTACGGCCTCGGCACCCCCCAGGAGTACGTGGACCGCATGGTCCCCCTCAAGGTCGGTGAGGAGATCGACCGCGACCAGCTGCTGCGCCGCTTCGTGGACATCCAGTACACGCGCAACGACCTTGCCTTCAGCCGCGGCACCTTCCGGGTGCGCGGCGACACCATCGAGATCTTCCCGGTCTACGAGGAGCTCGCCGTCCGCATCGAGATGTTCGGCGACGAGATCGAGGCCCTCTCGACGCTCCACCCGCTCACCGGCGAGATCATCAGCGACGACGAGCAGCTGTACGTCTTCCCGGCCTCCCACTACGTCGCGGGCCCCGAGCGCTTGGAGCGGGCCGTCAACGACATCGAGAAGGAGCTGACGGAGCGCCTGGCCGAGCTGGAGAAGCAGGGCAAGCTCCTGGAGGCCCAGCGCCTGCGGATGCGCACCACCTACGACCTGGAGATGCTCCGCCAGATCGGCTCCTGCTCCGGCGTGGAGAACTACTCGATGCACTTCGACGGCCGCCTGCCCGGCTCCCCGCCGAACACCCTGCTGGACTACTTCCCGGACGACTTCCTGCTCGTCATCGACGAGTCGCACGTGACCGTGCCCCAGATCGGCGCCATGTACGAGGGCGACGCCTCCCGCAAGCGCACCCTCGTCGACCACGGCTTCCGGCTCCCGTCGGCCCTGGACAACCGGCCCCTGAAGTGGGAGGAGTTCACGGAGCGCATCGGCCAGACCGTCTACCTGTCGGCGACACCCGGCAAGTACGAGCTCTCGCGCGGGGACGGTGTCGTCGAGCAGATCATCCGCCCCACCGGCCTGGTCGACCCCGAGGTCGTCGTCAAGCCCACCGAGGGCCAGATCGACGACCTGGTGCACGAGATCCGCACCCGCACCGAGAAGGACGAGCGCGTCCTGGTCACCACTCTCACCAAGAAGATGGCCGAGGACCTCACCGACTACTTCCTGGAGCTCGGCATCCAGGTCCGCTATCTGCACAGCGACGTCGACACCCTGCGCCGTGTGGAGTTGCTGCGCGAGCTGCGCTCCGGCGAGTACGACGTCCTCGTCGGCATCAACCTCCTGCGGGAGGGCCTGGACCTGCCCGAGGTGTCCCTGGTGGCCATCCTCGACGCCGACAAGGAGGGCTTCCTGCGCTCCGGCACTTCCCTGATCCAGACCATCGGCCGCGCCGCGCGCAATGTCTCCGGCCAGGTCCACATGTACGCCGACAAGATCACCCCGGCGATGGAGAAGGCCATCGAGGAGACCAACCGCCGCCGGGAGAAGCAGGTCGCGTACAACAAGGAGCGGGGCATCGACCCCCAGCCGCTGCGCAAGAAGATCAACGACATCGTCGCGCAGATCGCGCGCGAGGACGTGGACACCGAGCAGTTGCTCGGCTCCGGCTACCGCCAGGGCAAGGACGGCAAGGCGGCCAAGGCGCCCGTGCCCGCCCTCGGCAAGGCGGCCGGCACCAAGGCCGCCAGGGGCAAGGCCAAGGAGACCGTCCCGACCGACCGTCCGGCGGCCGAACTCGCCGGGCAGATCGAGGAGATGACGGCACGTATGCGTGCCGCCGCCGCGGACCTCCAGTTCGAGATCGCGGCCCGGCTGCGTGACGAGGTCTCCGAGATGAAGAAGGAGCTCAGGCAGATGAAGGAGGCGGGCCTGGCCTGACCGCATCGCGCTGTGTTGCAAGACCGACACAAAGTGCGCTTCGGGGTGCGTCACCGTCAGCGGCCCTGCGTAGGGTTCGGGACAACCGCGGGGGCCGCGGCAACAGGGGACAGCAGCGAGAGGGGTTCGGCGCGTGACCGTCAACATGACCAAGGGTCAGGCCATCAGTCTGCAGAAGAACGACGGAGGCAGCCTGACCGCGGTGCGCATGGGCCTCGGCTGGCAGGCGGCTCCCCGGCGCGGCCTGTTCGGCTCGCGCACGCGGGAGGTCGACCTCGACGCCTCCGCCGTCCTGTTCGCGGACAAGCAGCCCGTCGACGTGGTCTTCTTCCGCCACCTGGTGAGCGACGACGGCTCGGTCAAGCACACTGGTGACAACCTCGTCGGCGGCGTCGGCCAGGGCGGGGACGACGAGTCGATCCTCGTCGACCTGTCCCGCGTCCCCGTCCACATCGACCAGATCGTCTTCACGGTGAACTCCTTCACGGGCCAGACCTTCCAGGAAGTGCAGAACGCCTTCTGCCGTCTGGTCGACGAGACCAACGGCCAGGAACTCGCCCGCTACACGCTCGCCGGCGGCGGTGCCTACACCGCCCAGATCATGGCGAAGGTGCACCGCACGGGCCCCGGCTGGACCATGACGGCCCTCGGCACCCCGGCCAACGGCCGCACCTTCCAGGACCTGATGCCGGCGATCCTGCCGCACCTGTAACCGGCCCGCCGAGCGGCCCGCGACCGACACCACGACACAGGGGGAGAAGGCGATGGCGGTCGAGTTGGTGCGGGGGCAGAACCACCCGCTCTCCCAGGCCCGACTCGAGATCCGGATCGCGGCCGGCACGCCGGTCGTGGCCGGTGCCACGCTCGGCGACGAGCACGGCCGGGTGCACGGAGTCGAGTGGGTCGTCCACCCGGGCGCGCCCACCCTGCCGGGTCTGGAGGTCTCCCGGCAGGCGGCCGCCGACCACCGCCTCGCGATCGATCTCGGCGCCGTCCCGGAGGCCGTCCACCGGGTCCATGTGCTGCTCGCGCTGCCCGCGGCGGGCGGCCCCGTGCGGTTCGGCGCCGCCGCAGCCCCCTCCGTCGCGGTGACGGGCCTGGACGGCGCCGAGCTCGCCGGTTACACCATCACCGGCCTGGACGCCGAGACCGCGGTCGTCGCGCTGGAGCTCTACCGCCGCCAGGGCGCCTGGAAGGTCCGCGCTGTGGGACAGGGCTATGCGGGCGGCCTCGCCGAACTCCTCACCGACCAGGGTCTTCCCCAGGCCCGGCAGCTCGCCCACGAGATCCACGAGGCGGTGGCCCGGGGCTCGGCCCGCGCGGTGCCGATGCCGCCACCGCTCGCGGCGGACGCCGACCGCCCCCGGCAGACGGCCACGCCGGCACCGGGCCCGGGCCCGGACCAGGGATCGTCCGCGGCCCAGGGCGCCCCCGGCGCCGTACCGCCGCAGCCCTTGTCGCCGTACGGCACACAGCCCGCGACCCCGCAGCCGCCGACACCCCCGAGCGGTCCGGTCCCCGGCACCCCACAGCCCACCTCCCCCTACGGCGTCCAGGGCGCTCCGGCGGCAGGCGCGGCGCAGTCCGGGCACACCCCGGGGCCCGCGGACTCCACCGCCCAGCCGCCCACGCTCGGCGGCCCGATCGACTACAGCCACCCCCGACGGCAGGACACCGCCCCGCCACCACCCCCGCCCACCGCGCCTCCCGCCCAGCCGGGACAGCCCGCGCCACCGGTCGCCGGGGACGCCACCGGATGGTCCATGGAGGAGCGGCTCTACAACCAGGTGTGGGGCATGTTCGAGGATCTGGCCCGGTCCACGGCCGCGTATCGCAGCGCCGTCGACTTCGCCGAGTCCCGCATGGAGAAGGAGCTGGACGCGGCTCTCGCCGACCCGCGCGACCGGATCGGCGGACAGGGCGACGCCGCGCGTGAGGCCGCCCGCACCAAGCACGCCCAGCTCGTCGAACAGGCCCGGACGGTCTACGACCGGGACCTCGGCCGGCTCACCGCCGAGTCCGAGGTGGTCGAACCCGCCCTGCCGCTCGCGTACGCCCGCTGGGACAGCCCCGTCTGGCACGGCTACCGAGTGCCGTTCGAGGTGCCCATGGCAGTACGCCTGGGCGATCTGCATCTGCCCGAGTGCGCCGAGCTGCGCATCCCGATGCTGATCCGGCTGCCGCTGGAGCGCGGCCTGTGGATCGACAGCGGAGCCGCCGGGTCCCTCGACGCCTCGTTCCTCGACTCCCACGAACTGCACCGCCTCGCCATGGACACAGCCGTGGCGCTCGCGGCCCGGCTCCTCGCCGTCCACCCCGCGGGGGACTACACCCTGCACGTCATCGACCCGGCCGGTTCGGGGGCGCAGGCGCTCACCCCGCTGGTGTGGGCCGGAGCGCTCGCCGCCCCGCCCGCCGTCGGTGCCGCGGGTGTGGCGGACGTGCTGGGCCGCCTCACGCAGCGCGTCGACCTCGTGCAGATGGCGGTGCGCGCCGGCGTGGCCGACTCCTTGCCGCCCGGCGTCGACGCCTCCGAGCACCTGCTGATCGTCAACGACTTCCCGCACGGCTTCGACGACCGGGCCGTGACCCAGCTGCGCTATCTCGCGGACGAGGGACCGTCCGTCGGCGTGCACCTGATGATGGTCGCGGACCGTGAGGAGGCCTCCGCCTACGGGCCCCTCCTCGACCCCCTGTGGCGCTCGCTGATGCGGCTCACTCCGGTGCCCGACGACCACCTCGCCGATCCATGGGTCGGACATGCCTGGACGTACGAGCCCGCCCTCGTCCCGCCCGGCAGCCAGGTGCTCCAGCAGGTCCTGGCTCAGGTCGCGGAGGCTCGTACCAAGTATACGTAAAGCCGTTCTGATCAGGGATTTTGACCTTTCTTTTGCCAATCGCTTTACCTTGCCTTGGTGATTGGGGTACCGTTGTTGGCACGGAGGGGAGTACTCCCTGTCGACTGCGGCGTACCCGTCAATACGGATCAGGCCTGATCCCGGGGCGTCGGCCCACCGTGGGTGGAAGAGACCTCCGGCAGCGCGACGACGCTGGTTACTTGCCGTTACGTATTGCCGGAGGAACTGTGGATGTTTCCCTGACCCTGTGGGTCCTCACGATCGTGGGCCTCGCCGCCCTCATCGCGGTCGACTTCTTCATCGGCCGCAAGCCGCACGACGTGTCCATCAAGGAAGCGGGTATCTGGACGGTCGTCTGGATCGCCCTGGCCGGCCTTTTCGGCCTCGGCCTGATGATCTTCGGCGGCGGTGCGCCCGCCGGTGAGTTCTTCGCGGGCTTCATCACCGAGAAGTCGCTCAGTGTGGACAACCTCTTCGTCTTCGTCCTGATCATGGCGAAGTTCGCGGTGCCGTCGCAGTACCAGCAGCGGGTGCTGCTCGTCGGTGTCCTGATAGCCCTGGTGCTGCGCGCGATCTTCATCGCCGCAGGAGCCGCGATCATCGCCAGCTTCGCCTGGGTGTTCTACATCTTCGGCGCCTTCCTCATCTGGACCGCCTGGAAGCTCATCCAGGAGGCCCGCGCGGACGAGGAGGACGAGGAGTTCGAGGAGAACAAGCTGCTCAAGGCCGCCGAGCGCAGGTTCGGTGTGGCCGACCGCTACCACGGCACCAAGCTGTGGATCGTGGAGAACGGCAAGCGGGTCATGACCCCGATGCTCGTCGTGATGCTCGCGATCGGCTCCACCGACGTGCTCTTCGCGCTCGACTCGATCCCCGCGATCTTCGGCCTGACCCAGGACCCGTACATCGTCTTCACGGCCAACGCCTTCGCCCTGATGGGGCTGCGGCAGCTGTACTTCCTCATCGGCGGTCTGCTGAAGAAGCTGGTCCACCTCAGCTACGGCCTGTCGATCATCCTGGGCTTCATCGGCGTCAAGCTGGTGCTGCACGCCCTGCATGAGTCCGGGGTCCATGTCCCCGAGATCAGCATTCCGGTCTCGCTCGGCGTGATCTGCTCGGTCCTGATCGTCACCACGATCACCAGCCTGATGGCCTCCAGGAAGCAGGCGGCGGCCGGGGCGGCGCAGGCGGAGAGCGAAGGCGCTCCGAAGGACAGCATCGAGGCCTGACCACGGCCGACGTAGGAAGAACCACCACCGGGAGCGGTGCGCGGCGAATTGCCGGGTACCGCTCCCGGTGCTTGTTTGGTTCCAGTGCGCGTACCCCGGCCCGGGGGCGCCGTGGCCGGCTGGAGACACCGTGAAGTTCGTGCAGATCATCGGCTTCGAGACCGAGCGCCTGGAAGAGATGCAGCAGGTGCTGCGGGAGGCGGCGCAGCGCAACGAGGGCAGGACGGGCGGCCCGACCCACAGCATGCTGCTGAAGGACCGTGACAAGCCGAACCGCTATCTGGCGCTGATCGAGTTCGACTCGTACGACGAGGCCATGCGCAACAGCGACGACCCCGAGACGAGCAAACTCGCGGAGCAGCTGGGCGCGCTGAGCATCGGCGAGCGCGTCTACACCAACTGCGACGTCCTGGAGTCACGCGAGCTGAAGTAGCCCTGGCGCCGTACGTACGCCTCTGCGACGATCGCTGCATGATCGCTCCGCTCAGGTCGTTCACCACGAGCTGGACGTCCGTCGTGCCGGTGCTCGCGGTCGTCCTGCTGGTGTTCACCTGGGGCCGCGAGCTGCCCGGGGCGGTCGTCGTCCTCGTGACCCTGGTCCTCGCGGGAGCCGTCCTCGCCGCCGTGCACCACGCCGAGGTGGTCGCCCACCGGGTCGGTGAACCGTTCGGCTCACTCGTCCTCGCAGTCGCCGTGACGATCATCGAGGTGGCTCTGATCGTCACCCTGATGGCGGACGGCGGCGACAAGAGCGCGACCCTGGCCAGGGACACGGTCTTCGCGGCCGTGATGATCACCTGCAACGGCATCGTCGGCATCAGCCTGCTGGTGGCCTCCCTGCGCCACGGCACCGCCGTCTTCAACCCCGAGGGCACCGGCGCCGCCCTCGCCACGGTCGCCACCCTGGCCACGCTGAGCCTGGTGCTGCCGACGTTCACGACGAGCAAGCCGGGTCCGGAGTTCTCCCCCACCCAGCTGACGTTCGCGGCGGTGTCCTCGCTGGCTCTGTACGGCCTGTTCGTGGCGACCCAGACCGTACGGCACCGCGACTACTTCCTCCCGATCACCCGCCAGGGCGAGGTGATCACCTCCGACGACCACGCCGACATCCCCACCGCCCGCGCCGCACTGGTCAGTCTGAGCCTGCTCGGCCTGGCCCTGATCGGCGTGGTCGGCCTGGCCAAGGGCGTCTCACCGACCATCGAGTCCGGGGTGGCCAGGGCAGGGCTTCCGCACGCCGTCGTCGGCGTGATCATCGCCCTGCTGGTGCTGCTCCCCGAGACCATCGCCGCCCTGCGCTCCGCGCGCCGCGACCGCGTCCAGACCAGCCTCAACCTGGCCCTCGGCTCGGCCATGGCCAGCATCGGACTGACCATCCCCGCGGTCGCCCTGGCCTCCGTCTGGCTCTCCGGCCCGCTCGTCCTCGGCCTCGGCTCCACCCACATGGTGCTGCTGGCCCTGACGGTGGTGGTCAGCTCCCTGACGGTGGTTCCCGGCCGGGCCACACCCCTCCAGGGCGGCGTCCACCTGGTGGTGTTCGCGGCCTACCTGGAGCTGGCGATCAACCCGTGACGGGCCGGAAAGCGGCCGACGTCATGGAGGGTACGGGCCGCCCCGCGCGCGGTGCACCGTGATAAACCGGGTCCGAGCAGCCCGTCTTCACCGACCGGAGGAACCGTGTCCCGCACCCTGGCCGACGCCCCGATCATGGTCCTCAACGGCCCCAACCTCAACCTGCTGGGTCAGCGGCAGCCGGAGATCTACGGCAAGGACACCCTCGCCGACGTCGAGGCCCTGTGTGCCAAGGCGGCGGCCGCGCACGGCGGCACGGTGGACTTCCGGCAGTCCAACCACGAGGGCGAACTGGTCGACTGGATCCACGAGGCGAGGCTCAACCACTGCGGGATCGTCATCAACCCCGGTGCCTACTCGCACACCTCGGTCGCCATTCTGGACGCGCTCAACACCTGCGACGGGCTGCCGGTGCTGGAGGTGCACATCTCCAACATCCACCAGCGCGAGTCCTTCCGGCACCACTCCTACGTCTCGCTGCGCGCGGACGGGGTCATCGCGGGCTGCGGTGTGCAGGGGTACGTGTTCGGCGTGGAGCGGGTCGCGGCGCTGGCGGGACCGGCCCGGGCCGAGGCATAGAGCTGTAAGGGTCGCTCGCAATGGCGGGCGCCCCTTACAACGCACCTCTTACAACGCACGTCTTACAACGCACGTCTTACAACGCACGTCTTACAACGCACGTCTTACAACCGCCCCGCCTCCACGATCCGCTTCAGGAACCGCTGCGTACGCTCCTGCCGCGGATCGCCGAAGATCTGCTCGGCGGTGCCGCGCTCAAGGACCACACCTCCGTCCAGAAAACAAACCTGGTCGGCGACCTCCCGCGCGAAGCCCATCTCGTGCGTGGCGAGCACCATGGTCATGCCGTCGCCCTTCAGGTCGCGGACGACGTTCAGGACCTCGCCCACCAGCTCCGGGTCGAGGGCCGCGGTGATCTCGTCGAGCAGCAGGAGACGGGGACGTACGGCGAGGGCCCGCACGATCGCCACCCGCTGCTGCTGACCGCCGCTCAGCCGGTCCGGGTACTCGCCCGCCTTGCCACCCAGCCCGAGCCGCTCCAGCAGCTCACGGGCGTGCTCCTCGGCCTCCGCGCGGGCCGCTCCGTGCACCCGGCGCGCGGCCAGCGTGATGTTCTCCAGCACCGTCATGTGCGGAAAGAGGTTGTACGCCTGGAAGACCACGCCGATACGGCGCCGTACCGCGTCCTGGTCGACGCGCGGATCGGTGATCTCCTCGCCGTCCAGCCAGATGGCGCCGTCGTCGATCTCCTCCAGGAGGTTGGCGCAGCGCAGCAGCGTCGACTTGCCGGAGCCGGAGGCGCCGATCAGCGCGGTCACCGTGTGCGGGGCGACCTCCAGGTCGACGTCCCGCAGCACGACCGAGCCGCCGAAGGTCTTGCGGACGGACTCCATCCGCAAGACCGGCGCGTCTGCCTCGCTCATGTGGTACCTCCCTGGGCCCGCTGACGGTCCATCCGTGCCGTCACCCAGTCCGTGAAGCGCGTCATGGGGATGGTCAGCGCCACGAACACCAGGCCCGCGACGATGTACGGCGTGTAGTTGAGGCTGCGTCCGACGATGATGTCCGCCGCGCGTACGGCGTCGATCGCGCCGCCGATGGACACCAGACCGGTGTCCTTCTGGAGGGACACCAGGTCGTTCAGCAGCGGCGGCACCTGGCGGCGCACCGCCTGCGGCAGCACCACGTACCGCAGCGCCTGCCGGTTGGAGAGCCCGAGCGAACGGGCCGCGGCGCGCTGTGAGGGGTGCACGGACTCGATGCCGGCGCGGAACACCTCGGCCACGTACGCCGAATACGTGAGCGTCAGAGCCGTGCCGCCCAGCCACACCGGGTCGACCGTCACGCCCTGGAGCCGCAGCGCCGGCACGCCCAGGACGACGATCATGAGGTTGATGATGAGCGGCAGGCCGCGGAAGAAGTCCGTGTAGGCGGCGGCGAGGAAGCGCAGCGGGAAGAACACCGGGCCGCGCAGCGTGCGGGCGATGGCGATCAGCATGCCGAGCACCAGTACGGCGGCCCCGCAGATCAGCAGCAGCCGGACGTTCAGCCACAGCCCTTCGAGGACCCTCGGGAACGCCTCGCGCGCGTACTGCCCGTTGAAGAACGTCTCCTTGGTGCGCGGCCAGCCGGGCGCGTTGACGACGACCAGGTAGAGGACGAGGGCGGTGACCAGGGTCGAGACCGCGGCGATGGCCGTCGCGCGGCGGGCGCGGGCGCGCTTGAGACGCTCCCGCTCGATCCGCCGCTGCGACGGCGTGTAGGAGTCGCCGATGTCTTCCTGGCCGGCCTCGTCCTTCGTGAGCGTCACTTGAGCACCGGGGCGTCGACGGCGTCCGACAGCCACGTCTGCTCCAGCTTGGCGAGCGTGCCGTCCTTGCGCAGGGCGTCCACGGCGCCGGTCACGCAGGAGGTGAGCGCACTGCCCTTGTCGAGCACGAGCCCGAACTGCTCGGGAGTGCCGCCCTGGTTCTCGAACTGCCCCACGATCGTGCCGTCCGTGACCTCGGCCGCGGTGATGTAGAAGGCGGTGGGCAGGTCGACGACGATGGCGTCCACCTGCCTGTTCTCCAGCGCGGACTTGGCCTGGTCGTTCTTCGCGTACGCGGCGGCCTCCCGCGTCGGCTTCACCACGTCCTGGATGTAGTTCAGGCTGGTCGTGCCGACCTGGGCGCCCAGCTTGAGTCCCTTGAGGTCCGCGATGCTCGTCGCCTTGGCGGCCTTGGTGCCCTTGAGCGCGACGACGGCCTGGCGCACGTCGTAGTAGCCGGACGAGAAGTCCACGGCCTTCTTGCGCTCGGCGCTGATCGACACCTGGTTGATGTCGAAGTCGAAGGTCTTCTCCCCGGGCGCGAAGGCCTTGTTGAAGGGCACGCTCTGCCAGACGACGGCGCTCTTGTCGTAGCCGAGCTGCTTCGCCACGGCGTACGCGACCGCCGACTCGAAGCCCTTGCCGTTCGCGGGCTTGTCGTCCTTGAACCACGGCTCGTACGCCGGCTCGTCGGTCGCGATCGTCAGCTTGCCGGAGGCCTTGGTGGCCAACTTGCCCTGGGCGCAGCTGGTTCCGGTCGACCCCGAGGCCTTGGCGCCCGTGTCCTCGTCGGGCTGCGGAGCACAGCCGACGGCGGTGGCGAGGAGGGCTACGGTTGCCGCGGCGACGGCGCGGCGCAGGGCGCGAGGGGCAGAATGCATGGCGGGAGAGTGACAGTCCACTGTCTCGTTTGTCGAGGTCACGACGGCAAAAGTCCGCATATTGGGAACGCGTGTTGCATTCCTGTGAACAGTTTTCGGACAGCTTGCCTGGGCCGCCGGCCGAGGGCGGGGATTGGAAAGACCGGCGGCCCTTACCGCGCAGGAGCCGTCATCCTGTGCGGGGCTGCCCCCAGTTGACTGCGCAACCACCTGCGCGGGGAGCGCGTGTGTGACACCGGCGCGTGTGAAGAGTTCACACGGGGCGCGCGCAAAGGGGCATGCGCGGGGCGCATGCCCCGAAGTTCATTGGCCCGGATACACCCAGGTCTCGTCGGCCTCGCGAACGATGGACCACCAGGGCGGCGATGCCGCCGACCTACCAGCCCCGCTTGTGCCACTCCCCGAGGTGAGGCCGCTCGGCACCGAGCGTGGTGTCGTTGCCGTGGCCTGGGTAGATCCAGGTCTCGTCCGGGAGTACGAAGACCTTCGCCTCCAGGCCCGACATCAACGACTCGAAGTCAGCGGGACGTGTTGTCCGCCCAGGCCCTCCCGGGAACAGGCAGTCCCCGGTGAACACATGGGGATGCCCGTGCGGGTCGTCGTAGACGAGGGCGATCGAGCCCGGCGTGTGGCCGACCAGGTGGCGCGCGGTCAGCTCGACCTGACCCACGCGGATGACGTCGCCGTCGTCGACCAGGACGTCGGTGGGGACGGGGATGCCGTCGGCGTCGTCCCGGCCGGCGTACGTACGCGCGTGCGTGGCCGCGACGACCGCTTCGAGTGCCTGCCAGTGGTCGCCGTGCTGATGCGTGGTGACGACCGACGCGATGCCGTCGTCACCGATCATGCCCAGCAGGGTCTCCGCCTCGTTGGCGGCGTCGATCAGCAGTTGCTCGTCGGTGGCCCGGCAGCGCAGCAGATAGGCGTTGTTCTCCATCGGGCCGACCGCGATCTTGGTGATCATCAGGTCCTTGAGCTCGTGCACGTCGGCGGGGCCGCCGACGGTCACCTGTCCGCTGTACGTCATGACGGCAGCCTA
The DNA here is from genome assembly GCF_042893155.1 of Streptomyces sp. NPDC001668. Lineage (NCBI taxonomy): Bacteria > Bacillati > Actinomycetota > Actinomycetes > Kitasatosporales > Streptomycetaceae > Streptomyces > Streptomyces sp. NPDC001668. The sequence continues at coordinate 59,309 of NZ_JBIAUQ010000010.1, forward strand.
TAGCGGGGGCAGCGGGGGGAGGGGGCCGCCGTGGACCGTCAGCGCCGAGCCGTCGCGGCGGCCGGCGAGCCAGCCGAGGAGGTCGGCCTGGGGACCGGTGACCACGAGCGCGGGCTCTCCGTCGGCGCCCGTCGGGAGCCGGCGGCCGTCGTCCTCCTCGACGAGCAGCGCGGGTACGTCGGGATGGCCCCGGAACCGCTCCGTCAGGAAGTTGATCTCGCGCTGCGTGAACTCCTCCGAGAGGTCCTCCAGCTCGTACCCGATGCCGAGATCCACATGGTGCAGCTCCACCTCGACCCACCGCCGGAACGGGATCCGGGAGGCCGAGTCGGTGACTCCGTTGCGCAGCTCGACCGTGCGCGACCAGTCGGCCGGTGCGGCCCCGGCCTCCTGGAAGCGGGCGGCGCTCTCGCGAAGGTCGGTCAGCTGGACGTCGAGGGAGCGCGGGGCGTCCCGCTCGATGTCGGCGTCGCGCGCTTCCGCGGACGCGTACATGGGCAGGCCCCGCAGAACGTTCACGAGGGCGTCGGCGTTGCGGGCGAGATGCGCGAGGACATGACCGCGGCTCCAGCCCGGCAGCCGTGACGACTCCGTCACGGCCGCGTTGTCCATCTTGGCGGCTGCGGTCAGCAGCCGCTCGGTCGCACCACGTACAGACTCCAGGTCATGAGCGTGATCAATCATGCTGCTGACCCTAGCCCCGCCACACCTTTGGGTGAAGGTGGTGAAGCAGTGCCGTAAATCGAAAGCACGTGCTATATGGTCGGGTGCGGCGTCGGGCATGCTGGAAGGCCGGGGATTGTTATGCATCCGGGAATCCGACCGGCGTTGTCAGTGGCTCCCCCTAGTCTGAGAAAGCACGGGGGCCCCGCCCCTGTCACTTCTCTCAAGAAAGGTGCGGACCGGCGTGGCCGACCGTCTCATCGTCCGTGGCGCGCGCGAGCACAACCTGAAGAACGTCTCGCTCGACCTGCCTCGCGACTCGCTCATCGTCTTCACGGGCCTGTCCGGGTCGGGCAAGTCCTCCCTGGCCTTCGACACCATCTTCGCCGAGGGCCAGCGGCGCTACGTGGAGTCGCTCTCCTCGTACGCCCGCCAGTTCCTCGGCCAGATGGACAAGCCCGACGTCGACTTCATCGAGGGCCTCTCGCCCGCGGTCTCCATCGACCAGAAGTCGACCTCGCGCAACCCGCGCTCCACGGTCGGCACCATCACCGAGGTCTACGACTACCTGCGTCTGCTCTTCGCGCGCATCGGCAAGCCGCACTGCCCCGAGTGCGGCCGGCCGATCTCGCGCCAGTCGCCGCAGGCCATCGTCGACCGGGTCCTGGAGCTGCCGGAGGGGAGCCGCTTCCAGGTGCTCTCGCCGCTGGTGCGCGAGCGCAAGGGAGAGTTCGTCGACCTCTTCGCGGACCTCCAGACCAAGGGGTACAGCCGCGCGCGGGTGGACGGCGAGACCGTCCAGCTCTCCAACCCGCCCACGCTGAAGAAGCAGGAGAAGCACACCATCGAGGTGGTCGTCGACCGCCTCACGGTGAAGGACTCCGCCAAGCGCCGTCTCACCGACTCCGTGGAGACCGCCCTCGGGCTGTCCGGCGGCATGGTCGTGCTCGACTTCGTCGACCTGCCCGAGGACGACCCCGAGCGCGAGCGGATGTTCTCGGAGCACCTGTACTGCCCGTACGACGACCTGTCCTTCGAGGAGCTGGAGCCCCGCTCCTTCTCCTTCAACTCGCCCTTCGGCGCCTGCCCCGAGTGCACCGGCATCGGCACGCGCATGGAAGTCGACCCGGAGCTGATCGTCCCGGACGAGGACAAGTCCCTCGACGAGGGCGCCATCCACCCCTGGTCGCACGGGCACACCAAGGACTACTTCGGCCGTCTGATCGGCGCCCTCGCGGATGCCCTCGGGTTCCGGACCGACATCCCCTTCGCCGGACTGCCGCAGCGCGCCAAGAAGGCCCTGCTGTACGGCCACAAGACGCAGATCGAGGTCCGCTACCGCAACCGGTACGGCCGCGAGCGGGTCTACACGACCCCGTTCGAAGGGGCCGTCCCCTTCGTCAAGCGCAGGCACAGCGAGTCCGAGAGCGACGCCAGCCGTGAGCGCTTCGAGGGCTACATGCGCGAGGTGCCCTGTCCCACCTGTGAGGGCACCCGGCTGAAGCCGCTCGTCCTCGCGGTCACGGTCATGGGCAAGTCGATCGCCGAGGTCTCCGGCATGTCCATCAGCGACTGCGCGGACTTCCTGGGCGAGCTGAAGCTCAGCGCCCGCGACAAGAAGATCGCCGAGCGGGTCCTCAAGGAGGTCAACGAACGGCTGAAGTTCCTGGTCGACGTCGGCCTGGACTACCTCTCGCTGAACCGCGCGGCCGGCACCCTCTCCGGCGGCGAGGCCCAGCGCATCCGCCTGGCCACCCAGATCGGCTCCGGACTCGTCGGCGTCCTGTACGTCCTCGACGAGCCCTCCATCGGCCTGCACCAGCGTGACAACCACCGGCTGATCGAGACCCTGGTCCGGCTGCGCGACATGGGCAACACGCTCATCGTCGTCGAGCACGACGAGGACACCATCAAGGTCGCCGACTGGATCGTCGACATCGGCCCCGGTGCGGGCGAGCACGGCGGCAAGGTCGTGCACAGCGGCTCCCTGAAGGAACTGCTCGCCAACACCGAGTCGGAGACCGGCCAGTACCTGTCGGGCAAGAAGGCCATCCCGCTGCCCGACATCCGGCGCCCGCTCGACCCGTCCCGGCAGCTCACGGTGCACGGGGCCCGTGAGAACAACCTCCAGGACATCGACGTGTCCTTCCCGCTGGGTGTGTTCACCGCGGTCACCGGTGTCTCGGGCTCCGGCAAGTCGACCCTGGTCAACGACATCCTGTACACCCACCTGGCGCGCGAGCTCAACGGCGCGAGGAGTGTCCCGGGCCGGCACACGCGCGTGGACGGCGACGACCTCGTCGACAAGGTCGTGCACGTCGACCAGTCGCCCATCGGCCGCACCCCGCGATCGAACCCGGCGACGTACACCGGCGTCTTCGACCACGTCCGCAAGCTGTTCGCCGAGACCACCGAGGCGAAGGTCCGCGGCTACATGCCCGGCCGCTTCTCCTTCAACGTCAAGGGCGGCCGCTGCGAGAACTGCGCGGGCGACGGCACCATCAAGATCGAGATGAACTTCCTCCCGGACGTCTACGTCCCGTGCGAGGTCTGCCACGGCGCCCGCTACAACCGGGAGACCCTGGAGGTCCACTACAAGGGCAAGTCCATCGCCGACGTCCTGAACATGCCGATCGAGGAGGCGACGGAGTTCTTCGAGGCCGTCCCCGCGATCGCCCGCCACCTCAACACCCTCAAGGACGTCGGTCTCGGCTACGTCCGGCTCGGCCAGGCCGCGACCACCCTCTCCGGCGGTGAGGCCCAGCGTGTGAAGCTCGCCAGCGAGCTCCAGAAGCGGTCCACCGGCCGTACGGTCTACGTCCTGGACGAGCCGACCACCGGTCTGCACTTCGAGGACATCAGCAAGCTGCTGAAGGTCCTGTCCGGCCTGGTCGACAAGGGCAACACCGTCATCGTCATCGAGCACAACCTCGATGTGATCAAGACGGCCGACTGGATCGTCGACATGGGCCCCGAGGGCGGCGCCGGCGGTGGACTCGTGGTCGCCGAGGGCACCCCGGAGGAGGTGGCCGGAGTCCCGGCCAGCCACACCGGCAAGTTCCTCAGGGAGGTCCTCGGCGCCGACCGGATCAGCGACGGGACCTCGGTGAAGGCCCCGCGCAAGGCACCGGCCAGGAAGACGACCGCGGCGAAGAAGACGGTCGCCGCCGGCTCGACGGCGAAGAAGACGGCGACGGCCAGGACCACGGCGACCAAGAAGGCCGCCGAAGCCACCAAGAAGGCCACGCCCGCCAAGAAGACCACCCGGGCCCGCAAAGCCTGATCCGGAACCACTGAGCGAGCGGTGCCCCGCAGGGAACTCCCCGCGGGGCACCGCTCGTTCAGCATCCTTTACAGCTCGCCCAGCTCCGACGCGTACGGCGGCTGCGCCCCGGCTCGTGAGCAGGTGATCGCCGCCGCGCGGGCCGCGAACCGCAGCAGCCGGGTCCACTCGTCGACGCCGAGGCCGGCGAGCGCCTCCGGGGACAGCGCGCCGAGGCCGGCCAGGCCGTGCAGCAGGGCCGCGTTCACCGTGTCGCCCGCGCCGATCGTGTCCACGACGTCGACCTTCTCGCCCGGCACGGGAAGCACCCCCCCGTCCCGGGTGAACACGGTCAGCCCGTCACCGCCCTGGGTGATCACGACGGCCGAGGGGCCCGCGGCCAGCCACTCACCCGGAGTGCCGCCCAGCCACAGAGCGTCCTCCTCGGAGAGCTTGAGCAGCGACACCGACGGCAGCCAGCTCTTGAACCGGGCACGGTAGGCGTCCGCGTCGGGGATCAGCCCGGTGCGGATGTTCGGGTCGAGCGCGGTGAACACACCCTGCGCGGCCGCGGTCCGCAGCAGTTCCTCGTAGGCGCTCGCCCCTGGCTCCAGGACCAGCGAGCAGGTGCCGAAGGACACCGCGCGCGTGCCCGCGGGGAGTCCGGCGGGGGCGGCGAACAGGCGGTCGGCGGTGCCGTCGACGTAGAAGGAGTAGGCGGCCGAGCCGTTGGTGTCGATCGTGGCGACGGCGAGCGTGGTGGGTTCCGGGCCGCGCTGCACGGCGGACACGTCCACCCCCGCCGCCCGCAGGCCGTCGAGCAGGGCCTCGCCGAAGGCGTCGAGCGAGGTGCGGGAGCAGAAGGCGGTGGGGGAGCCGAGCCGGCCGAGAGCCACGGCGGTGTTGTAGGGGCCGCCGCCGAGTGCCGGTTGGAGACCCGCGAGGGCACCTGGGCCCTGCGGTACCAGGTCGATCAGGGCCTCACCGGCGACGACGATCACGAGACGGTTCCTTTCTCGAACTGCGAGGACTGCGGGGGCTGCGAGGACTGCGGGGGCTGCGAGGGGTGTGAGGGGTGCGAGGGCTGCTGGGGTTACGAAGACTGCGGGGACTGCGGGGACTGCGCCTGCGGAGCCTGCTGGGCCTGTCGGACCTGCGCCTGTGAGGCCTCTCGGACCTGCGCCTGCGGGACCGGCGGCGCCTGCGGGACCTGTGACGACCGCGGGGCCTGCGAAGGCCGTACAGAGCGCCCCGGCCCCGCCTCGGCGTCACCGCACCCGCACGACGTGCGATGGACGAACGCGCAGTCCAGGCGCACGGTCCGCGCGGGCCGGTCCGGGGCGTCGAGGCGTTCCAGGAGCACCCGGACCGCCTGGGCGCCGATTTCCCTGCTGGGCTGCGCTATCGCGGTCAGCCGGGGCGAGAACAGGTCGGCCCAGGCGAAGTCGTCGAAGCAGCACAGGGCGAGGTCGTCCGGTACCGACAGGCCGTGCTCGCGCAGGGCACGCAGGGTGCCGATGGTCATCGCGTTGTTGGCGGTGACGAGGGCGGTGGGCGGGGAGGCGAGGGAGAGCAGGGCGGCGGTGGCGCGCTCGGCTCCGGCGGACTCGGAGTCGCCGTGGACGACGAGATCGTCGTCGTAGGGGAGACCGGCGGCCGTGAGGCCCTGTCGGTATCCGGCGATCCGTTCGGCGGTGGTGCTGAACCCGGTCAGGCCGGCCACCAGCCCGATGCGCCGGTGGCCGACTCCGGCGAGGTGGGTGACCAGCTGTGCCGTGGGCTCGGTGTTCTCGGCGCAGACCTGGTCGAAGGGGGGCGGGCCGTCCCCGGGGACGGTGACCAGCCGGTCGAGGAAGACCGTCGGAACCTGGTGGCGCCCGAGGTAGGAGACGAGCTCGCGCGGATCCGCCGAGGGCGCGACGATCATGCCGTCCACCCGCCTCTCGTGCAGCAGCTGGACGACCTTGCGCTCGTGGTCGGGGTCGTCGTGCGGGTCGGCGATGAGCAGGCTGTAGCCGTGTTCCAGTGCGCCCGCCTCGACGCCCTGGAGGATCTCCGTGAAGTACGGGTTGCTGATCGCCGACACCGCGAGCCCGATGGAGCGGGTGCGGGAGGTGACCAGGGAGCGGGCCAGGGTGTTGGGGGTGTAGCCGAGTTCGTCGACGGCGTCCAGCACGGCCTGGCGGGTGTGGGGCAGGACCGGCCGGGTGTCGTTGAGGACGTGCGAGACGGTCGCCACGGACACCCCCGCGCTGCGGGCCACGTCGGCCATGGTCGGCATCGGGTTCCCCTCCCGGAACGGCGCCACGGGGCACCGGAACGGCGGCCCACGGCCGGAAGGTATCCCATTCAGCGGCCCACGTAAACGCTTGCGCAAGCGTTTACGTCATGTCACCGACCCTGACGCCACACCGCTCACTCCCACTCCCACCCGATCCCCACCACCCCCGACCGCACCCGCGGCTCGACCAGGTGCACCGAGTGGTGGTGGCCGGTGAGGGCGAGTTCCTGGCGGCCGCTGCGGGGCGCCGCGGGGGAGTGCTGGGCGAAGCGGTGGCAGCGCAGCGGCAGGGCGTTCTCGTCGAACCGGACCTGGAGCGCGTACTGCCCGCCGGGCGTGCCGAAGCCGCGGACGTACTCGCCGGACACGCCGGCCGTGCCGTCCTCGACGCAGTAGCGGAACAGGAACGTGTCACCCGCCCGCAGCCGGGCGTCGAGCAGCAGCTCGGCCACGAGCACCCCGGTGTCGTGGTGCGAACGGACGCGTCCGGTACGGCAGTTCTCCAGGGCGTGCACGGTCATGAGCTCGGGCACGCACCCCGGGTCGCCGTGGTGGACGGCGAGGAAACGGTCGACGCCCTCGCGGTGGGCGCGCACGATGTGGTGCGACTCGCGGCCGCGCAGTTCGCGGCGCGCCCCGATGTCTATCCGCTCGTGGTGGCCGAGGGTGTGCAGCCCGTCGTCGGGCGGCGAGTCCAGCTCGCCCAGCAGTTGTTCGAGGACGTCCGAGGCCGCGAGGAGGGAGCGGTAGGAACGGGTCGCGGGCCGTCCGGCGGCCGACCGGTCCTCGTCCTCGGCGAGCAGCCGGATCAGTGACTCCTCGGGCAGTTGAAGGATCTCCTCCAGGGCCCGTACGGCCCGCAGCGACTCGGGACGCTGCGGGCGCCGCGCACCCTGCTGCCAGTAACTCAGGCTGGTGACACCGACCTTGACCCCGTAGCGCGACAGATGGTGCTGGACGCGCTGCAGCGGCAGCCCCCGGGCGGCGATTGCGGCGCGCAGCGCGACATGGAAGGGGCCGCCGCGCAGGGCCGAGTCCAGGTCCGCGTCGGCGAGGCTCGCGACGTCCGCGTGCTGTGTGGCGTGCGGCATGCAGGGGCCTTTCTGTACAGGTCCGGGCGGCTGGTCAGGCCGGGCGTGAGGGCGCCTCGGGGCCGTCCGTGGCTGTGCCGGGAAAGGCTTCACATCCGTACGCCGTCGTTCCCGGCCCCGAGTTCCCCCGCATTGAAGCGTGTTGACCAAGTCCCGACAACACTTGTCGCCGAACGGCGGCATACTCCCGGCCGCTTCGCGGCACCGCCCGCTCAGGTGGCCGGGGCCTCCCCGCCGCCGTCCAGCAACTCCCTGATCGCCCGCCCCGACAGCGCCGACTTGGGCAGGAACCCGCGCGCCGGGTTGGCGGCGATCAGTTCCTCGAAGTCCTCCAGCGCGACGGGATACCGGTCGTCGGCGTCGCACTGTCGGGTTCCGAGGCTCTCGTACGGGCCAGGGAACTGACCCCGGACGTCGTTCTGGTCGATCTCGACCTCAGGCAGGCCGGTCGCGAGGCTCGCCTGCCGTCGGCCGCGGCGGTCGAGGCCACCGGCGACAACCTCGCCGCCCACGACGGTTACCCGGAGAACCAGCCGTGACCCGGCCCCGTGCAGGCCCTTTGCGACCCGCCGGCGCATGGACGGCGGCCGAGTTCGCGGGCATGCTGCCGTACCCGTCGAGCTCGACCTGCGGCTGCCCTCTGAGCGGGTGCCGGAGCGACTGGAGGTCGCCGCCTACTACGTGACCTCCGAGTGCCTCACCAACGCGGCGAAGCACGCCCACGCGCGCGTGGTGCAGGTGGCGGCGCGGGTCCGGGACGACGTCCTGGAACTGACGGTCCGCGACGACGGCGTCGGTGGCGCCGACCCTGGCCGCGGGTCCGGCCTGATCGGGCTCATCGACCGGGTCGAGGCGATCGGCGGAAAGCTGGCCGTCGGCAGCCCGCCCGGCGAGGGCACGACCGTGGACGTGCGGCTGCCCCTGGCCGGGTCCTCGCCGGGCTTGTGACCGCCCGGGGCGCACGCCGGGGAGTTCGTCCAGGTGGGGGAGCCTGAACGTGGTGACGTCGCCTACGCTCCGGGCGGTCCTGTCGGACGGAGAGGCAATCCGTCCGGCTTCAGAGGCGGTGGGTGCCGCAGTTCCGTGCGTTCTGCAGGCGCTTGGCGCGCACGATGTCCGGGTCCCTGGGGTCCAGGACATCGGTCGGGCCGTACGTCTCCTCCGGGTACCGACGGGCACGGACCGGCCGCCGCTGCTTCTCGATCCGCGTCCGCCGCATGTCCCGCACCCTTCGGCCGTGCGACCGGCCGTCCCTCGCCCGGGGCGGCCGGTCGGACTGCATCCGCACTGCTTCGAGAATGGCCCGCACCTGTCCGCCCGTCGTCACGGCAGGCGGCCGATCCCGCTTCCGGCTAGCCGTAACCCCATGGGTGGGGCAGGCTGTTGGGACGCAGGCAGCGGGCGGGGCCGGCGGCGCTCCGACCGCGGACGACGGACCGCGCGGGCCGCGCAAGGGGGACCGGGGTCATGGACGAGGCAGCGCAGCAGCCGGCACGGGGGCGGGTCGTCCTCGCCGACGACGACATCCTGCTCAGGGAGGGCCTGGCCGGCCTGTGCGAGCGCGTCGGGTACCAGGTCGCGGGCCAGGCCGGTGACGCGGCCCGGCTCCTGGAACTGGTCGACGAGGAACGGCCCGAACTGGCGATCGTCGACATAAGGATGCCCCGGACCACTCCACCGAGGGCCTCAAGGCGGCCCGCACGATCCGTGAGCGCCACCCCGACACCGGCATCCTCGTCCTGTCGGCGTTCGTCGAGGTCGAGGACGCCCTGGAACTGCTGGCCGGCGGCCGCGAGGTCGGCTACCTCCTCAAGAGTCGGGTCACGGTCGTCGACGAGTTCGCCGAGGCCCTGGAGCGCATCCACCGGGGCGGCTCGGTCGTGGACCCCTCCCTGGTGCAGGAGCTGTTCGCCGCCCAGCGCCGCGACGACCCCCTCGCCCGGCTGAGCGCCCGCGAGCGCGAGGTCCTCGCCCTGATGGCCGAGGGCCGCTCCAACGCCGGCATCGGCCGCCGCCTGTGGGTCACCGAGGGCACCGTCGAGAAACACGTCCGCAGCATCCTCGGCAAACTCGGCCTCACGGAGGACACCGAGGACCACCGCAGGTGCTGGCGGTGCTGACGTTCCTGGAGTCGCGTCAGCGGAGAACACCCCCGAGCCTTGCCGGGCCCCGCCCAGGATCCGTCGGACAGGTCCCGGCCGTTGTCCACAGGCTCACCGGACTGTCAGCCCTCGCCAGTAGGGTGTGAGACATGGCCGACCCCTCCAGCTACCGCCCCAAACCAGGGGAGATCCCGGACACTCCCGGGGTGTACAGGTTCCGTGACGAGCACCGCCGGGTGATCTACGTCGGAAAGGCGAAGAGCCTGCGCCAGCGCCTGGCGAACTACTTCCAGGACCTGGCGAGCCTGCACCCCCGCACCCGCACGATGGTGACCACGGCCGCGTCCGTGGAGTGGACGGTGGTGTCCACGGAGGTCGAGGCCCTGCAGCTGGAGTACTCCTGGATCAAGGAGTACGACCCCCGGTTCAACGTCAAGTACCGCGACGACAAGAGCTACCCGTACCTCGCGGTGACGATGAACGAGGAGTTCCCCCGCGTGCAGGTGATGCGCGGCCACAAGCGCAAGGGCGTGCGGTACTTCGGGCCGTACGGGCACGCCTGGGCGATCCGCGACACCGTCGACCTCCTGCTGCGCGTCTTCCCCGTCCGCACCTGCTCCGCCGGCGTCTTCAAGAACGCCACCCGCACCGGGCGCCCCTGCCTCCTCGGCTACATCGGCAAGTGCTCGGCGCCCTGCGTCGACCGCGTCTCCGCGGACGAACACCGCGATCTGGCCGAGGAGTTCTGCGACTTCATGGCCGGCCGCACCGGCACCTACATCCGCCGTCTGGAGAAGCAGATGACGGACGCGGCCGAGGAGATGGAGTACGAGCGGGCGGCCCGTCTGCGCGACGACATCGGGGCCCTGAAGAAGGCCATGGAGAAGAGCGCCGTCGTGCTCGCCGACGCGACCGACGCCGACCTGATCGCGGTCGCCGAGGACGAGCTGGAGGCCGCCGTCCAGATCTTCCACGTCCGCGGCGGACGCGTGCGCGGACAGCGCGGCTGGGTCACCGACAAGGTCGAGGAGATCACCACCGGCGCCCTCGTCGAGCACGCCCTCCAGCAGCTCTACGGCGAGGAGACGGGGGACTCCGTTCCCAAGGAGGTCCTCGTCCCCGCGCTGCCCGAGCCGGTCGAACCCGTCCAGGAGTGGCTGACCGCGCGGCGCGGCTCCCACGTCTCCCTGCGCATCCCGCAGCGCGGCGACAAGAAGGCCCTCATGGAGACCGTGCAGCGCAACGCCCTCCAGGCGCTCGCCCTGCACAAGACCAAGCGCGCCTCCGACCTGACCACGCGCTCGCGTGCCCTGGAGGAGATCGCCGAGGCCCTCGACCTGGACAGCGCCCCGCTCCGGATCGAGTGCTACGACATCTCCCACCTCCAGGGCGACGACGTGGTCGCGTCCATGGTCGTCTTCGAGGACGGGCTCCAGCGCAAGAGCGAGTACCGCCGCTTCCAGATCAAGGGCTTCGCCGGTCAGGACGACGTCCGGTCCATGCACGAGGTGATCTCCCGCCGGTTCAGGCGGTACCTCGCCGACAAGGAGAAGACCGGCGAGTGGACCGACGGTGAGGACGCTCTCACCGAGGACGACGGCCGCCCCAAGAAGTTCGCCTACCCGCCCCAGCTCGTCGTCGTCGACGGCGGACAGCCCCAGGTGGCCGCCGCGAAGAGGGCGCTGGACGAGCTCGGTATCGACGACATCGCCGTCTGCGGCCTCGCCAAGCGCCTGGAGGAGGTCTGGCTGCCGGGCGATGACGACCCGGTCGTGCTGCCCCGCACCAGCGAAGGCCTGTACCTTCTCCAGCGGGTCCGTGACGAGGCCCACCGCTTCGCGATCACCTACCAGCGCACCAAGCGGGCCCAGCGCTTCCGGTCGAGCCCGCTCGACGACGTCCCCGGGCTCGGGGACACACGCAAGCAGGCCCTGCTGAAACATTTCGGGTCCTTGAAGAAACTACGATCCGCCACCATCGACCAGATCTGCGAGGTCCCCGGCATAGGCCGCAAGACGGCGGAGACGATCGCCGTGGCCCTCGCCCAGGCGGCCCCGGCCGCGCCCGCCGTGAACACGGCGACTGGAGAGATCATGGATGAGGAGGAACCCGGCACCACGGGTTCCGGTGGGGACCCCGTGACGGCGGGTGCCCCGGACGAACGACGGGGGCAGGAGACATGAATGTGAACGAGCACGAAGAACCACAGGACCAGGGCGGAGACGACGCAGAGGTGAGTACGGGCACGACCCTCGACGCGGGCGGAGTCCCGGAGGCGGCCATCCCCGAGCTGGTGATCATCTCCGGCATGTCCGGCGCCGGCCGCTCCACGGCCGCGAAGTGCCTGGAGGACCTCGGCTGGTTCGTCGTCGACAACCTCCCGCCCGCGCTGATCCCCACCATGGTGGAGCTCGGCGCCCGCTCCCAGGGCAATGTCGCCCGGATCGCGGTGGTCGTCGACGTCCGCGGCCGGCGCTTCTTCGACAACCTCCGCGAGTCCCTCGCCGACCTGGAGGCCAAGCACGTCACGCGGCGGATCGTCTTCCTGGAGTCCTCCGACGAGGCCCTGGTGCGCCGCTTCGAGTCCGTGCGCCGCCCGCACCCCCTCCAGGGCGACGGCCGCATCGTCGACGGCATCGACGCCGAGCGCGAGCTCCTGCGCGAGCTGCGCGGTGACGCCGACCTGGTCATCGACACCTCCAGCCTCAACGTCCACGAGCTGCGCGCCAAGATGGACGCCCAGTTCGCCGGCGAGGAGGAGCCCGAGCTCAGGGCCACCGTCATGTCCTTCGGCTTCAAGTACGGCCTGCCGGTCGACGCCGACCTGGTCGCGGACATGCGGTTCCTGCCCAACCCGCACTGGGTTCCGGAGCTGCGGCCCTTCACCGGCCTCAACGAGGAGGTGTCGGCGTACGTCTTCAACCAGCCCGGCGCCAAGGAGTTCCTCGACCGCTACGCCGAGCTGCTGCGCCTCATCGCGGCCGGCTACCGCCGCGAGGGCAAGCGGTACGTGACCATCGCCATCGGCTGCACCGGCGGCAAGCACCGCTCGGTCGCCACGTCGGAGAAGCTCGCCGCGCGCCTCGCGGCCGAGGGTGTGGAGACGGTGGTCGTACACCGGGACATGGGACGGGAATGACCGCACGTAGTCCGCGGCTGAGCAGGCTGCGACGGGCCGTCCCCGAAGGGCGGGCGGCCCGGCCCGCCGAGGCCCGCGGGGCCCGGCCCCGCCGGCGCGGCGCCCAGCCCAAGGTGGTCGCGCTCGGCGGCGGCATGGGTCTGTCCGCCTCGCTCGCCGCCCTGCGCCGGATCACCGGCGACCTCACCGCCGTCGTCACCGTGGCCGACGACGGCGGCTCCAGCGGGCGCCTGCGCGACGAGCTGGGCGTGCTGCCGCCCGGCGACCTGCGCAAGGCGCTGGCCGCGCTGTGCGGCGACGACGACTGGGGCCAGACCTGGGCCCGGGTCATCCAGCACCGCTTCCAGTCCAAGGGCGACCTGCACGAACACGCGGTCGGCAACCTGCTGATCGTCGCCCTGTGGGAGCAGCTCGGCGACCATGTCCAGGCCCTCGACCTGGTCGGCAGACTCCTCGGCGCACACGGGCGGGTGCTGCCCATGTCCGCCGTACCCCTGGAGCTCCAGGCCCTGGTCAAGGGGCACGACCCGGAGCGGCCCGAGGACGTGGACACCGTACGGGGACAGGCGACCGTGGCCCTGACCCCGGGCGAGGTGCAGTCGGTGCACGTGGTGCCGCACGACCCGCCGGCGGTCCCCGAGGCGGTCGAGGCCGTGCGGGACGCGGACTGGGTGGTCCTCGGCCCCGGCTCGTGGTTCTCCTCGGTCATCCCGCACCTGCTCGTGCCCGAACTGCTGGACGCGCTCACGCAGACGAAGGCGCGCCGGGTACTCTCCCTGAACCTCGCACCGCAGCCGGGAGAAACCGATGGCTTCTCCCCGCAGCGTCATTTGGAGGTTTTGGGACGACACGCCCCTAAACTCGCCCTGGACGTGGTGCTGGCCGACCAGGCCGCCGTGCCCGACCGCGATTCGCTGACCGATGCCGCCAAGCGGTTCGGCGCCGCGGTCGAGCTGGCGCCGGTGGCCCGGCCCGACGGCACCCCGAGGCACGACCCGGAGCTGTTGGCCGCCGCGTACGACCGTATTTTTCGGATGCATGGAAGGATCGGCCCATGGCGATGACGGCAGCGGTGAAGGACGAGATCTCCCGGCTCCCCGTCACCCGTACCTGCTGCAGAAAGGCGGAGGTCTCCGCCATTCTGCGGTTCGCCGGCGGCCTTCACCTGGTGAGCGGGCGCATTGTGATCGAGGCGGAGCTGGACACCGCGATGGCGGCCCGCCGCCTCAAGCGGGACGTTCTGGAGATCTTCGGACACAGCTCCGAACTGATCGTGATGGCTCCGGGCGGGCTGCGCCGCGGTTCGCGTTACGTGGTCCGGGTCGTCGCCGGCGGTGACCAGCTGGCCCGGCAGACCGGCCTGGTCGACGGCCGGGGCCGGCCGATCCGGGGACTCCCCCCGCAGGTCGTCTCCGGTGCCACCTGTGACGCCGAGGCCGCCTGGCGTGGAGCGTTCCTGGCGCACGGCTCGCTCACCGAGCCCGGCCGCTCCTCCTCCCTGGAGGTGACCTGCCCGGGACCCGAGGCCGCGCTCGCCCTGGTCGGCGCCGCCCGGCGCCTGTCGATCCCCGCCAAGGCCCGTGAGGTCCGCAGCGTGGACCGGGTGGTCGTGCGCGACGGTGACGCGATCGGCGCGCTGCTCACCCGTCTGGGTGCCCACGAGTCGGTGCTCGCCTGGGAGGAGCGCCGGATGCGCCGCGAGGTGCGGGCCACGGCGAACCGGCTCGCCAACTTCGACGACGCCAACCTCCGCCGCTCCGCCCGCGCGGCCGTCGCCGCCGGAGCCCGGGTCCAGCGGGCCCTCGAGATCCTCGCCGACGACGTGCCCGAGCATCTCGCCGCCGCGGGCCGGCTGCGCATGGAGCACAAGCAGGCCTCCCTGGAGGAGCTGGGCGCGCTCGCCGACCCGCCGCTGACCAAGGACGCCGTCGCCGGCCGTATCCGCCGACTCCTCGCGATGGCCGACAAGCGCGCCTCCGACCTGGGCATCCCGGGCACGGAGTCCAGCATCACCGAGGAGATGGCCGACAACCTGGTCGGCTGACCGCTCATCACCACGCCGGCGCCGACGCCCACTTGGGTGGTCGGCGCCGGCGTTTGCGTGTTCGTGAGGCGCTCTTGACTGGATCATGGAGTGTCATGAGCCTGGCATCTGTTCGCTGCTGTGGCGGACCACCGCAAGGGGGGCTCATGAGACGAAGAGCGAGACCGATCCTCGCTGTTGGCGCGCTTCTGCTCGGCGGCGCGGGCATCGCACCCGTAGCCCATGCCGCGCAGAGCGCAGGTTCTCCTGATCCGAACGAAGTCAAGGTCTTCCGCGCCCAGGTCACCAACCAGCAGGTACCCCTGCTGCTGGCGGCCGGGCAGGACGGCCACGAGCTGAGCGAGCAGGTGCCCGCGAAGGGCACCGCGACCGTGGAGGTCTATCTGACCGACCGGGAGGCCCACGAGCTCCAGGACAAGGGCGTCAAGCTCACCGAGCACACCCTGACCGCCAAGGCCGAGGCCCGGGTCGACAAGGCGGCCGAGGGGGTCTTCCGGCCGTACAGCGGAAGCGGCGGCCTCAAGGAGGAGATCCTCGCGACCGCCCGCGCCAACCCCGGCCTCACCAAGGTCGTCTCCATCGGCAAGACCGTGAACGGCCAGGACATCCTCGCGCTCAAACTGACCAAGAACGCGAAGAAGTCCAAGGACGGCGCCAAACCCTCCGTTCTCTACATGTCCAACCAGCACGCACGCGAGTGGATCACTCCGGAGATGACCCGCCGGCTGCTCCACCACTACGTCGACAACTACCAGCGCGACAAGCGCGTCAAGAAGATCGTCGACTCCACCGAGCTGTGGTTCGTCCTGTCGGCCAACCCCGACGGCTACGACTACACCTTCCAGAACACCGACAACCGCCTGTGGCGCAAGAACCTGCGCGACAACAACGGCGACGGCGCCATCGGCGTGGGCGACGGCGTCGATCTCAACCGCAACTTCTCCTACAAGTGGGGCTACGACAACGAGGGTTCGTCCCCCAACCCCACCAGCGAGACCTACCGCGGCCCGGGACCGGCCTCGGAGCCCGAGACCAAGGCCCTGGACGCCTTCGAGAAGCGGATCGGCTTCACGTACGGCATCAACTACCACTCCGCCGCCGAACTCCTCCTCTACGGCGTCGGCTGGCAGGTGGCCACCGACACGCCCGACGACGTCATGTACAAGGCGCTCGCCGGCACCCCGGACAACTCCGCGATCCCCGGCTACCGTCCGCAGGTCTCCTCGGAGCTGTACACCACCAACGGCGAGGCGGACGGCCACGCGTCGAACGTCAACGGCCTGGCGATGTTCACCCCCGAGATGTCGACCTGCCAGACCGCCTCGGACCTCGACCCGAACGACCAGTGGAACGCCGCCGACTGCCAGTCGGTGTTCAACTTCCCCGACGACGAGAAGCTGATCCAGCAGGAGTTCGCGAAGAACCTTCCCTTCGCGCTCTCCGTCGCCGAGTCCGCGGCCAGGCCCGACCAGCCGAAGTCCTCGCTCGGCCTCAAGGCCGCCGACTTCACCCCGAAGCCCTTCGCCACCTCCTACGCGCGCGGCGCCGACCAGGAGGTGTCCGTCGTCGTACGCAAGGCGGTGCGCGACAAGGAGCTCAAGTACCGCGTCAACGGCGGCCGTACGCACGACCGGGACCTCAGGGCCTGGAAGGGCGGCGAGACCTACGGCGGTGACGACAACCTCTACTTCGACGAGTACCGGGCCAAGGTCGAGGACGCCGGTCCCGGCGACAAGGTCGAGGTCTGGTTCACCGGCCGGACGCAGAGCGGAAAGCCCACCTCCAGCGCGCACTTCACGTACACCGTGGCCGAACGGCCGCGCGCCGACGTGCTCGTGGTCGCCGAGGAGGGCGCGAGCGCCGCACAGGCGCAGACGTACGTCGACGCGCTGAAGGCGGCCGGCCGCAAGGCGATCGTCTGGAACGTGGCCACCCAGGGCGCGCCCGACGCGCTCGGGGTCCTGGACCACTTCAAGTCGGTCGTCCACTACACGGGCGCGGCCGTCCCGGGCAACCCCACCCAGCTCCAGCTGCGCGCCTTCCTCAACGAGGGCGGCAAGCTGATCGAGGCGGGTGAGCGGGCCGGCGGCAGCGTCGACCTGGGCGGCGGCACCCTGTCGAACGACTTCAGCCAGTACTACCTGGGCGCCTACACCCGTACGACCCTGCCGGGCGCCACCGCCTTCCAGGGCACCGGCAGGCTCGCCGGGACCTCCGGGACCCTCGGCGCCGCGCCCGGCAACCCGCTGGACGCGGCCGGCTCCTTCAGCGTCACCTCGGACAACCTGCCCGCGGCGGCCTTCCCGCAGTTCGCGAGCGCGGGAGCCGGCACGTACCCCGGCACGCCCAACCCGTACGGGCCGTACGAAGGCTCGTACATGGCGGCCGTCACGCACAGCGACTACGCCTGGAACCGCCTCACCCGCACCATCGACCTCACCCAGGTCACCGCGGCGCAGGCGCCCGCCCTGCGCACCCGGTTGCTGTGGGACACGGAGGAGGGTTACGACCACGCCGTCCTGGAGGCGCACACCGCAGGGGCCGAGGACTGGACCACCCTCCCGGAGAAGAACGGCGCGACCACCAACGCCGTGCCCGCCGAGTGCGAGGCCGGGTTCTTCATCGCGGCCCACCCCGCGCTCAAGCGGTATCTGACGCAGGGCCCCGGCGGCTGCACGGCCTCCGGCACCAGCGGCCAGTGGAACAGCCTCACCGGGGCGTCGGCCGGCTGGCAGGAGGTCTCCTTCGATCTCTCCGCGTACGCGGGCAAGAAGGTCGAGGTCTCCCTCAGCTACATCACCGACCCCGGCTCCGGCGGTCGCGGAGTCCTCGCCGACAACGCCTCCGTGGTCATCGGCGGCCAGGCCACCGAGACCGAGGGCTTCGAGACCTCGCTCGGCGCCTGGAGCGTGCCCGGGCCGCCCGCGGGCAGCCCCGCGGTCGTGAAGGACTGGGGGCGCGCCGGCGAGCTGTTCAAGACGTACGGCGCGGTCACCACGGACGACACCGTGCTGCTGGGCTTCGGCCTGGAGCACGTCACCGCGGCGGCCGACCGCGCGGCCCTCGTCGGAAAGGCACTCGCGGCCATCGGCGGGTGAACCCGGCATGACCCGGCATGGTCATTCCGGGTGACCGGAGCTTTCGGTCCGGGGCGGTCCGTACCCCTACTGGCGGGTACGGACCGCCCTGCCGTGTATGGGGCATCTCGATGTCACTCCGAAAGCCTCAGGGAGGTAGGGTCGGGGGTGGTCGGGGACATCCCATACAGCTCGCCGGTCTCACAACCGGCGTACCAACGAGGAGATCGGTTCGTGACGATCCGCGTAGGCATCAACGGCTTTGGCCGCATCGGTCGTAACTACTTCCGCGCGCTGCTGGAGCAGGGTGCTGACATCGAGATCGTGGCTGTCAACGACCTGGGTGACACCGCGACCACCGCGCACCTGCTCAAGTACGACACCATCCTGGGCCGTCTCAAGGCCGAGGTGTCGCACACCGCCGACACGATCACCGTCGACGGCCACACCATCAAGGTGCTGTCCGAGCGCAACCCGGCCGACATCCCGTGGGGTGAGCTGGGCGTCGACATCGTCATCGAGTCGACCGGCATCTTCACGAAGAAGGCCGACGCCGAGAAGCACATCGCCGGCGGCGCCAAGAAGGTCCTCATCTCGGCTCCGGCCAAGGACGAGGACATCACCATCGTGATGGGCGTCAACCAGGACAAGTACGACGCGGCCAACCACCACGTCATCTCCAACGCCTCCTGCACCACCAACTGTGTGGCGCCGATGGCCAAGGTCCTCGACGAGAACTTCGGCATCGTCAAGGGCCTGATGACGACGGTCCACGCGTACACGAACGACCAGCGGATCCTGGACTTCCCGCACTCGGACCTGCGCCGCGCCCGCGCCGCCGCCGAGAACATCATCCCGACCACGACCGGTGCCGCGAAGGCCACCGCGCTGGTGCTCCCGCAGCTCAAGGGCAAGCTCGACGGCATCGCGATGCGCGTCCCGGTCCCGACCGGCTCGGCCACCGACCTGGTCGTGACGCTGCAGCGCGAGGTCACCAAGGACGAGGTCAACGCCGCGTTCAAGAAGGCCTCCGACGACGGCGACCTCAAGGGCTTCCTGACCTACACCGAGGACCCGATCGTCTCCTCGGACATCGTCGGCGACCCGTCGTCCTGCACCTTCGACTCCTCCCTGACCATGGTCCAGGAGGGCAACACGGTGAAGATCCTCGGCTGGTACGACAACGAGTGGGGCTACTCCAACCGCCTCGTCGACCTCACGGTCTTCGTCGGCAACCAGCTCTGATCCACAGAGCAGGCACTTCGATGTGAGAGCAGGGCCCGGGTGGCGCAGGGACGCGCCGCCCGGGCCCTGACTCACGTGCAGATCAGCTCTCGTACGATCAGAGCACCCTCACCAGGAGTTCCCTCATGAAGACGATCGACGAACTTCTCGCCGAAGGCGTGGACGGCAAGCGGGTCTTCGTCCGCGCCGACCTCAACGTGCCGCTCGCCGACGGCCGCATCACCGACGACGGCCGCATCCGCGCCGTCCTGCCCACCGTCAAGGCCCTCGCGGACGCGGGCGCCAAGGTGGTCGTGGCCTCGCACCTGGGCCGCCCCAAGGGCGCCCCGGACCCGGCCTTCTCCCTGCTCCCGGCCGCCGAGCGGCTCGGCGAACTGCTGGACGCCCCCGTGGCGTTCGCCCAGGACACCGTCGGCCCCGCCGCCCACGACGCGGTGAACGGTCTGCAGCCCGGCCAGGTCGCGGTCATCGAGAACCTGCGCTTCAACGCCGGCGAGACCTCCAAGGACGACACCGAGCGCGGCGAGTTCGCGGACCAGCTCGCCGCCCTCGCGGACGTCTACGTCGGCGACGGCTTCGGTGCGGTGCACCGCAAGCACGCCTCGGTGTTCGACCTCCCGGCCCGGCTGCCGCACTACGCCGGCTACCTCATCGCCACCGAGGTCGGCGTCCTGAAGAAGCTCACCGACGAGGTCCAGCGGCCCTACGTCGTCGTACTCGGCGGCGCCAAGGTCTCCGACAAGCTCGCCGTCATCGACCAGCTGCTCGGCAAGGCCGACCGCATCCTCATCGGCGGCGGCATGGCCTTCACCTTCCTCAAGGCCAAGGGCCACGAGGTCGGCGCCTCCCTCCTCCAGGAGGACCAGATCCCGGCGGTCCTGGAGTACATCGAGCGCGCCGAGAAGACCGGCGTCGAGCTGATCCTGCCGGTCGACGCCGTGGTCGCCCCCGCGTTCCCGGACCTGAAGAGCAAGGGCCCGGCGGACTCCACCACCGTCGCCGCGGACGCCATCCCGGCCGACCGGATGGGCCTGGACATCGGCCCGGCGTCCGGCAAGCTGTACGCCTCGAAGATCACCGACGCCGCCACCGTCTTCTGGAACGGCCCGATGGGCGTCTTCGAGCACCCCGAGTTCGCCGAGGGCACCAAGGCGGTCGCCCAGGCTCTCCTCGACTCCTCGGCCTTCACGGTCGTCGGCGGTGGCGACTCCGCCGCGGCCGTCCGCATCCTGGGCTTCGACGAGAACGCGTTCGGACACATCTCGACCGGTGGCGGCGCCTCCCTCGAATACCTCGAGGGCAAGACGCTCCCCGGCCTCGCCGCACTGGAGGACTGACCCCGCATGACCACTCGCACGCCGATCATGGCGGGCAACTGGAAGATGAACCTCAACCACCTCGAGGCCATCGCACACGTCCAGAAGCTCGCCTTCGCCCTCGCGGACAAGGACTACGAGGCCGTCGAGGTCGCCGTCCTGCCGCCCTTCACCGACCTGCGCTCCGTGCAGACCCTGGTCGACGGCGACAAGCTCAAGATCAAGTACGGCGCCCAGGACCTCTCGGCGCACGACTCCGGCGCCTACACCGGCGAGATCTCCGGCTCGATGCTGGCCAAGCTGAAGTGCACGTACGTGGCGATCGGCCACTCCGAGCGCCGCCAGTACCACGCCGAGACCGACGACATCGTCAACGCCAAGGTCAAGGCCGCCTACAAGCACGGCCTCACCCCGATCCTGTGCGTCGGCGAGGAGCTGGAGGTCCGCGAGGCGGGCAACCACGTCACCCACACCCTCACCCAGGTCGAGGGCGGCCTGAAGGACATCCCGGCCGAGCAGGCCGAGTCCGTCGTCATCGCCTACGAGCCCGTGTGGGCCATCGGCACCGGCAAGGTCTGCGGCGCCGAGGACGCGCAGGAGGTCTGCGCCGCGATCCGCGCCAAGATCGCCGAGCTGTACTCGCAGGAGCTGGCCGACCAGGTCCGCATCCAGTACGGCGGCTCCGTCAAGGCCGGCAACGTCGCCGAGATCATGGCGCAGGCCGACATCGACGGCGCGCTGGTCGGCGGTGCCTCTCTGGACGCCGAAGAGTTCGTCAAGATCGTGCGCTTCCGGGACCAGTAAGTAGGCCCTGGCGGCGATCCGTCGTACCCTTGCGGGGGCATGGCCCTGATGGCCGTGCCCCCGTCGTTCATCCGAATCCGAGAGAGTTGGTCCAGCCGTGGTTATGGGGTTCTCGATCGCCCTGATCATCTTCAGCGGCCTGATGATGCTGCTGGTGCTCATGCACAAGGGCAAGGGCGGCGGCCTCTCCGACATGTTCGGTGGCGGCATGCAGTCGTCCGTCGGTGGTTCCTCGGTCGCCGAGCGCAACCTCGACCGGATCACCATCGTGGTCGGTCTGCTGTGGTTCGCGTGCATTGTCGTGCTCGGTCTTCTCATGAAGACGAACAGCTGAGCGGCCACGCCCCACACAGCACGTACATTCCGCACGTAAGGCCCCATGTTCGGTACGCGCACCTGAGCGCGGCCTATCATGGGGCTTGCGTCTAGGTGTGGGGGCTGTAACTCCAACCACTGGACGCGCGTTGGGCCTTACGTAGACTGAGGCGCTCGCAACGAAGCGACACGTCGACTCGCTTCGCGGCACCATCACGCAGGGAGTTACGACCGTGGCAAGTGGCAACGCGATCCGTGGTAGCCGGGTCGGGGCGGGGCCGATGGGCGAAGCCGAGCGGGGCGAGTCCGCGCCCCGTCTGCGCATCTCCTTCTGGTGCTCCAACGGGCACGAGACGCAGCCCAGCTTCGCCAGCGACGCGCAGGTCCCCGATACCTGGGACTGCCCGCGCTGCGGCTTTCCCGCCGGACAGGACCGGGACAACCCGCCGGACCCGCCGCGCACCGAGCCGTACAAGACGCACCTCGCGTACGTACGGGAGCGGCGCAGCGACGCGGACGGCGAGGCGATCCTCGCCGAGGCGCTCGCCAAACTGCGGGGCGAGATCTAGGAGTCGAGAACCGGCCGGGTATCGAGGGGTGCCTGGCCGGAGCCGTTTCCCGGCCGTGGGCCGCCGCGGTGCTCTGCGTCCCGGTGACGCGCGTCGGGGGTCCGCGTTGCCGTCGTCGCCGGACCGTCTGCGAGCTGCTTGATGCGGCGGTCACCGACAGGGGGACCGGCGGCGCGCCCGGGCTCGGCGCGGATGGGCTACGAGGCTGGTGGCCGCGACGCGATGCCCGCCGCGACCAGTCTGCGGACGGTGCTCGCGCTGCCCCTTGGCGCCGGCGTCCCGAGCGGCCGGTTCGGGGGTGTCCCGGGCACTGCGCGACTGAGCCGCGCGAGGCGGGCGCACGCAGGCGCGGCGCTCCCTTGGCCCTGGCCGCATCGCGGCTTGCGGACCGCGACCACCAGCCAACCGGGCCGCGCGAGTCCGCCTGAGCGCGAGCGCGATCGCGTTTCGCGCAGGCGCCGGCGGCCCGGGCGGACGGTTGGGGGCGTCCGTGGCCCGCGCAGCCGTTCGCTCCGGCCTCCACCACCGCTTGCGGACCGCGACCACCGACCAACCGGGCCGCGCGAGTCCGCCCGAGCGGGGGGCGCCGCCGCCGGTTCTTCGTGCTGTTGGTCGTCGCGCTGATACCCGCGCTCCACACGGACGTACCTGTGGGTGCGACGGGCGCCGACGCCACCACGGATCGCGCCCCGCGTTGATCAACTAGGTTGGAACAGCTGGCACAGGCACGAAAGAAGGCTGAAGTCGGACATGAACGCAGACGGCCGCACCAGGCTCAACCGGACGCCCGAGTGGACGGCGCTGGCCGAGCACCGCGAGGAGCTCGGCGAGGTGCACCTGAGGGAGCTGTTCGCCGCCGATCCCGGGCGCGGCACCGGGTACACACTGCGGGTCGGTGACCTGTACGTCGACTACTCCAAGCACCTCGTCACCGACGAGACACTGCGGCTGCTGCGCGAACTCGCCGCCGCGACCGACGTGTTCGGGCTCAGGGACGCCATGTTCCGCGGCGAGAAGATCAACACGACCGAGGACCGGGCCGTGCTGCACACCGCGCTCCGCGCCCCGCGCGACGCGGTGATCGAGGTCGACGGCGAGAACGTCGTCCCGGGCGTGCACGCGGCCCTCGACAAGATGAGCGACTTCGCGGGACGGGTCCGTTCGGGAGAGTGGACCGGGCACACCGGCAAGCGGATCAAGAACGTCGTCAACATCGGCATCGGCGGCTCCGACCTCGGCCCCGCGATGGCGTACGAGGTGCTGCGCGGCTTCACCGACCGCGACCTCACCGTCCGCTTCGTGTCGAACGTCGACGGCGCCGACCTGCACGAGGCCCTCCGGGACCTGGACCCGGCGGAGACGCTGTTCATCATCGCGTCCAAGACCTTCACCACCATCGAGACGATCACCAACGCCACCTCGGCGCGCGCATGGCTGCTCACCGAGCTGAAGGCCGGTCAGGAAGCCGTCGCCCGGCACTTCGTGGCCCTGTCGACGAACGCCGAGAAGGTCTCGGACTTCGGCATCGACACGGCGAACATGTTCGAGTTCTGGGACTGGGTCGGCGGCCGCTACTCCTACGACTCGGCGATCGGCCTCTCCCTGATGATCGCCATCGGCCCGGACCGCTTCCGGGAGATGCTCGACGGCTTCCGTCTCGTCGACGAGCACTTCAGGACCGCGCCCGCCGAGGCCAACGTGCCGTTGCTTCTTGGCCTGTTGGGCGTCTGGTACGGCAACTTCCACGACGCCCAGTCGCACGCGGTGCTGCCGTACAGCCACTACCTGTCGAAGTTCACCGCCTACCTCCAGCAGCTGGACATGGAGTCCAACGGCAAGTCGGTGGACCGTGACGGCAACCCGGTGGAGTGGCAGACCGGACCGGTGGTGTGGGGCACGCCCGGCACCAACGGGCAGCACGCCTACTACCAGTTGATCCACCAGGGCACCAAGCTGATCCCGGCGGACTTCATCGGCTTCGCCGAGCCGGTCGCCGAGCTCTCCGACGGGCTCAAGGCCCAGCACGACCTGCTCATGGCGAACTTCTTCGCCCAGACCCAGGCGCTGGCTTTCGGCAAGACGCCGGACGAAGTGCGGGCGGAGGGGGTGGCCGAGGACCTGGTCCCGCACAAGACGTTCCGGGGCAACCACCCGACGACGACGATCCTGGCCCGCGAGCTGACCCCGTCCGTCCTCGGCCAGCTCATCGCCCTCTACGAGCACAAGGTGTTCGTCCAGGGCGCCGTCTGGAACATCGACTCCTTCGACCAGTGGGGCGTCGAACTCGGCAAGGTCCTCGCCAAGCGCGTCGAACCGGCGCTCACCGAGGGCGCGGAGGTGCCCGGCCTGGACGCGTCCACGAAGGCCCTGGTGAGGACATACCGGGAGCTGCGCGGGCGGGAGTGACAGGGCCCCTCAGACACCTGTGTGAGGGGGACGGGTCGCCGTGGCACTCACGGCGGCCCTTCTGGGGGTGGTGCTCGCGGGCGCGGTCGGGCCGGCGTTCCCGACGACGCCTGCAGCGACCTGGAGGCACCTCTACGAGGACCCGGGGTGCCCGGTCCCCGAGGAGTTCGAGTCCACCGGCGGCGGCCCGGAGCCGAGGGACGCGAGAGCTACGTCTTCCCTGAAGTCGCGACGACGCCGGGCCCCTTCTGAGGGACCCGGCGTCGACTGCCGTGCGCGGAGCGGGGGTTACGGCGAGGCGGGCGGGTACAGTGACCGCGGCAGCTGGGAGGCCGCCGCCGAGTCCAGCAGCCACAGGGTGCGGGCCCGGCCGCGCGCCCCCGCCGCCGGGGCCTGGATCTCGCCCGCGCCGGACAGGGCGATCGCCGCGGCCTGCGCCTTGTCCTCACCGGCCGCGAGCAGCCACACCTCGCGGGCCGCGCGGATCGCGGGCAGGGTCAGCGTCACCCGGGTCGGCGGGGGCTTCGGCGCGCCGTGCACACCGACGACCGTGCGCTCGGTCTCCCGGACCGCCGGGAGTTCCGGGAACAGCGACGCCACATGCGTGTCCGGGCCGACGCCCAGCATCAGGACGTCGAAGGTCGGGACCGCGCCATGGTTCTCGGGACCGGCCGCACGGGCCAGCTCCTCGGCGTAGGCCTCGGCCGCGGCCTCGACGTCGTCGCCGTGCGGACCGTCCGACGCGGGCATGGCGTGCACGCGCTTCGGGTCCAGTGGTACGGCGTCCAGCAGGGCCTCGCGGGCCTGCGTGACATTGCGCTCCGGGTCGCCCTCGGGCAGGAAGCGCTCGTCGCCCCACCACAGGTCCAGGCGGCCCCAGTCGACGGCGTCCCGGGCGGGCGCCGCGGCCAGGGCGGCCAGCAGGCCGTTGCCGTTGCGGCCGCCCGTGAGGACCACCGACGCCGAGCCGCGGGAGGTCTGCGCGTCGACGATCCTGGTGATCAGACGGGCCGCGGCGGCCTGGGCCATCAGCTCCTTGTCGTGGTGCACGACCAGCTGCGGGGTGCTCACTTCGCCGCCTTCCCGGACAGCCCGGAAGGGACCGGCTTCAGCGATGCCGACGGCGCCGCTTCCTCCCCGGGAGCTTCCGCAGGGCCCTCGACAGGGGCTTTGACGGCGAGCTCGGTGGAGGCTGCGGCTGGTTCTCCCGCGACGGAGACGGGTTCTCCTTTGGCGGCGGCTCCTTTGGTGCCGGCCCCCTCAACGCTTCCCGGCTCCGGAAAGGGTGCCGACGGGTTCAGCCGCTCCACCCCGAACCGCAGCGCGGAGGCGTAGGTGTCGTCCGGGTCCAGCCGGCGCAGCTCCTCCGCGATCAGCTCGGCCGTGTCCCGGCGCTTGAGCGCCACCGCACGGTCGGGCTGCCCCTGGATGGAGAGTGTGGCGAGCGAGCCGTCCGCCCGGTCCAGGACGATCGGACCGCTGTCCGTGTGCAGCCGTACGGCCGTCAGGCCCGGACCGCCGGACAGCGAGCGCTTCACCGGCACGTCCAGCCGGTCCGCCAGCCACATCGCCAGCAGCTCGCAGCTCGGGTTGAACTCCTCGCCCTCCACCTCGACGGCCTCCACCTTGCAGGTGACCTGGTCGAGCGCGGCGGCCAGCATCGAGCGCCACGGGGTGATCCGGGTCCAGGAGAGGTCGGTGTCGCCCGGGGTGTACGTCTCGGCGCGCGCCGACAGCTCGCGCACCGGCTGCTCGGAGGAGTACGTGTCGGTGACCCGCCGCTGGGCGAGCGCCCCGAGCGGATCCCCGGCCGGGTCGAGCGGCGCGTCCACCGGCCACCAGACGACGACCGGCGCGTCCGGCAGCAGCAGCGGAAGGACGACCGACTGGGCGTGGTCGGCGACCTCGCCGTACAGCCGCAGCACCACCGTCTCGCCGGTGCCCGCGTCCGCGCCCACCCGCACCTCGGCGTCGAGGCGGGACTGGGTGCGGTCGCGAGGGCTGCGCGACACCCGCTTGATGACCACCAGCGTGCGCGAGGGGTGCTCGCGGGACGCGTCGCCCGCGGCCTTCAGGGCGTCGTAGGCGTTCTCCTCGTCCGTGACGATGACCAGGGTGAGCACCATGCCGACGGCCGGTGTGCCGATGGCCCGGCGGGCCTTGACCAGCGCCTTGTTGATCTTGCTGGCCGTGGTGTCCGTGAGGTCTGTCTTCATGGCCGGCGCCAGCTCCGTCCCTCTCGTGCGAGCATCTCGTCGGCCTCGACCGGGCCCCAGGTACCGGAGGGGTACTGGGCGGGCCTGCCGTGCGTGTCCCAGTACTCCTCGATCGGGTCGAGGATCTTCCAGGACAGCTCGACCTCCTCCGTGCGCGGGAAGAGGTTCGAGTCGCCGAGCAGCACGTCGAGGATCAGGCGCTCGTACGCCTCGGGCGAGGACTCCGTGAACGACTCGCCGTAGGCGAAGTCCATGGACACGTCCCGGATCTCCATCGAGGTGCCCGGCACCTTGGAGCCGAAGCGGACGGTGACGCCCTCGTCGGGCTGGACGCGGATGACGATCGCGTTGGAGCCGAGCTCCTCGGTGGCCGTCGTGTCGAAGGGGGAGTGCGGCGCCCGCTGGAAGACCACCGCGATCTCGGTGACCCGGCGGCCGAGCCGCTTGCCGGTGCGCAGGTAGAAGGGGACGCCCGCCCAGCGGCGGTTGTCGATCTCCACCTTGATGGCCGCGTAGGTGTCGGTCTTGGACTGGGGGTCGATGCCCTCCTCCTGGAGGTAGCCGACCGCCTTCTCACCGCCCTGCCAGCCCTCCGCGTACTGCCCGCGCACGGTGTCCCGGCCCAGGTCCTTCGGCAGCCTCACCGCGCCGAGCACCTTGGTCTTCTCCGCGGCCAGCGCGTCCGCGTCGAAGGAGGCGGGCTCCTCCATGGCGGTGAGGGCCATGAGCTGGAGCAGGTGGTTCTGGATGACGTCACGGGCGGCGCCGATGCCGTCGTAGTAGCCCGCGCGGCCGCCGATGCCGATGTCCTCGGCCATGGTGATCTGCACGTGGTCCACGAAGGACCGGTTCCAGATCGGCTCGAACATCGTGTTGGCGAAGCGCAGCGCCAGGATGTTCTGGACGGTCTCCTTGCCCAGGTAGTGGTCGATGCGGAAGACCTGGTCCGGGGCGAAGACCTCCTCGACGGTCGCGTTGAGCTCCTCGGCCGACTTCAGGTCGTGACCGAAGGGCTTCTCGATGACCGCGCGCCGCCAGGAGCCGCTCGACTGGTCGGCCAGCCGGTGCTTCTTCAGCTGCTGGATGACCACGGGGAACGCGGACGGCGGCACGGACAGGTAGAAGGCGAAGTTGCCGCCGGTGCCCTGTGCCTTGTCGAGTTCGTCGATGGTGTCGCGCAGCCGCTCGAACGAGTCGTCGTCGTCGAAGGTGCCCTGGACGAAGCGCATCCCCTGGATGAGCTGCTGCCAGACCTCCTCGCGGAACGGCGTCCGCGCGTGCTCCTTGACGGCGTCGTGGACGACCTCCGCGAAGTCCTCGTTCTCCCAGTCCCGCCGGGCGAAGCCGACCAGTGAGAAGCCCGGCGGCAGCAGACCCCGGTTCGCGAGGTCGTACACGGCGGGCATGAGCTTCTTTCGTGACAAATCGCCCGTGACGCCGAAGATGACCAGGCCCGACGGCCCCGCGATACGCGGGAGCCGTCGGTCGGCAGGGTCACGCAGCGGGTTGCTGCTCGACAAGATCTCAGCCCTCCGAGGGGGCGAGGCGCTGAAGCTCCGCCTCGGTCGACTTGAGCAGGTCGTTCCAGGACGCCTCGAACTTCTCGACGCCCTCGTCCTCCAGGAGCTGCACGACCTCGTCGTACGAGATCCCGAGCTTCTCGACCGCGTCGAGGTCGGCGCGGGCCTGCTCGTAGGTGCCGGCGACCGCGTTGCCGCGGATCTGGCCGTGGTCCTCGGTGGCCAACAGGGTCGCCTCCGGCATGGTGTTCACCGTGTTCGGCGCCACCAGCTCGTCGACGTAGAGCGTGTCCTTGTAGGCCTTGTCCTTGACGCCGGTCGAGGCCCACAGCGGGCGCTGCTTGTTCGCGCCGGCGTTCTCCAGCTTCGCCCAGCGCTCGCCCGAGAAGACCTCCTCGTACGCCTGGTAGGCGAGGCGGGCGTTGGCCACGCCGGCCTTGCCTCGGGCGGCCTTGGCCTCGTCGGTGCCGAGAGCGTCGATGCGCTTGTCGATCTCGGTGTCCACGCGGGACACGAAGAAGGACGCCACGGAGTGGATCTTCGACAGGTCCAGGCCCCGCTCCTTGGCCTTCTCCAGGCCGGCCAGGAAGGCCTCCATGACCTCGCGGTAGCGCTCGAGCGAGAAGATCAGCGTGACGTTGACGCTGATCCCGAGGCCGATGACGTCGGTGATCGCCGGGATGCCCGCGCGGGTGGCCGGGATCTTGATGAGCGTGTTGGGGCGGTCGACGAGCCAGGCGAGCTGCTTGGCCTCGGCGACGGTCGCCTTCTCGTTGTGCGCCAGGCGCGGGTCGACCTCGATCGACACGCGGCCGTCCTGGCCGCCCGTCGCGTCGAAGACCGGGCGCAGGATGTCGGCGGCGTCGCGGACGTCCGCCGTGGTGATCATGCGGATGGCCTCTTCGACCGTGACCTTGCGGGCGGCGAGGTCGGACAGCTGCTGGTCGTAGCCGTCGCCCTCGGAGATCGCCTTCTGGAAGATCGACGGGTTGGTGGTGACGCCCACGACGTGCTGCTGGTCGATCAGCTCGGCGAGGTTGCCGGACGTGATCCGCTTGCGCGACAGGTCGTCCAGCCAGATCGCCACGCCTTCCTCGGAGAGGCGCTTGAGTGCGTCTGTCATGGAATTACATCTCCTACGTGTCGTATGTGAGCGTCAGCGCTGGGCGGCGGCGAGAGATTCCCGCGCCTTCGCGGCCACGTTCTCGGCAGTGAAGCCGAACTCCTGGAAGAGGACCTTGCCGTCCGCGGAAGCGCCGAAGTGCTCCAGGGAAACGATGCGGCCGGCGTCCCCGACGTACTTGTGCCAGGTGAGACCGATCCCGGCCTCGACCGCGACACGAGCCCTCACGGCCGGGGGCAGGACGCTGTCCCGGTACCCCTGGTCCTGCTCCTCGAACCACTCCACGCACGGCATGGAGACGACGCGCGTGGGCACACCGTCGGCTTCGAGCCGCTCGCGCGCGTCGACGGCGACGTGGACCTCGGAACCGGTGGCGATGAGGAGGACCTCAGGGGTCCCGGTGGAGGCCTCGAACAGGACGTAACCGCCCTTGACCGCGTCCTCGTTGCCCTCGTACGTCGGCACGCCCTGACGGGTCAGCGCCAGGCCGTGCGGGGCGCCCTTGCCGAACTCCTTCGTCCAGCGCGTGAGGATCTCACGCCAGGCGATCGCGGTCTCGTTGGCGTCCGCGGGGCGGACCACGTTCAGGCCCGGGATCGCGCGCAGCGAGGCGAGGTGCTCGACCGGCTGGTGGGTCGGGCCGTCCTCGCCGAGGCCGATGGAGTCGTGCGTCCACACGTACGTCACCGGCAGGTGCATCAACGCCGAGAGCCGGACGGCGTTGCGCATGTAGTCGGAGAAGACGAGGAACGTACCGCCGTAGATGCGGGTGTTGCCGTGCAGCGCGATGCCGTTCATCTCCGCGGCCATGGAGTGCTCGCGGATACCGAAGTGGATCGTGCGGCCGTACGGGTCGGCCTCCGGCAGCGGGTTGTCCGCCGGGAGGAACGAGGAGTTCTTGTCGATCGTCGTGTTGTTCGAGCCCGCGAGGTCGGCGGAGCCGCCCCACAGCTCGGGGATCACGGCGCCGAGGGCCTGGAGGACCTTGCCGGACGCGGCACGCGTCGCGACACCCTTGCCGGGCTCGAAGACCGGGATCGCCGACTCCCAGTCCTTGGGCAGCTCACCCGCGGCGACACGCTCGAACTCGGCCGCGCGCTCGGGGTTGTTGTTGCGCCACTCCTGGAAGGACTTCTCCCACTCGGCGCGGGCCTGCCGGCCGCGCTCCAGCGCCTGCCGGGTGTGGCCGATGACCTCGTCGGAGACCTCGAAGGACTGCTCCGGGTCGAAGCCGAGGACCCGCTTGGTCGCGGCGACCTCGTCGTCGCCGAGCGCCGAGCCGTGCGCGGCCTCGGTGTTCTGGGCGTTCGGGGCGGGCCAGGCGATGATCGAGCGCATCGCGATGAAGGACGGCTTGTCGGTGACCGCCTTGGCCTTCTCGATCGCCTCGAAGATCGCGACCGGGTCGAGGTCGCCGTTGGCCTGCGGCTCGACACGCTGCACGTGCCAGCCGTACGCCTCGTAGCGCTTGACGGTGTCCTCGGAGACGGCCGTCTCGGTGTCGCCCTCGATCGAGATGTGGTTGTCGTCCCACAGCAGGATCAGGTTGCCGAGCTTCTGGTGGCCGGCCATCGAGGACGCCTCGGCGGAGATGCCCTCCTGGAGGCAGCCGTCACCGGCGATGGCGAAGACGAAGTGGTCGAAGGGCGAGGTGCCCTCCGGGGCCTCCGGGTCGAACAGACCGCGCTCGTAACGGGCGGCCATCGCCATGCCCACGGCGTTGGCGACACCCTGGCCGAGGGGACCGGTGGTGGTCTCCACGCCCTTGGTGTGGCCGTACTCCGGGTGACCGGGGGTCTTCGAACCCCACGTCCGGAACGCCTTCAGGTCGTCCAGCTCCAGGCCGAAACCGGCCAGGTACAGCTGGGTGTAGAGGGTCAGGGACGAATGGCCGGCGGACAGCACGAAGCGGTCGCGCCCGACCCAGTCGGGGTCGGCCGGGTCGTGCCGCATCACCTTCTGGAAGAGGGTGTACGCGGCGGGAGCCAGGCTCATCGCCGTACCGGGATGGCCGTTACCGACCTTCTGTACGGCGTCGGCGGCCAGGACGCGGGCGGTGTCGACGGCCCGCTGGTCCAACTCGGTCCACTCGAGGTCTGTGGTGGTCGGCTTGGTGCTCACCCTGGGTCAGGGCTCCTCTCCACATGTCACGCATGTCGAAATGCCGGTGCACGGGACGCCCGGCCGTTGTCGAGCCTACCCCCGCAAGTACGTGCGTTTTTTCGAGTCATTCCAGACTGCCGGGCCCCGCGGGGATCCGCCTCCCGACTGGGCCGTATCGCATTCGGCAAGTGAATACGCAGCCGCTCGTACGAGTGCTCAACCGAGTGCTGACGAGCTCTTCCGGGGGCGTCCTCGGACACGACCCGACCCCCGCGAATGTCGGGGTATGGGCAACGTCTACAGTGGCGTGGTACGCGCGAGCCTTTACCGGTACTTCACACGGGTGAGGCTCGCTGGGATGTCTCTGTAGGGGTGTGCGTGACGGCCGTCGAATCCCGTCCAGCGGGGGTGCTCGGTGCGAGCCAGAGCCCGAGCCACCGGCCGTTCGGGGCCCGTGTCAAGGCGTTCGTAGCTCTGACCAAGCCTCGGATCATCGAGCTGCTGCTCATCACCACCGTTCCGGTGATGTTCCTGGCGCAGCAGGGCGTGCCGGACCTGAAGCTGGTCCTGCTCACCTGCGTCGGCGGCTACCTCTCCGCGGGCGGCGCCAACGCGCTCAACATGTACATCGACCGCGACATCGACGCGCTCATGGACCGCACCTCGCAGCGTCCGCTGGTCACCGGCATGGTGTCGCCGCGCGAGTGCCTGGCCTTCGGCATCACGCTGGCGGTCGTCTCGACGCTCCTGTTCGGTCTCACCGTCAACTGGCTGTCCGCCTGGCTGTCGCTCGGAGCGCTGCTCTTCTACGTCGTCGTCTACACGATGATCCTCAAGCGCCGTACCTCGCAGAACATCGTGTGGGGCGGCATCGCCGGCTGCCTGCCGGTCCTCATCGGCTGGTCGTCGGTCACGAACTCCATGGCGTGGGCGCCGGTCGTCCTCTTCCTCGTCATGTTCTTCTGGACGCCGCCGCACTACTGGCCGCTGTCCATGAAGGTGAAGGAGGACTACGCGCGCGTGGGCGTGCCGATGCTGCCGGTCGTGGCCTCCAACAAGGTGGTCGCCAAGCAGATCGTCCTCTACAGCTGGGTGATGGTCGGCGTGTCGCTGCTGCTGCAGCCGCTCGGCTACACCGGCTGGTTCTACACGGCGGTCGCGCTGCTCGCGGGCGGCTTCTGGCTGTGGGAGGCGCACGGCCTCCAGAACCGGGCCAAGGCCGAGGTGACGGGCGCCAAGCTCAAGGAGATGCGGCTGTTCCACTGGTCGATCACCTATGTGTCGATCCTCTTCCTCGCGGTCGCGGTGGACCCCTTCTTGAGGTAAGGGTCACGTCGCCGTCGGCTCTACCCGTCGGTAGCATCCTGGTCATGGCAGACACGCAGCAGGTTGACGCGAAGGCCGAGCGCAAGGCCGCCCGGCTCGCCAAGCAGATCAGCGCCTTCTCCAAGGGGCACGGCGGCGCCGAGGGCCAGCTGGCCCACATCGGCGAGCGCGGCACCCGGATCGTCCTCGTCGGCGAGGACGGCGGCTGGGGCGACCTGGTGGCCCCCTCGTACGAGATCGCCGAGAAGGCCGTGGAGAAGTCCGGCATCACGGTTCACGAGGAGTTCGACGGCGAGTTCGCCGCCAAGGTGAAGACGGGGCCGTACGAGTGGAGCCGGATGGCGGGCATCCAGGTGGGCGGTCCCTCGAACGGCTGAGAGCCGTCGGCCTTTCGTACGGGGTGTGTGAGAGCAACACCTGACGCCCGGTTCACCCGTTAGGACCTGTAGCAAGAGCACAGTCCTGCCACGGGGAGTCCGGATGATCGAAACGCCGTCCCTCGTGGACCAGTACTGCCACGGCGTACTGAGGACGGAGCTGGGTCTCGGCACCTTCGAGGCCCAGCTGGCCCGCACCGAGGGCCCGCCCGCCCCGGGCACCACCCTGTTCGACACCCAGACCGGTTTCGCCGTACGACGCTGGTGCCCGCCCCTGCTCGGCCTGGAAGCGCACTGCCCGCCCGCCCGCTATCTGGCCCGGCGCCGTGAGCTGGGCGTGCTGGAAGCGGGCCGCAGGCTGCTGCGCGGCAGCGGAATCACGACCTACCTGGTCGACACCGGGCTCCCCGGCGATCTCACCGGACCCACCGAGCTGGCCTCCGCCGCGGCCGCAGAGGCCCGCGAGATCGTGCGCCTGGAGCTCCTCGCCGAACAGGTCGCCGACACCTCCGGCACCGTCGAGTCCTTCCTCGCCAACCTCGCCGAGTCGGTGCACGGAGCCGCCGCGAGCGCGGTCGCCTTCACCTCGGTGGCGGGCGTACGGCACGGACTCGCGCTCGCGCCCGAGCCGCCGGGGCCCGGAGAGGTGCGGGGCGCGGCGGGGCGGTGGCTGGCGGGCCGCCGGGTGGGCGGTGCGCTGACCGACCCCGTTCTGCTACGGCATCTGCTGTGGATCGCGGCCGCCTCCGGCCTGCCCCTCCAGCTGCACGCCGGGCTCGGTGAACCGGGCCTGCGCATCGACCGCACGGACCCCGTCCTGCTCACCGACTTCGTCCGGGCCACCGCGGGACTCGGCACCGACCTCGTCCTGCTGCACAGCTACCCGTACCACCGGCACGCCGCCCATCTCGCCGGTGTCTTCCCGCACGTCTACGCCGACGCCGGCGCCGCCCTCGTGCGCACCGGCGCCCGCGCGGCGACCGTGCTCGCGGAGATCCTGGAACTGGCCCCCTTCGGCAAGATCGTCTTCTCCAGCGGGGCCCACAGCCTGCCCGAACTGCATGTGGTGGGCGCCCGTCTGTTCCGCGAGGCGCTGGCCCGGGTGCTGGGCGGCTGGGTCACCGAGGGCGCCTGGTCGCTGGCGGACGCGCAGCGGGTGGCGGGGATGGTCGCGGCGGGGAACGCGCGCAGGGTGTACGGGCTGGAGTGAGCCGTACGGGATGGGACCGTGAGACCGGCGCACGGTGCCGACCCGGAGCTACCTGGGTCCGGCGATCGACGAACCGGTGGCGGCGTACTGAGCCGGCATGTCGGGCAGCTCGCCCTCGGGCCGCTCCCGCAGGGCCAGCAGGACGCGCAGCACGCCGATCCACACCAGGGCCGAGCCCAGCATGTGCAGACCGACCAGGAACTCGGGGAGGTCGGTGAAGTACTGGACGTAGCCGATGAGGCCCTGGGACAGCAGGACCAGGAAGAGGTCGCGGGTCCGGTCCAGGGGGTTCTTGGGGGCGTCGACCGCCTTGAGGATGAACCACAGGGCGAAGGTCAGCGACACCACGATCCAGGCGAGGACCGCGTGCGCCTTGGCCACCGTCTCCCAGTCCAGCGGCATCCGCTCGACCTCGCTGGAGTCACCGGCGTGCGGCCCGGCGCCGGTCACCACGGTGCCGACGAGGATCAGCAGGGCGGCGGCCGCGACCATGAACCACACCAGCTGCTGAACCGGCTTGCCGACCAGCGGGCGGGGTGCCGTGTCGCCCTCGCGGGTGCGCTGCCACATCACGGCGGCGACGGTGATCAGGGCGGTGGTCGCGACGAAGTGGGCGGCGACGGTGTACGGGTTGAGCCCGACCAGCACCACGATGCCGCCCAGGATCGCGTTGCTCATCACGATCCAGAACTGCGCCCAGCCCAGCCGGGTGAGGCTGCGGCGGCGGGGCTTCTCGCTGCGGGCCGCGATGATCGCCCACCCGACGGCGGCGCACAGCACGTACGTCAGCATCCGGTTGCCGAACTCGATGGCACCGTGGAAGCCCATCGCGCTGGTCGCCGTCAGCGAGTCGTCCGTGCACTTCGGCCAGGTCGGACACCCGAGCCCGGACCCGGTCAGCCGCACCGCCCCGCCGGTGACCACGATGACCACCGCCATGACGAGCGCGGCGAGAGCGGCACGCTGGACCGTGCGGGGGGCGGGGGTCCAGCGGGCGGCGATGAAGGCGAGGGGGTTGCGGACGGCCGCTACGGCGTCGGCGCGGGTCACGTTTGGCACGCCCTCCATCGTAGGGGGCCGCTTGTGCACGCGTTCACGAGGCCCCCTACTCCCAGCGGAAGAAGCGCCCCGCCAAGGCCAGCCCCGCCACGGCCCACACCGCCAGGATCCCGAGGTCGCCCCACGGCATCCCGGCGCCGTGCTGCAGCACGTCCCGCAGGCCGTCCGAGAGGGCCGTGATCGGCAGCAGGCTCAGCGCGTCCTGAGTGCCCTGGGAGAACCGGTCCAGGGGGATCATGACTCCACCGCCGACCAGGAGGAGCAGGAAGACCAGGTTGGCCGCGGCCAGGGTGGCTTCCGCCTTCAGCGCGCCGGCCATGAGGAGGCCGAGGCCCGAGAAGGCCGCCGTGCCGAGGAGCAGGAGCAGGAGGACGGCGAAGGGGTTGCCGTGCGGGGACCAGCCCAGCGCGAAGGCGATCACCGTCAGGAGGATCACCTGGAGGACCTCCGTCGCCAGGACCGACGCGGTCTTCGCCGTCATCAGGCCCCAGCGGGGGAGCGGGGAGGAGGCCAGGCGCTTCAGGACGCCGTAGCGGCGCTCGAAGCCGGTCGCGATCGCCTGGCCGGTGAAGGCCGTCGACATGACCGCGAGGGCCAGGACGCCGGGGGTGAGGAAGTCCACCGCCTTGCCCTCGTCCGTGTCGATGATGTCCACCGAGCTGAACAACACCAGCACGACGGTCGGGATCACCACCGTCAGCAGCAGTTGCTCACCGTTGCGCAGGAGCATCTTCGTCTCCAGCACCGCCTGGGCCGCGATCATGCGACCGAGGGGCGCCGCGCCCGGCTTCGGGGTGTACATGCCGGTGGCCGTCACGCGCGGAGCTCCTTGCCCGTCAGTTCGAGGAACACGTCTTCCAGGGTGTGCCGTTCCACCGAGATCTTCTCCGGCATCACGCCGTGCTGGGCGCACCAGGACGTCACCGTCGCCAGCAGCTGTGGGTTCACCTTGCCGACCACCCGGTAGGAGCCGGGGGTCAGCTCGGCGGCTGTGCAGTCGGCGGGAAGGGCCTTCAGGAGGGAGCCCACGTCGAGCCCGGGGCGGCCCGTGAAGCGCAGGGTGTTCTCGGCGCCGCCCCGGCACAGCTCCTCCGGGGTGCCCTGCGCGATGACCCGGCCGCCGTCGATGATCGCCACGTCG
This sequence comes from Streptomyces sp. NPDC001668, assembly GCF_042893155.1. Taxonomy (NCBI): domain Bacteria; kingdom Bacillati; phylum Actinomycetota; class Actinomycetes; order Kitasatosporales; family Streptomycetaceae; genus Streptomyces; species Streptomyces sp. NPDC001668. The sequence goes on from NZ_JBIAUQ010000010.1 coordinate 95,698, forward strand.
TCGGCGAGCTGCTCGGCCTCGTCCATGTAGTGCGTGGTGAGGATCACCGAGACGCCGTCCGCGCGCAGGTCACGGACCAGGTCCCAGGTGGCGCGGCGGGCCTGGGGGTCGAGGCCGGCGGTCGGCTCGTCCAGGAACACCAGTTCCGGGCGGCCCACGACCGCCATGGCCAGCGCCAGGCGCTGCTGCTGGCCGCCCGACAGCCTGCGGTACGTCGTCCTGCCGCAGCTCTCCAGGCCCAGGCGCTCGATCAGCGCGTCCACGTCGAGCGGGTCCGCGTGCAGCCTGGCCATGTGCCGCAGCATCTCGTCGGCCCGGGCGCCCGAGTACACGCCCCCGGACTGGAGCATCACACCGATCCTCGGGTGCAGCTCACGGGCCTGCCGTACCGGGTCGAGGCCCAGGACCCGTACCGTGCCGGAGTCCGGCTCGCGGTAGCCCTCGCAGGTCTCGACCGTCGTCGTCTTGCCGGCGCCGTTGGGCCCGAGTACGGCGGTCACGCCCGCCTGGGCCACCAGATCGAGGCCGTCCACGGCGGTCTTCGTGCCGTACCGCTTCACCAGGGCGTGGACCTGGACCACGGGCTCACTTCGCATGGGCCCGAGTCTAGGTTCGCGGCTCGTGCCGCAGTCGGCCGGGTTCGAGATCTCCACCGGCAGGAGGATTTCCGGGGCCGTTGTGGGTGGGGTATTCCGAACCGGTTCGGGGCTCTTTGAGACCAACCCAGGGACGTCGACACCCGCTCAGCCGGTTCCGAGGCCGTCCCGGGGGCGCCCGGCCGCCTCCCGCGCCGCGAGCGGGATCTCCTCCTCGCGTGAGCGGTGCAGCGGCAACCAGCGCTCGGCGTACGCCACCGCGTCCGCGACGGGGAACAGCCGTACGTCGGCCGCGCCCGCCTTCCCCCGTACGACGACGCCGCTGTCCCGCTCGAAGTCGTACCCCAGTTCGTCGAAGCGGTCCGAGGTGATCGACACCTCCGTCACCACCTCCCAGCCGTCCGGTCCCGGGCGGCCGACCTTCACCAGGGGGGTCGGGACGCGGTACTCGGCGAGGTGGAAGCTCGTACAGGTGTCGTAGCCGGCGCCGAGGAGCAGCACGCGCGCGTGGAGGGCCTCCAAGCGGGCCAGCGGGCTGTGCTCGCCGAGGCGGCAGTCGGGCGCGTGATCGTCCAGGACCGCACGCGCGCGTGGGCCTATCGCGGCGAAGGACGTCTGCGGGTGCGCGCTGCGCAGGGCGCCGGGCCAGGTGCGGACGGTCTCCGGGATCACGCCGACCCCGCGCGAGGGCGTGACGAGGGGGTCGTAGGCGGGCATGGTCGCCCGGATGGTCGGCCACCAGTCCTCGGGCACCGGCGGGCTGCTCCACACCGCGGGGTCGGAGAGGTCGCCGGTCTGGGTGGGGACCACGAGGGTGCCGTCCGGGCCGAGGGCGTCCAGGAGGCCCTGGACCACTGCGACCGGGCCGCCGCAGACCCAGCCGAGGGAGCTGAGCGAGGAGTGCACGAGCAGGATCTCGCCGCTTCTGACACCCAGCTCGCGCAGGTGCCCGGCGAGGGTGTCGCGAGTGACAAGTGGGCCGGTGGGAGGTGGTGTCGGCATGGTTCGGGAGTGTCCCTGACAGGGCCGCCGAATGCCACCGGTTTGATCGATCAAAGATCGTTCTCCCTGGTCAGGTTAGGTGGACCTAAGTGATGCAGGGCACCGTCCGCTGGGCGGGACGCGGCTTGCCCGGTCCTGAGGAATTACGCAACAATGGCGTTGTGAAAAACGTCGGCGAGGTTCGGGAGACCCCCACGGGGGCCCCTCAGGAGGAGCTCGCGACCGGTGAGCGGTCCACCCGCAACCGCGTCGCGCGATCCATCCTGGACCACGGCCCGTCGACCGTCACCGAGCTGGCCGGACGGCTGGGGCTCACCCCCGCGGCCGTAAGGCGTCATCTGGACGCGCTGGTGGCCGACGACGTGGTGGAGGCGCGGGAGCAGCGCGTGTACGGCGCGCGGACGCGCGGCCGTCCCGCCAAGGTCTTCGCGCTCACCGACTGCGGCCGGGACGCCTTCGACCAGTCCTACGACAAGCTCGCCGCGGACGCGCTGAACTTCATCCGGGAGCGCTTCGGCGGGGACGAGGCGGTCGTCGCCTTCGCGCGCGCGAGGATCGCCGCGCAGGCCGAGCAGTACCGCAAGGCCGTCGAGTCCGCCGCCCCCGAGGAGCGCACCGAAGCCCTGGCGAAGGCCCTGAGCGCGGACGGGTACGCTGCTACGGCGCGCAGCGCACCGGTCGGCGAGCAGCTCTGCCAGCACCACTGCCCGGTGGCCCATGTCGCGGAGAAGTTCCCGCAGCTGTGCGACGCCGAGACGGAGATCTTCTCCCAGCTGCTCGGCACGCATGTCCAGCGACTGGCGACCATCGCGCACGGCGACGGCGTCTGCACGACGTTCATCCCCAAGATTTCCCACATGTCTGATCACGCATCTGCAAGCACGGCCGGGAGGAACCCCGCATGACTCTCCCCACGGAGACTGCCCACCCCGAGCTCGAGGGCCTGGGCAAGTACGAATACGGCTGGGCCGACTCCGACACGGCCGGCGCTTCAGCGCGGCGCGGTATCAACGAGGACGTCGTCCGCGACATCTCCGCGAAGAAGAACGAGCCGGAGTGGATGACCAAGCTCCGCCTCAAGGGTCTGCGGCTGTTCGACAAGAAGCCCATGCCCAACTGGGGCTCGGACCTCTCCGGCATCGACTTCGACAACATCAAGTACTTCGTGCGGTCCACGGAGAAGCAGGCGGAGTCCTGGGAGGACCTGCCCGAGGACATCAAGAACACGTACGACAAGCTCGGCATCCCCGAGGCGGAGAAGCAGCGCCTCGTCGCCGGTGTCGCGGCCCAGTACGAGTCCGAGGTCGTCTACCACCAGATCCGCGAGGACCTGGAGGAGCAGGGCGTCATCTTCCTGGACACCGACACCGCTCTCAAGGAGCACCCGGAGCTCTTCAAGGAGTACTTCGGCACCGTCATCCCGGTCGGCGACAACAAGTTCGCGTCGCTGAACACCGCGGTGTGGTCCGGCGGCTCCTTCATCTACGTGCCGAAGGGCGTGCACGTGGAGATCCCGCTCCAGGCCTACTTCCGTATCAACACGGAGAACATGGGCCAGTTCGAGCGGACGCTGATCATCGTCGACGAGGACGCCTACGTCCACTACGTCGAGGGCTGTACGGCGCCGATCTACAAGTCGGACTCCCTGCACTCCGCGGTCGTCGAGATCATCGTGAAGAAGGGCGCCCGCTGCCGTTACACGACCATCCAGAACTGGTCGAACAACGTCTACAACCTGGTCACCAAGCGCGCCGTGGCGTACGAGGGCGCGACCATGGAGTGGATCGACGGCAACATCGGCTCCAAGGTGACGATGAAGTACCCGGCCGTCTACCTGATGGGCGAGCACGCCAAGGGCGAGACCCTGTCCATCGCCTTCGCGGGCGAGGGCCAGCACCAGGACGCCGGCTCCAAGATGGTCCACATGGCGCCGAACACCTCCTCCAACATCGTCTCCAAGTCGGTGGCGCGCGGTGGCGGTCGTACGTCCTACCGCGGTCTCGTGGAGATCGGCGAGGGCGCCCACGGCTCCAAGTCGAACGTGCTGTGCGACGCGCTGCTGGTCGACACCATCTCCCGCTCCGACACGTACCCCTACGTGGACGTCCGCGAGGACGACGTGTCCATGGGCCACGAGGCGACCGTCTCCAAGGTCTCCGAGGACCAGCTCTTCTACCTGATGAGCCGTGGTCTGACCGAGTTCGAGGCGATGGCGATGATCGTGCGCGGCTTCGTCGAGCCCATCGCGAAGGAGCTGCCCATGGAGTACGCCCTCGAGCTCAACCGGCTGATCGAGCTGCAGATGGAAGGCGCGGTCGGTTAAGACCGCCCTTCGAGAAGCAGCTAGCGAAATCTGACGTAGGAAGAGAGCAGACCGACAGCCATGGCTGAGGCTCAGAACATCCCGGTGGGGTCCACCACCGCCGGCCAGATCGCGGTGGCCGCCGAGTCGACCGTCGCCACGCGCATGAGCGCGCCCCCGTCCTTCGACGTCGCGGACTTCCCGGTCCCGCACGGCCGCGAGGAGGAGTGGCGGTTCACCCCGCTGGAGCGCCTGCGCGGGCTGCACGACGGCACCGCCGTCGCGACCGGCGACGGCGTGAAGGTCGACGTGCAGGCCCCCGAGGGCGTCACCGTCGAGACCGTCGACCGCGACGACCCGCGCCTCGGCAGGGCGGGCACCCCGGTGGACCGCATCGCCGCCCAGGCGTACTCGGCGTTCGAGAAGGCCGGCGTGGTCACCGTCCCCAAGGAGACGGTGCTCACCGAGCCGATCCGCATCGCCGTGCACGGCGAGGGCGGGGTCCGCTTCGGCCACCAGGTGATCGAGCTGGGAGCCTTCGCCGAGGCCGTCGTCGTCATCGACCACACCGGTGACGCGGTGCTCGCCGCCAACGTCGACTACATCCTGGGCGACGGCGCCAAGCTGACCGTCGTCTCCGTCCAGGACTGGGACGACAAGGCCGTGCACGTGGCCCAGCACAACGCGCTGATCGGCCGGGACGCCACCTTCAAGTCGTTCGTGGTCACCTTCGGCGGCGACCTCGTCCGTCTGCACCCGCGCGTCGCCTACGCCGGCACCGGCGGCGAGGCCGAGCTGTTCGGCCTGTACTTCACCGATGCCGGCCAGCACCAGGAGCACCGCCTCCTCGTCGACCACAACACCCCGCACTGCAAGTCGAACGTCGCCTACAAGGGCGCGCTCCAGGGCGAGGGCGCCCACGCGGTGTGGATCGGTGACGTGCTCATCGAGGCCAAGGCCGAGGGCACCGACACCTACGAGATGAACCGCAACCTCGTCCTCACCGACGGTGCCCGGGTCGACTCCGTGCCGAACCTGGAGATCGAGACCGGCGAGATCGTCGGAGCGGGTCACGCCTCGGCGACCGGCCGCTTCGACGACGAGCAGCTCTTCTACCTCATGGCCCGCGGCATCCCGGCCGACGAGGCCCGTCGCCTGGTGGTCCGCGGCTTCTTCGCCGAGCTGGTCCAGCAGATCGGTGTCGACGACATCGAGGAGCGCCTGCTCGTGAAGATCGACGAGGAGCTGGAGGCCACCGTCTGATGGCCGCCTTCGTACGCGCCTGCGGACTGAGCGAGCTGGAGGAGGACACCCCGAAGCGGGTGGAACTCGACGGCACGCCGGTCTCGGTCGTGCAGACCGAGGGGGAGGTGTTCGCCATCCACGACATCTGCTCGCACGCGAACGTCTCGCTCTCCGAGGGCGAGGTGGAGGACTGCCAGATCGAGTGCTGGCTGCACGGCTCCAGCTTCGACCTGCGCACCGGCAAGCCGTCCGGCCTTCCCGCGACCCGCCCCGTCCCCGTATACCCCGTAAAGATCGAAGGGGACGACGTGCTCGTCTCCCTCACCCAGGAGTCCTGAGGCACCCATGGCAACGCTTGAAATCCGAGACCTGCACGTCACCGTCGAGGCCGACAACGCCACGAAGGAGATCCTCAAGGGTGTCGACCTGACCGTGAAGCAGGGCGAGACGCACGCCATCATGGGCCCCAACGGCTCCGGCAAGTCGACGCTCGCCTACTCCCTCGCGGGTCACCCGAAGTACACCATCACCGGCGGCACCGTCACCCTCGACGGTGAGGACGTCCTGGAGATGGAGGTCGACGAGCGCGCTCGCGCGGGCCTGTTCCTGGCCATGCAGTACCCGGTCGAGGTCCCCGGCGTCTCCGTCTCCAACTTCCTGCGCACCTCCGCCACCGCCATCCGCGGCGAGGCCCCCAAGCTGCGCACCTGGGTGAAGGAGGTCAAGGAGGCCATGGAGCGCCTCCACATGGACTCCTCCTTCGCCGAGCGCAACGTCAACGAGGGCTTCTCCGGCGGTGAGAAGAAGCGCCACGAGATCCTCCAGCTCGAACTGCTCAAGCCCAAGATCGCGATCCTCGACGAGACCGACTCCGGCCTCGACGTCGACGCGCTGCGGGTGGTCTCCGAGGGCGTCAACCGCGTCCGTGAGACCGGCGAGGTCGGCACCCTGCTGATCACGCACTACACGCGCATCCTGCGCTACATCAAGCCCGACTTCGTCCATGTCTTCTCCGGTGGCCGGATCGTCGAGTCCGGCGGCGCCGAGCTCGCCGACAAGCTGGAGAACGAGGGCTACGAGGCATACACGAAGGGTGGCGTATCAGCGTGACGCAGTTGCCGGGCCTCCTCGACACCGAGGCGATCCGCAAGGACTTCCCGATCCTGGACCGCCTGGTCCACGACGACCGGAAGCTCGTCTACCTGGACAACGCGGCGACCTCGCAGAAGCCGCGCCAGGTACTGGACGCCCTGAGCGAGTACTACGAGCGCTACAACGCCAACGTCCACCGCGGTGTGCATGTGCTCGCCGAGGAGGCCACGGCGCTGTACGAGGGCGCGCGCGACAAGGTCGCCGAGTTCATCAACGCGCCCTCGCGCAACGAGGTGATCTTCACCAAGAACGCCTCCGAGTCGCTCAACCTCGTGGCGAACATGCTGGGCTGGGCCGACGAGCCCTACCGCGTGGACTCCGAGACCGAGATCGTCATCACGGAGATGGAGCACCACTCCAACATCGTGCCGTGGCAGCTGCTCGCGCAGCGCACCGGCGCGAAGCTGAAGTGGTTCGGGCTGACCGACGACGGCCGCCTCGACCTCTCCAACATCGACGAGATCATCACCGAGAAGACGAAGATCGTCTCCTTCGTGCTGGTCTCCAACATCCTCGGCACGGTCAACCCGGTCGAGGCGATCGTCCGCCGCGCGCAGGAAGTCGGCGCGCTGGTCTGCATCGACGCCTCCCAGGCCGCCCCGCACATGCCAGTGGACGTGCAGGCGCTCCAGGCCGACTTCGTGGCCTTCACCGGCCACAAGATGTGCGGCCCGACCGGCATCGGCGTGCTGTGGGGACGGCAGGAGCTCCTGGAGGACCTGCCCCCGTTCCTCGGCGGCGGCGAGATGATCGAGACCGTGTCGATGCACTCGTCGACGTACGCCCCGGCGCCGCACAAGTTCGAGGCGGGCACGCCGCCGGTCGCGCAGGCCGTCGGACTGGGCGCCGCGATCGACTATCTGAACTCGATCGGCATGGACAAGGTCCTCGCCCACGAGCACGCGCTGACCGAGTACGCGGTCCAGCGCCTCGCGGAGGTCCCCGGCCTCAGGATCATCGGCCCGACCACGGCCGAGGACCGGGGCGCGGCGATCTCCTTCACGCTCGGCGACATCCACCCGCACGACGTGGGCCAGGTCCTCGACGAGCAGGGCATAGCGGTCCGGGTCGGTCACCACTGCGCACGGCCGGTCTGCCTGCGCTACGGAATTCCCGCGACCACGCGAGCGTCGTTCTATCTGTACTCCACTCCGGCCGAGATCGACGCATTGGTCGAGGGCCTGGAGCACGTACGGAACTTCTTCGGCTGACGGGAACGGGCTATCGCATGAAGCTGGACTCGATGTACCAGGAAGTCATCCTGGACCACTACAAGCACCCGCACGGGCGCGGTCTCAGGGATGGCGACGCCGAGGTGCACCACGTGAACCCGACGTGCGGCGACGAGATCACCCTCCGTGTGAAGTACGACGGCACGAGGATCGAGGACGTCTCCTACGAGGGCCAGGGCTGCTCGATCAGCCAGGCCAGCGCGTCCGTCCTGAACGATCTGCTGGTGGGCAAGGACCTGGCGGACGCGCAGCGGGTCCAGGAGACCTTCCTGGAGCTGATGCAGTCGAAGGGCAGGATCGAGCCCGACGACGCGATGGAGGAGGTGCTGGAGGACGCGGTCGCGTTCGCCGGCGTCTCCAAGTACCCGGCCCGGGTCAAGTGCGCCCTCCTCAGCTGGATGGCGTGGAAGGACGCGACGGCCCAGGCGCTGGGCGCCGGAGCCGACGCCGAAAGGAAGACGGCATGAGCGAGACCGTTGAGATGAAGCCGGCCTCGGAGGAAGAGATCCGCGAGGCGCTGTACGACGTCGTCGACCCCGAACTGGGCATCGACGTCGTCAACCTCGGCCTGATCTACGGCATCCACATCGACGACGCGAACATCGCGACCCTCGACATGACCCTGACCTCGGCGGCCTGTCCGCTGACGGACGTCATCGAGGACCAGGCCAAGTCCGCCACGGACGGCCTCGTCAGCGAGCTCCGCATCAACTGGGTGTGGATGCCGCCGTGGGGCCCCGACAAGATCACGGACGACGGACGCGAGCAGCTTCGGGCACTCGGGTTCAACGTCTGAGCAGCCGAGCGACCCCGTCGAGGCCCCCGGAGAGGTTCCGGGGGCCTCGCTCCGTTTTCAGCGGCGCAGTGCACGGACGAACGTCCGAAAGGCGCTGAGCCGCTGATTCCCGTGCAGCCCACGGAGCGCGGCGAGGAAGGCCACGAGCAGGGAGAGCACGCAGACCAGGGGGAGGACCAGCAGGAGGAGCACCTCGGGCAGGGACACGGTGTGCCTTTCGACGGAACCGGATGTGCGGACCGGGTGATCGAATCTCCACGAGGTGCCGTCCCGCCTGCGCCGACCGCGCTCGGACCACGGTCCTCGCAGGTCACCAAGGGTGGACGGGATATCCGGACCGGTCCGGTTCAGTACCGGGAATCCCGGTCGGGATCGCGGGCGTCCTGGCTCCGGAACGGTGTGAACCAGTCATCGGGATGGAGGTTCGCCATGCGCATGTGCTGGTTCACGCTGTTCTCGGGGTTCTCGATCCCCTCCATCCACGGCTCGTACAGCATCAGCACGTCGTGGTCCTCGAACAGAAGTTCCTTGCAGGCGAACCAGTCGTAGTCGCCGGGTTGTCCGGGGAGCCCTTCGGTGAACTCCTCGGCCAGGTCGGGGCTGTCCTCTGTGATCGCCGCGGCGCGTTCCAGCGCGAGATGCAGTGCCATCTCCTCGCCTGTGCTGCGCGGACGGGGCGGACGGCCCTCCCTGATGTCCTGGGCGAGGTCGTCGAAAGCCCGGATCATCTGCTGCCGCCAGACCAGGCTCTGGTTCCAGGTCTGCGCCGGCAGAACGTCGAAGCAGCCGATGACCCAGTCCGAGGTCGTGATCGGCCGGTCCTGGAGCTCCTTCAAGCCCTCGGCAGCCATGTCCGCCTCGATTTCCAGGGCCGCCTCAAGAACGCGAAGCGTGCGTGGACTCGGCCGCCAGGGGGTCGTCTCGTCCCGCTCGTCCTCTTCGTCGAAGGGGGCGTGGTACTTCCGGGCATGGGCGAGAACGGGCTGGTTGAACCAGGCGGCGGACACGGGGTCACCCAGCTTGGCGGCACGGCGGTAGCACTTGTGAGCCTTCCCGTACCTGGCACGCCGTTGATAGAGATTTCCGAGGAGCCGCAGGGACATCAGGTCACCATGGTCGAAGGCCCGCTGGTACCACTCCTTGGCGCTCCTGGCCGCCCCGTTCCACTTCCCTTCCCGTTCGGCCTCGTGGAAGAGATTCCGCAGGGACTCAGCGATCCGCCGACTGCGCTCCTCGGGGGCCTCGTCCCCAGGATGGATTCGACCGCGCCACTCATTGAGGAATCCGAGGGCACGCATGGCCACGCAGTCCCCTGCCTCTGCGGCGATGAGGTAGAGCTTCTCCGCCTCCTCGTAGTCCTCCCGAGCGAGGAACACCTGGGCCAGGTTGGTGGTGCACTCGCGGTGGCCTCTTCGTGCCCCCTCCAGATAGAGCCGTTCCGCTTCCTCGTGCTCGTTTCGCTGATAGGCGAGGAGACCGAAGCGGAAGCAGGCGTCCGGGACCTCCGCGTCGAGCGCGAGGCGCCACAGCCTCTCGGCTTCCTCGTACTCACCGCGGTCCTCATGGACATTGGCCAGCCTGGGCGCGGCCTCGGGCAACCCCGCCTCGAAGGCCCGGCGCCACCACTTCTCCGCTTTCTTGCGCTGCCCCTTGCGGTGGGACCGGACTCCCAGGTTGAGCATGCCTCGGGCGTTGCCCGCCTTCGCCAGCCGACGCCACCAGGTTTCTGCCTCTGCCTCCCGGTTCTGGTCCAGGAAGATGGAGCCGACGTACAGCATGGAGTCCACATGACCCGTTTCGGCGGACGGCAGGAAGGCGCGCAACGCCAGATCGATCCGCTCGGCCCGGTAACAGGAGACACCCACGCTGTAGCGCTCCTGAACAGAGCTCGCGTGCTCCACGGCGGCCTCGCGGACGGCATCGGGAACGGGAGGCGCGTCGGGCAGCTGGGACAGCGTGTCGACCAGGTAGTCGAAGGGCCGCCACAGGTCCTGTCCGGCGGGCATCAGAAGTCGGCTCGCCCCGAGCGGGTCCTGGCAGGCCCATGCCATGGCCGCTTCCAGCGGCTCCGGCGAGAGCATCGCGCTCTCCTCGTCCGCGAGGTAGCCGGAGTGCAGCGAGGTGATCAGCTCGGTGGACACCGGGCCCAGCCCGGAGCGGGCCAGGTCGACTGCCGTGGCCACCAGGGCGTGGCCGCGCGGATTTCCGCCCAGATAGCGGGCGTTGTGCCAGCGGTCCCACAGGGGCGGGCCCGCGGAGACGTATTCGGCGATGCCGTATCGTTGGTGGTGGCGCAGTGCTTCGAGCAGCCGCGGGTCGGTCTGGGTCTCGGTGCGCGCGAGTTCGGCCTCGCTCCATCTGCGTCGCAGGTCGATGATGTCGGCGGCCTTGAGCACCGGGTCGCTGAGATCGATCCGGGCATAGGCGTCGTCCCCCTTCGCCGTTCCCGTCTGCCGGGGCGCGCGACGGTCGTACTCCGAGAGCCGCATGGTGGCGAGCAGCACGGCTCGCAGACCGACCAGCTCGCGCAGGACGACTTGATCGAGCAGGGACGGGCCCAGGTAGTGCTCGAGATCGTCCAACCACACCACGCACTGACGACCCCGGCGGGACAGGGCGCGGGCCTCTTCGACGCAGGAGTCCAGCGCGATGCCGCGACCGGGGATCAGCAACGGCAGGTCGGACAGCGCACGGGACATCGCTTCGAATGCCGCACGGGACTTGCCGGCGGTCGAATCCCCTCTGATCAGGACCAGACCGCCGCCGGCCGTTGCCGCTTCGAGGGCCGCATCGATCTCGTGGTCGGCGTCTCTTTCGACGTAGGGCGGCACCGGACCGTGCTCCGCCGACTTACGGGCCTGGCGTACGCCCAGCAGGACGGGATCGGCATCACGCACGAGGGGGTGTGAGGGGCCGGCCTTGGCGGCCGGTGACGCGGGCATGGACGGCTCTGCCGTGGTGCCCCTGTAGAGACCCTGCCATCTCTTGCGGTCCCAAGGGAGGCCGGACTGCTCGGCGATGAGGGTCAGGAGGCTTTCCAGCGCGGCCCAACTCTGCGGCCGGCTCCGCCCGTTCTGCCAGCTGCTCAGCGTGGTCCGGGTCAGGCGTATGCGCCGGGACTTCCGCGACGCCTCGTCGATACGGTCGAGGGTGAGCCCCGAGCCGGAGATGTGGCTCCGCACCGCCGCACCGAACTCTGGGTACTTCACTTCCTTCGGCATGCGCTCCCCGATGGCTTCAGTCCAATGCCGCCACCAGTCTGAACGACGAGTCCGACAGGTACTGCGAGCTGTACTCGAAGCGCTCCAGACGGACCACGAAGTTCTTGTGACGGAGGAAGTAGCCGGGGTAGTTGACCGACTCCAGCATCACGGCGCCCGGGTAGTACGAGGAGTCGCGGGGGCAGAAGGTGGCGTCCTCCTCGAAGAGGGACGAGCCGTCGTCGCGGGCGGCACGCAGGACGAAGTTGCTGTGGCGCAGGTACTTGCCGTCGTGTGTGGTGAAGGAGTAACACGAGGCGTTCGCGAGGCCCTTGACCTGCTTGAAGGTCGAGTCCTCGCGGGATTCCGAGCCGCGGACCGGATCCAGGGCCACGTAGTACTCGGTCACATGCCAGTAGCGGTCGGGATAGTTGACCGCGCGGACCGAACGGTAGGTCACGGCGGGCTTCGGCTTCGCCGAACTGCCCTTGGAAGCCGTGGACTTGGGCGGCTTCGGGGTGGCCGTGACCGTGACGGTCGGTTCGGCGCCCTGCTGCCGGGGGCCGCGGGGGCTGGGGGACACCGAGGAGAGTCCGCTGTCGCCCTGCGGTGCAGTGGTCGTCGCGGGCTGCGAGGAGAAGGAGATCAGACCGGATCCCTCGTCCCGCGCGGTTTTTGACGGTTTGTCGCCTTCGTTGTGCGTGGCGGCTATCGCCGTCACACAGGCGACGATCGTGGCCACCGCCAACACCCCGGCGAGATAGAGCCGTCTGGTGCCGGGCGTGCGGGAGGTGTCCAACGTCCAGCCGTTCTCCCAGGGGCGGTCCTGGGGCGGCCGGGACTTGTCTACGGGCATGCGCTGTTCCTCCGGCGCGGCGGGGAGTGATGTGCCGCTGCTGTGGTGGCGCGGTATGTGAATGGTGAACCACGAGTGGTTCCGGGGGAACACTAGTGGTTGCCGGCGGTCCCGAGCAGCCCTTTGAAGCGGCTGGTTTCCACATTTCCTCTCGGAGGGTGACGGCAGTGTGGCGGTGTGGTCACCTCTGCGCCGCTTGTCCTGGCCCCTGGTCGGCGGCGACAGCCCGGGCCAGTCGTTATGTACGCTCGTACACATGGGATACCTGCTGCTCGCCGGAGCCATCGCCGCCGAGGTCGGAGCGACCACGGCCATGAAGTACACCGAGGGCTTCAGCCGGCTCGGGCCCTCGCTGCTGACCGTGCTCGGCTACGTCCTCTCCTTCGCGCTGCTCGCCCAGACGCTGAAGACGGTGTCGGTCGGCACCGCCTACGCGATCTGGGCCGGGGTCGGCACCGCCGCCATCGCCGCGCTCGGGATGGTCTTCCTCGGAGAGGGCATGACGGTCACCAAGGCCGCCGGGATCGCGCTGATCATCGTGGGGGTCGTGGTCCTGAACCTGGGCGGGGCGCACTGATGGCCCGCCGGCACGACCCCGAACGCCGGCAGCGGATCATCGACGCGGCCATCCGGGTCGTGGGGAAGAAGGGGCTCGCGGGGCTCACCCACCGCAGCGCCGCCGCCGAGGCCGACGTACCCCTCGGGTCGACGACGTACCACTTCAAGAGCCTCGACGAGCTGATGGTCGCCGCGCTGCGCCAGGCCAGCGAGGGCTTCGCCAAGGCGGTCGCCGCGCACGGCGCCCTGGACGGCCCCGGCGGGGACCTGGCCGCCGGTCTCGCCCGCGTCCTCGGTGACTGGCTCGGCGGCGAACGTACCGGCGTGGAGCTGGAGTACGAGCTCTACCTCGCCGCCCTCCGCCGCCCCGCCCTGCGCCCCGTCGCCGCCGAATGGGCCGACGACCTCGCCGAACGCCTGGCCCACCGCACGGACCCGGTCACGGCACGGGCACTGGTCGCGCTGATGGACGGGATCTGCCTCCAGGTACTGCTGACGGGGGCGCCGTATGACGAGGAGTACGCGCGGGAGGTGCTGGGACGGGTGATCCCGGGGGAGCACCGCGGATGATGTGCGGAGGTGCTGGGACGGCCTTGGGGCGGGGCGGGCGGGCGCGCTGCAGGGAGGGCGGGGCGTTCGCCGTCGGGGGTGTGCCGCGCGGGGGGTTCGCGTGCGTGCCGCGGGGTGTTGGGGCGGCCTTGGGGCGGGGCGGGCGCGCTGCGGGGAGGGCGGGGCGTTCGCCGTCGGGGGTGTGCCGCGCGGGGGGTTCGCGTGCGTGCCGCGGGGTGTTGGGACGGCCTTGGGGCGGGGCGGGCGCGCTGCGGGGAGGGCCGGGGCGTTCGCCGTCGGGGGTGTGCCGCGTGGGGGGTTCGCGTGCGTGCCGCGGGGTGTTGGGGCGGCCTTGGGGCGGGGCGGGCGGGTGCGTTGCGGGGAGGGTGGGGCGTTCGCCGTCGGGGGTGTGCCGCGCGGGGGTTCGCGTCCGTGCCGCGGGGAGTCGGAGGTGGCTGCCACCCGAGAGGTTCACGCGTGTGTTCGCGGCCGCGCTCCGGTGAGGGCGAGCCGCCCACCGCCTGAGAGCGAGCGTGGGGCGCCCGCCGCCCGGCCCACCACCCGAGACGTCCCGCGCACGGGTTCGCGTCCCGTGCCCCGTGGCGGTTAGGTTTCCCTCATGACCGACACGACTGCTCCGCGCACCACCGGCGCCATCGCCGCAGGCCTTGCCACCGTCGCCGCCGACGGCACCGTTCTCGACACCTGGTTCCCCGCTCCCGAGCTCTCCGCCGAACCCGGTCCGGCCGGCACCGAGCGGCTGTCCGCCGACAGGGCCGTGGAACTGCTCGGCGACGGCGCCGCGAAGGCGATCGGCCCGGACGCCCGCCGTGGTGTCGAGGTGATCGCGGTCCGCACGGTCATCGCCTCCCTCGACGACAAGCCGCTCGACACGCACGACACCTACCTGCGGCTGCACCTGCTCTCGCACCGTCTGGTCCAGCCGCACGGCCTGAGCCTGGACGGCATCTTCGGCTTCCTGCCCAACGTCGCCTGGACCTCGCTCGGCCCGGTCGCCGTCGACGACATCGAGAAGGTGCGCCTCAACGCCCGCGCCGAGGGCCTGCACCTCGCCGTGACGAGCGTCGACAAGTTCCCGCGCATGACGGACTACGTCGCCCCCAAGGGCGTCCGGATCGCCGACGCCGACCGGGTCCGCCTCGGCGCGCACCTCGCCGCGGGCACCACCGTGATGCACGAGGGCTTCGTCAACTTCAACGCGGGCACGCTCGGCACATCGATGGTCGAGGGCCGTATCTCCGCCGGTGTCGTGGTCGGCGACGGTTCGGACATCGGCGGCGGCGCCTCCACCATGGGCACGCTCTCCGGCGGCGGCAACGTCCGCATCACCATCGGCGAGCGCTGCCTGATCGGCGCCGAGGCGGGCGTCGGCATCGCGCTCGGCGACGAGTGCGTGGTCGAGGCCGGGCTGTACGTCACCGCGGGCACCCGCGTGACCATGCCCGACGGGCAGATCGTCAAGGCCCGTGAGCTGTCCGGCGCCTCGAACATCCTCTTCCGCCGCAACTCGGTCACCGGCACCGTCGAGGCCCGCCCGAACAACGCGGTCTGGGGCGGCCTCAACGACGTCCTGCACAGCCACAACTGAGCCGCTCCGGCCCGGACGAAGATCACTTCCGGACCGACACCGGCTCACACAAACGGCCCCAGCATCGGCCTGGCCGACGACGGGACCCGCGAGCTCGTGGGGAAGTCGCCGTAGAGGATCGCATTCCTCTGCGGCGACTTTTTTCGTGCCGGTGGCATAGCGGCGGGCGGCCGCACGCGTCACAGGGGGCGGAGGGACGGCGCACAGGCGTCGCCGGGGAAGAGAAGGTGACGATGAATGCCGAAGGGCTGGAGAGTTTCCGGGACTTCGTGGACAGCAGGTCGTCCGCCCTGCTGAGGACCGCGGTGCTGCTGTGCGGGGGAGACCGGCATGCCGGTGAGGACCTGTTGCAGAACGCCCTGGTGAAGGCGGCCGGGCGGTGGCAGAAGATCGACGAGCCGGAGGCCTACGTACGGCAGGTCCTCTACCGGCAGCAGGTCAGCCGCTGGCGGCTGAAGTGGCCCCGGCGCGAGGTCAGTGTCGCCGAGCCGCCCGAGCCCCCCGGCACCGGTGAGCCCGCGGCCGACACGGCCGCCGCGGCCGACCTGCGCCTGGTGATGCGCCAGGCCCTGTCCCGGCTCACCGCCCGTCAGCGCACCGTCCTCGTGCTGCGCTACTTCGAGGACCTGCCCGAGGCCGACGTGGCCCGACTGCTGGGCTGCTCGGTCGGCACGGTCCGTTCCACCACCCACCGTTCGCTGGCCCGGCTGCGTCAGCTCGCTCCCGAACTGGCCGCCCTCGGGCCCGCGGAGGCCGAGCGGCCCGACGCCCGTGACTACTCGCCCATGGAGGTGCGTCCGTGAACGTCGACGACATCGTGCGCGACGCCCTGCGCGATCAGGCCGCCGAACAGCCCCCGGTGGAGGCGGGGTTCACCGACCACGTGCTCGCCGTCCGGCGCCGCCGCCGGACCCGTAGGGCGGTTGCCGTCGCCGTGGCCGCCGTGGTGGCGGTCGCCGTGGGGGTGGGCGTGCCGCTGCTGGACTCCGGCAAGGAGGACGCACGGCCCTCCGGTGGCATCGTGACCCCGAAGAAGGTCGAGTCCCACCCCGACCAGTCGCCGCCGCGCGACAGGATCTCCGTCGGGGGCACGACCCTGGCCGGTTACTCCATCGCCGAGACGGTCAAGAAGAGCGCGGACAGCGCGGCCTACCAGCGCACCTACTATCTGCTGAACCCGAAGACCGGCAAGTACGCCAAGGCCGCGGACTGGTCCTGGGTCGCGGTCGCCCCCGGCGGGAGGACCGCCGCCGTCCTCGAACGGGATCTGCCCGCCTCGCGGATCGGCCTGCTCGACCTGACCACCGGCAAGGTCCGGCGGTGGATCCAGGTGGACCACGGCGTCGGCGGCGTCACCTTCTCCCGCGACGGCCGCAAGCTGATCGCGACGACGTACAGCCAGAACCCCGACCGGCTGGTCAAGGTGCAGGGCAACGTCGAGTGGGGCCGGCCGTGGACGTCGAGCCGCACCGGCTTCTTCGTCCTCGACGTGGCCTCCGGGGACGGAGACTGGACCGAGATCAAGCTCGCGGGCGACCCCGACGACCCCCTGCGCGGCACCATGCTCAACAGCCGCCAGGACTTCGCCCTGTCCGACGACGGCCGGTACGTCTGGGAGGGCCGCCCCATGGAGCCCGGCTACGCGTTCTACGACCTCACGGGCAAGGAGGTCCCCGTGCCGGCGGGCTACAAGTACCTGTCGTGGTCCGTCGACGCGGGCATGTCACCCGACGGCAAGCTCGTCGTCGGTGACTTCGCGGGCAAGAGGTGGAAGACGTCCTCGTACGTCGTCGACGCGACGACCGGTGAGAAGACCGAGGTGCGCGGGCAGCAGCTGCTCGCCTGGGTGGGCAACAGGCGGCTCATCGCCTGGGACATCGGCGAGAACGACAAGAACGAGCACCACAACCGGCTTGTGCTCGTCACCATCGGCAGCGACAAGGAGATCCCGCTCAGCGGCTTCAGGGAAGGCAACACACCGGACGGTGCCGGGCGCTGGTATCCACTCTTCGCCCAGCCCTGATCAGAGAGCCACCAGCCGTTCGTACTCCGCCAGCAGCCCGTCGGCCGTCTCCCGGCCGACGGGCCGCAGCGGGGCGCGGACCGGGCCCGCGGGCAGACCGAGCGCGTTGAGGAGGGCCTTGGCGGTGACCGTGCCGGGCAGGCCCGCCGACATCATCGCCTCGATCAGCGGTGTGGCCCTTTGTTGGAGGCGGGCGGACACGGGGGTGTCGCCCGCCTCGAACGTCTCCAGGATCGCCCGGAGCCGAGCGGGGACCACGTTGGCCACCGTGCTGACGTAACCCGCCCCGCCCACCGCGTACAGGGCGAGGATGTGCTCGTCGCAGCCCGCGTAGTACGCCAACTCCGTGCGGTTCAGGACCTTCTGGGTGCCGAGAAGGTCGTAGGAGCAGTCCTTGACCGCGACGATCCGTGGGTGCCCGGCGAGCCGGATCATCGTCTCCGGCTCGATGCGGGTGCCGGTGCGGCCCGGGATGTCGTAGAGCATGACGGGCAGTCCGCAGGAGTCCGCGATCTCCCGGAAGTGGGCCTCCAGCGCGTCCTGCGGCGGCCTGCTGTAGTAGGGGCTGACCACCAGCACCCCGTCCGCGCCCGCCTTTTCGGCGGCGAGGGCCAGCTCCACGGTGTGCCGGGTGTCGAAGGTGCCGACCCCCGCCACGACCGAGGCCCGCCCGCCCACCGCCTCCCGTACCGCCATGACCAGCGCGGCCTTCTCCGCGTCCGTCGTGGTCGGCGACTCGCCCGTCGTGCCGGAGAGGACCAGCCCGTCGCAGCCCTCCCTCACCAGGTGGTCGGCGAGCTTCTGCGCGCCGTCGAGATCGAGGGCGCCTGCCTCGTCGAAGGGCGTGATCATGGCGCAGAGGGCGCGGCCGAAGGGCGGGGAGGCTGTCGTCATAGGCGTAGTCTCGGCAGATCCACCGTGAAGCTCCACTTAATTCTTCTACGGTGCATCGGTAAGTGATGCTGCGAGAAGATGCCATGTATCCAAATCGGGCCCATATGGGTCACCATGGTCGGGACGGTGCACGACCCCTGGTCCTGGAGGCGTCATGAAGCTCGGCAAGGCACTCGCCACCGGAGTCGCGGAAGAGCGGCCGGAGATCCACGAGGAAGAGCTCGAGCTCCCCGAGGAGATCAAGGAGCTGAAGGTCCCCGAAGAGGTTCCGGCGGCCCGATGAGACTGCGGCTTCCGGAGGAACGCCCGACGGAGCCGCCGACCGGATACAAGATCGCCCACCCGGTGCTGTCCCAGGACGGCACCCGGGCCGGGTTCACCGGTGTGTCGCTCGGCGGCGCGCTGCCGTACGGCGTCCTGGCCGACGCGTCCTGTGTCTACGGCCTGCGGCACCGGGCGCCGAACCGCCGCTGCGACTGCGGCTTCCACTGCGTGCACGACCGCGCGGCCGCCGAGGCGCTGCTGTGCACGGCCGAGCACCGCACGGCCGTCCTCCTCGACGTCCTGGTCCTCGGCCGCTACCTCCGCTTCGAGCTCGGCTTCCGCTACGCCCGCCAGCGGGTGCGGACCGCCACGGTCGGCCCCTGTGCCTGCGGCGCGGTCGCGGCGGCCCTCGCCGACGCCGGCTGGGGCCGGCCCGGCTGGCGCGCCCTGGCCCCCTCCTGCGCGGACTGCCTGCGCGGACGTACGGCCCTCTCGCTCGCCGGGTTCGCCCGGCTGGCCGGGGAGGGGCTGCGGGTGGTGGCACGGCCGGCCACCGTGCTCGCGCAGGGTGATCCGCTTCTGCCCGAGGAGGTCGGGGTGCCCGAACTCGCCGCCGAGGCGGCCCTGTTGCAGGCCCGGCTCGACTGGTTCCAGAGCCAGCTGGCCCGGCTCGGGCAGCGCGGACCGGACGGCGGTCCGCAGGGGTAGTGGACGCCGGGTCGGGTACCCGGGTGTTCCGACCGAGAGGAGGCGGAACACCGTGACCGGAACCACGGCCCCCAGGCCGGCGCACGACGAACATCATTCGGTGGGCGAACTCGTCGGACAGGCCACCGAACAGGTCTCCCTGCTGGTGCGGCAGGAAGTCGCCCTCGCGAAGGAGGAGCTGGCCGAGAAGGGCCGCCGGGCCGGAAAAGGCGGCGGGCTGCTCGGTGCCGCCGGCGCCTTCGCCTACGCGGGACTGCTCGCCCTGGCCGGAACGGCCACCGCCGCTCTCTCGCTGGTGCTGTCGGTGTGGGTCTCGGCGCTGATCGTGACGGCTGTGCTGTTCGTGATCGCGGGGGTGCTCGCCGCCATGGGCCGCGCCCAGCTGCGCCGTGCCACACCCCCGACGCCCGAGGAGGCCCTCGGCAGCGTCAAGGCGGACGTCGAGGAGATCAAGGAGAGGGCGCACCGATGACGGACAGGACGAGCGGCGAGCCTACGGCGACGGGGGCCAAGGGGCCCGATGAGCTGCGCCGCCAGATCGAACGGACCCGCAGTGAACTCGGCGACACGGTAGAGGAGTTGGCAGGCAAGATGGACGTCAAGGGTCGCGCGCGGGCTCGTGCGGCAGACCTCAGGGACAAGGCGGGCGCGATGACCGTGCAGCTGCGCAGCAGCGCCGCGCAGGCCGGCCACACCGTGCACGACAAGGCCACCCAGGCCGGCCACACCGTGCACGACAAGGCCACCCAGGCCGGCCACGTGGTCCAGGACCGGGCGGTGCGGACCGGTCATCAGGTCCAGGACCGGACCCAGCGGGCGGGCCGGCTCACCCAGGGCAAGGCCTCGCAGACGAGTGCCGCGCTGGAGCGCAGGGCGGAGCACAGCGTGCCCCAGCCGGCCCGGCCCCTGGTCCTGGCGGCGATACGGCATCCGCGGCCGGTGCTGATCGTCGGCGCGGCCCTGGCGGCGGTGATCGTCGTGTCGTGGCGGTACCCGAAGAAGTAGGCCGCGGCACTCCGAAGACCGGAGGGGGCGGCACCCGGAACCACCGGGTGCCGCCCACATCCGTGCGTGCGGTCCGCCCGCCGCGGGGCGCGTCACTTCCCCCGTGACACCCGCGCCCGCAGCCTCGGCGGCCACTTCCGCGTGTCCCGGGGCTCCACATACGGCTCCTCCGTCGGCTCGGCCGCACCGGAGGCGATCGCGCGCTCCCGGGCCAGCTCCGCGTCGAACTCCAGGCCAAGCAGGATCGCCAGGTTCGTCAGCCAGACCCACACCAGGAAGACGATGGCGCCGGCGAGGGTGCCGTAGGTCTTGTTGTACGAACCGAAGTTGGCGGCGTAGAGCGCGAAGCCCGCGGAGGCCGCGAGCCAGACCAGGGTGGCGAGGACACTGCCCGGGGAGATCCAACGGAAGCCGTGCACACGGACGTTGGGGGCGGCCCAGTACAGCAGCGCGATCATCAGGACGACCAGGAGCAGCAGCACCGGCCACTTGGCCACGTCCCAGAGCGCGATCGCCGCGTGGCCGAACCCCACGGCCCGGCCCGCCCGTTCGGCCAGCGGGCCGGTGAACACCACGATCAGCGCGCTCGCCGCCAGCATCAGCATCAACGTCATGGTCAGCGCGATCCGCAGCGGGGTCAGCTTCCACACCGGGCGCCCCTCGGGAAGGTCGTACACCGCGTTGGACGTACGGATGAACGCGGCGACGTACCCGGACGCCGACCACAGCGCGGCGAGCAGTCCCAGGACCGCCAGCACACTGCCCGTGCCGCCGCTGTCGCCGAGCTGGACCACCGCGTCCCGCAGGATGTCCCGGGCCGGGCCCGGCGCGAGGTCCCCGATGTTGTCCAGGATCTTGTCCGTGGCGCGCTGCCCCACCACGCCCAGCAGGGAGACCATCACCAGCAGGGCGGGGAACAGCGACAGAACGCCGTAGTACGTCAACGCCGCCGCGCGGTCGGCCAGTTCGTCGTCCAGCAACTCCTTCGCCGTGCGCCGCAGCGCCGCGCGCCAGGACCGCGCGGGCAACTTGGAGGGGCTGTGCGGCTGTTCCTCGGCCTGCTCGTCCATGCCGTGGCGGGTCTCCCGAAACCATCTCCCGAATCGCCTCCCGAACAGCCGACTTGACCTGAATCGAGGTTGAGGTTGAAGGGTGGGCGGCGCACACACCGAGCTGCGATCCGAGGAGGTCCCGCGTATGACCCGCCGTACCGACATCCATCCCGACCTCACCCGCCCCGGGGTGGGCGCGTCCCTCTTCAGCACCTGGCGGGTCGGCAACCCGCTGCGGCAGCGGCAGACCGTCGAGGCCATCGCCGGCGCCTGGGAACGCCGGCCGTGGCCCGCCGGCGGACTCCTCGGCTACCACGTCTACACCAGCCACGACACCGCGAGCCTCCTGCACTACTCGCAGTGGACCGACGAGCAGGCCTACGAGGCCTTCGCGCGCACCCAGCGCCTGGAGCGGGTCGACGAGATCGACACCGCCGTCCCGGGCATCGAGCGGGTGGGGCTCGGCCGCTACCGGCACTACCGCAGCGCCGTCCGGGACGGTGACCAGCGGATTCCGGGCTGCATAGTGATCGTCGACATCGAGTTCGAGGGGCCCGACCCCGACCGGCAGCGCGTCTGGGTGGACGCCGTCATCGAGGCGCTGGAGAGCGAGCCGAACCCGCACCCCGGCGGTATCGGTGCCCACTTCCACCTCAGCACCGACGGCACCCGCGTCCTCAACTACGCCGAGTGGGAGAGCGCCCAGGCCCACCTCGACGCGCTCGCCGCGCCGGGGGACGGGATCGGCTCGGCCTCGGACCGCTGGGAGCGGGTGCAGACCTGGCCGGGGCTGAAGAGCAGTGTGGTCAGCCGGTACGACCACGCGCTGGGCCTGCTGCCCGGATAGGGCGGCCTCGGACAGAGGCGCTTCCGGCGGGGGCGCTTCCGACAACTCTGCTCGTCTGGACAAAAAAAGTTTTCGGTGAGACGGTGGATCCATGCTGGACGTCACCGTGATCGAGGACCCCGAGGCCGCAGCCGTCTCCCTGGACCCCATAAGGGCGAGGCTGCTCGCCGAGCTGGCGGCCGGCCCCGCGTCGGCCGCCATGCTGGCCGGCAAGGTCGGGCTGCCCCGGCAGAAGGTGAACTACCACCTGAAGGCGCTGGAGCGGCACGGCCTGGTCGAGCTCGCGGGGGAGCGCCGCAAGGGCAATGTCACCGAGCGGCTGATGCGGGCGACCGCGGCGTCGTACGTGATCTCGCCGCTCGCCCTCGCCGCCGTACAGCCCGACCCGGACCGCTTCCGCGACCAGCTCTCCGCGCGCTGGCTGCTCGCGCTCGGGGCCCGACTGGTGCGGGATGTCGGTCAGTTGATCACCGGTGCGGCCAAGGCCCGCAAGCGGCTGGCGACTTATGCGCTGGACGGCGAGGTGTGTTTCGCCTCGGCCGCCGAACGGGCCGCGTTCATCCAGGAGTTGACGGCGGGGATCACCGCGCTGATCCGCAAGTACGACGCCCCGGACGCCGAGGGCGGACGGGATCACCGGATCGTCGTGGCGGTCCATCCCACGCTCAAGCAGAGCGAGCCCACCGAACAGAGCGAGTTGGAGTAGATCATGTCCAAAGAGTTCGAGATCGCCCGCGAGTTCGAGGTCGACGCCACACCGGAGCAGGTGTGGGAGGCGATCACCACCGGGACCGGCGGCTATCTGTGGCCGATGGAGCCGCCCGAGCCCCGCGTCGGCGGCACCGGCCCCTTCGGGTCCAAGGTCACCGCCTGGGACCCGCCGCACCGCTACACCAACCGCGTCGAGGACGTCGACGGCATCAACGAGCAGACCCTCAACCAGCTCGACTACACCGTCGAGCCCCGCGACGAGGGCCGGCGGGCCTGGGTGCGGTACGTCCACAGCGGGATCTTCGTCGACGACTGGGACAACCAGTACGACGGCGCCGCCAAGCACACCGACTTCTATCTGCACACCCTGCGCGAGTACCTCACCCACTTCGCGCCCCGCCCGGCCGCCTTCGCCACCTTCGACGGACCCGAGGCGTCCAAGGCGCCGGACGCCCTCACCGTCGTGGGACGGGCGCTCGGGGTCGGCGAGGAGGTGGCCGCGGGCACCCGGCTGACGGTCCACGGGCCGGACACCTTCGAGGCCGTGGTCGACTTCCGCAACCCGTACTTCATCGGCCTGCGCACCGACCGGGGCCTCACCCGGATCTTCGGGCGCAACCACTGGGGCCACCCGGTCGGCATCTCCCTGCACGACTTCGCCCCCGACTCCGACATCAAGGAGTGCGAGGGCGAGTGGCAGGCCTGGCTGAACGGGGTGTTCAACCAGGCCTGACCGGGCGGGAGTCCAGCGGGTGCTACGGCTTGAAGCGCAGCACCTGCGGGTCGTGGTCGCTGATCTGGTCGTTGAACTCCGAGTTGATGTGCACGCTGTCGTACTCGAAGTCGCAGCCGCGCCGGATCGACGGGCTCACCAGGATCTGGTCCAGGACCTGCTGGTTGCCCTGGTAGTCGTAGGTGTAACGCTCGCTCTTCGGCAGCGACTTGATCGCCGACCAGAGCTCGCCGTCGCCCTCCAGGATCTTCGCGGTGTCGGAGAACTCGAAGTCGTTGATGTCGCCGAGGGCGATGACGTCCGCGTTCTTCTGGACGTCGAGGATGCTCTTGACGAACGCGTTCACCAGCGTCGCCTGCGCGTGGCGCTGGACCTCCGAGCTGCGCGGCACCGGCTGGGTCGCCGAGGTCAGACCGTAGTCGCCACCCTTGGAGTTGAGGTGGTTGGCGATCAGGAAGACCGTGCGGCCACGGAAGACGAACTCGCCGGCCAGCGGCTTGCGGCTGGACTTCCAGGCGTCGTTCGCGGGGTCGATCCGGCCGGGGGAGGCCGTCAGCTGGGCCTTGCCGTGCACCTTGGTGACACCGACGGCGGTCGTCGAGTCGCCGCCCGCGCGGTCGACGAAGGAGACCCGCTCCGGGTTGAACAGGAACACCTGGCGGATGTTGCCGCCGGGCTCGCCGCCGTCCTGGTCGTTGACCGGGTCGATCGAGCGCCAGTCGTACTTCGGGCCGCCCGCCGCCACGATCGCGTCGATCAGCTTGTTCACCGTCACGTCGGCCGCGACCGTACCGTCGTCCTTCGCGCCGTTGTTGTCCTGGATCTCCTCCAGGGACACGATGTCGGGCGACTTGAGGTTGTTCACGATCGCGGAGGCGTGCTCCTCGAAGGTGGCGTCGGTCGGGTCGAGGTTCTCGACGTTGTACGTCGCGACCGCGAGCTCGCCGTTCCGCTGCTTCTGCGTGGTCTCCCGCTGGAGACCGGCGCTCTCCAGCGTGCCGATCTGACCCGCGACCAGGGTGTAGCCGCCGAACTGGTTGTAGTCCAGCGGGCCCGCGGTGGTGCCGGTGAGGACGTCACCGACGTTCGCGACCGGGAAGGCGGAGGTCGAGCCCAGCGACTGGATCTGGAGCCGGCCGGTGTTCTGCGAGCTGTAGGAGCCGTAGAGCGTGCCGCCGCGCTCGGTGGCGTTCTCGCGCGGCTTCACCGTCACCCACAGCTCGGTGTACGGGTCCGTCGCGCCGACCACGCGAACGTCCTTGACCTGGACGTTCATGCCCTCCAGGGACTCGTAGTAGTCCAGGGCGTACTTCTTCGGCTGGAGGGTCAGGCCGTTGATCGAGTTGCCCGCGGCCGGGTCGCCCTCCGGGGCGTACGCGGCGGGCACCGACCTCGCGTCGACCACGGTGGCCGCCGGGACCGCGTTGCCACTGGAGACGACGGTGACCGTCGGCTTGGTGATCTCGGTCACCGACTGGTTCCCGCTGGACGTGCCGCCCGGGACGTACTCCGAGACCGTGCCGGTGACCGTGACGGCGTCACCGACGGCGACCTTCGGGGCGGAGCTGGTGAAGACGAACACGCCCTCACTGGTGGCCGGGTCGGCATCGGGGTTCGGATCCTGGATCCAGAACCCCTTGGAGGAGCCGTAGGTGCGCACACCGGTGACGATTCCGGCCACATCCGTGACCTTCTGACCGGCGTACGGGGATATCCGGGTCGCGCCCTGGATGTCATGGATGCTGACGGCGGCCGCGTGCGCGGGCGACACGAGGACGACGGTGGAGGCCGCGGACAGGGCGGCGACGGTGAGCGCGGCGAGACGCGCGGACTTCTTGCTCGGCAACGGGATCCCTCCGGGGACGAACGTAGGCGCCGGGACGAGGGTGACGTGGAACGGTGGGAGCCGCGACCTGTGGGGCGGTTGCGACGCGCGTAGAAAATACAGTGAACAGATGTCCGGCGGATTTCTACGCGCGTCAATCTCCTGCCTGGTCAGTCCAGTTGTCAAGGTTTCAGCCATGGACGGGAGCGGTCGGGGAGATGAACCGGGCGGCATGGGTCCATATCCGTCTACGCTGAGCGGCTGAGTGGCACGACGCGTCCGAGGAGAACCAGCCGATGTCAGACAGCTCCCCCCTGCCGCCGGTGCGGCTGCACCCCGAAGCGGAGCTGGCGCGGGCCGCCCTGTCCACCCCGCTGCTCGCCCGGGCCGCCCGGCTCGCCCGCTGGGCAGGCGAGGACACGCGGGTCGACGCCGGGGGCGGACTCGTCGAGGAGCAGCTGCCCGCGGCCGCCGCGCACCTCGGACTGACCGGGGACGAGGCGGCGGCCCACGCGAGCGAGGCATGGCGGGTCGCCGTCGACACCGGGCTCGTCGAGATCACCGACGAGGAGGAGGGCACGGTGGTCACGGGCGAGGACCTGGCGCTGCTGTCCGGGTCCCCGCAGGACGTGCTCGGCGTGTGGACGACGGCTCTGGAGACCGCGCTGGCCGACGCGAGCGTGCCGGATCTGGACGATCTGGTCGACGCCCTGGACGAGAGCGGGGAGGTCGACTTCGCCTCCCTGGACTGGGACCCGGAAGCCGAGCAGGAGTTCCTCGACGGGGTGCTCGGCAACCTCTACCTGCTCACGGTGAGCGCGGACGGCCCCGGCGACGGGCCCGTGCCGCTGCCCGCCCTCGCCGCCTCGATGATCGTGCCCAGCGACATGGGCGAGCCCACCAACGACGTCCTGGAGCAGGTGTCCGACGCGATGATGCGGCTGGACGACCAGTTCCGGATCCTGGAGCCGGTGGGGCTCGTCGAGTACCAGCCCGTCGACGAGGCGCTGATGGCCGACGCCGACGAGGAGCCCGCCGCGCCCGTCGACGACACCGACGTCTCCCGGTACGGCATGGTGCGGCTGACCCCGCTCGGGCTGTACGGACTGCGCTCACGGCTGCTGGAGGCGGGCATCCCGGCGCCGGCCGTCGGCGACCTCGCCGACAAGGGGGCGGACGCGCTCCTGGACGGCACCGCCGGGTTCCCGCCCGCGGCCGCCCAGGCCGAGACCGAGCAGTGGCTGGACCGGCGTGAACCTCTCGCGGCGGCACGGGAGTTGCTGGCGGCGGCCCGGGGGAGCGACACGGGGGCGCCGCTGCGGAGGCTGCGGTGCCAGCAGGCCCTGTCGTTGGTCGGCACGGTCGCCGAGCCCGCGCTGCGGGACGTCCTCGACGATGCCGAGCTGGGCGGGCTGGCCCGGGTCTGGCTGGCCGAGCGGGGGTTCGGGGATGTGCCCGCGCCGTCCCAGGACATGGTGTTCTGGCTGACCGTCGACACGATTGCCGCGCAGCTCGCCGCGGAGGGGAACTCCGAGGAACTCCAGGCGCTGGTGGAGGGGCTGGCCCAGCAGCACAGCGGGTTCTTCGCGGCGGCCTGGAAGGTCGACCATCCCGCCACGGCGGATGTGCTGGAGGCGATGGGGCGGCTGCACCCCGACAAGAAGGTGGCCAAGGAGGCCCGGAAGGCGGCGTTCAAGGCGCGGTCGCAGCAGGGGGGTTGAGGTTGTGTCGCGGGTGCGGGTGAGTGGGGGCTGGTCGCGCGTTCCCCGCGCCCCTGAAAGAGGCTCTTTTCTCGCCCTTTGTTGATTCATGGAACCGGGTGCACTGAAGTCTCCTGGCGTTCAACCGGTGTTCAGATGTGGGCGGGAGCGTAGCGCCGACCCGAGGTCCCCCACCCTCCACGGCATACCCACCGTCTCAGGAGACACCATGTCGCTCACCCGCAGGGACTTTGCCGCGAAATCCGCGATCACCGGGGCCGGAGTCGCGCTGGCTGGCACGGTCGGCGCTCTCGCCACCGCCCCCAACGCGCTCGCGGCCACCGACGTCGAGAGCGCGGACGCGCAGACTGCGGGCGCCCACGGCGGCGTCGGCTACGGCCCCCTGATCGCCGACCCCGAGGGCCTGCTCGCGCTGCCCGCCGGATTCACGTACGAGGTCATCACCTACAGCGGCAAGACCAAGCTGGAGTCGGGTGAGTTCACCCCGTCCAACCACGACGGTACGGCCACCTTCTGTGGCCCCCGCGGTGCGACCCTCCTGGTCAACAACCACGAGCTCAAGGGCCCGCGGGCCAACTGGCCCCACCCCGTGCCGCTCACCGAGGGCCTCGTCTACGACCCCGCCGCCTCCGGTGGCTGCACGGTCGTCGAGGTCCGCCACGGGCATGTCGCCGAGTGGGTCGGCATCGCCGGCACCTCCACCAACTGCGCGGGCGGCACCACCCCTTGGGGCACCTGGCTCACCGGCGAGGAGACCGAGGACAAGGCCGGCCAGAACGGCATGACCAAGGACCACGGCTACATCTTCGAGGTCGACCCCGAGGACCGCCGCGCCAACCGCGACCCCAAGCCCGTCAAGGCGTTCGGCCGGTACGCCCACGAGGCGGTCGTCATCGACCCCAAGCGCGGCCACGCCTACCTGACCGAGGACGCTTCCGGCCCCAACGGCCTGCTCTTCCGCTGGACCCCGCCGGCGGGCTTCCACCACGGCCGCGGCAAGCTGCGCACCCTCGCCGACGACGCGGGGGTCCTGCAGGCCTTCAAGTGCTTCGACTCCGGCGGCAAGTTCGTCGACGACCTCTCGCGCGCCACGAAGATCGGCACGGTGTACGGCGTCGACTGGGTCGACGTGCCCGACCGCGACGCCAGGACGGTCTCCGTCCGCAAGCAGTTCACCGACGGCCAGGTCACCCGCGCCCGCAAGCTGGAGGGCATGTGGTGGGGCGACGGCGGCGCGTACATCGTCTCCTCGTACGCCCGTGAGGAGAGCCCCGTCCAGCACGACGGCCAGGTCTGGTTCTACGACCCCAAGCGCCGCACCCTCACGCTGAAGGTCCTCCTCGGCGTGAACCCGGACCCCTCCAAGGACGGCGCCTTCGACGGCCCCGACAACATCACCGTCTCCCCGTACGGCGGCCTCGTCATCGCCGAGGACGGCGAGGGCGTCCAGCACCTGTTCGGCGCCACCGAGAGCGGCCGCACCTACCCCATCGCCCGCAACGAGCTGAACATCGGCACCGAAGAGAAGCCCGAATACAGCGAGTTCACCGGCGTCACCTTCTCGCCCGACGGAAAGACGCTGTACGCCAACATCCAGACGCCGGGAATCATGCTGGCGATCACGGGGCCCTGGAAGCGCCAGCGTCGCTAGAACACAGGATCACTCGTGCAGGCAAGAGGCGGAGGCACGTCGTGGGGGAGCCCACGCCGTGTCTCCGACTTCCTCCGGCGGAAGCAGCTTCGGGAGGCTGTCTGCCGCCCGTAGGCATCGTTCTGACTGCAGTGTCCTGACACAGACCCCACTTGTCTGCCCGCCGACTAATATCTAACATTTCAGTTCATGGAAGCCATCCGGCCGCTCGGTCGCACCCTCCTCCGCGACCGCGCCTACGCCTCCATCCGGGACGCCATCGTGGCCGGGGAGATCGAGCCCGGGGCGGTGGTGCGGGACGCGGATCTCGCCGAGCGGCTCGGGCTGTCGCGGGCGCCCGTGCGGGAGGCCTTCGCCCGGCTGGTCGACGAGGGGCTGCTGGAGAGCAAGCCGCAGAGCTACACCCGGGTGACCCAGGTCGTGGCCGCCGAGGTGCGGGACGCCGCCGCCGTGGTCGGGGCCATGCATGAACTGGTCACCCGGGTCGCCGTGCCACGGCTGTTCGCCGCCGACGTCGAGACGATGCGCGCGGCCAACGAACGGTTCGCCGCCGCCGTCACCGCCGGTGACGTGGACGAGGCCCTGCGCGCCGACGACGAACTCCACGACGTCCTCGTCCGCGTCAGCGGCAACCGCGCGGCGGCCGCCACGACGGCCCGCTACACCCCCCTGATCCGCCGCCTGGAGCGCCGGCGCTTCGGCGAGGGCGGCACCTGCCGTTCCGCGGGCCTGCACGACCGGCTGATCGAGGCCTGCGCGGCCGGTGACGTGGACGGCGCGGTCCGGGTCACGGCGGAGATCTGGCGAGGGCTGGCCGAACTCGCCGACAGCGACTGATCCCTCCCCGGAGGGCCCCATCCCGTCACAGGAGGACCCCATGCCCCTCGCGTCCTACGACCGTTACCCCCTCCTCTTCGGACCGTCCCCCGTCCACCGCCTGGAGCGCCTCACCGCGCACCTCGGCGGTGCCGCCCTGTGGGCCAAGCGCGAGGACTGCAACTCCGGGATCGCGTACGGCGGCAACAAGACCCGCAAGCTGGAGTACCTGGTCGCCGACGCGCTCGCGAAGGGCTGCGACACCCTCGTCTCGATCGGCGGCGTCCAGTCCAACCACACCCGCCAGGTCGCCGCCTGCGCCGCCCGGGCCGGGCTCAAGTGCGTGCTGGTCCAGGAGAGTTGGGTGGACTGGCCGGACGCCGTCTACGACAAGGTCGGCAACATCCTGATCAGCCGGCTCGCCGGGGCGGACGTGCGCCTCGTGAAGGCCGGGTTCGGGATCGGGTTCAAGGAGAGCTGGGAGCAGGCCCTCAGGGACGTCGAGGAGGCGGGCGGCAAGCCGTACGCCATCCCCGCCGGCGCCTCCGACCACCCGCTCGGCGGTCTCGGCTTCGCCGCCTGGGCCTACGAAGTCGCGGACCAGGAACGGGAGTTGGGGGTCTTCTTCGACACCGTCGTGGTCTGCTCGGTGACCGGGTCCACCCAGGCCGGCATGGTCGCCGGTTTCCGGGCGCTGGAGGAGGCGGGCGGGCGGCCCCGGCGCGTCCTCGGCATCGACGCCTCCGCCAAGCCCGTCACCACCCGGGAACAGATCGCGCGGATCGCCCACAGCACCGGGCAACTCATCGGCGTACAGAAGGAGTTGACCGAGGAGGACGTGGAGCTGGACGAGCGGTACCACGCGGGTGTCTACGGCATCCCCGACGCGACCACGCTGGAGGCGATGCGCCTCGCCGCCCGCACCGAGGGGATGGTCACCGACCCCGTGTACGAGGGCAAGTCCATGGCCGGGATGATCGACCTCGTCCGGCGCGGAGAGATCGGCGCCGACTCCACGGTCCTCTACGCCCACCTCGGCGGGCAGCCGGCGCTCAACGGGTACAGCGCGCTCTTCTGACCGGATTGCCCTCTTTGCCGTTCGATAGCATGCGGCGAGAGTCTCCGGTTCGCGAGGAGTATGTGGATGGCGCAGGTCAGGCCCATGCGCGCGGACGCCCGGCGCAACTATGAGCGGCTGCTCAAGGTGGCCGCGGAGGCGTTCGCCGAGCGCGGGGAGGGTGCGTCGCTCGACGACATCGCCAAGCGGGCGGGTGTGGGGTCCGGGACGCTCTACCGGCACTTCCCGACCCGGCAGGCCCTGCTGGAGGCGGCGTACCTGGACCGCGTCGAGGGGTTCGCACGACGGGCCGACGAACTCGCGCGGGAGCTGCCGCCGGGGCAGGCGCTGGGGGAGTGGCTGTACGAGCTGTGCGTCGGGACGATCGAGGTGCGCGGGCTGAGGACGCTGCTGGGGTCCGCGATGGCGGACGGGAGTGCGGTGCTCACGGTGTGCGGGACGCATGTGCGGGGGGCCGCGACGCGGTTGGTGTCGGCGGCGCAGGAGGAAGGCTCACTGCGCCGGGATGTCGAGCCGATCGAGCTGCTTCGGCTGGCGCACGGGGTGGCGGGGGCGGCGGAGCTGGGTGACGGCGGGGGCGAGTCCATCCGGCGGTATCTGACGTTGCTCACGGAAGGACTGCGGGCCTAGTCGGACCGGACCCGCGGCTGAGCCGCCCCAGGGGCGCGGGGAACTGCGCGACCAGCCCCCGCTCAGCCGCGGACGGACCACTACCCGGCGCCGCTCAAAGGGCCTGCGCCGCCGGTTTCACCATCCCCCGTACCGTGCGGGACTTCACGAAGTCGCCGATCGCCGTCATCTCCCACTCGCCGGAGAACTGCTTGATCAGCTTGGCCATCATCACGCCCGTCTGCGCCTCCGCGTTCGTGAGGTCGAAGCGGACCAGTTCCTCGCCGCTCGCCGCGTCGATGAGCCGGCAGTACGCCTTGGCGACCTCGGTGAACTTCTGGCCGGAGAAGGAGTTGACCGTGAAGACGAGACCGGTGACCTCCTGGGGGAGCCGGCCGAGGTCCACGACGATCACCTCGTCGTCACCGCCGCCCTCACCCGTGAGGTTGTCGCCGGAGTGCTTGATGGCGCCGCCGACGATGGACAGCTTGCCGAAATAGCAGCTGTCGATGTGGTTGCGCTGCGGACCGTAGGCGATGACCGACGCGTCGAGGTCGATGTCCTTGCCGCGGTAGGCCGGCTCCCAGCCGAGGCCCATCTTGACCTGGGAGAGCAGGGGGCGGCCGCCCTTGACCAGGGAGACGGTCTGGTTCTTCTGGAGGCTGACCCGGCCCTTGTCGAGGTTGATCTTCCCGGCGCCGGGAGCGGGAGCGGGCGGAGCCGGGGGAGCGGCGGGTGCCGGCGGTGCGGCGATCCGCGGGTCCACGGCCGGGGCGGGCGGGGCCACCGGGGTCTGCACGGTCGGCGCGGGCGGGGCGGGCGGCGGAGTCACCGGCTGCGGCGGGGCCACGGGGGCCGGGGCCGGTTCGTCCACGGAGACGCCGAAGTCGGTCGCGATGCCCGCCAGCCCGTTGGCGTACCCCTGTCCGACCGCGCGGGCCTTCCAGGCGCCGTTGCGCAGGTAGATCTCCACGACCACCAGCGCCGTCTCGGTGCCGAGCTGCGGCGGTGTGAAGGTGGCCAGCACGCTGTTGTCGTCCGCGCCCCGGATCGTGGCCGTCGGTTCGATGCCCTGGAAGGTCTGGCCCGCGGCGTCCGGGCTCGCGGTGACGACGATCTTCTCGATGCCCGGGGGCAGGGCGGCGGTGTCGACGCTGATCGCGTCCGGTGCCGTACCGCCGCCCGACCGGTAGGTGACCCCCGGCCCCGTCGGCTGGTTGTAGAAGATGAAGTCGTCGTCGGAGCGCACCTTGCCGTCGGCGGTGAGCAGCAGGCCCGATACGTCGAGCCGCACCGGAGCGGAGACGTCCACCGTCACACGGGTGACGGGGAGGGGGATGTTCGAGCCGGGGGTCATAGCTGTCATGCCCGGTGAACGAGCGACGCCGCTTTACCGTTCCCTTAATCTTCCGCCCTTCACGGCACCACCACGATCTTGCGTCCCACCCCGGCCGCGAACTGCTCCAGCGCCTCGGGATAGCGGTCCAGGGGGAGCCGGTCGCTGATGAAGATCCCGGGGTCCAGGACGCCGTTCGCGAAGAGTTCCGCCGCCCGTTCGAAGCTGTGCAGGACGGCCATGGAGCCCGTGATGGTGATCTCCTGGTTGTAGATCCGGTACGGGTCGATCGTCACCCGCGTCGCGTAGTCGGCCACCCCGAACTGGAGGAAGGTGCCGGCCTTGGCCACCCGGTCCAGGCCGTCCTGGATCGCCGTCGCGTTGCCCGTCGCGTCGATGACCAGGTCCCAGCCCTGCGGGCGGTCCAGCTCGTCCGGGTTCGCGGCGGAGGCCGAGACGCCGAGCTTGCGGGCCGTCTCCAGACGGGACGGGTTCACGTCGACCACGTCCACGCTCGCCGCGCCGGTCCGCTTGGCCAGCTCCAGCATCATCAGGCCCATCGTCCCCGAGCCGTAGATCAGGACATGGGCACCCAGGCGGGACCGCAGGACGTCGTAGCCCCGGACCGCGCAGGACAACGGCTCCACCAGTGCCGCGTCCTGCGTACGGACGTGTTCGGGCAGCCGTACGCAATTGGCCACCGGCGCGACGGCGAACTGCGCCGCGCCGCCCGCCGTCGTCACGCCGATCGCGGCCCAGCGTTCGCAGAGGTTGTTGTGGCCGGTACGGCAGTAACGGCACTCGTGGCAGTAGAGCGAGGGGTCCACGGCCACCCGGTCGCCGACCGCCAGCTCGGTGACCCGGGTGCCGACCCCGACCACCGCGCCCGCGAACTCGTGGCCCGGCACGATCGGCAGCTCGGGGGCGAACTCGCCCTGGAGGATGTGCAGGTCGGTGCCGCACAGTCCGCAGGCGGCGACCTCGACGACGACCTCGCGCGGGCCCGGCGTCGGGTCCGGGACCTCGGCGACGACGGCACGGCCCACGGACTCGATGACGGCGGCCTTCATTTCACGGCTCCAAGGGACAGGCCCTGGACCAGTTTGTCCTGGGCGGCGAACCCCGCGGCGAGCACCGGCAGGGAGATGACGAGCGACGCGGCGCACACCTTCGCCAGGAACAGGCCCTGGCTGGTGATGAAGCCGGTCAGGAAGACGGGGGCGGTCTCGGCCACGACGCCGGTGAGCACCCTCGCGAACAGCAGTTCGTTCCAGCTGAAGATGAAGCAGATCAGGGCTGTCGCCGCGATGCCGGGCAGGGCGATGGGGGCGACCACGCGCGCGAGGACGGTCGGGAGGCGGGCCCCGTCCACGCGCGCGGCCTCGATCACCGCGACCGGGACCTCGGCGAGGAAGGACTGCATCATCCAGACGGCGATCGGCAGGTTCATCGACGTGTAGAGGATGACCAGCAGCCAGATGTTGTCGAGCATGTCCGTGTTCTTGGCGAACAGGTAGATGGGCAGCAGCCCCGCCACCACCGGCAGCATCTTCGTCGACAGGAAGAAGAACAGGACGTCCGTCCACTTCTTCACCGGGCGGATGGAGAGCGCGTACGCCGCCGGGAGGGCCAGCAGCAGGACGAAGAGGGTCGAGGCCAGCGAGGCGACCGTCGAGTTGATCAGCGCCGGCCAGGGGCTCGCGCCGCCGCCCGTGCCGAAGAACTCGCGGTAGCCGTCCAGGGTGAGGGCGGCGCCGAAGGAGGGCGGGTTGGTGGCCGCGTCCGTCTCCGAGTGGAAGGACGTCAGGGCCATCCACGCGATCGGCAGGAAGAACACGATCCCCAGCAGCCAGGCCACCAGGCCGAGGCCGAGTCCCTTGCGCGGTACAGCCCCTTTGCGCTTCACGGCAGTTGTGCTGATGCTCATGCCCGGCCCGCCTCCTCACGGAACAGGGACGACACCACGCGCAGGGCGAAGGTCGCGATGATGATCGAACCGATGACGACCAGGACGCCGGCCGCCGAGGCGAGGCCGTTCTCGTGGGCCTGGTAGAAGCTCTGGTAGACGGTGTAGGGCAGGTTGGCGGTCCCGAGGCCACCCGAGGTGAGGGTGAACACCGCGTCGAAGTTCTGGACGATGTAGATCGAGCCCAGCAGCGCGCCGAGTTCGAGGTACCTGCGCAGATGCGGGAGCGTCAGATGGCGGAATATCTGCCAGTCGCTCGCGCCGTCCACCCGCGCGGCCTCCATCTGCTGCTGGTCGCGGCTCTGGAGTCCGGCCAGCAGGATGAGCATCATGAACGGGGTCCACTGCCAGATGAGGGACGCCTCGACCGCGAGCAGCGGGGTGTTCGAGATCCAGTCGGGCTGTGGGCCGCCCACATAGTGCAACAACCCATTGAGCAAGCCATATTCAGGGTTGTAGAGCACGTGTTTCCAGAGCAGGGCCGCCGCCACCGGGACCACCAGGAAGGGGGCGATCAGCAGGGTGCGGACCACGCCCCGGCCCTTGAAGCGACGGTCGAGGAGCAGGGCCAGAAGCAGTCCGAGGACCAGGCTGACCAGGACGACCGTGACCGTCAGCAGGACCGTCGTCCACACCGAGTGGCGCAGGTCCGCGTCGGTGAGGACCTCCTGGTAGTTGTCGACGCCGGTGAAGTGACGGGCCTTGGGATAGAGGGAGTTCCAGTCGAAGAACGAGATCACCACCGTGGCCACGAACGGCAGCTGGGTGACCACGATCATGAAGACCAGGGCGGGGAGCAGCGGGCCGCGGGTGGCCCAGGCGCGCAGCCGGTTCGAGGGCTGCCGCGCGGTGCGTACGGTCGGAGCGGCCAGGGGGGCCGTGGTGGTCGCGGTCATCGTCCCTCGTACTCCTCGGAGATCTTCTCGGCGATCCGCTGGGACTTCTCCAGGGCCGACTCGACGGACTGGCGTCCGGCGATGGCCGCGCTGATCTCCTGGGAGACCCTGGTGCCGAGGTCGGTGAACTCGGGGATCCCGACGAACTGGATGCCGGGCGCGGGGCGCGGCTGCACACCCGGGTCGTTCGGCCGGGCCTGCTCGATGGCCTCCTTGGTCATCTCCTGGAAGGCGGCGGCCTCCTTGACGTAGGCGGGGTTGGTGTACGTCGAGGCGCGCTTGCCGGCCGGTACGTCGGACCAGCCGATCCGGTCGCCGACCAGCTGCTCGTACTGCTTGCCGGAGGCCCAGGAGACGAACTTCCAGGCCTTGTCGGGGTTGCGGGAGGCGTCCTGGATGCCCCAGGCCCAGGTGTAGAGCCAGCCGGAGGACTTCGTCTCCTCGACCGGGGCGGGGGCGTAGCCCACCTTGCCCTTGACCGGGGAGCCCTTCGCCTCCAGGGAACCGGCCGCGGAGGTGGCGTCGTACCACATGGCGACCTTGCCCTGGGTCATGTTGTTGAGGCACTCGGCGAAGCCGGACTGGGCGGCGCCGGACTCGCCGTGCTCGCGCACGAGGCCGACGTAGAACCTCGTCGCCTTCTCCCATTCCGGGGAGTCGAGCCGGGCCTTCCAGCTCTTGTCGAACCAGGTGCCGCCGAAGGTGTTCACGACCGTGGTGAGCGGGGCCATGACCTCGCCCCAGCCCGGCAGGCCGCGCAGACAGATGCCCTTCATGCCGGGCTCGGCCCCGTCGGCCCTCGCGGCCAGGTCGGCCACCTGCTGCCAGGTGGGGTGGGCCGGCATCGTCAGGCCCTTCTGCTCGAAGACGTCCTTGCGGTACATCAGGAAGGACGACTCGCCGTAGAAGGGCTGGCCGTAGAGCTTCCCGTCGTCGCCGGTCAGCGACTGGCGCATCGGCGCCAGGACGTCCTTCTCGTCGTACGACGGGTCCTTGGCGACGTACGTGTCCATCTCGTGCAGCCAGCCGTTGCGGGCGTAGATCGGTATCTCGTAGTTCGACAGGGTCGCCACGTCGTACTGGCCGGCCTGGTTGGCGAAGTCCTGGCTGATCTTGTCGCGGACGTCGTTCTCGGGCAGGACGGTGAAGTTGACCTTGATCCCGGTCTCCTTGGTGAAGTGGGCCCGGGTCAGCTTCTGCAGCTCGGTCATCTGCGGGTTGTTGACCATCAGGACGTTGATGGCGTCGCCGCCCGACCCGGCCCCGCCGGCTCCGACCCAGCAGCCGGAGAGCAGCGGGGCGAGCAGCGTCCCTGCGGCGGCCATGGCGAGCGTGGCTCGCGGAGGCCGTCGTCGGCTCTGGGTTCGCATGGATCGCTCCTGGACATAGAGGAATATAACGGGCGCCCTGGGGGCGTGGAAGTCCTACGGATCACGTCAGTCGGAGAGTCAGGCGCGGATGACCTGGGGCCCCAGCAGGGAGTACCGGTGGGCTTCGGAAGAGGGCAGCAGCGTGCTCGTCACGATCGCCTCCAGCGCGCCGATCTCCGCGAAGCGGCAGAAGCTGACCGCGCCGAACTTGGTGTGCACGCCCGCGAACACCGTGCGGCGCGCGGCCCGGATCGCCTGCGCCTTGACCTCGCTGACCGCGGGGTCGGGGGTGGTGAGGCCGTGTTCGCGGGAGATGCCGTTGGCGCCGATGTAGGCGAGGTCGAGGACGAAGCCGGCCAGCATCTTCGTCGTCCAGTGGTCGACGGTGGCGAGGGTGCCTGGACGGACCCGGCCGCCGAGCAGCAGGACGGAGGTGTTCTCGGCCTCGGCGAGGGCGCCGGCGACCGGCAGGGACGCGGTGACCACGGTCAGCGGCCGGTCCCGGGGCAGGGCCTCGGCGATGAGCTGCGGGGTGAAGCCCTCGTCGACGAAGACCGTCTCGGCGTCCCCGAGCAGCTCGGCCGCGGCGGCCGCGACCCGGCGCTTCTCGGGGACATGGCTGGTGGCCCGGAAGGCGAGCGTGGTCTCGAACCCGGCGCTCTCCACGGGGTAGGCGCCGCCGTGCGTGCGGCGGACCAGGCCGTGGTCCTCCAGGGCGCGGAGGTCTCTTCGTACGGTTTCCTTGGCGACGCCGAGTTGGGTGGCGAGGGTGTTGACGTCGACGGAGCCGGTGGAGCGGGCGGTGCGGACGATCTCCCGCTGGCGTTCTTCCGCGGTACTGGTCATTCGGTCACCGCCTTCTCTGCCGTGTTGCCCGTTCGGGCCGTCTGCAGGAAGTTGTACAGCGGGTGCGGGGTGGTGACCAGGTCTGTTGCGGGGGAGATCCTGTCCGTGTGTGCCCGTTCGGGCGGGCCGGGCCTACGGGGCTGGGGAGTGCGGTCGGATGGCGGCTGCGGGTCCGATGTGGCTGGTCGCGCAGTTCCCCGCGCCCCTGGGGGTGGCGCTTCGCGCCTACCTCAGAACCCGTTCTCGTGCCCGGAACGGCCGCGGGCGGGCCCGTTCGGTGCCCGCCTGCTGGTGTCGGGAGGTGTCAGTACGGCCAGATCGGCGGGTCCGTCACGAACTGGCCGCCCAGGTAGGCGTGGCCCTCGTTGCCGTCCTGGAGTTCGCCCTGTTCGGCGATCAGCTTCTCCGCGTACGGCTCGGAGTCGTCCTGCGGGTCGTAGCCGAGTGCCCGCGCGGTGGTGAGGTCCCACCACAGGCGGGTGTTGGCGGAGGAGCCGTAGACCACGGTGTGGCCGACCCGCTCGGCGGTCAGGGCCGCGTGGAAGAGACGGGCGCCGTCGGCCGGGCTCATCCACACCGAGAGCATGCGCACGCTGGTCGGCTCGGGGAAGCAGGAGCCGATGCGCACGGAGACGGTCTCCAGGCCGTGCTTGTCCCAGTAGAACTGCGCGAGGTCCTCGCCGAAGGACTTGGACAGGCCGTAGAAGGTGTCCGGGCGGCGCGGGGTGTCGATCGGGATCAGCGGGTCGTCGCCCTGCGGGCGCGGGGTGTAGCCGACGGCGTGGTTGGAGGAGGCGAAGACGATCCGTCCGACGCCCTCCGCGCGCGCGGCCTCGTAGAGGTTGTAGGTGCCCTCGATGTTCGCCTTGAGGATCTTCTCGAAGGGGGCTTCCAGGGAGATGCCCGCGAAGTGGACGACCGCGTCGACACCGCGCACGGCCTCGCGCACCGCGTCCTTGTCGGCGAGGTCGGCGACGAGCGCGTCCGGCTCGCCCTCGATGGGCCGCAGATCGAGCAGGCGCAGGTCGTAGCCGTAGGCCGGGAGGAGATCCCGCATCAGGGTGCCGAGCCCGCCGGCGGCGCCGGTGAGCAGGACGGTACGGGGAGCGGGCATCCGTGAGTCTCCTTGAACGGCCTCATGAGCACGGTATTCACATCCGTGGACAAGTTAGAGATCGTGTCTTGGCTTCGTCAAGGGTGGCGGGATGTGTGTTCATAAATATAAACTCTGATCAGTATTCTGCATGATTCTGCATGCCACTTTAGGGAGAGCCTGTGACGCCGTCCGCCGACCTCGCCCGCCGACTCGGCATCCCCAGCGGGCCGCTGTTCTTCCCCGTCACCGCCTACGGCCCCGACGGATCCCTCGACCTCGACGTGTATCGCGCGCACATACGCCGAGGCGTGGACGCGGGGGCCGCGGCGGTGTTCGCGTGCTGCGGCACCGGGGAGTTCCACGCGCTCACGCCCGAGGAGTTCGAGCGTTGCGTCCGGGCGGCCGTCGAGGAGACGGCGGGGCGGGTGCCGGTGGTGGCCGGTGCCGGATACGGCACCGCGCTCGCCGCACGGTACGCGCGGCTCGCCGAGGCGGCCGGGGCCGACGGACTGCTCGCCCTGCCGCCCTACCTCGTCGTCGCCGGACAGGAGGGGCTGCTGCGGCACTACCGCGAGGTGGCCGCCGCGACCGCGCTCCCGGTGATCGTCTACCAGCGCGACAACGCCGTCTTCACCCCGGGGACCGTCGTCGAACTGGCCCGCACCGAGGGGATCATCGGCCTCAAGGACGGCCTTGGCGACCTCGACCTGATGCAGCGGATCGTCAGCGCGGTACGCACCGAGGGCCCCGGCGACTTCCTCTACTTCAACGGACTGCCGACCGCCGAGCAGACCCAGCTCGCCTACCAGGCCATCGGCGTGCCCCTGTACTCCTCCGCCGTCTTCTGCTTCGCCCCCGAGATCGCCCTCGCCTTCCACCGCGCGCTCGTCGACGGCGACCGGGCCACGGCCGACCGGCTGCTCGACGGCTTCTACCGCCCCTTCGTCGAACTGCGCGCGCGTGGCCGCGGATACGCGGTCTCCCTGGTGAAGGCCGCGGTCCGGATGCGCGGTCTCGACGTGGGGGAGGTCCGCCCGCCGCTGCACGAGCCGGGCGGGGATCATGTGAAGCAGCTCGCGGAGATCATCGAGCGCGGATACGCGCTCCTGGAGGAGGCACAGTGAAGGCGTCGACGTTCGTATACCCCTGGGACGTCAACGGGGACCCGGAGGCCGCGGCCCGCATCGCCGGACTCGGCGTACAGCAGGCGACCCTCGCCTCCGCCTACCACTCCACGCGCGCGTTGACCCCCCGCCACCCGCGCCACCGGATCGTCACCGCCGAGCACGCGGCCGTGCTGTATCCGACGGACGCGCGCTGGGAAGGACGTGAGCTGCGGCCGTACGCCGCGGGCGACTGGGCCCCTGGTGACGCCTTCGGGGAGGCCGCGGCGGAACTCACCCGGGCCGGCCTCGAAGTGCACACCTGGGTCGTCCTCGCGCACAACTCCCGCATGGGTGCCGAACATCCGGACACCTCGGTCGTCAACGCCTACGGCGACCGCTACCCGTGGGCCCCGTGCATCGCACAGCCCGCCACGCGCGCGTACCTCGTCGACCTCGCCGCCGAGGCGGCGCTGCGCCCGGGAGCGGCCGGCACCGAACTGGAGTCCCTCGGCTGGTACGGCCTCCAGCACCTGCACGCCCACGACAAGACCGGCGGGGTGC
The DNA here is from genome assembly GCF_042893155.1 of Streptomyces sp. NPDC001668. NCBI lineage: Bacteria > Bacillati > Actinomycetota > Actinomycetes > Kitasatosporales > Streptomycetaceae > Streptomyces > Streptomyces sp. NPDC001668. The sequence goes on from NZ_JBIAUQ010000010.1 coordinate 135,909, forward strand.
CCCTCGGCGACGCCGGGATGTACCTCATGGCGCTCTGCTTCTGCGGGACGTGCCGCGAGGGGTACGGCGAACAGGGGCTGGACGCCGACGCGCTCGCCGCCGCCGTACGGGCCGCCCTGGAGCCGCTGTGGCAGGGCGCGCCGGACGACGGGGGCTGGGCCGGGGTCGAGAAGCTGCTCGGCGCCGGGACGGCGGCGGCCACGCGCGCGTGGCGCGACGAGACCGCCCGCACGCTCCAGGAGACGGCGGTCCGCGCGGTCCGCGCGGCCGCGCCCGAGGGCTTCCAGATCCTGCTCCACGCCGACCCCGTGACGTACCACGTCGGAGCCAACCCGGGCGTCGACGCCGAGCACATCCTGTCCGTGGCGGACGGTGTCGTCGTGCCCTGCGCGGGCGGACCGGACCTGCTCGCGCCCTTCGCCCGGGCCCGGAAGGACGCGGTGATCGCCGCCAACTTCCCCGTCGTCTCGCAGATGGGCGGCAGCCCCGGCACACTCGCGGCGGACGTGGCCCGCGCGCGGGAGTTCGGGGCGACCGAAATCCGGCTGTATCACGCCGGCCTGGCGTCGGACGGCGACCTGTCCGCGATCCGCGAGGGGCTCGCCGTCCTCTGACACAACGGCAGGGCCGTGGCGAGCCAGGCCACGCCCAGGACGGCCGACAGCGGTCGCTGGTCGACCAGTTCGACCAGGGCCGCGCCCGCCGCGAGACCGAGCACGTTCGGGGCGTACACGAGCGTCTGCGCCGTGGCGACGGTGCGGCCCAGCAGCGCGTCCGGGGTCTCGCGCTGCGCGGCGGTGAGCGCGGCGATCAGCACACAGGGCAGGCCCGCGCCGATGGCCGCGCTGCAGACCAGGGCGAGGGGGCCGGACGGGATCGCCCGCAGTCCCGCGGCCACGGCGGCCAGGGCGATGCCGTACGCGGCGAACCGGCGCTCGTCCAGCCGGCGCAGCGCGGGCCCGGAGACCAGCCCCACGGCCACGGAACCGGCGCCCTGCACGGCGTACAGCGCACCGGCGTACGCGGGGGAGTGACCGAGGCCGTCGATCACGGCGTAGAGCAGGGCGCCGTTGACCCCGGCACAGAGCATGGTGGTGCTGCCGGCCAGGACCAGGGGGCGGAGTATGGGGTGGGCCCATATGTGGCGGGTTCCGGTGCCGACGGGGGCGGGCCTGGAAGGCGTCGGTGTGCCACCGGGTGCTTTCGCCGCCCTTGTCGCGGCGCGCCTGAACAGCCTGCGCCCGGTGACGGCGGCACGCACGCGCCCCGGGGGCCCCGCCGCGGACGCCGGTCGCCCGGACGGTTCGTCCGCGCTGCCGCCGTCCGCCGTCGCCGAAACGAGGGCGTCCGGCCGGTTCTCGCGGACCCGCAGCCCGGTGTAGAGGAGCGCGGCCAGGGCGAAGGTCGTGGCGTCCAGGAGGGCCACGGCCGGTCCGCCGTAGAGGCCGTAGAGCCCTGCTCCCGCCGGCGGGGCCACCAATTTCATGCCCTCCGTGATCGCCAGCCGCAGTCCGTTGAAGTCACCGAGCAGGGACGGGGGGACGGCGCCGGCGACCAGGGCCGACTCCGCCGCGTCATGGACCACGCCCGTGGCGCCGTACACGAGAAGGACCGTGAGGAGGAGCCACACGCGGCCGGGCGTGTCCACGGCGAGGAGCGCCGGGAGGAGGGCCGCGAGCAGGAGGCTGCCGCCGATCAGCAGGGGTTTGCGGCGGACCCGGTCCGCCAGGGTGCCGAGCAGCGGGCCCGCCAGGGTCGGTGCCCACATCGCGAGCAGGCACAGCGCGGCCAGGCCGTTCGAGCCGGTGAGGTCCTTGACCCAGACGCCGGACACGAGCCACAGGGCCGAGGTGCCGAAGCCGGAGACGATCACTCCGGTGAGAAACAGCCTGGCGTTGCGGTCGCGCAGGACCGTCCATGTCTTCGTCATGCCTCGACATCGTGGGTCTAAGGCCCCGGGGACGGGATGGGGCAGCTGCCCTGGATACCGGCGATGAGTTTTCGGGGCGCGCGCGGTCAACCCCTCACCACACCGGCAGCCGCTGCCCGGACACCACAAGGAGCACCGCATGACCGTCCCGCCCCTGGACCTCGGCCCGCAGACCCGCGTCATCGCCCTCCTGGCCGAAGGCGTCACCGACGACCAGCTCGGGAACACCACGCCGTGTCCCGCGTACGCGGTGCGCAACATGCTCGGCCACCTGCTCCACCTCTCCGCCGCCTTCCGCGACGCCGGCCGCAAGGACCTCGGCGCCACCACCGACACCCCGCCGACCGACTCCGTCCCGGACATCGGCCCGGGCTGGCGCGAGGACCTCCCCAAGGTCCTCGACGAACTCGCCGAGGCCTGGCGCGACCCGGCCGCCTGGACCGGCATGACCCGCGCGGGCGGGGTCGACCTGCCCGGTGAGGTCGCGGCGGCCGTCGCCGTCGACGAACTGGTCGTCCATGGCTGGGACCTGGCCCGCGCCACCGGCCAGGCGTACGATCCGGACCCCGCCGCGCTCCGGGCGACGTACACCTTCCTCCGGGCCTCCGCGGAGGACCCGGGCCGTGACGCCATCTTCGGGCCGATCGTCCCGGTGACCGAGGACGCGCCGCTGCAGGACCGGGCCCTGGGCCTGAGCGGGCGGAACCCGGGCTGGAGGCCGTAGACACGGGGGGCGACCTGCCGTAGACGAACGGAAACCGGCGGCGGGCGGCAGGTCCGGACCGTACGCTCCCCACCATGCCGCCCCTCAGCCTCACCGTCCTCGGTACCGCCTCACCGCACCCGGCGCCGGGCCGCCCCTGCTCCGGCTATCTGCTGCGTGGCGGGGGCGCCGAGGTGTGGGTGGACGCCGGGCCCGGAACCTTCGCGGAGTTGCAGCGGCACACGGATCCCTCCCGGCTGACGGCGATCTGGATCTCCCATCTGCACGCCGACCACAGTTCCGATCTGCTGTCCGCCGTGTACGCCTTCGCGTACGGCGGACTCACCCCGCCCGCCCCGATCCCGGTGTACGCGCCACCGGGCTGCGCCCACCGGCTCGCCGGGTTCTTCGGGCGCTCGGACGTGCGCTTCCTCGACGGCATTCTCGACTTCCATCCCCTGTACGACGGCCATGACGTCCGGCACTGGAACCTCCGGCTCGCCGCCCGGGCGGTGGCGCACGACACCGAGGCGTACGGGCTGCGGGCCGAATGCGCGGGGCGCGTCCTCGCCTACTCGGGGGACAGCGGGCCCTGCGCGGCCCTCGTCGAACTCGCCGCGGAGTCGGACGTGTTCCTGTGCGAGGCGGACATCGACCGCCATCGCGAAGGCGAACAGGTCCATCTGACCCCCGAGGACGCCGGTGACATCGCCCGCAAGGCCGGGGCGCGCGAGCTGGTCGTCACCCACGTCGGACCCACCCTGACCAGGGAGGCGGCGACCACACGCGCGGCCGCCGCCTTCGCCGGGCGCACCAGTACGGCCTTCGAGGGCGCCACCCGGCTTGTCTGACGGCTCACTTCACCGCAACTTCAACTTCCTTTGCCAGAAGCATTGACGAAACATCACGCCCCTCCTACCTTCAACGCGTCGTACTTCGTACGTCATATATGAGACGCGATACGCGAGATCAGATACGCAAGATCCGATACGCGAGATCCGAGAGGCGCGCATGACCTCTGTGCCCACGCCGATCCCCTCCCGCACGCAGTACGTGCTGGAGGAGATCAAACGCCGCATCCTCACCGGGCGCCTGACGCCTGGTCAGGCCCTGGTGGAGACCGAACTCGCCGCACAGTTCGGGGTGTCCAAGACCCCGGTGCGCGAGGCGCTCAAGACCCTGGCCGGGACCGGGCTCGTCGTGATGAGCCAGTACAAGGGCGTCACGGTGCGCATGGTGGACGCGGACATGGCGCGTGAGGTCTACGACGTCCGCCTGCTCCTCGAACCCGAGGCGCTCAAGCGGGCCGTGCGGCGCGGGGCGTCGCTGGATGCCGCCCGTGACGCCCTGACCCGGGCCGACGACGCCACCGACACCGCCGAACGCTCCCTCGCCAACCGGGAGTTCCACCGCTCGCTCTACCTGCCCTGCGGCAACCCGCTGCTCGGCCGGATGCTCGACGAGGTCCGCGACCAGGCCGCCCTGGTCTCCGCGGTCGCCTGGGCGGCCTCGCCCTCCTGGGAGCGGGAGGCCGGCGAGCACCGCGAGATCCTGCGGCTCGCCCTGGACGGCGACGCCGACGGCGCGGCCCGCGCCCTGCACGCCCACATCGCGTCCTTCGTCGAACGGGCGTTCCCCGGAGTACTGGACCAGGAAGGTCAGGAATGAGCAGCGAGACGTTCGAGACCCAGCGGACGGCCCTGGCCGACGTGGTGGCGATCCCGGTGACCCCGTTCGCCGAGGACGGCACCATCGACCAGGACGCCCACCGGGCCCTGCTGCGTCGGCTGCTCGACGGCGGGATCACCACCCTCACCCCCAACGGGAACACCGGCGAGTTCTACGCCCTCAGCCCCGAGGAGCGCCGCCTGGTCACGGAGCTGACCGTCGAGGAGTCCGGGGACCGGGCGGACGTCCTGGTCGGCGTCGGGCACGACCTGCCCACCGCCGTCGCCTCCGCCCGGCACGCCCGGGAGCTCGGCGCCGGGATGGTCATGGTCCACCAGCCCGTCCACCCCTACGTCTCGCAGAGCGGCTGGGTCGACTACCACCGCGCGATCGCCTCGGCCGTCCCCGAACTCGGGGTCGTCCCGTACGTCCGCAACGCCCAGCTCAGCGGCGACCGCCTCGCCGAACTCGCCGACGCCTGCCCGAATGTGATCGGCGTGAAGTACGCCGTCCCGGACGCGGCCAAGTTCGCCGCCTTCGCACGGGACGCGGGCCTTGAGCGGTTCGTGTGGGTGGCCGGGCTCGCCGAGCCCTACGCCCCCTCGTACTTCTCGGCGGGCGCCACCGGCTTCACCTCGGGGCTCGTGAACGTCGCCCCCGCCGTCTCGCTGAACATGATCGAAGCGCTTCGGTCCGGTGACTACCCGGCCGCCATGAAGGTCTGGGAGCAGATCCGCCGCTTCGAGGAACTCCGCGCGGCGAACGGCTCCGCCGACAACGTCACCGTCGTCAAGGAGGCCCTCGCCTCCCTCGGCCTGTGCCGCCGCGAAGTGCGCCCGCCCAGCCGCGAGTTGCCCGAGAGCGAGCGCTCCGAGGTCGCCGCGATCGCCGCCGGGTGGTCGATATGACCGACCGGAAGCGTCCCGAAGAGCTCAGGAGCCACCAGTGGTACGGCACCGAGGGCCAGTTGCGCACCTGGTCGCACAACGCCCGGATGCGCCAGCTCGGTTACGAGGCCGAGGAGTACCGCGGCCGCCCGGTGATCGCCGTCCTCAACACCTGGTCCGACATCAACCCCTGCCACGTCCATCTGCGCGAGCGCGCCGAGGCGGTCAAGCGGGGCGTGTGGCAGGCCGGGGGCTTCCCGCTGGAGTTCCCGGTCGCCACCCTCTCGGAGACCTACCAGAAGCCCACCCCGATGCTCTACCGCAACCTCCTCGCCATGGAGACGGAGGAGTTGCTGCGGTCGTATCCGATCGACGCGGCGGTGCTGCTCGGCGGCTGCGACAAGTCGACGCCGGCGCTGCTCATGGGCGCGGCCTCGGCCGACGTCACCTCGCTCTTCGTGCCCGCGGGTCCGATGCTGCCGGGGCACTGGCGCGGTGAGACCCTCGGGTCCGGCACCGACATGTGGAAGTACTGGGACGAGCACCGCGCCGGCAACCTGACGGACTGCGAACTGCGTGAGCTGCAAGGCGGGTTGGCGCGCTCCCCGGGCCACTGCATGACCATGGGGACCGCGTCCACGATGACCGCGGCGGCGGAAACCCTTGGCATGACCCTGCCGGGCGCGTCCTCGATCCCGGCCGTCGACTCCGCGCACGAGCGGATGGCCGCGGCCTCCGGGCGCCGCGCGGTGGAACTCGCCTGGACCGGGATCAAGCCGTCCGAGATCCTCACCCGCGAGGCCTTCGAGGACGCCGTCACCACGGTGCTCGGGCTCGGCGGTTCCACCAACGCGGTCATCCACCTGATCGCGATGGCGGGACGCTGCGGGGTCACGCTCACCCTCGACGACTTCGACCGCATCGCGCGCACCGTGCCGGTGCTGGCCAACGTCCGTCCCGGCGGCCAGACGTACCTGATGGAGGACTTCTACTTCGCGGGCGGCCTGCCCGCCTTCCTCTCCCGGATCACCGACCTGCTCCACCTGGACCGGCCGACCGTCAACGGCACCCTGGGCGAGCAGATCGAGGGAGCGGTCGTCCACAACGACGACGTCATCCGCACCCGCGAGAACCCGGTCGCCGACGAGGGCGGGGTCGCCGTCCTGCGCGGCAACCTCTGCCCGGACGGCGCCGTCGTCAAGCACATCTCCGCCGAGCCGCACCTGCTCAAGCACACCGGACCCGCGGTCGTCTTCGACGACTACAAGACCATGCAACGCACCATCAACGACCCGGAGTTGCACATCACCGCGGACAGCGTGCTGGTGCTGCGCAACTCCGGTCCCAAGGGCGGACCCGGCATGCCCGAGTACGGCATGCTGCCCATCCCCGACCATCTGCTCAAGCAGGGCGTGCGGGACATGGTCCGCATCTCCGACGCCCGTATGAGCGGCACGAGTTACGGCGCGTGCGTGCTGCACGTGGCCCCGGAGTCGTATGTCGGCGGACCGCTGGCTCTTGTCCACACGGGTGACATGATCACGCTCGACGTGGAGGCGAGGACGCTGCAACTCAACGTGGACGACGAGGAGTTGGAGCGCCGCCGCAAGGACTGGACGCCCCCGCCCAGCCGCTACGAACGCGGCTACGGCGCCCTCTACAACGACCAGATCACGCAAGCGGACACCGGCTGCGACTTCGAGTTCCTGGCCAGGCAAGGCAAGGTCCCAGATCCGTACGCAGGGTGACTGGTCCCACCTTCAGGGGCGCGGGGAACTGCGCGACCAGCCACAACGCACCCGCACCCGCCACACAACAACAAGTGGCACCCCACGCACAGCGAGAAAGCGCTTTCCGCACCACGAACGCAAGCCGTACCGAGAACGGAGCCTCTGTCATGGCCCAAGCCGCAGCCGTGGCGAAACCGCCCGCGCCACCCCGGCGGCGCCGTGCCTCCGCCACGCCGCGCAGGCTGCCGTACCTGCTGATCGCGCCGGCGGCCCTGCTGATGCTGGGCTTCATCGCCTACCCGGTCATCAGCGTCTTCTACTACAGCCTGCAGAACTACAACCCCACCAAGCCCTGGCGCAACGGATACGCGGGCTTCGACAACTTCGTCCAGATCTTCACCAAGGACCCGCAGTTCTGGGACACGCTGACCTTCAGCGCCAAGTGGGTCTTCGTCGAGGTCGGACTCCAGCTGCTGTTCGGCCTGGCGCTGGCGCTGATCGTCAACCAGACCTTCGTGGGCCGTGCGGTGGGCCGTGCGCTGGTCTTCTCCCCGTGGGCCGTGTCCGGGGTGCTGACCTCCGCGATTTGGGTGCTGCTCTACAACTCCCAGACGGGCATCACCCGTTACCTCGCCGACATGGGCGTCGGCTCCTACGGCACCAGCTGGCTGTCGGACACCTCCACCGTCTTCTCGGCGGCGGTCGTCGCCGACCTGTGGCGCGGTGTCCCCTTCTTCGCGATCCTCATCCTCGCCGACCTCCAGTCCGTCTCCAAGGACCTGTACGAGGCCGCCGAGGTCGACGGGGCCAGCACGCTCCAGCAGTTCTGGCACATCACGCTGCCCCACCTCAAGGACGCGATCATCCTGTCCACGCTGCTGCGCGCGGTGTGGGAGTTCAACAACGTCGACCTGCTCTACACCCTGACCGGCGGCGGCCCCGCGGGGGAGACGACCACCCTCCCGCTCTACATCGCCAACACCAGCGTCGACGCCCACAACTTCGGCTACGCGTCCGCCCTGACCACGGTCGCGTTCGTGATCCTGCTCTTCTGCTCGATGGTCTATCTGCGGCTGAGCAAGTTCGGAGGCGGTTCCAAGTGATCACCAAGGAGGCCACACAGGTCGCGCCCGCGCCCGTGCACGAGACTCCCGAACCGCCCCGGTCGGTGAAGCGCCGCCGCGCCTGGGACGAGGTCCCGCGCTGGCACATCTACCTGCCGCTGTCGATCTACCTCGTCTTCACCCTCATCCCCTTCTACTGGATCCTCCTCTTCGCGCTGCGCCCGGCCGGCTCGACCTCGCTCGTGCCCTGGCCGATCACCTTCGACCACTTCGAGAAGGTGTGGACGGAGCGGTCGTTCGGGACGTACTTCGAGAACAGTGTGTACGTCGGTCTCGCCACCCTGGTGATGACGACACTGGTCGCCCTGGCCGGGGGTTACGCCCTGGCGCGGTTCGACTTCAAGGTCAAGAACGCGTTCATGCTGGCCCTGCTCTGCTCCCAGTTCGTACCGGGCGCGCTGCTCCTGGTGCCGCTGTTCGAGATCTTCGCCGAGCTGAAGATGATCAACTCGCTGGGCAGTGTCATCATCGCCGAGACGGTCTTCCAGCTCCCGCTGTCGATGATCCTGATCAGCAACTTCATCAAGAACGTGCCGTACTCCCTGGAGGAGGCGGCCTGGGTCGACGGCTGCAACCGGCTGACGGCCTTCAGGATCGTCGTCCTGCCCCTCCTGCGCCCCGGCCTGATCGCCGTCGGCTCCTTCGCCTTCGTGCACTCCTGGAACCACTTCCTGTTCGCCCTGATGTTCCTCAACAACCAGGACAAGCAGACGATCCCGGTCGGCCTCAACACCCTGATGAGCGCGGACAGCGTCGACCTCGGCGCGCTCGCCGCAGGCGGCATCATCGCGGCCGTCCCTGTGGTGATCGTGTTCGCCTTCATCCAGAAGTGGCTGATCACGGGCTTCAGCGCGGGGGCGGTGAAGGGATGACACTCCGTCGGATCGCCGTGGGGGGCCTGGTGCTGGGCCTGGTGGGTGTCGTCGTCCGGTGCGAGGGGCGAACCGTGGGCCGTGCCCTCCTGAGGAGAAGCGACGCACGGGTGCCCGAGACACCGGGTGCGGCGGTCATCGACCGGGCGCGGTATCCCGCCGGAGGCGACGACGACCGCAACTCCCTCGGAGTCTCCACCGAGTCCGCGATCCACGCCGAGGACAACGCCTTCCACACCTCCGGTCACCTCACGGCGGACGTCGCCTGGACGCCTACCCTGCACACAAAGATCGACAGCGCCGCAGTGGCCGACCGACAGGTGGCGCGCGGCGCGGGCGCAGGGAGGATGCCATGAACACCGTGGACACCAGGAACACCGACGACACCCCGGGGACCGTGGACATCGTCCTGGCGGGCGCGCGCGGGCACGGCCGCTGGCACCTGGAGAACATCCGGCGACTTCAGGACAAGGGGATCGTACGGCTGGCGGGGATCTGCGAGCTGACCCCGCTGACCGGGGACGAGATCCCCGAAGGGCTGGGCACGCCCGAGCAGTCCGCCGACTTCGGCGCGCTCCTCGACTCCACCGGCGCCCGGATCGCGGTGATCTGCACCCCGATCCCGACCCACACGGACCTGGCGCTCGAAGCGGCCCGCCGAGGCGTGCACATCCTCCTGGAGAAGCCCCCGGCGCCGTCGTACGCCGAGTTCCGCCGCATGGCCGACGGGGTCGCCGCGGCCGGGGTGGCCTGCCAGATCGGCTTCCAGTCGCTGGGCTCGCACGCCGTGCCCGCGATCCGCGAGCTGGTCGGCCAGTGTGCGATCGGTGAGGTCACCGGGATCGGCGGGGCCGGTGCCTGGGCGCGTGCCGAGGCGTACTACCGGCGGGCGCCCTGGGCGGGCAAGCGGCGGATGAACGGCGTCGACGTGATCGACGGCGTGCTGACCAACCCCCTCGCCCACGCCGTGGCCACCGCGCTCGCCCTGAACGGCACCACCCGCGCCGAGGACATCACCCGCATCGAGACCGAGCTGCTGCGCGCCAACGACATCGAGTCCGACGACACCTCCTGCGTCCGCGTCACCACCGCGAACGGCCTCCCGGTCACCGTCGCCGCGACCCTGTGCGCCGAGGACCCCGACGAGCCGTACGTCGTCGTGCACGGCAGCCACGGCCGGATCACCTACTGGTACAAGCAGGACCGGGTGCTGCTCCAGCGGGCCGGCCACGGCCCCGAGGAGTACGAGTACGGCCGTACCGACCTGCTGGAGAACCTGGTCGACCATGTCACCGACGGCGACGAGCTCCTGGTCGTCCCGGAGGTGACCGGCGCGTTCATGAAGGTCGTCGAGGCCATTCGGACGGCCCCCGACCCGACCCCGCTCCCGGCCACGGCCTGGCACCTGCTCCCCGACGAGGACCGTCGTGTCGTCCCCGGCATCGACGGACTCGTCGCGGCCGCCGCCGACAACCTCGCCCTCTACTCCGAGCTGGGCGCCGACTGGGCCCGGCCACACGTCGCGAACGAGGTGAGCACATGACGACCCCCGATTCCGCGGTCCTGCGTGTCGCGGGCCGCCCGGTCGGCCGCTACGTCACCCGGCCCGAGCTGCCCGCCCGGCTCTCCCCGCGCCCCTACCTGCACCCCGTCACCACCCTGGCCGGCACGGCGGTCACCGAACTCAGCCCCGCCGACCACATCCACCACCTCGGCGTCGGTGTCGCCGTTCCCGACGTCGAGGGGCACAACTTCTGGGGCGGCCGCACCTACGTCCGCGACCAGGGCCCGACCGAGCTCGACAACCACGGCGCCCAGCGCCACAGCTCCTTCCAGCTGCGCGACCCGGACGGCTTCGTGGAGGAGCTGCGCTGGGTCGCCTCGGGAGCGGAGCTGCTGCGCGAGCGCCGTACCGTCGCGGCCACCGAACTGACCTCGGCCGCCTGGGCGTTGGACTTCACCTTCTCCCTCACCAATGTCACCCAGGACCCCCTGTCGATCGGCAGCCCGGCCACCAACGGCCGCCCGGGCGCGGCCTACGGCGGCTTCTTCTGGCGGGCCCGCAAGGAACAGGACGCGCCGGACGTCTTCACCGCCGACCGCGAGGGCGAGGCGGCGATCCACGGGACCCGCGCCGACTGGGTCGCGCTCACGGGCAGCACCTGGACGCTCGTCTTCGCCGGGGCCACCGACCAGACCCGCCGCGACCCGTGGTTCGTGCGCGCCGACGAGTACCCGGGCGTGGGCTCCTCCCTCGCCCACGACTCAAGGCTGCCGATCCCGCCCGGCGAGACCGTCGTACGCCGGATCGTCACCGTGGTCGCCGACGGACGCCTGCCCAAGCTGGAAGCGGCGGCCCTGGTGCGGAAGGCGGTCAGCCAGTGACGACCACGCCTCCGACCGCGCCGCTGACCTACACGAACCCCGTCCTGAACGCCGACTGGTCCGACCCGGACGTCATCCGCGTCGGCGACGACTTCTACCTCACCGCCTCCAGCTTCGGCCGCGTCCCCGGCCTGCCGCTGCTGCACTCCCGCGACCTCGTCAACTGGACGCTGATCGGCCATGCCCTCGAACGCCTGGAACCGGCGGGGGAGTTCACCAGGCCCCGGCACGACTGCGGGGTATGGGCACCTTCTCTCCGGTACCACGACGAACGCTTCTGGATCTTCTGGGGCGACCCGGACCAGGGCATCTTCCAGATCAACGCCCCCGGGATCAGGGGTCCTTGGACCCGCCCGCACCTCCTCAAGTCGGGCAAGGGCCTGATCGACCCGTGCCCGCTGTGGGACGAGGAGACCGGCGAGGCCTACCTCGTGCATGCCTGGGCCAAGTCCCGCTCCGGCGTCAAGAACCGCCTCACCGGCCACCGGATGGACCTCGACGGCCGGGAACTCCTGGACGAGGGCAAGGTGATCGTCGACGGGGACCGGATCCCCGGCTGGTTCACCCTCGAAGGACCCAAGCTCTACAAGCACGAGGGCTGGTTCTGGATCCTCGCGCCCGCCGGGGGAGTGGAGACCGGCTGGCAGGGGGCCTTCCGCTCGCGCGGCTTCTTCGGGCCGTACGAGGAGAAGGTGGTCCTGGAGCAGAAGGACACCGACGTCAACGGCCCGCACCAGGGCGGCTGGGTGCGCACCCCGTCCGGCCAGGACTGGTTCCTGCACTTCCAGCAGAAGGGCGCCTACGGCAGGGTCGTCCACCTTCAGCCGATGCGCTGGGGGGAGGACGGCTGGCCGATGCTCGGCGACGAGGGCGCCCCCGTCGCCGTACACGCGAGGCCCGAGCTGCCGCCGCAGCCGGACGCGGCGCCCGCCACCGGCGACGACTTCCCCGGCGGACGCTTCGGCCGGCAGTGGCAGTGGACCGCCAATCCGCAGCCCGGCTGGGCCACCCACCACTCCGGCGACGGACTGCGGCTCACCTGTGTCCGCTCGGCCGACGCGCACGACCTGCGCAAACTGCCGAACGTCCTCACCCAGCGACTGCCCGGCACACCATCGGCCGTCGAGGTGGAACTGCGACTGCACAGCGAGGAACCTGGTGCACGCGCCGGTCTCGCCGTCCTCGGGGACGCCTTCAGCTGGATCGGGCTCCAGCGCGGCGCCGACGGGAGCGTCCATCTCGTGCACCGGTTCGCCGAGGGCGTCGCCGAGCGGGAGCGGGACGCCGACCATCCGCGCTCCGCACCCACCGGAAAGGTCCGGTTGCGCATCGAGATCGGCACGGGGGCCCGCTGCCGGTTCTTCCACGACCTCGGCGACGGCCTGCGCTCTTCCGGACCCGTCTTCGCCGCCACCCCCTGGCGCTGGGTCGGAGCCCTGCTGGGACTGTTCGCCCTCGCGCCCGTCGGAGGAGGACACGCCGGAGCGGCAACCTTCTCGCACTTCAGGATCGACCACCTGTAACGGACCGAACCCGTAAGCCTGTTGGGAGCCGCAATGACGCAGCACCTTCATAGCAAGCGCTTGCAGAGACCGGGGTACGGCAGAGTCGTGGCCGCCGTACTCGGCCTCGTCGCCGCCCTGGGCCTCGGGGCGGCCGGAGAGGCGAAGGCGGCCCCCACCGCGCAGGTCTCCGGCGCGTCGGCCTCCGTGGACCGCTTCTCCGGCGCGTCGGCCTCCGTGGACCGCTTCGACGACCGGCCGCACGGCTTCGCCTCCCTCGCCGGCGGTACCACCGGAGGAGCCGGCGGCAAGGTCGTCACCGTCACCGACCAGGCCTCGCTGGCGAAGTACGCGGCGGCCGAGGAGCCGTACGTCATACGGGTCTCGGGAGCGATAGCCGTCGAACCCTTCGGCTCGGACATCGTCGTGACCTCGGACAAGACGATCATCGGCGTCGGCGACACCGGCGAGATCGTCCACGGCGAGCTGCATCTCAACCCCGGCACGCACAACGTGATCATCCGCAACCTGACGATCCGCGACTCGTACGTCGAGGGCGACTGGGACGGCAAGACCACCGACTTCGACGCCATCCAGATGGACACCGTCGACCACGTCTGGATCGATCACAACCGCTTCGAGCACATGGGCGACGGGCTGCTCGACATCCGCAAGGACAGCCGGTACATCACCGTCTCCTACAACCAGTTCACCCACCACAACAAGGCGTTCGGGATCGGCTGGACCACCAATGTCCTGACCGAGATGACGATCGACCACAACTGGTTCCGCGGCACCAAGCAGCGCAACCCCTCGGCGGACAACCTCGCCTACGCCCACCTCTACAACAACTACCTGTCCTCGCAGGTAGCCGACGGCGACCCGGTGTGGACGTACGGGAACTGGGCGCGCGGCAGGACGAGGATGGTCATCGAGAACAGCTACTACGACGGCGTCCAGCATCCCTACCAGGCCGACACCACCGCGGAGTTGGTGCAGCGCGGGTCGATCCTGAAGAACACCACCGGGCGAACGGACGCCTGGGGCAAGGCATTCGATCCGCGGTCCTTCTACGACTACCGGCTCGACCCGGCAGCCGCCGTGCCCTCACTGGTGTCGAGGTTCTCCGGCCCGCAGCGGCGGATCGGCGTGACCCTGCACGTCCCCGGCGACCACCCGACCGTGCAGGCAGCCGTGGACGCCGTGCCCGACGGCAACGCGGAGCCGGTGACGATCGCCGTCGCGCCGGGTACCTACCGGGCCAAGGTGTACATCCCGGCGACCAAGCCGAAGATCGTGCTCCAGGGGACTGGACAGGACCGGTCCGACACCGTCATCGTCTACGACACCCCCGCCGAGTACGGCGGTTCGACGGGCAGCGCGACGGTCCGGATCGCCGCGAACGACGTCACCGCCCGCCACCTCACCTTCAGCAACGACTTCGACGAGGCCGCGGTCGAGCTGAAGGGCGAGCAGGCCCTCGCGATGAAGACGACCGGCGACCGGATCGTCTTCGAGGACACCGCCTTCCTGGGCAACCAGGACACCCTGATGACCGACAGCCCCAAGCTGGACGTGATCAGCCGGGTCTACATCCGCGACTCGTACATCGAGGGCGATGTCGACTTCGTCTACGGCCGGGCGACCACGGTGATCGAACGGTCCGTGATCCGGGCGCTGAGCCGCGGCTCGGACACCAACAACGGCTACATCACGGCCGCTTCGACCTGGACGGGCAATCCGTACGGTTTCCTGATCACCCGGTCGAGGATCGTGAGCGACGCCCCGGACCAGAGCTTCCACCTGGGCCGGCCGTGGCACCCCGGCGGTGAACCCGCCGCCGTGGCCCAGGTGTTGATCCGTGACACGGCACTGCCGGCCGCGGTGAAGACCTCGCCGTGGACCGACATGAGCGGCTTCTCGTGGAGGGACGCGCGGTTCGCGGAGTACCGCAACACCGGACCGGGAGCCGCACCGAGTGCCGACCGGCCGCAGCTCGCCGCCGCCGACGCGAGGACGTACACCGTCGCGAACTACCTCAAGGGCACGGACGGCTGGGCCCCCCACGCCCACCACTGACTTCCCCCCACAGCTTCATGTCTCCGCTGGAATCAGAAGAAGAAGAGAGCCGATCAATGAAGATCAGTATCCGCAGAAGCAGGCGCGCTGCCATAGCCGTCGCCCTCGGGTCCGTCCTGGCGCTGACCGCCACCGCCTGCGGTGACGACGGCAGCGGGTCGGGCGGTGACAAGGGCGACGCGGGCAACGGCAAGGGAAAGATCGTCTTCTGGGACAACAACGGCGGTGTGCGCACCGACATCTGGAAGGAGGTCATCGCCGACTTCCAGAAGGCGAACCCGGACATCAAGGTCGAGTACGTCGGCATCGCGTCCACCGAGTACCAGTCCAAGGTCGACACCGCCATCCAGGGCGGGGGCCTGCCGGACGTCGGCGGCGTCGGTGCGGCCATGCTCGCCGGCTTCTCCGCCCAGAACGCGCTGGAGCCGCTGGACGACCGGCTCGCCAAGTCCTCGCTGAGCGGCAAGCTCAACGAGAAGATGGTCGAGTCGCTCAAGGCGGCGGGGGGTGGGGACGGGACCCTGTACTCGATCCCGACCTCCGCCAACAACGGTGTGCTCTACTACCGGACCGACCTGTTCAAGAAGGCCGGCCTCGACGAGCCGACGACCTGGGACAAGTTCTACGAGGCCGCGAGCAAGCTCACCAACTCCAAGAAGAACGAGTTCGGTTACACCATCCGCGGTGGTGCCGGGTCCATCGCCCAGGCCCTGGACGCGGCATACGGGCAGAGCGGGATCACCTCCTTCTGGAACGGTGACAAGACCACCCTCAACGACCCGAAGAACGTGGCGGCGCTGGAGAAGTACGCGGCGCTGTACAAGAAGGACACCCCGGCGGCCGACCTCAACAACGACTTCACCAAGATGGTCGCCCAGTGGGACTCCGGCACGATCGGGATGCTCAACCACAACCTGGGGTCGTACCAGGACCACCTGAAGGCGCTCGGGGCGGACAAGTTCCGGGGCATCCCGCAGCCGATCGGCGCCGGCGGCAAGAGGGTCCAGGTGTCCAACCCCGTCGACGGGCTCGGGATCTTCAAGAGCTCGAAGAACAAGGACGCCGCGTGGAAGTTCATCGAGTTCGCGACCTCGCACGCGGAGAACTCGAAGTTCAACAAGTCCGCCGGGCAGGTGCCGTCGAACAACGACGCCGCGAAGGACTCCTGGATCTCCGAGGCCGAGCCCACGAAGCTCGCCGCCGCCGCGCTGACCGACGGCTCCACCAGCATCGTTCAGCTGCCGTACTACCTGCCGGACTGGAACACCATCTCCAAGGCGGACAACGAGCCGAACTTCCAGAAGGTGCTGCTCGGGGACATGAGCGCCAAGGACTTCCTGGACACCATGGCTGAGCAGCTGAACAAGGCTCAGGCGGAGTGGAAGGAACAGAACGGCTGAGAGCTCGGGTGGTTCCGGACGTGGGGAGCTGCGGGTCCGCCGTGGCCGGTCGCGCAGTTCCCCGCGCCCCTCACAGGTCAGAAAGGTGCACCTGATATGACACTCACGCGTAGACAAGTCACCGTCGCGGCGCTTGCCACCGTGCCGCTCGCTCTCGGCGCGGCCGGCACCGCTCAAGCCTCTCCCCGGAGGACTCGCACCCTCTTCATCGCCGGCGACTCCACCGCCGCCCAGAAGTACTCCGACGCCGCGCCCGAGACCGGGTGGGGCATGGCACTCCCCTTCTTCCTGGCCCAGGACCTGGCCGTCGCCAATCACGCGGTGAACGGCCGGAGTTCTAAGTCCTTCGTGGACGAGGGACGGCTCGACGCGATTCTCGGTCTGATCAAACCCGGTGACTTCCTGCTGGTCCAGTTCGCGCACAACGACGAGAAGACCGCCGATCCGACCCGCTACACCGAGCCCTGGACGACGTACCAGGACTATCTGCGCCTGTACATCGACGGCGCCCGCGCGAAGGGTGCCCGGCCGGTGCTCGCCACGCCCGTGGAGCGACGGAAGTTCGACGCGAGCGGCAACGCCGTGCCGACCCACGGCGAGTACCCGGCGGCCATGCGTGCGCTCGCCCAGGAAGAAGGCGTGACGCTGCTCGACATCCAGGCGCTGTCGCTCGCTCTGTGGCAGAAGCTCGGCGTCGAGGAGACCAAGAAGTACTTCAACTGGACCGACACCGAGCAGGACAACACGCACTTCAATCCGCCCGGTGCCATCGCGGTGGCGCGTCTGGTCGCCCGTGAACTGCTGCGGCACCGCGTGCTGGCGCCCCGGGACGTGCGCCGGCTCGACGCCGAGATCCCGGAGTCGTGGATCACCTGGCCGTCGCCGGCCACCGTCTGACCCTCCCCTTCATCCAGAAGAGAGCCGCACAATGAACGCACAGATATGGCATGGGCATGTCATGACAAAGGCGATGGCCGTGGCAGGATGCGCCGCCCTGGTGCTCACGGTCACCGGCACCACCGCCCAGGCCAAGGGGCACGACCTCGCCCGCGACACCCTCGCCGCCGGTGACGGCTGGGCCTCCGACGGCACCGGCACCACCGGAGGCGCGGCCGCCGACGCCGCCCATGTGTACACCGTGACCGACTGGGCCGGCTTCAAGGCCGCCCTCGCCGCCGGCGGGACCGCACCGAAGATCATCAAGGTGAAGGGGACCATCGACGCGGTCTCCGAGGGCTGCGACTCCCTCGCCGCGCCCGGGTACGACTTCGACGCCTACCTGGCGAAGTACTCCCCCGAGGCGTGGGGCCTGGACACCGACCTGAGCGCCGAGCCCGACGACAGCCCCGAGGGCCTGCGCCGCGTCTCCGCCGCCAACCAGGACCAGACCATCAAGGCGAACGTCCCCGCCAACACCACGATCGTCGGTATCGGCAAGAACGCCGGGTTCAAGGGCGCGAGCCTCCAGATCAAGGCCGTGGACAACGTCATCGTCCGCAACCTCACCTTCGAGAGCCCCATCGACTGCTTCCCGCAGTGGGACCCCACCGACGGCGACAAGGGCAACTGGAACTCCGAGTACGACACCGCCGTCGTCTACGGCTCCACCCATGTGTGGCTGGACCACAACACCTTCACCGACGGCTCCCACCCCGACAGCGCCGCGCCGACCTACTTCGGCATGCTCTACCAGCAGCACGACGGCGAGCTGGACATCGTCCGGGGCGCGAACTACGTCACCGCCTCCTGGAACGTCTTCACCGAGCACGACAAGACGATCCTGATCGGCAACAGCGACAGCGAGTCCACGGCGGCCGGGGACCGGGGCAAGCTCAAGGTCACCTTCCACCACAACCTGTTCTCCAACCTCGTCGAGCGCGCACCCCGCGTCCGCTTCGGACAGGTCGACTCCTACAACAACCACTTCGTCGCGAACAGCGACTACGCCTACAGCTTCGGCATCGGCAAGGAGTCCCAACTCGTCGCCGAGCACAACGCGTTCACCCTGCCCACGGGGGTCAGCGCGGCGAAGGTGCTCAAGCGGTGGAACGTCTCCCCGCTCACCGCCGACGACAACTACGTCAACGGCACGCTCACCGACCTGATCGCCGTCCACAACGCCGAGATCCCCGCCGAGACCCTGTCGTCCGGCGCGGGCTGGACCCCGACCCTGCGCACGAAGGTCGACCCGGCCAAGAAGGTGCCGGGGATCGTCGACCGCGGCGCGGGCGCGGGCCGCATCTGCTGACATCGTTCCCGTTGGGCCGGCCTGGGCCGTTGGCGCGGGTTCTGTCGGCGGGCGCCCGCTGGACCGGTCGGCCCGCCGACGTGGTCCCTCCGACCGACGGGCCGGCCTGCCGGCACCGGCCCGCCAGTCGACCGGGCCCGCCGACCCCAGCCATCGGCAGGCCCGCGTCTGCCCGTACCACCCCCTGACCGGCCGGGGCGGAATCCAGCGGCCGCCCCGGCCACCTTCCCCACCCCCCACAGCGAGGCACCCCCTACCGAGCCGCACGCC
The DNA here is from genome assembly GCF_042893155.1 of Streptomyces sp. NPDC001668. Taxonomy (NCBI): domain Bacteria; kingdom Bacillati; phylum Actinomycetota; class Actinomycetes; order Kitasatosporales; family Streptomycetaceae; genus Streptomyces; species Streptomyces sp. NPDC001668. Next base: position 154,707 of record NZ_JBIAUQ010000010.1, read on the forward strand.
CAAGGAGCACCCGCATGTCCTCGCCCCACGCACAACTCCCCCTGTCCAGAAGGGGGTTCCTGCTCGCGAGCACCGGAGCGGCAGCCGCGCTCGCCCTCACCACGAGCCCCGCGACGGCCGCCCCGGCCAGGCGCCCCTTCGGCCGCTTCGGATCGCCGGCCGCCCGGCTCTCCCCGCAGACGCTCTACGTCGACCCCCGGGGCCGCGGCGACCACACCACCGTGAAGGACGCCGTCACCGCCGCCACCGGCAGCGGCTGGACCCTGGTCCTCGCCCCCGGCACCTACCGGGAGACCGTCGCCGTCGACGCCACCCGCACCGAGGCGACCTGGATCGGCGCCACCGAGGACCCCCGGGACGTCGTGATCGTCTACGACAACGCGGCCGGCACCCCCAAGCCCGGCGGCGGCACCTACGGCACCACCGGATCGGCCACCACCACCGTGCAGGCCGACGGCTTCACCGCCCGCTGGATCACCTTCGCCAACGACTGGCTGCGCGCCGACCACCCCGAGATCACCGGCACCCAGGCCGTCGCCCTCAAGGTCCAGGGCGACCGCTCCGCCTTCCACCACTGCCGCTTCCTCGGCCACCAGGACACCCTGTACGCCGACTCGATCGCCCTCACCTCCTTCGCCCGCCAGTACTTCGCGCACTGCTACGCCGAGGGAGACGTCGACTTCGTCTTCGGGCGGGCCACGGCGGTGTTCGAGCACTGCCACTTCCGGACCCTGAACCGGACCGACCTGGCGGCGGCGCCGTACGGCTTCGTGTTCGCGCCCTCGACGGCGGGGGCCAACCCGCGCGGGTACCTGGTGACCCACAGCCGGGTGACGAGTGAAGCCCCGGACGGCTTCTACAAGTTGGCCCGTCCATGGGTGCCCAGCTCCGACACCACCGCGAAACCGAGCCTCACCGTCCGGGACACCTGGCTGGGCCCCGGTATCGACGCGGCCGCCCCCTACACCAACATGTCGGACACCTTCCCCTGGCAGAACCAGCGCTTCGCCGAGTACCGCGACACCGGCCCCGGCGCCAGGATCACCGTCCCGGAGAACCGGCCCCAACTCACCGCGGAGCAAGCCGAGTCGGCGACGCGCGAGACCTACCTCGGCGACTGGCGGCCCTGGAAGGAGTCGTGCTGATGCGCAGGCGCACCCTTCTCGCGGCCGGCCTCGGACTCGCGGCGGCGGGAGCGACCCCCGCCTTCGCCGCCGGAGGACACCGCGTCCTCCACGTCCGCCCCGGCGACTCCGTCCAGGCCGCCGTCGACGCGGTGACCGGCCCCGGCTGGACGATCGTCGTGCACCCGGGCACCTATCGTGAGGTCGTCGACGTCCCCGCCGCCGCGGCGGAGTTGACCCTGCGCGGCGCGAGCCGTGACCCCCGCGCCGCCGTCATCGTGTACGACAACGCCAACGGCACCCAGAAGCCCGACGGTTCGGGCACCTACGGCACCGCCGGCTCCGCCACCTTCACCTCCGCCGCCCCCGGCCTCACCGTCCGCGACCTCACCCTCGCCAACGACTGGCTGCGCGCCGACCACCCCGACATCACCGGCACCCAGGCGGTCGCCGCCTACACCTACGGCGACCGCACCCACTTCGAGAACGTCCGGCTCCTGGCCCACCAGGACACCCTCTTCGTCGAGACGACCGCGCTCACCGCCTTCGACCGGCAGTACTTCCGCCGCTGCTACATCGAGGGCGACGTCGACTTCGTCTTCGGCCGGGCCACCGCCGTCTTCGACGAGTGCCACTTCCACACCCTCCAGCGGGACGTCGGCTTCACCCCCAAGGGCATGGTCTTCGCCCCCTCCACGGCCCGCGCCAACCCGTACGGCATCCTCGCCGTCCGCTCCCGCATCACCTCCGGGGCTGAGGACGGGGCGTACAGACTGGCACGGCCCTGGGTGCCGTCGTACGAGACGACCGCATGGCCGTCGCTCGTCGTGCGGGACTCCTGGATCGGGCCCGGAATCGACCCGGTCACGCCCTACACCAACATGCGCGAGGCCTACCCCTGGCAGACCATGCGCTTCCGGGAGTACGCCAACTCGGGCCCCGGCGCGGTCATCACCGTCCCCGACAACAGGCCCCAGCTCACCGCCGCCGAGGCCGCCGCGCACACCCCGCGGACGTATCTGGGGGACTGGAGGCCCTATGGGCACCGGTGACCCGCTGGGGCGGCGGGCGTTCGTGGTCGGCGCCGGAGCGGCCGTGCTGGCCGGGGGAGCGGTGAGCCCCTCCGAGGCCGGGGTGGTGGACGGCCCGCTGCCCGACTTCCACCCGGCGCTCAAGGCCGAGCTGACCTTCCCGCTGGCCTGGGGGACTTCACCGGTCCGCGACTTCCGCACCTGGCGCCGGCAGGCCCGTGCCAAGGTCGAGGAGCACCTGCTCGTCGACCGCGAGGACGGAACGCCGTACGCGCCCGAGCGCAGCCAGGTCTCCCAAGGCGACGGCTACACGCGGGAGTTGGTCACCCTCTCCCTCACCCGCCACGAACGCGTCCGGGCCGCCCTGCTCACCCCGCACGGCCCCGGCCCGTTCCCCGCCGTGCTGCTGCTCCACGACCACGGGGCGAAGTTCGACATCGGCAAGGAGAAGCTGGTCCGGCCCTGGTACGACGACACCCGGCTCGCCTCCGCGCAGGCCTGGGCCGGCAAGTACTTCAGCGGCCGGTTCGTCGGCGACGAGCTGGCCCGGCGCGGCCATGTCGTCCTGTGCGCGGACGCCCTCGGCTGGGGCGACCGCGGACCGATCACCTACGACCAGCAGCAGGCCCTGGCCAGCAACTTCTACAACCTCGGCTCCTCGCTCGCCGGGCTCATGGCCCGTGAGGACGCCCGCGCCGCCGAATTCCTCGCCGGCCTCGACCAGGTGGACCCCCGCAGGGTCGCCGCCGTCGGCTTCTCCATGGGGGCCTACCGCGCCTGGCAGACCGCCGCGCTGACCGACGCCGTCAAGGCGACGGCGGCCGTCTGCTGGATGACCGGCCTGAAGGACATGATGGTGCCCGGCAACAACACCCTGCGCGGGCAGTCCAGTTACTACATGCTCCACCCCGGGCTGCCCCGGTTCCTCGACTTCCCCGACGTGGCGAGCATCGCCGCCCCCAGGCCGATGCTCTTCTTCGACGGCGGGCTCGACCCGCTGTTCCCCGCCGACGGCGTCCACGTGGCGTACGACAAGCTGCGCGCCGTCTGGCACTCCCGCCACGCCGAGGAGCGGTTGCGCCTGAAGACCTGGCCCGACCTCGGCCATGTCTTCGTCGACCGCATGCAGGACGAGGTCTTCAGCTGGCTCGACTCCGTCCTGTGAACCATCCCCCCACCCGCACCCGAAGGGACCCGCTCCCCATGTCTCGTCGTACCTCTCTCACCGTCCTGTCGGCCCTGTCCCTGGGCGTCGGCCTCGCCGTCCTCCCCACCCAGGCCCAGGCCGCGACGGTCGTCGTCAGCAACTCCACCGACCTGTCCAACGCCATCAAGAACGCCACCGCCGGCACGGTGATCCAGGTCCGCGGCGGCACCTACTACCCGACGGCCACCCTCCAGTCCACGGCGAACGGCAGCTCCTCCGCGCCCATCACGCTCACCGCGTACGGCTCGGAGACCGTGAAGATCGACGGTTCGTCGCTGCCCGCCGGCGCCTGGATCTTCAAGCTGACCGCCGACTACTGGAACGTCTCCAACATCACCTTCCAGAACTCCCCGGACAGCGCGGTCGTCTGCCAGTCCTGCACCGGCACGGTCTGGAACAACATCAAGACCATCAACGGCGGCGACTCCGGCTTCACGCTCACCGGCGACGGCACAGTGAACAACACGGTCAAGAACCTGGACAGCTACGGCAACTACGACCCGGCGGAGCACGGCCAGAACGCGGACGGTGTCGCCATCAAGTTCGGCTCCGGCACCGGCAACCTGGTCACCGGAGCGCGCCTGTACAACAACTCGGATGACGGCATCGACCTGTGGTCCTTCGCCTCGCCCGTCACGATCGAGCACTCCTGGTCGTTCGGCAACGGCGTCAACCGCTGGGGCGACTCCGCCTTCGAGGGCAACGGCAACGGCTACAAGCTGGGCGGCGACGGCGAGGTCGTCGCGCACGTCGTCAACAACTCCGCCGCCTGGGGCAACGCGGGCAACGGCTTCACCGAGAACTCCAACACCGGCGCGATCGTCATCAACCGCACCACCGCCTACGCCAACAGCAAGTGGGGCTACTACTTCGCCACCAGCTCCGCGAAGCTCGGCAAGAACCTCGCGGTGAGCAACGGCGGCGGCTCGGTCAGCAAGGGCTCCAAGGTCAGCTCGTCCGGCAACAACTGGGACAGCGGGATCAGCACCCCCGCCTTCAAGTCGACGGACGCCTCGACGACGTACAACGCCCGCAGCTCCAGCGGCACCCTGCCCGCCACCACCTTCCTGACGACGGGCAGCACCACCATCGGCGCGACCATGAACTGACGCGGCCCGCGAGGACCCCGTCCCGGGGCGCTTGACCCGTTTTTTACCCGGCGGGTCTCGCGCCCACGCGGGTGACGCGCGTAGAACCTCTGTCATGCATAAGTCACTGCGTATCGCAGCCGTCACCACCGCCTGCGCGGTCGTCGGCGTCGCCGTGTACGGCGCCGGTGCGGCCACGGCCCACCAGTCCACGGCGAACTCCACGCACGAGCCCTACAACATCGGGCTCCTGGTCAAGGACATCGACACCTACTACGGCACCGCGCCCGACGCGAACGGTGTCTACCAGGCGTCGCCCACCAGCCCGTACGCCAAGGACCTCGCGAGCATCGACGCGGCCGCGCGGAAGTACATCGACCAGGCCGCCCGCAAGGCGCACCACCGGGGCGAGAAGCCGGCCGTCGTCTTCGACATCGACGACACCCTGCTGCTCAGCCTCGACTACGAGAAGCGGTACAACTACACGTACAACGCCACCACGTGGGCCGACTACGTGAACCGGGCCGACCGTCCCGGGGTCTTCGGCAGCGCCGAGCTGGTGCAGTACGCCGAGAAGAAGGGCGTGGAGGTCTTCTACAACTCCGGCCTGAGCGAGGCGCAGCGGACCGCCGCGGTCGAGAACCTGAAGAAGATCGGCGCCGATGTGAACCTCGACGCCGACCACATGTTCCTCAAGGACAAGGCGAACCCGCCGTCCTACCTGAACGCCTGCGCCACGCCCGGCACCTGGACCTGCACCACCGTGCAGTACAAGTCCGGCACCCGCGCGCACATCGAGAAGGACCTCGGGTACGAGATCATCGCCAACTTCGGCGACCAGTACTCCGACCTCGACGGCGGTTACGCCGACCGGACGTACAAGCTCCCCAACCCGACGTACTTCGTGAGCTAGTTCCGCACCGGCCGGATCCCCGCCAGGGTCGGCACCACGGGCTTGATCGTGCCGTCCGCCGCGAACTCCATGCGGTCGACGGTGGTTTCGCGGTGCATACCGTCGCCGCCCGGCTTCCCCGGCCCGTTCAGGGCGAACCGGTGATAGACGATGTACCAGTCGTCGGTGCCGGGGACGTTCACCACGGAGTGGTGGCCGGTGGCGAGGATGCCGTACTCGGGACGCTTGGACAGGATCGTCCCCTTCTTGGTCCACGGACCGAGCGGGGACGGTCCCGTCGCATAGGCGACGTGGTAGTTCTCGCTGCGGGTGTCGTCCTCGGACCACATGAAGTAGTACGTGCCGTTCCGCTTGATCACGAACGACCCCTCGCGGAAGTTGTCCGGGGTGATGTCCTCGATCTTCGAGGGGTCGTACGACACCATGTCGTCGTTCAGCGGCACCACGTACCCGTGCCCGTTGCCCCAGTAGAGGTACGGCGTCCCGTCGTCGTCCGTGAAGACGGCCGGGTCGATCATCTGCCCCTTCAGCGCACCGCCCTTGGCCACCAGTGGCTTGCCGAGCGCGTCCTTGAAGGGACCCGCGGGGGAGTCCGCCACGGCCACACCGATCTGCTGCTCGGCGCAGAAGTAGAAGTAGTACGTCCCGTCCCGCTCGGCGATCGCCGGCGCCCAGGCGTACTTGTCGGCCCACGACACGTCCGCGCCGAGGTCCAGGATCACCCCGTGGTTCTTCCAGTGGACCAGATCCTTCGACGAGTACGCCGTGAACCGCGTCCCGCCCCAGCCCTGGAAGCCGTCGGTCGTCGGGTAGATCCAGTACTCGCCGTCCAGATAGTGCACGTCCGGGTCGGCGTTGAGGCCGGGAAGAACCGGGCTACCGGTCGCCACGGCCTCGACCGTCCATCCGCGGGTCGTCCCGTCGGCCCCCGTCACCGTGTACGTCTGCGGCTTGCGGAAGTCACGCCGGGTGCCGGAGGCGGGGCTCACGCGGGCCCCCGCGCCGACCGCCAACTCCGGTGCCAGACGGGTGAGATCGATGCCGGGCCGCATCGGCAGCACGACCTTCGAGGCGGCCTCCGTGACGATCGCGTACCCCTTCTGGCCCTCGGCCGTCGCGTCCACGACCGAGGTCCCGGAGACCGGATACGCGGCCAGCAGCCGGTCGTACTCCTGCTGCGTCACCGGAAGTACCGTGCCATGGCGGGGACTTGCGGGCAGCTGGTAGTTCGTGGACGGGGTCCACTTCCCCGAGTCGAGGTCGGTGGTCTCGAAGGGGACGTATCCGCGACCGCCGTACTCGTCGATGAACAGGTACCACTTCTTCTCGGTGTTCGACTTGAACACCGTCGGACCCTCACCCCGGTCCATCGCACCGCTGCCGATGCAGTCCGCGACCAGGTCGTACTTCGTCGAGGTCAGACTCGTCGACTTCTCGCCGGTGATGAACTTGGCGCAGGGCGAGCTGGAGGTGGGGTCCCGCTCGTCCTTGGTGTAGCGGTAGTAGGTGTCCTTGTACTTCACGACCGTCGAGTCGATCACCGAGTAGCCGGGGTCGTCCCAGACCTTGGGCGCGCTGAAGGTGCGGAAGTCCTTGGTGGTCGCGTACAGCATCTTGTTGTACGTCGATCCCGTGTGCCCGGGGTCCTCGTCGGCGTACAGCTTCGACGCCCAGAAGACGACGTACTCACCGAGGCCGGCGTCCCAGTAGGCCTCCGGCGCCCAGGTGTTGCCCGCGTTGTCCGGGGCCACCTTCACCAGCCGCTGGTCGGTCCAGTGGACCAGGTCGGTGGACTCCCAGATCATGACCGACTTGCTGCCGTGCCGCTGGACGTCGTCCCAGCTGCCGCTGCTGTTCCGGTACATGCGCAGGTCGGTGGCGATCAGATAGAACTTGTCGCCCTCGGGGGAGCGGATCACGAACGGGTCGCGCAGGCCCTTCTCGCCGGTCGTCGACGTCAGGACGGGCTTGCCCTGGTTCAGCTCGCGCCAGTGCAGCGGGTCGTTGCCGCGGCTGAGGGCGTAGCGGATCTGCTCGCCGTCGGCGGTGCCCTCGCCGGTGAAGTAGGCGAAGAGATAACCGGCGTACTTGGGGTGGCTCACGGGTGGTGCTCCTGAGTGGGCGGTACCGGGCGGTGCGGTGAGGAGGGCGAGCAGTAGCGAGAGACAGGCGACGAGGAGGATACGTGGGCGCATGTCGCTCCTGTGAGTGTGGGGGTGTGGGGGTTTCTGTTGGGGGCTGTGCGCGCCTTCGGAGTGTTACGAGCGGGAAACAGCGCGTCAATCGGTGAGCGCGGGATGACAAGCAGCGAAAGTTTCGGTCGTTTTCGTTGAGCCGTGGCAACCTTCGGGGGGCACGGCGGCGACTTCAGGGCGTCCCGTCACCAAGGAAAGGAACGCCCCGTGCGTCACAGCACCGGCCGTCACCGCCGCACCCGCACGCTCTCCATCGCCGCGGCGGTCGCCGTCGCCGCGGGCGCCGGCGGTGTGTATCTCGGCCTGTCGGGCGGCGGGGCCGAGGCCGCGTCCACGACGGTCACCGTCTCCGGCACGGCCCAGCTGGAAGCCGCGGTCAGGAACGCCGTCGCCGGTACGACGATCCAGGTCCGCGCGGGCACGTACACCCCCTCCGCCACCCTCAAGTCCACCGCGAACGGCACGAGTTCGGCACGGATCACCCTGCGGGCCCACGACGGCGAGAAGGTGCGGATCGACGGGTCCAAGCTGCCCGCCGGGTCCTGGCTTGCCGGGATCTACGGCGACTACTGGACCGTCCAGAACCTCACCTTCCAGAACTCACCGGCCCAGGGTCTCGTCGTCACCTCCTCCGTCGGCGGTGTCTTCAAGAACCTCGTCACCGCGGACAACGGGGACTCCGGATTCACCCTGCGGGGCGACGGGACCAGCGACAACCTCGTCCAGAACCTGGACAGCCACGGCAACTACGACCCGGCGGGGCACGGTCAGAACGCCGACGGGATCGCCGTGAAGTTCGGGTCCGGGACCGGCAACAGGATCACGGGGGCGCGCCTCTACAACAACTCCGACGACGGGCTCGACCTGTGGCAGTTCTCCTCGCCGGTCACCGTCGAGCACAGCTGGGCCTTCGGGAACGGGAAGAACCGGTGGGGTGACGGCGCCTTCGAGGGCAACGGCAACGGGTTCAAGCTGGGCGGCGGGGGCGTCTCGGTGGCGCACCTCGTCAACAACAACGCGGCCTGGGACAACACACTTCACGGCTTCACCGAGAACTCCAACACCGGGGCGATCGTGCTGAACCGCAACACGGCGTACGCCAACACCGAGGCCGGGTTCTACTTCGCCACCGGCCGGGCCCGGTTGGCCCGGAACCTGGCGGTGAGCAACAAGGGGGGCCTGTCCAAGCTGGGTTCGTCCACCGTGTCCGCGGCGAACAACTGGGACCGCGGTGTCGCCACGCCGGCCTTCAAGTCGGTGGACGCGGCCACGGCGTACGGGGCCCGCGCGGCGGACGGCTCGCTGCCCGCGACGGCCTTCCTGACCACCGGCTCGACCGTCGTCGGCACGACGATGAACTGAGCGGCGAAACGCCGAAGCGACGAAACGCCCCGCCTGTCGTCACAGGCGGGGCGTTCCTCGTGCCGGCCCGAGGGGGGCTCCAGCCGGCAGCTGCTGGCCGAGGGGGGCTCAGGCCAGCAGGTCTACGCAGTCGAACGACGTGCCCGCGCTGAGATAGGCACTGCCGCCCGAACCGCTCACGATGTCGAGCTTCAGGACGTTGTACTGGGAGGTGTCGCTCTTCCAGGCACTACTAGGGACGTTGAACGTGAACGAATGGTTGTTCCCACGGTACGAACCCGTGGTGAGAGAGCGGGTGCTGGGCTGCGTGGGAGCCGTGGGAACGGCCGAAACCCAGTCGTTGACGGTGACGCGGGGACGGCCGCCCGCGAACGCGTCCGTGACCCCGACCCGCAGCGTGTGCGCGGCCGCCGCCTGCGCCGCCGTCAGCTTGAAATAGATCAGGATGCCGTCGTTGACGTCCTTCCACATGTACGCGGGGAAGGACGCCGCCTCGCCGCCGCTGCCGATCGTGACGTTGCCTGTCCACTTGGCCGCGCGCCCGTCGGACGGATGCGCGTACGTCATCAGCTGGGCGTTCTTGAACCCGCCGGGCGTACCGTCCCAGTCGCCGAGCCGCCAGACGGCCTTGGCGGTGGACGGATCGCCGGTGATCGTGAGGCTGTGCAGGGAGGTGGTGGCGCCCGCCGTGACCTTCACCGACGCGGTGTGCACGGCGAGTTCGCCCTTGTAGACCGTCATCGTGTACGTCCCCGGCAGCATCCCCTTGCAGGAGAACGCCCCGGTCCCGCTCGCGGCCTTCGCCCAGTACTGCGCGTCCGCGTTGGCGAATCCCACCGTGTACGGGTACGTGGCGTCCATGCCCTTCAGGCCGACCCCGGCAACCTTGCCGCGGCCGGCCGCGCCGACCCAGCCGGTGACGCCGAGCCCGTCGACCCAGCCGGTGTCGAGCCTGTCGTGGAAGAGCGAGGACGAGGGAGCGCCGCCGTCGGTGAAGGAGAGGACGTACGGGCCCTGGAGGCCGAAACGTTCCGCCTCGGTCTGGGCCTCGTTGTAGTGCAGGATCTCGTACAGCCCGGCACCCTTGTCGTTCGAGTGCCGCAGCAGCGAGCGGTAGAAGGGACCGCCGGAGGCCTTCTCGTGGTTGGAGCGGACGATCCAGAGGCCGACCGAGCCGGTGGTGAAGCCGATGTGGTCGTAGTCGATCGTCCGCTTGCCCGAGTAGTGCTTGGAGTGGGTCGTGCCGTCCGCGCGCTTCCAGACGTCACCGGCCTCGATGATCCGGTCCGAGGTCTCGATCCAGGAGTCCGAACCGGTGTTGGGGAACATCCCGGGCTTCAGGCGGACGATGTAGCGGGTCGCGGTGAAGGAGGCGTCCTTCTTGTCCGTCCACAGGTAGACGTTGTTCTGGCCGCTGCGGGCCGCGTACCACTGGGTGATCGCGCCGTGCACGACCTTGATCAGAACGACCGCCCCGGACTGCCTCACCGTGACCGTGGACGCCCCGAGCCCCGACTCGACGTGCGAGTTCTTACCGCCGTACCCCTGGTACTCCTTGCCCTTGTAGACCAGGGACGTGAGGTCGCCGGTCGTCTTCGAGACCTTGAAGACCAGGGAGGATCCGGTGTCGACGACGTAGTTCTTGCCGTCGTCCGAGTAGCCGAACGTCGCCGCGGATGCGGCGGAGAGGAGGCCGGTGCCGCCCGCGACGGCAACACCGGTGGCGGCGACGCCCAGCGCCGAGGCGCCGAGTACCCGTCGGCGGGTGAGGGGTCTCTTGTGCGTGCTCAAGGGGAGGTGCTCCGTCATCAGGGGGGACCGTTCACCCATTAAGTGGCCGCTGACGAGGAAAGGGTTGCCGCGCCGGCCGAGATTTTCGGTAAGACTCCGGCAAGAGACCCGCACGTCCCCTTACGAGTCCCCTTCGTCCGTGGCGCCCTCGTCCTGCGCCGCGAAGTCACCCTTCACGGCGAGGTCCCCGGACTTCGCGGTCGCGGTCGCCGTGTAGCCGTCGTCCTTGGCGTCCCGGCCGCCGCGCTGGTGGTTGTACTGCCCGGCGAACACCCACTCGCCCTTCGGGACCGTACGGCCGTCCTTGAGCACCCAGGTGTAGACGAGGAAGCCGTCCCGCTCGGTGACCGTCAGCGTGAAGTCGTCCTCGGGCAGCGAGCGCCAGGCGCCCGCGTTGCTGACCCCGCCGGTCTGGGCGATCCTCAACTCGACGGTGAGCGCGGTCAGCTGCTCGGAGGTCTTGAAGGTCAGATTGCTCTGCGCCCAGAACTCGTTGCTGTGCGGGTCCACCGAGCCGTCCGACCACAGCGGGCCGTCCTCGACGCCGGTCGCCCGCACCTCGGTGGAGTGGTGCGGGGTGCCCGAGGGGGTGCTGCTGGGCTGCTCGGCCCGGTGCGTGGGTGCGCTGCTCGGCTTCGGGTCCGCCGACGGGGCGGGCGGGCGGCTCGTCGCGTCGGGGGAGGGGGTGGGCGTACCCGTGGAGACCACCGATCCCTGCGCGGGCGGCTCGTCCTTCACCGCGGACGCCACCGCGTACCCGCCGAGGCCCAGCACACAGGCGACCGCGGCCGTGGCGCTGACCACCCGCACCCAGCCGTAGACCGGCGGCCGGGTCGCCCGGTGGTCGGGGCGGGTCTGTTCCGACATGCCGCGCTCGATCCGGGCGAGCATCCGCTCGCGGTTCGGCTCGTGCGCCTCGGCCGCTTCCTGCAGCCGGGCGCGCAGTTCGCCGTGCACGTCCCGCCGCATGGTCATCGGTCCCTTCCTCCGGCGTCACCGGTACGCGCCATCGCGGCGTGCACGGTCAGCGGAGCGTTCCGTGTGCCGAGCAGCCGCTGCAACTCGGCCATCCCCTTGGAGGTCTGGCTCTTAACCGTACCGACCGACACCCCGAGGGCCAGCGCGGTGTCCTTCTCTGAGAGATCGAACGCGTGCCGCAGCACGACACACGCCCGCTTGCGGAACGGCAGTCTGCGCAGCGCCTCCTGGACGTCGACCACGCCCGCCACGTCGGGGTTCTCGACCTTCTCCTCGCGCTGCGACCAGAACAGGGCGATGCGGCGGCGCTCACGGACCGCGCTGCGGATACGGGTGCGGGCCAGATTGGCGACCACCCCGCGCGCGTACGCCGCCGGGTGGTCGGCCGCGCGCACCCGGTCCCAGCGGTGCCACAGCGCCAGCAACGCGTCCGCCGCCAGGTCGTCGGCGGCGTCCTGCTCGCCGGTCAACAGATGGGCGAGGCGGGACAGTTCGGCGTAATGGCGCTCGAAGAAGGCGTGGAACTCCACGGAGGCGGCGTCGTCGACGACTGTGCCCACGGGCTCCCTCTCCCTTGTGTGTCATGTGAATGACATGTGATCGTCCGGGGGTGGCCGGGCGGAGATCCGGAAGCGTAGCAGTGATCGAATACCCGTTTCTCGTACGGGTCTTCGAACGAGGTGTGACAGGGCGACCGGGGTGACCCCCCGATCCGTAACACGGGGAAAACCTGAAACGCGTTCAACACAGGAACAATCCAGCCAGCATCCGCACACAGATCATTCAGGCACCAAGGAGCATCGACCATGTCCGTCGACCGGTACTTCAGGATCTCCGAAAGGGGATCCACCTTCGCCCGTGAGATACGCGGCGGCTTCGCCACGTTCTTCACGATGGCCTACATCCTTGTCCTGAATCCCATCATCCTCGGCAGCGCGAAGGACAAGTTCGGGCACCAGCTGGACGCGGTCCAGCTGACCACCGCGACGGCCCTGGTGGCCGCGGTCATGACGATCATCATGGGCGTCGGCGGCAACCTGCCGCTCGCGCTCGCCGCCGGGCTCGGTCTGAACGCCGTCGTCGCCTTCCAGATCGCCCCGCTGATGAGCTGGGACGACGCGATGGGCCTGGTCGTCCTGGAAGGACTGCTCATCTGTGTGCTGGTGGTGACCGGTCTGCGGGAGGCCGTCATGCACGCCATCCCGCAAGCGCTCAAGCAGGCGATCAGCGTGGGCATCGGGCTGTTCATCGCGTTCATCGGCTTCGTCGACGCCGGCTTCGTGAGCCGTATCCCGGATGCCGCGAACACCACCGTGCCGGTTCAGCTGGGCGGTACCGGCGCGCTCACCGGCTGGCCGATCCTCGTCTTCTGCCTCGGGGTGCTGCTGACGATCGGGCTGCTCGCCCGCAAGGTCAAGGGCGCGATCCTCATCAGCATCGTCACCATGACCGTCCTCGCGATGATCATCAACTCGGTCGCCGACATCAAGACCTGGGGGCTCACCACACCCGCCTGGCCCGACAAGATCGTCGACACCCCCGACTTCGGGCTGATCGGCCACTTCAGCCTGTTCGGCTCCTTCAGCGCGCCCGGCGTCGGGATCGTCACGGTCGTGCTGCTGATCTTCACCCTGATCCTGTCCGACTTCTTCGACACGATGGGCACGGTCGTCGGCATCAGCGCGGAAGCCGGACTCCTCGACGAGGAGGGCAAGGTGCCCAACCTCGGCCGCGTGCTGCTGATCGACGGGGCGGCGGCGGTGGCCGGCGGTGCCGCGTCCGCTTCCTCCGCCACGTCGTACATCGAGTCGGCGGCCGGAGTCGGTGAGGGCTCGCGCACCGGCTTCTCGAACCTGATCACCGGCGGCATGTTCGCCCTGGCGCTGTTCCTGACCCCGCTGCTGACCATCGTCCCGCTCCAGGCCGCAGCCCCCGCCCTGGTCGCCGTGGGCTTCCTGATGATGACGCAGGTCAAGCACATCGACTGGGACCGCTACGACATCGCGATCCCGGCGTTCCTGACCATCGCCGTGATGCCGTTCACCTACTCGATCACCAACGGCATCGGGGCCGGGTTCCTCGCCTACGTCGTCATCAAGGTCGTGCTGGGGAAGGCCAAGGAGATCCACTGGCTGCTGTGGGCCGCCTCGGCGCTCTTCCTCGTGTACTTCGCGATCGACCCGATCGAGCAGCTGCTCGGCGCCAAGTAACCACCGGGAAGCGTCAGTTCTTGAGGGCCGCCTCCATCATGGCCTTGGCCACGGGGGCGGCCAGCCCGTTGCCGCTCACCTCCGAGCGGGCCGCGTTCGACTGCTCCACGACCACCGCCACGGCGACCTCCTTGCCGCCGGCCTTCCCGTAGGACGTGAACCAGGCGTACGGAGTCTTGCTGTTGTTCTCGCCGTGCTGGGCGGTGCCCGTCTTGCCGCCGACCGTGACGCCGTCGATCCTGGCGTTGGTGCCGGTGCCGTCCTGGATCACCGACTGCATCGCCGACTGGAGTTGCTCGGCCGTCCGGGAGCTGACGACCTGGGTGGTGGACGCCTCGTCGTCGTAGTTCTTCAGGACGTCGCCGCCGTGGTCGGTGATCGTCGACACCATGTGCGGCGAGACCAGCTTGCCGCCGTTGGCTATGGCAGCGGAGACCATGGCCATCTGGAGCGGGGTGGCCGTGACGTCGAACTGGCCGATACCGGTCAGGGCCGTGGACGACTTGTCCATGTCGGAGGGGTAGACGCTGGCGTAGGCCCGCACCGGCACGTCCTGCTCGTCGTCGTTGAAGCCGAACTTCTCGGCCATCGCCCGCACCTTGTCCTGGCCGAGGTCGACGGCCATCTTCGCGAAGACGGTGTTGCAGGAGTACTCCAGCGCGACCCGGATCGAGGCGTTCTCGCAGGGCGCCGAGGCGTTCTCGTTGCCCAGCGGCCGCACCGTGCCGGGCAGGGTGTACGGGTCCGGGCTGGACGTCTTCTCGTCCACCGAGGAGTACAGGCCGTCCTCCAGCGCGGCCGCGGCCACCACCAGCTTGAACGTCGACCCCGGCGGCAGCGGCTGGCGCAGCGCGCGGTTGGTGAGCGGCTTGTCGGAGTCCGCGGTGAGCCGCTTCCAGGCACTGCCCGCGGTGTTGGCGTCCGTCAGCGAGGACGGGTCGTACGACGGCGTCGACACGACGGCCAGGATCTTGCCGGTCGTCGGGTCGATCGCGACGGCCGCGCCCTTCGTGTCGCCGAGCGCGTCGTACGCCGCCTTCTGCACCGCCGGGTCGATCGTCGTGATCACATCACCGGGCTCGGCCCGCTGGTTGGTGACCGTGTCCATGACGGTCTTCAGCCGGCTGTCCGTGCCGTTGAGGAGGTCGGCGTAGATGCCCTCCAGCTGGGTCGGGGCGTAGGCCTGCGAGGCGTAGCCCGTCACCGCCGCGTACAGCTTGCCGTTCGTGTACGTCCGCTTGTACGCGAGGTCGCTGTCCGTCGTCCTCGCGGAACCCGTCACAGCCTTTCCGGCCACGATGATGTTCCCGAGCGGCGAGGAGTACGTCTCGATCGCGTTCCGCCGGTTGTCGTTGTCGTCCGCGAGTGCCTGGCCCTCGTAGAACTGCACCCAGGTCGCCCGGATCAGCAGAGCGAACACCAGGAGCAGCGCGAAGACCGATGCGCGCTTGATCGTCTTGTTCATCCCACTCCGAAGACGATCAGAGGGGTGCGCATCGTTCCTGATCGCCGGCTTTTCTCATCGGACGCTCATCTACGGCTGTCTCACGCGTCCAGCGTCAGCACGAACTCGTCGATCTCCGCACCGCGCGCGTGGGCGTACCCGGAGGCCCGGGCGGTGACCCGGAACCCGCACTTCTGGAGCACCCGCAGCGAGCCGGCGTTGTCGGCGGCCGCGCGGGCGTACAGGGGGCGCTCGGGCACCTCGGTGACCAGCTCGCGCAGAGCCGCGGTGGCGATGCCGCGCCCCCAGTAGGCGCGGTCGATCCAGTACGTCACCTCGCGCTCGCCCGGCTCGCCGTACACCGCCGCGCTGCCCACCACGTCACCGTCCGCCAGGACCGTGCGGTGCACCGCGTCGGAGGCGCGGATCCGTTTCCAGTGGGCGTCGAAGGCCTCCCGGTCGGCCGGGTCCTTCGGGGTGAAGGCCGCCATGTGCAGGGCCTCGGGGTCGTTCATCTGCCGGAAGAAGACCGGCAGATCGCTGTCATGGACTTCGCGGAGAACGATCTGCATGCCTCAGAGCCTAGGGCCTGGCCGGCGGGTCGGGCGGTCGGGTGGTCGGGTGGTTGTTCGGGTGCGGCTTGGTGGGGGCGGGCGTCTTTGCGCCCACGTGGCGGAGCCGCGTGTCGACACGGCCCCGGGGCTCAGAGCCTACGGGTGGCCAGTGTCAGCCGGTCCCGCGCGTCGAACAGCGCGTCCTTCACCAGCTGTTCGTGCGCCGGGGTCAGCCGCGCCACCGGCACCGAGCAGCTGATCGCGTCCCGCGCGGGCGTGCGGTACGGGATCGCGACCCCGAAGCAGCGCAGCCCGAGGGTGTTCTCCTCGCGGTCCACGGAGAAGCCCTGCTCGCGGATCTGGTGCAGCTCCTCGATGAGCTTCTCGCGGTCGGTGATCGTGTGCTCGGTGAGCGCCGGCAGGGTCTCCGGCAGCATCTTGCGGACCTGCTCGTCGGAGTAGGTGCTCAGCAGCGCCTTGCCGAGGGAGGTGGAGTGGGCCGGCAGGCGGCGGCCGACCCGGGTGAAGGGCCGCAGGTAGTGCTGCGACTGCCGGGTGGCCAGGTAGACGACGTTCGTGCCGTCGAGGCGCGCGAGGTGGATGGTCTCGGTGGTGTCGTCGGAGAGCCGGTCCAGGGTGGGCCGGGCCGCCGCGACCACCTCGTCGCCGTCGATGTACGAGGTGCCGACGAGCAGCGCCCGCACCCCGATGCCGTACCGCGTGCCCGTCGCGTCGGTCTCCACCCAGCCCAGCTCGACCAGGGTCCGCAGCAGCATGTAGAGGCTGGACTTGGGGTACCCGACGGCCTCCTGGACCGCCGCGAGGGAGTGCATGCCGGGGCGCCCGGCGAAGTATTCGAGCAGTTCAACCGTCCGTACCGCGGACTTGACCTGTGACCCGCCGCCCGTCTCGCCTGCCGACATCGCCCTTGACCCCTTTGTTGGACGAGAACCAGAGTTATAGACTCCGACAGCATATTCACCATCAGAGACAGCGTTCAGCATATCGAACGTTCCTGGTGGCTGACCCAGATACACGTGGAGGGACCCGCGGTGGCAGCAGCACCAGTCTGGAGTGTCGACCCCCGAACCGGGAAGCAGCGCGAACAGGTTGCGGTGGAGGCCACAGCCCAGGAGGTGGACGCCGCCGTCCGCGCCGCGCACGACGCGCGCGCCTCCCTCGCCGACCGCACTGTCCGCGCGGCCTTCCTGCGCACGGCGGCCGCCAAGCTCGAAGAGTCCAAGGAACACCTGGTCGAGGCCGCCGACGCCGAGACCGCCCTCGGCCCGGTCCGGCTCACCGGCGAGCTCGCCCGCACCTGCTACCAGCTGCGGGCCTTCGCCGACATCGTCGACGAGGGCGAGTTCCTCGGCGTGGTGATCAACCACCCCGACGACACCGCGACCCCGCCGATCCCGGACCTGCGCCGCTACAAGGTGCCGCTCGGCGTCGTCGCCGTCTACTCGGCCTCCAACTTCCCCTTCGCCTTCTCGGTCGCCGGCGGCGACACCGCGAGCGCGCTGGCGGCCGGCAACCCGGTCGTCGTCAAGGCCCACCCCGACCACCCGGGTCTGTCCGAGCTGGTCGCGTCCGTGCTGCGCCGGGCCGCCGACGAGCACGGCATCCCCGCGGGCGTCCTCGGCCTCGTGCACGGCTTCGAGGCCGGCATCGAGCTGATCAAGCACCCGCTGGTCGCCGCCGCGGGCTTCACCGGCTCCGTGAAGGGCGGCCGCGCCCTGTTCGACGCGGCGGCCGCGCGCCCGGTGCCGATCCCGTTCCACGGCGAGCTGGGCTCCCTGAACCCGGTCGTGATCACGGAGGAGGCCGCGGCCGAGCGCGGAGAGGCCATCGGTGCCGGGCTCGCGGGCTCCATGACCCTCGGCGTCGGCCAGTTCTGCGTCAAGCCGGGCCTGGTCCTGGTGCCGTCCGGCGCGGCCGGCGACGGCCTCGTGAAGTCCCTGACCGACGCGGTCAGCGACACCGACGCGGGCGTCCTCCTCGACCACCGCATGCGGGACAACTTCGTCGCCGGCGTCGCCGAGCGCGCGGAACTTCCCGAGGTCGAGACGCCGGTGACGCCGGGCGCGGGCGGCGAGCACACGGTGAGCGCCGGCTTCCTCACGGTGGCGGCGGAGAAGCTGACCACCGAGGGCGCGTACGACCTGCTCCTGGAGGAGTGCTTCGGCCCGGTGACCGTGGTCGCCCGGTACGAGGACGACGAGCAGGCACGGGCGGTGCTCTCCCGGCTGCCCGGCAACCTCACGGCGACGGTCCACCTGTCCGAGGGCGAGGCCACCGGCCAGGGCCGCGGCGCCGAGATCCTGGCGGAGCTGACCCCCCTCGCCGGCCGTGTCCTGGTGAACGGCTGGCCGACGGGCGTGGCCGTGGCCCCGGCCCAGCAGCACGGCGGTCCGTACCCGGCGACGACGTCCACGTCGACGTCGGTGGGCGGCACGGCGATCGAGCGCTGGCTGCGGCCGGTGGCCTACCAGAACGCGCCGGAGGCCCTGCTGCCGCCGGAGCTGCGGGACGACAACCCGCTGGGCCTGCCCCGCCGCTTCAACAACCGCCTCGAGCGCTAGGGCCTGTCGTTTGGATCAGGCCGGCTGTGAGGTGCGGTGCTTTTCAGCGGACTCCAGCGGGGTCTGGTGCGTGCAGCTGCAAGGCGGAGGAGGGAGTCGACGCGGAGCGTCGGCGACCGACGACAACGCCGCAGATGTGCGTGCCAGACCCCGCGACGCCGGGATGATCCAAACGACAGGTCCTAGGCACCCCACGCTCGGCCGCGGAGAGGGAACTGGAAAACTCTGAGGATGGACGTCGAACTCCCCGAACTCCCCTTCCCTCTCCGCACCTACGGCCCCGACGGGCACTGGGCCTACGAGGACGGTTTCCTCTCCGGCTGGGCAGGTCCCCGGCAGGACCGGTTCGTGCCGCCCACCGGGGAGTCCCTGGACCCCGCCGCCGACGCGCCGCGGCTGCTCGGTGCGCCCGAGGGCGACTTCCAGCTGATAGCCCGGGTCACGGTGGGCTTCAACGGCTCGTTCGACGCGGGCGTGCTCTACGTCCACGTCGGCGAGCGCGCCTGGGCCAAGCTCTGCCTGGAGAACTCCCCGGACGTGCCCACCGTCTGCACGGTCGTCACCCGCGGCCACTCCGACGACTGCAACTCCTTCACCGTGGACGGCAGTTCGGTCTGGCTGCGGGTCAGCCGCACCGGCCGCGCCTTCGCCTTCCACGCCTCCCGCGACGGCAAGCGCTGGACCTTCGTCCGCCTCTTCACCCTGGGCGACGAGAAGGAGACCGGCGCGGCCCTGATCGGCTTCATGGCCCAGTCGCCCATGGGGGAGGGGTGCGTGGTGACCTACGACCACATCGAGTTCAGGCCCGACTGGCCGGCCGACCTGCGCGACGGAAGCTGAGCGCCCCCGTCAGCACAAGCAGTCCGGCGCTGATCGCCAGGCTGAGCCGCAGGCCGGTCTCGAACCCGTCGGCGAGCAGTACCCCGAACACGGCGACCGCCAGCCCTCCGGCCACCTGACGGGCCGCGTTGAGGACGCCCGCCGCCAGCCCGGCGCGTTCGGCCGGTACGGCCTCCAGCATCGCGGCCGTCAGCGGCGGCACCATCAGCGCACAGCCGAGGGCCAGCGGCACGAGCAGAAGGGCGACCAGCGAGGCAGACGTCCCGGTGCCGACCGTCAGGAGCCCCAGCAGCCCGGCGACCGCGAGCCCGTGGCCCGCCAGTATCGGCAGCCACGTGCCGTACCGGCCCGCCAGCTTGCCCGAGAGCACGTTCGTCACCCCGATCAGCCCGGTCATCGGCAGGAACATCAGCCCGGCGTGGAGCGCCGAACGCCCCTGCACCTGCTGGAAGAAGAGGGAGAACATGAACACCACGCCGTAGAAGGCCACGCTGTTCGCCGCTCCCACGGCGACCGCCATGGAGACGGTCCGGCTGCGGAACAGGCCGAGCGGGACCACGGGATGAGCCTGGCGCGCCTCGATCCGAAGGAAGCAGACGCCCGCGAGGACGGCGATCGCGAAGGACACCAGCCCCGTCGGCCCGCCCTCGATCACCGCGAAGGTCAGCGCGGCCAGCGTCACCACCGCCGTCACCTGGCCCGGCAGATCCAGCGGGGCCGGGCGGCGCTGCGAACGGGGAGCCCGGAGCAGCAGGAGCAGCGCCACCGCGCCGAGCGGCAGGTTGACGAAGAAGATGCTCCGCCAGTCCCACAGGGTCGTCAGCGCGCCGCCCGCCACCGGTCCCAGCGCCACCGCCACCGAACCGCCCGCCGCCCACACGGCCACCGCACGGGCGCGATGGGCCGGTTCCGTATAGGCCTGGCGCACCAGCGACAGGGAGGCCGGCAGCACCGCGGCCGCGGCCGCGCCCTGCACCACCCGCGCACCGATCAGCGCCGGCAGGTTCGGGGCCAGCCCGCAGACCACCGAGGCGAGCGTGAACACCGCGATCCCGGTCGCGTACGCCCGGCTCGCCCCGGCCCGGTCCGAGAACGCCCCGGTGGAGAGCATCAGGGCCGCGAAGGTGAGGGTGTAGGCGTCCACCACCCACTGGAGAGCGGACATCCCGCCGCCGAACGAGGAGCCCATGGCGGGCAGCGCCACGTTCACGACGGACGCGTCGAGCGTGATCAGCGCGAAACCGAGGAGGGCGGTGGCGAGGGTCAGCGCGGGGGAGGGGCGCCTCTCCGGCAACTCGGGCTCGGACGAGGTGAGTTGCTCGTCCCGGGGGGTCTGGTCAAGGGGCATGGCTCCATGCTGCGGAACTTCGCCGACGTACAGTAGTGGCCTGAATGCCACACCCCCGGAGGTTCTGGCCATGCGCCGTGTCGCCGTCGTAGCCCCCTCGCCCGTCTCGATGTTCAACCTGGCCATTCCCGAGCTGCTGTTCGGCAAGGTCGTGACCGACGGGCGGCCCGGCTACGAGGTGGTGATCTGCGCGCCCGAACCGGGGCCGGTCCCGACCACCGGCGGCCTCGACCTGTACGTACGGCACGGGCTCGACGTCGTACGGGACGCGGACACCGTGCTGGTCGTCGGGGCCGGGCTGCTGTACACCGCCGACCCGCGCACCGAGGCGGCCCTGCGGGAGGCGGCCGCCGCGGGCAAGCGGATCGCCTCGATCTGCACCGGCGCCTTCTCGCTCGCGCAGGCGGGGCTGCTGGACGGGCGCAGGGCCACGACGTACTGGGGGCACTCGGAGGAACTGCGCCGCCGCTATCCGCAGGTCGATCTGCGCGGGGACGTCCTCTACGTCGAGGACGGTCCCGTCCTGACCTCCTCCGGCTACGCCGCGGGCATCGATCTCTGTCTGCACCTCATCCGTACCGACTACGGTGCCGCCGTCGCCAACGAGGTCGCCCGCCTGGCCCTGGTCGCGCCCGTCCGTCCCGGCGGCCAGACCCAGTTCACCCAGACCCCGCTGCCGCCCGAGCGGGGGACCGTCTGCGCGGACACCAGGGGCTGGGCCATGCGCAACCTGGACAAGCCGCTCACCCTCGCCGACCTGGCCCGCCACGCGGGGGTCTCGGTACGGACGTTGACGCGCCGGTTCCACGCGGAAAGCGGGGTGAGCCCGCTCCAGTGGCTCCTCCACCAGCGGGTCGAACGCGCGAAGGAACTGCTGGAGACCACGGCCCTCCCCATGGACCAGGTGGCCCGCGCGTGCGGCCTGGGCACGGCGGACTCCCTGCGCGGCCACCTGGTCCGCAGGACCGGACTGACCCCGAGCGCGTACCGCGCGCAGTTCAGCAGGCTCTCGGCGCCCCCCTCGGGAATGGAACCCGCTGCTTGAACGTTCACCGACTCGGCGGAGGGAGCCTCCGCGCCCGCACGACCTGGAGAGAGCCGAACCATGCGCGTCGAGATCTGGAGCGACATCGCCTGCCCCTGGTGCTACGTGGGCAAGGCCCGCTTCGAGAGGGCGCTGGAGGCCTTCCCGCACCGTGACGGGGTCGAGGTGGTGCACCGGTCGTTCGAGCTGGACCCGGGGCGGGACAAGAACCACGTCGAGCCCGTTCTCGCGATGCTCAGCAAGAAGTACGGCATGAGCGAGGCCCAGGCGCAGGCCGGCGAGGAGAACCTCGGGGCGCAGGCCGCCGCCGAGGGGCTCGCCTACCGCACCCGGGACCGGGACCACGGCAACACCTTCGACCTGCACCGCCTGCTGCACCTCGCCAAGGAGCACGGCAGGCAGGACGGGCTCGTCCAGATCTTCTACCGGGCCAACTTCGCCGAGGAGAGGTCCCTGTTCACCGAGGGCGACGAGCGCCTCGTCGAGCTCGCCGTCGAGGCCGGGCTCGACGCCGAGGAGGTCCGCAGGGTCCTCGCCGACCCCACCGCCTACGCCGACGAGGTCCGCGCCGACGAGCGCGAGGCCGCCGAGCTCGGCGCGAACGGCGTCCCCTTCTTCGTCCTGGACCGCAAGTACGGCGTCTCCGGCGCCCAGCCCGCCGAGGTCTTCACCCAGGCCCTCACCCAGGCCTGGGGCGACCGCTCCCCGCTGCAGCTGATCGACCAGGGCCAGGCCGGCGCGGAGGCCTGCGGCCCCGACGGGTGCGCCGTACCCCAGCAGGGCTGACAACCCGCGGGCCGGCGCGGACGTATAAGCGTTCCTTGGCGGAACCACGTAGAAAATCGCGATGGACCTACAGGTCTCCCGGCCCCACAGTGGACCCATGGAGACCTTCGAGAGCCTCGTCCGCGCCGAGTTCGCCCCGAAGAACACCTTCCTCAACACCGCGAGCAGCGGTCTGCTGCCCGCCCGTACCGTGGCCGCCCTCCAGGAGGCCGCGCTGATCCGCGCCGAGGGCAGGCCGCTGGATCCGCTGTTCGAGGACGTGGAGGCGGCCCGCGCCGCCTTCGCGAGGCTCGCCGGCGTCCCGGTCGCCCGGGTCGCCGCCGGTGCCTCCGTGTCCACCCACTCGGGCCTGGTCGCCGCCTCACTGCCGCCGGGCGCCGAAGTCCTCACCGCCGAGGACGACTTCACCTCCGTCGTGAACCCCTTCCACACCCGTGGCGACCTCAAGGTCCGCATCGTGCCGCTGGAGCGGCTCGCCGACTCCGTCCGTCCCGGTACCGCCCTCGTCGCCGTCAGCGCCGCCCAGTCCGCCGACGGCCGGATCGCCGACCTGCCCGCCCTGCGCGAGGCCGCCAGGGCACACGGGGCCCGCACCTACGTCGACTTCTCGCAGGCCGCGGGCTGGCTCCCGGTGGACGCCGAGTCGTACGACTACACCGTCTCCACCACCTTCAAGTGGCTCCTCGGCCCGCACGGCGCCGCCTTCCTCGTCGTGCCGGAGGAGTCCCAGGGCTTCGGCGACCTGAAGCCCGTCCTCGCCGGCTGGGTCTCCGGGGAGATCCCGTGGGACAGCTGCTACGGCCCCGTCACCGAACCGGCCCACTCCGCACGGCGGTTCGACGTCAGCCCGGCCCTGTTCACCTACACCGGCACCCGCCGCTCCCTCGAACTCCTGGAGGAGCTCGGCGTGGACGCCGTGCGCGCCCACGACCTCGCCCTCGCCGACCGCTTCCGGACGGGGCTCGCCGGCCTCGGCCACACACCCCTGCCCGCTCCCGGCTCGGCGATCGTGTCCGTGCCCGGACTCGGCGGGCGCCAGCCCGAGTTGAGCGCCGCGGGCATCGAGGTGTCCAACCGGGCCGGCAACCTGCGCGCCTCCTTCCACCTGTACAACACGGCCGCGGA
Source organism: Streptomyces sp. NPDC001668 (assembly GCF_042893155.1). NCBI lineage: Bacteria > Bacillati > Actinomycetota > Actinomycetes > Kitasatosporales > Streptomycetaceae > Streptomyces > Streptomyces sp. NPDC001668. The sequence goes on from NZ_JBIAUQ010000010.1 coordinate 178,330, forward strand.
CGTCGACCGGCTGCTGGACGCCCTGTCCTCCTGAACCGCAGGCGCCGGCACTGTTCGCGGTCGGGGGGCGTCGACGAGTGGGTCCTGGCCTGCTGGGTGGAGGGGGCGGCGCGGCTGTAGCCGGCCGGGGCCCCCTTCGAGCGTGCGGAACCCCCAACCGGCCGCACGGCAGGGCCGCTTCACCCCGTTCTCAGCCCTCCGGCAACGGGACCACGGCCTGGACCTCCTCCACCAGCGCACGGGCGAAGTCCTTCATCGCGGGGCCCGCGAAGTAGAAGTGGCCCCCCGGGAACACCCTTCGGCGGCAGCCCCGAGCCGACTCCCCGGCCCATCCGGCGAGCGCGGGCAGCGGTGCCCAGATGTCGTCCGTCCCGGTGAAGACCGTCAGCGGACAGGACAGCGGGACCCGGTCCGGATCCGGGGCGTAGGACTCGACCGCCCTGAGGTCGGCGCGGGTGACGCGGAGGAACCGCTCGACGAACGCCGGGACCTCATGGAGGCGATCCGGCATACCGCCCATGGCGACCATCGCCCGCAGCAGTTCCTCGTCGTCCAGTTGCGACAGCCGTGTCCCGGGGCGGCAGCCGGGAGGCACCCGCCCGGACACCCCGACCCACAGCGGGGGCCGGCCCAGACCGTCCAGCACCCGTCCGGCCTCCAGGGCCACCAGGGCACCGAAGCTGTGGCCGACCAGTGCGAACGGGCTCCCCAGCCAGGGCTCCAGGTCCGCGACGGCACGGGCGACCACCTCGTCCAGTCGCTCCAGCGGCCGCTCGCCATGCCGTTTGCCGCGCCCGGGAAGGTCGAGCAGGCACAGCTCCCAGTCCGCGGGGAGCTCGCGGCCGATCGGGTGGTACATGGCCGCGGACCCGCCGGCGTGATGGAAGCCGAAGACCCGCACAGCGGGGTCGGCCAGTACCCTCGGACGCACGAACGGGCTCATGCGCCGACCTCCTGTTCCGGTGCGCGGGTCCGGGACCGCGCGATGAACTCGCTCAGCCGCAGGACGAGTTCGGCGAGCGGCACATCGACGACGAACTCCTCCAGCGGCACCTCGATCCGGTACTCGTCCTCGATGTTCATCGTCAGCTGCATTGCCATGAACGAGTCGCCGCCGAGTTCGAGGAAGCTCAGTGCCGTGTCGAACTCCTCGTCCGCGTGCATGAGCCGCTTGAGTTCCGTCTGGAGGAAGTCACCGATCTCCCGGTGGTCCGCCGCCGCGCCGGCCTGCCCGTCGGCGTCGGAGGGTTCAGGGGCGGCGGCCGGGGCGGCCGTGGGCTCGTCGATCCAGCACCGCTTGCGGCGGAAGGCGTAGGTCGGCAGGTCGGCCGGGCGTCCGGTACCGGCGGCCCGCAGCCCGTCGAGCCGCAGATCGGCCCCCGCGCGAAAGAGCGCGGCCAGCAGATCGAGCAGCAGCTCCGGCGCGGCCTGCGCGTCCGCGGTGAGCAGCGGATACGCCCGCCCGTCCCACTCCGCCTCGGCGACGGTGGACACGGACGCGGGAGCCGTCTCCTCGACAATGACCCGCGCGCCGAGCCGTCCGAGCAGCAGCCGCAGCCGGGTCGCGGGGGCGTGCGCAGCCTCCTCGGGACCGGCCGCCAGCGCCGGGTAGGCGTCCGTCAGGACGGCCAGGCCCTTCTCCGCCAGGGCCGCCTCCGCACCCAGACGCAGCCGCACGGCCGGGGCGCCCTGCCGCCCGCCGGGCGTGTACGCCTCGGCGGCCGCCGTGAGCCGCTCCCGCAGTTCGACCGGGGTGGCTCCGGTGACGGCGATCCGGTGCTCGAAGGCCACCCGTCCGTCGCGCAGGGTGGCGGCGACGGCGGGCAGGTGCTCCGGTGCCGTGCGGGAGAGGTAGGAGGCGGTGGCGTCGGCCAGCGCCTTCAGGCTCTCCGGGGACCTGGCCGAGAGCGTCAGCAACTCCGTGCGCCTGGCCTCGACGGGCGGTTCGGGCGCGGCGTCGTACGACTCGAACACCGCGTGCGCGTTGGTGCCGCTCATGCCGAAGGCGCTGACGCCCGCGATCCGCCGGCCCGGTCGTTCCGGCCAGTCCCGTGGCCGGTCCGGCAGGTCGAGCCGCAGCCGGTCCCAGGGGATGAGGTGGTTCAGCGGGCCGTCGGCGCCGGTGACGCTCGCCGGTATCCGGCCGTTGCGGAGCATCAGCACCACCTTGATCACGGAGGCGATGCCCGCCGCGCTCTCCAGGTGACCGATACGGGACTTGACGCTCCCGAGCATCAGCGGCGTCTGCCGGGCGGGCGCGCCGGTGCCGAGCACGGCGTCGAGCGCTCCGGCCTCGATCGGGTCCCCGAGCGCGGTGCCGGTGCCGTGCGTCTCGACGTAGGAGACCTCCTCCGGTGCCACCCGGGCGTCGGCGAGTGCCGCGCGGATCACCTCCTGCTGCGCGGGCCCGTTGGGCACCGTCAGGCCGGAGGACGCTCCGTCGTGGTTCACCGCCGTACCGCGCAGCACCGCGAGGACCGGCCTGCCCTCCCGCTCCGCGTCGGCGAGCCGCATGAGGACGACCACGCCGACCCCCTCGCCGCGTCCGTACCCGTCGGCGGAGTCCAGGAAGGCCTTGGAACGGCCGTCGGGCGCCAGGGCCTTGCTCTGGCACAGCGACACCATCAGGTCGGGCGAGAAGAAGATGTTCGTCCCGCCGACCAGGGCGTAGCGGCACTCCCCGCGCCGCAGGCTCTGGGCCGCGACGTGCAGGGCGACCAGTGAGGACGAGCAGGCGGTGTCCAGGCTCAGCGCCGGGCCGCGCAGGCCCATGGCATAACTGACCCGGCCGGCCGCCATGCAGTGACCGCCGCCGGTGCCGTAGTAGGGGTCGATGCCGGTCCGGTCGCCCGGCGCGGACATCCGGGTGACGTAGTCCGAGGACATGATGCCGACGAACACCCCGGCGTCGAGGCGGTCCTGACGGCGCACCGGGATCCCGGCACGCTCCATCGCCTCCCACGAGGTCTCCAGCAGCAGGCGCTGCTGCGGGTCCAGCGCGTCGGCCTCCCGCTGCGAGATCCCGAAGAAACCGGGGTCGAAGCTCGCCACGTCGGACAGGAAGCCCGCGCGGTCCACGTACGAGGAGCCGGGCCGGTCCTGCCGGGGCTCGTACACCGACCGCAGGCCGGGGCGGTCCTGCGGGATCTCGGACAGCGCCACCTCGTCGCCCAGCAGGAACTCCCAGTACTCCTCGGGGGTCCGCGTTCCGCCCGGCAGCCGCAGCGCGGTGCCGACCACGGCCAGCGGCGTGTGCCGCGCCTCCTCCAACTCCCGCACCCGGGCCTTGAGATCGCGGGAGAGCCTGAGCTGGTCCTCCATCACCTTGCGTATGTCGTCGAGTTCCATGCTCGTCCTCATATCTCCAGGTCGTTGCTGACCGCTTGCAGGAGTTCCTCGAAAGACAGGTCCGAGGGGTCCGTCCCGTCCGCCGGTTCCGCCGGTTCCGCCGGTGCCGTTCCGGCAGGCCGGGACACCGCCGCGCCGGCGCCCGGGCCGGTGTCACCGGCCCCGGCGGTCAGGGAGCCGGTCACGAAGCGGACCAGGGCCGGGACGGTCGGGTGGTCGATCGCCACGGTGGCGGGCAGGTCCAGGTCGAGGGCGTGGGCGAGCCGCGCCCGCAGGTCGATCACCATGATCGAGTCCAGGCCCAGGTCGGCGAAGCCCACCGTCTCGTCGACCAGGTCGCCCTCGCCGAGGATCTCCACGACCAGATCCCGGACCGCGTCCCGCAGGCCGTCCTCCCGCGCGGAGACGGGGACGCCGTCGAGCAGTTCGCGCAGCCACCCCTTGGGCCGGGTCCCGCGGTTCTCGGCCGCCTGCTTGCGGCCCTCCTCCGACACCAGGGCCGAGGTGAACGCCGCCCGGGGACGCTCGCCCACCTGCTCGGCGTAGCGGGCCTGGTCCAGCGAGACGGCGACCAGCTGCGGACGGTCCCCGCCGACTGCCAGGGCGAGCAGCGGCGCGGCCTCCTCGTCGGTGAGCGGGCGGACGCCCAGCCGCTCGGTGGCCCGTCCCACCGCGGCCTCGGCCGCCATGCCGCCCTTGGCCGCAGGCACCCACGGCCCCCAGGCCACGCTCGTCGCGGGCACGCCGGCGGCCCGCAGCCGCCGCGCCAGGCCGTTGAGGCAGCCGTTCGCCGCGGCGTAGTTGGCCTGCCCCGCCGAGCCGAGCACGCTGGACACCGAGGAGAACAGCACCAGGGAGTCGAGCACCTCGCCCTTCGCCGCCGCGACCAGGTTCTCGGCGCCGCGCACCTTTGCCGCGAACACCGTCTCGAAGGACTGCGGGGCCAGGTTGTCGAAGGCGCCGTCGGCGTTGACACCCGCGAGGTGGAAGACACCTCGCAGCGGTGCCACGGCCGTCGCGGTCTCCACGGCGCGGACGCAGTCGGCGGGTTCGGTCACGTCACCCCGGGCCACGGTGACCCGGACGCCGTCCGCCTCCAGGCCGGCGATCACCTGCCGGGCGACCTCGTCCGGCTCGGACCGGCCCATCAGCGTCAGGGCCCTCGCCCCCTGCCGGGCGAGTATCCGGGCGGTGGCGAGTCCGAGCGCGCCCAGACCGCCGGTGATCAGCACGCTGCCCTGCCACGACGGCACGGCGGGCGCGGTGGCCACCGGGAGCAGCCGTGCGGCCCGGACCGTACCGGGGCCGACCGCGAGCCGGGGCTCGGGAACCCCCGCGTCCAGTGCCGAGGACAGCTCCCGCGCCAGGACCGCGGCGTCCCAGCCGTCGTCGAGGGTGACGCGCAGCAGGGTGCGCTCCGCGTCCTCGGCCTCCAGCGCGGTGAGCATCCCCCACAGGGCCTCACGTCCCGGCGCGGCCTCCGGGCGGCCGTCGCCCAGTACGGCGTACGGCACCGACCGCGCCGCCTTCAGCGACGCCGCGAGGTCGAGCACCGCGCCCAGCGCGTCCTCGCCGCTCTGCGCGCCCGTCCGGCAGAACCGGGCGTCGACGACGAGGTCGGCCGAGAGGGCCGCGGAAGGGACGACCGCCGGGACCTCCGTTCCGGTGGACACCTCGTGGCCGAGGGCACGCAGCGCGTCCAGGAGCCGGGTGCCCCACCCCTGGTCGGCACCGACCAGGAGGATCCGCCGCGCGGTGACCGGACCCGCGGGGCGCACGGGCAGTTCCGTCCAGCCCGGCTCATAGGCGTGCGGCAGGCCGGCCCGCAGGCTCTCCTGCAGGACCGACTTCGGCGCGTGCCGGACCCGGAACCCGTCGGCCACCAGGACGCTCGTACCGGAGCCGGTGAACAGGTGCAGGTCGGCGGTCTCCACCCGGCGGCGCCCACGCGGCAGCGGGTCCGCCTTGGTGACCCGCACATGGCCCCACAGTTCGCCGGCGGCCCGGGGGCGTGCCGGGAACGACAGCCGGGTCGCGGCGAAGGGGATCGCCAGCGAGGGCGCCTCCTCGGCCACGTCGTCGACCATGAAGCCGGCGATGCTCTGGAAGCAGGAGTCGATCAGGCCCGGGTAGAGCTCGTAGTCCGACACGTCGTCGGGCAGTTCCGGCCGGGCGTAGCGGACCAGGGCCTCCTCGCCGCGGATCCACACGTCGGCGATCCAGCGGAAGGACGGGCCGAGGGTGTAACCCAGCTCGCGGAAGTAGCTGTAGAAGTCCTCTCCGGTGATGTGGCGGTCGGCCTCCGCCGTGAAGGCGTCGCGGTCGGGCGCGGCGGGGTGGTCGTCGCCGGGCACGGCGACCCGGGCGGACAGGTGTTCCTCCCACTCGTCCGTGTCCGGGCGGACCAGGCTCTCGACCCTGAGCCGTGCCGGCCCGTCCGCCCCGTCCGCGCCGTCCACCAGGATCTGTGTGTCGAAGACCTCGTCGTCCTGGATGACCAGGGCCCGGGGGCAGACCAGGTCCTCGAGGGTGAGGGGGGCACCGTTCGGGGCCAGGGCCGACAGGATCGTGCCCAGGTGCGAGGCGGCTGGGGTGACGACCGTGCCGTACAGGCGGTGGTCGGTGAGGTACGCCGGGAAGCCGCTGCTGCGCCGGAACGAGAAGACCCGGCCGGTCAGCGCGGGCGAGCGCAGCTCGGTGCCCCAGTGCCGGGCACCGGGTGCGACGCCGAGATCCGCCGTGGTGCCCGGGGTGGGGCGCGGGGCCACCCGCGTCCAGTACCTGGTGTCCGCGAACGGGTAGCGGGGCACGTCACCCCGCGATCCGCCGAGGAACGCCTGCACCTTGTCCCAGCGCAGGTCCTGGCCCTGCTCGTACAGCGCCTTGACGGCGCCCAGCATCATGGTCCGGTCCTTGCCGCCGCGCCTCAGCGACGGCACGGTGCCGCCCGCGGGGGCGAGCCCGGCGGCGGTGACCAGATGGCCGAGGGTGCGGTCGGGGCCCAACTCCAGGCAGAGGTCGACGTCGAGTTCGGCCAGTTGACGGGCGCCGTCGTGGAACAGCACCGGCCGACGGATGTGCCGGGACCAGTACTCCGTGCCGTACTCGTCGGGCAGGGCGAGCCGGCCGGTCACGTTGGCGATGAGCGGGATGCCCGGAGCGCCGAACTCCAGCGGTGCGATGGCCGCCTCCAGATCGGCAAGCACCGGCTCCATCAGGCGCGAGTGGAACGCGTGCGACACGACCAGGGCGCGCGCGGTGACCCTCTGCTCCTTCATCCGCGCGGCGAACGCCTCGACGTCGCCCGGCGCGCCGGCGACCACCACCGCCTCCGGGCCGTTGACGGCGGCGACGTCCAGATCGGTGTCCCGCAGCCACTCGGTGACCTTCTCCAGAGGCGCGTTGACGGCGAGCATGCCGCCCGGCGCGGTCTCCTGCATCAACCGCGCACGGTGCGCGATCAGCGTCAGGCCCGCCTCCGGGCCCATCACGCCGGCGTGGATGGCGGCGGCGATCTCGCCGACGCTGTGGCCCATCACCACACTCGCGGTGACCCCCCAGGACTCCCACAGCGCCGCCAGCGCCAGTTCCAGGGTCACCAGCGCCGGCTGGGTGTACCGGGTCTGGTTGATCAATTCCTTCTCGGCGGCGCCGTAGAACATCAGTTGGTGCAGTGAGACGTCGAGGTGCCGGGCGAGGATCCGGTCGCAGGAGTCGACGACGTCGCGGAAGACCGGTTCCGTCTCGTACAGCTCACGGCCCATGCCGAAGTACTGGCTGCCCTGGCCGGAGAAGAGGAAGGCCACCCGCGGCGCGCGGCCGGCCCCGGCGGACGGCGCGGGCTTGCGCAACGCCGTCAGCAGCTCCGCCGTGTCCTTGCCGAGGACGGCGCGCCGCACGGGGAAGTGGGCGCGGCCCGCGCCGGCGGTGGTCGCCAGGGCGGGCAGCGCCGCGTCCGGCGCGGCCGCGAGGTGCTTCTCCCAGGCCGTGGTCAGCCGCTGGAGCCCGGCCTCGTCGGGCGCCGCCAGCGGTACCAGGTACGGGCCCTCGGCCGGACCGCCGGGGACGTCGGGGGCGGTCGGTGCCTCGCCGATGACGAGGTGGGCGTTGGTGCCGGAGAACCCGAAGCCGGAGACACCGGCGTAGCGGGGCCGGTCGCCGGCCCGCCACGGGACGGGCGTGTCCACCACGCGGATGTTCATGTCGCGCCAGGGCACATGCGGGTTCGGCGTGCCGAAGTGCAGGTTCGCCGGGATGCGTTCGTGCCGCAGGGACAGCACCGTCTTGATGACGGCCGCCATGCCGGCCGCGGACTCGCTGTGGCCGATGTTGCTCTTGACCGAGCCGATGAGCAGCGGCTCGCCGGGGCGGCGGCCCTCGCCGAGCGCCGACCATGCCGCGCGCAGCTCGATCGGGTCGCCCAGGGACGTGCCGGTGCCGTGCGCCTCCAGATACGACACCTGGGATCCCTCGACGCCGGCGTCGGCGAGGGCCGCCTTGATGACCGCTTCCTGGGCGCGGCCGTTGGGCGCCGTCAGCCCGGAGCTCGCGCCGTCCTGGTTGATCGCGCTGCCGTGCAGGACGGCCAGCACCCGGTCGCCGTCGCGCCGCGCGTCACTGAGCCGCTTGAGGACCAGCACCCCGCAGCCCTCGGCCCGCACGAACCCGTCCGCCTCGGCCGAGAAGACCTTGCAGCGGCCGTCGGGCGAGAGCATGTGGGCCCTGCTGACCGCGACCGAGCACGAGGGCGCGGCGATGATGTTCACGCCCGCGGCCAGGGCGCAGTCGGTGTCGCCGTGGCGCAGTGACCGCATGGCCAGGTGCAGGGCGACGAGCGAGGAGGAGCAGGCCGTGTCGACCGCGAGCGCCGGACCGGTGAGGCCGAGGAGGTAGGCGATGCGGCCGGCGGCGGCGTTGAGGGCCGTACCGGTGCTGAAGTAGGCGTCGAGCTGGTCGAGGCCGCCCTGTTCGAGCAGCCGCGCGTAGTCGGAGTTGGAGATGCCGAGGTAGACGCCGGTACGGCTGCCCCTGAGGCGCCGGGGGTCGATGCGCGCGTCCTCGATCGCGTGCCAGGCGGACTCCAGCACCAGCCGGTGCTGGGGATCCAGGCTCTCCGCCTCGCGGGCCGGGATGTCGAAGAACGCGGCGTCGAAGCGGGCCGGGTCGCGCAGGAAGCCGCCCTGGTCGGTGGTGACGCTGCCGGGCCGCAGCGGGTCGGCGTCGGTCAGCCGGGCGCTGTCCCACTTCTCCGGCGGTACCGGACCGACCCCGTCCCGGCCCTCGCTCAGCAGGTCCCACAGCTCGTCGGCCGAGTCGGCGCCGGGGAAGCGGCCCGCCATGCCGACGATGGCGATGGGCTCCTTCGTCGGTTGCTCCGGGGCGGGCTCGGGGGCGGGGTGCGTGGTCGGGGCCGGCTGGGGGGCGGTCGGCCGGGGGGCGGCCGGTACGGATCGGGCCGCGAGGGATGCCGGGCGGGGGGCGGCCGGTTCGGGTGCCGTCACCGGTGGGACGGGCGGTTCGGGCGACGGGGCGCTCAGGAGCAGGCCGAGGGTGTGCTCGGCCAGTTCGGTGACGGTGGGGTGGTCGAAGATGTCGGCGACCCGGACCTCGACGCCGAACGCGGCCGACAGTTCGCGTTCCAGGTCGATCGCCATGACGGAGTCCAGGCCCAGGTCGAAGAAGCCCAGGTCGTCGCGGACCGCGCGGGCGTCGTCGTGGCCGAGGATCGCCGCCAGGGTGGTGCGTACGTGATCCCTGGCCGCTGCGGGCCTGGCCCGCTCGGGCTGTGCCAGGACGGCCGCGGCCGCGGGGGCCGAGGAAGGGGTCGACGCGGGTGTCGTCGCGGGTGCGGGCTCAGGTGCCGTCGCCGGGGCGGCCGTCACCTCGGCGTCCGGCCCGGCGGATCCGGCCATGGACGCGTCCGGCCCGGCCGCCCCCGCCGCGGGCGCCATCCGCGCGAACAGCGGGCGCCGTCTGCGGACCGCGAGAACCTCGGTGAACCGGGGCCAGTCCACGGGGCAGGCGATGAGCAGCGGCTCGGCGCCAGGGGCGGGGGTGACGAAGCCGCCGGTGCCGGTCTGCGGGGTCAGTGCGCCGACACCCGTGCGGGCCAGCGCCGCGCGCCCGGCCTCGTCCGCCATGCCGCCCTCGACCGCCCACGGGCCGAACTCGACACTGACCGCGGCGAGTCCGGCGGCGGCGCGCACCGCGGCCACCGCGTCCAGTCCGCCGTTGGCGGCGGCGTACGCGCCGTACCCCTCGGTGCCCCACAACGCGGAGACCGAGGAGGTCAGCACCATGAAGTCGACCGGCCAGTCGCGGCTGAGCAGGTGCAGCCACCAGGCGCCGGTGTACTTGCCCCGCAGCGCGGCGGCGAACGTCCCGGTGTCCGCCTCGACGAGCGGCTGGTGCGGCAGGGTGCCCGCGGTGTGCACGATGCCGCGCACCGGGGGCATCGTCTCCAGCACCCGGCAGGCGGCCGCCAGTTCGGTGGCGTCGTCGCAGTCGGCGGCGCGGTACGCCACGTCGACGCCGTCCTCGCGCAGCGCGCTGAGCAGCGCCGCGGCCTGCCGGCCGAGCCGGTCCTGAGGTGTGCGTCCCACCAGCAGCAGATGGCGTACGCCGCGCCGGACGAAGTCGCCGACGACCGCGCGGCCGATTCCGCCGAGGCCGCCGGTGATCAGGTAGGTGGCGTCGGGGCGGACCGGGAGCGGGGTGACCTGGTCCCGTGCCACCTCCGTGACGCGGGCCGCCAGGATCCGGCCGGACCGGACGGCCACCAGGTCCTCGCCGGACTCGCCGGCGACCAGGCGCAGCAGCGCCGCCGCGTCCGGCCCGGCGGGGTCCGCGGGCAGGTCCAGCACGCCGCCCCAGCAGTGCGGGAACTCCAGGCCGAGCACGGCGGCGAGGCCGTGCAGCAGGCCGTGGTCGGAGGCCGTCACGGCCTCCTCGTCGGTGATCCGGCGGGTGCCGGTGGTGACGACATGGGCCCTGCCGGAGGACGAGCCGGCGTCGAGACCGTGCACCGCCGCGGTGACGGCGGCGCACAGTGCCGCACCGCGCCCGGCGATGTCCTGCTCCTCGCTGACGTCGTCGGGCAGTGGTGCGGCCCGCATCGCCAGTACCAGACGGACCCGCTCGGCGGCGGGCCGGCCGGCCCAGAACGCGGCCCAGCCCTCCAGGTCGACGGGCAGGACGGCGTCCCGCTCTTCCGAGCCGACCCCGTCGTCCGCCGGTCGCAGGACGACGGTGTTCAGACCCTGGGCCACGGCCTCGCGCTCCAGCAGGGCCAGCAGCCGCTCGTCGTCACCGGCGAGGACGACGGCGCCCGCCACGGCCTCCGGCGGTGCGACCTGCTCCCAGTCGAGCACGTGCAACGGCACCTCGGACGCTGCGGGTCGGGCCGACCCCGGCGCGTACCGCCGCCGTTCCCAGGGGTAGTTGGGCAGGTCGAGCACGCGCCGGGCCGGGGGGACCGGGGCGGGGTCGACCGTGGGCACACCGTCCAGGACGGTGACGGCGGCACTCGGGGCGCCCGCTGCCACGGAGTCGAGCGCGGCCACCGCCGTGACCCGGTCCGGGGCCTCCACCCGGGCGCGGACCGGGAGCCGGGCCCGCCCGGCGGTGACCGTGTAGGCGAAGGCCGGGTAGTCCTCGTCCGCGGTGGCTCCGAGGCGCTCACCGAAGCGGGCGGCCAGCGCCCGCAGGGCCTGCGGGGACCTGGCCGAGATCTCGAAACCCGTCACGGGCCCGTCGTCGTCGGCTGCCGGGCGGATCTCGGCCGGGCCGAGGACGACATGGGCGTTGGTGCCGCTCATGCCGAACGAGCTGACACCGGCGTACGCACCGGTCCGTGCGGTGTCCCACGGCACGAGCTCCGGGCTCAACAGGACGTCCGCCCCGTCGAGTTCGATACGGGGATTCAGGGTCCGGAAGTGGACCAGCGGCGGCACCGCGCGGCGCTGGAGGCACAGGACGGCCTTGACCAGACCGGCGATTCCGGCGGCCGCCTCGAGATGCCCCATGTTGGCCTTCACCGAACCGACGTGCAGCCGGGCGCCGCCGTTCCTGCGGGCCAGGGACTCGAGAATCGCCTCCATCTCTATGGGGTCGCCCAGCGCGGTGCCCGTGCCGTGCGCCTCGACCAGGCCGATGTCGGCCGGAGTGAGGCCTGCGTCCGCCAGCGCGGCGCCGATCAGGGAGATCTGGGAGAGGACGTTCGGCGCGGTGAACCCGTTGGAGCGCCCGTCCTGGTTGACGGCCGACCCCCGCACGACGGCGTGCACGCGGTCACCGTCGCGCACCGCGTCGTCGAGGCGCTTCAGCACCACGAAACCGCAGCCCTCACCGCGGGTGAAGCCGTTGGCCCGGGCGTCGAACGGCTTGCACAGGCCGTCGGGCGCGAGGGCGCCGGTGTGGTTGATGACCCGGGTGGAACCGGGGGAGACCACCAGGTTGACGCCGCCGGCGAGCGCGATGTCGCACTCGCCGCCGCGCAGGGCACGGGCCGCGTCGTGGAGGGCGACCAGCGAGGAGGCGCAGGCCGTGTCGTTGGCCACGGTCGGGCCGGTGAAGCCCATGGTGTAGGCGATGCGCCCGGCGGCGAAACTGTGCCCGTTGCCGGTCGGCCAGTGGGAGTCCATGTCACCGGCCAGCCAGTCCCAGTAGTCGTGGCGGCCGCTGATGCCGACGAAGGTACCGACAGTCCGCCCACCCAGCCGGTCGGGCGGCAGGGCGGCGTTCTCCAGCGCCTCCCAGGCGACTTCGAGCAGCAGGCGGTGCTGGGGGTCGATGGCACGGGCCTCGCGCGGGCTGATCCCGAAGAACGCGGCGTCGAACTCCATGATCTCGTCGAGGAAGCCGCCCCGGTTGGGCAGGGCCGCCCACTCCCCGGCGAAGGGGCCCGTCCGTCCCTGAGGAATCGTTGTCACCAGGTCGTGGCCGTTCTCCAGCGCCTCCCAGAAGGAGTCGAGATCGTGGATCCCGCCCGGGAAGCGCAGGCCCACGCCGACGATGGCGAGCGGCTGGCGGCCGCTGCGCTCGTCGAGCTGGGCCCGGAGGTTCTTGATCGTCTCCATGGCGCGGGTCAGCGGAGTGACGGTCTTCCCCGCGCTGCTGCTCGAAGTCATGGTCAGGCAGTCCTTGTCGTCGTGGCAGTGGTCGGGCTCAGGCGGCGGGGGACATCGAGTCGAGCAGCCGCTCGCGCAGGACACCGGACAGCGCGCGGGTGCTGCCGTACGTCCACAGCAGGGTCGGCGAGAGCTTCAGGCCGAACACGGCCTCCAGACGGTTGCGCAGCTCCAGGCTCATCAGCGAGTCCAGCCCGAGCGTCTTGAAGGCCGTGTCCCGGTCGATCGCCGCCGGTTCCAGGCGCAGCACCCGGCCGGCGATCTCCCTGACCCTGGACTCCACCAGTTCCTGGTGCGTGTCCGCCTCGGCCGTCCGCAGCAGCGCCCGGAACTCGCCGCCCGCCGCCGAGGACGCCGGTCCGGCCTCCCGCGACAGGTCGCGCAGCAGCTGCCAGGTCTTCTGGCCGGCGGTGTCCGGATAGGCGTCGAACCACTGGCGCAGGTTGAGCGGCACGTATCCGACGACCTGCTGGTCGCGGCCCAGGAAGCGGGCCAGCGCCTGCCACGCCTCCTCGGCGGGGAAGCTGTCCATGCCGCGCTCGCCCAGCCGTGCCCCGCGGACGTCGTCCTGGGCGGCGAGTCCGATGCCGGCGAACGGGCCCCACTGGACGCTGAGCCCCGGCAGTCCGCGGCGCCTGCGCGTCTCGGCGAGCGTGTCCAGGTAGGCGTTGGCGGCCGCGTAGGCGGCCTGTCCGGCGTTTCCGACCAGGGCCGCGGCCGAGGAGAACATCACGAACAAGTCCAACGGGTCGCCCGCGGTCGCGGCGTCGAGGTGCCGGGCGCCGTCGACCTTGGGCGCGAGCACGCGGTCCACCTGCTCCGGCCGCATGTTGACGACGGTGGCGTCGTCGAGCAGACCGGCCGCGTGGAAGACACCGCGCGGTACCGGCAGTTCGGCCCGGATCCGCCGCAGGGTCTCGCCGAGTGCCGCCTCGTCGGAGACGTCGCAGGCGTACGTCTCCACCCGCACGCCGCGCCGCCGCAGCTCGGCGATCCGGGCCAGCGCCTGCTCACCGGGCCGTGAGCGGCCGAGCAGGGCCAGGGCGCCCGCCCCGCGGTCGGCGGCGAACTCGGCCAGCGACAGGCCCAGGGCACCGAGGCCGCCGGTGATCAGATAACTGCCGTTGGCCCGGAAGCGGCCCTGCGGCATCGGCTCCGGCGCCACCACGGACACGGTGTTCGGCCCGGTGAGCACGAACTTGCCGATGTGGTTGCCGTGCGACATCTCGCGCAGCGCCTCGGCCGCGTCCACGAACGTGTAGGGCTGGACCGGCAGCGGCGCGATGCTGCCGTCGGTCACCCGCCGCCAGACGTCGGCGAAGAGCCTGGCGAAGCGTTCGGGACGGCGGTTCATCAGGCCGGCGAGGTCCACGGCCGCGAAGCTGATGCCCTTGCGGAACGCGGACAGGCTGATGTTCCTGGCCCCGTAGATGTCCTTCTTGCCGACCTCGATGAAGCGGCCGTCCTCGGCCAGGACCTCCAGACCGAGCCGGATGGCCGCGCCGGTCAGGGAGTTGAGGACCACGTCCACCCCCCGGCCGCCGGTGGCGGCGCGCACCTCGTCGGCCCACGACAGGTCGCGGGAGTCGAAGACGTGCTCGATGCCCAGGCCGCGCAGGTGGGCCCGCTTGTCCTCGCTGCCCGCGGTCGCGATGACCGTGGCCCCCAGTGACCTGGCCACCTCGACGGCGGCCAGGCCGAGGCCGCCGGCCGCGGAGTGGACCAGGACGGTCTCGCCCTGCGCCAGCCGGCCCAGGTCGTGCAGTCCGTACCAGGCGGTGGCCAGGGCCAGCGGAAGACCGGCGGCGTCGACGTCGTCCACGCTGTCCGGCACCCGCTGCACGTGGTCCGCGCGGACCACCACATGGGAGGCGAAGGAGCCCATGACGCAGCCCACCACCCGGTCGCCCGGGGACAGGTCCTCGACGCCGGGGCCGACCGCGGCCACCCGTCCGGCGCACTCGCCGCCCAGCAGCGACGCGCCGCCCGAGGGATCGGGGTAGGTGCCCATGGCCTTCATGACGTCGATGAAGTTCAGCCCGGCCGCCGTCACCGCGATCTCGATCTCACCCGGTCCGGGAGCACGCCTGCTGAGCGGGCGGTGGACCAGCGAGTCCCAGAAGCCGGGGCGGTCCGCGCTGAGACGGAAGGGCTGGCTGGAGCTGCGCCAGGGCACCGGCACCGCGTCCGGGGCGTCAGCGGACGTGCCGCGCACCAGACGTCCGACGAGACGGCGACCACCGCGCAGCACCACCTGGTCCTCGCCGTCCCCGGTGAGCAGTTCGGCCGCGCACTCCCCGGCCCCGTCGCCCGGCCTTACGTCGACGAGCAGGGGCTGGAGCTCGGAGTGCTCGCGGCCCAGGACCCGGGTGAAGCCCCAGAACAGGGCGGCGCCGGGGTCGGGGCGGTCGGCGGCGTCGACGGCCTGAGCGGCGGTGGTGACGACCGCGAGGCGCGGCGGTACCGGCCGCGCGAGGCAGGCCTTGACGAGGGCGGGAAGCGCGGCCAGGGCGGCGCGCTGCGCGGCCAGTCCGTCCCGCGCGTCCGGGGCCGCGTAGGCGACCGCCGTGACCTCGCCGGCTGCGGCGAGGTCCGCCGCCCAGCTCTCGGGGCCTCCGTCACCGGCCAGGGTCACGGGCGCTCCGGCTGTCCGGAGGGCCTCGGCGAGTTCCCGCGCGGCGTCCGCACCGCAGACGAACCAGGCCGGCGGCGGTGTGGCCGCCTCGGGGCGCGGCTCCTCGCGGAACACCAGGCGGTACTCGCGCTCGGTGTCGTCGGTGGCCGGCCCGCCGGCGGCCAGCGGCCGCAGTTCCAGGCCCTCCATGACCATCAGCGGTCGGCCACCGGACGTGTCCGAACCGTCGGATGCGAAGAGGTACAGGTCGAACAGGTACGTGTCGCGGCGCACCGCGTGGGACCACAGGGCGAGGACCGGCTCGGGCAGGTCGTCGAACAGGTGCACCCTGTGCACCCCGGTCGGCACGACCGTCCGCCCCTCCTCGGTCAGTGCCAGGCAGGCCTGCAGGGCGCCGTCCCACAGCGCGGGGTGCAGCCCGTGCGGGCGGGCGCCGGCCCGGCACCGGTCGGCGAGCCGTACCTCGGCCAGCGCGGCGTCCCCGTCGACGTGGAGGTGCTGGATCCCCTGGAAGGCCGGGCCGTAGTTGAGCCCGCGGGCGGCGCAGTCCGCGTAGAACTCCTCGGCGGAGCGCGGCGGAACGTCCAGCAGGTGGGCCGGGAAGTCGACGGCCGGCGCATGAACGGGCCGCTGCCGCACCCGTGCGGTGGCGTGCTCGGTCCACTCGGTGGCGCCGTCGGCCAGGGACAGCAGGGCGAAGCTCCCGCCCTCCGAGATGTCGTCGCGCCACAGGGCGCTGAGCCGGGCCGGTTCCCCGCCGAGCGTCAGATCGCTGCTGAAGACGACGTCCTCGACGGTGGCCGGCAGGACTCCGTGCCGGGAGCGGGCCGCGCCGAGGGCGAACGCCATCATCGCGGCGCCGGGCAGCACGACCGCGTCGTCGACCTTGTGGTCCTCCAGCCACGGCGTGCCGTCCACGTCCAGGTCGAGCGTGCCCTGCCAGGTGTCCTGCTCGGACGCGGCGGGCGACAGGGCGAAGTCGAGACCGTCACGGGGCACGGAACGCCGCCTGCCGGTGTCGAGCCAGTACGCGGCGCGCTGCCACGGATAGTGCGGCAGGGGGGCGTACGCACGACGGGGCAGACCGCCGAACGGCTGGAGACCGGACACGTAACCGCGGGCCAGGGCCTGTGCGAAGTCGGCCGGGGTGCCCGCGTCGCGGCGCAGCGAGGTCAGCACCGCGGGTTCGTCGTCGCGGGTCGCGGCGAGCTGCTCGATGGCAGGGGCCAGGACGGGGTGGGGGCTGATCTCGACGACATGGGTGACGCCGTCGTCGAACAGGGCGCTCAAGGCGTCGGCGAACAGCACCGGCTTGCGCAGGTTGTCGATCCAGTAGGAGGCGTCCATCTCCGGACCCTCTAGGCCGGTGACGCGCACGGTCGACATCAGCGGCGTGGTGGCCCGGCGGGGTCGGACCGGGGCGAGCGCGTCGGCCAGGTCGTCCCGCAGCTCGTCCATCTGCGGGCTGTGGGAGGCGTAGTCCACCTTGACCATCCGGCAGTAGACGCCCTCGGCCTCCAGGATCTCCCGGAGGGTCTCGACCGCGTCGGTGGAGCCGGACAGCACGCAGGAGGTGGGGCCGTTGTTGACCGCCAGGGACACCAGTTCCTCGAAGCCGGCCAGGGCCTCCTGGGCGGCTTCCCTGCCGAGTTCGACCGCGAGCATGCGGCCGCGTCCGGAGGTGCGGCGGGCGATGGCGCTGCGCAGCGCCATGACGAGGGCGGCGTCCTCGTACGACAGGATGCCGGCGACCGTGGCGGCGGTGACCTCGCCCTGGCTGTGGCCGATGACGACGTCCGGCTCGACACCGGCCCGGCGCCACATCTCGGCGATGCCCACGGAAACCGCCCACAGGGTCGGCTGCAGCATGTCGATGCGGGTGAGCCACTCGTCGCCGGCCCAGCCGGTGACGACCTCGACGAGGTCCCAGTCGATGTGCGGTTCGAGGGCCTTGGCGCAGCGGTCGACGACCGCGGCGAACGTGGCGTCCCGTTCGTAGAGCTCGCGGCCCATGCCCGCCCACTGCGACCCCTGGCCGGGGAAGACGAACGCGGTACGGCCGTGGCGGCGCGAGCGCCCGGTGACCACGCCGGGGATGTCCTGCCGCGGGTCGGCGGCGAACCGCTCCAGGGTGTCGGCGAGGGCCGCTCGGTCCGCGGCGACGAACCCGGCCCGCACCGGCAGGCTGTCGCGCTGCCAGGCGAGCGTCCCGGCCACCTCGTCCAGGGGGACGTCGTCGCGCGCCACCGTGGCCCGCAGGTCCTCGGCGCGCCGGCGGAGCGCCTCCTGGCTGTGTCCGGACAGCGGCAGCAGCACGGGGGCCGCCGGCGACGACGGTGCGGGAACCGGCCCCCGCGCCACCTCGGCCGGGGCGCTGGCCAGGACGACGTGCGCGTTGGTCCCGCCCCAGCCGAAGGAGTTGACGCCCATGTACAGCGGGGTGTCCTGCGGCAGCGGCAGCGCCTCGCGCACCACCGTGACGTTCAGTTCCTCGAACGGGATGTCCGGGTTGAGTTCGTCGCAGTTCAGGCTGGGCGGCACGAGGCGGTTCTCCAGCGCGAGCACGGCCTTGAACAGACCGGCCATGCCGGAGACGGCTTCGAGATGGCCGATGTTGGTCTTGATCGAGCCGACCGGCAGAGGTCCCGCGGCGCCACTGCGGCCCTGCCCGACGGCGCGGCCGATGGCCCCGGCCTCCGACGGGTCGCCGCGGCGGGTGCCGGTGCCGTGGGCCTCCAGGTACGCGAGCTTGTCCAGCGGCACACCCAGTTCGGTGTAGGCGCGGCGCAGCAGCGTCTCCTGTGCCGGAGAGTGCGGGGTGACCAGGCTCTCCCCGCCGCCGTCGTTGTTCACGAAGGTCCCGGCGATGACGGCGTGGACGCGGTCGCCGTCCTCCAGCGCCCGCGACAGGGGCTTGAGGTACATCGCGGCGACGCCCTCGCCGCGCACGAAGCCGTTGGCGGCGGCGGAGAACGCGGAGCAGCGGCCGGTCGGTGACAGCCCGCCGAAGTGGGTCAGGCCGATGGACACGTCCGGCGACAGGATCAGGTTGACGCCGCCGACCAGTACGGAGTCGACGTCACCCTGCCGCAGCGCCTGGACCCCCAGGTGGAGCGCCACCAGGGAGGAGGAGCAACCGGTGTTCACGGTGAGGCTCGGGCCGGTCAGCTCCAGGAAGTACGACAGCCGGGCCGAGATGACGTCGATCGCGTGCCCGACCGCACTGCGCTCGGTGGCGCCGCCGCCGTTGTTCTTGCGCAGCAGCTCGTAGTCGTGCCAGCAGGCGCCCACGTAGACGCCCGTCCGCGAGCCCCGCAGGTCCTCGGCGCGGATGCCCGCGTCCTCCAGGGCCTGCCAGCCGGCCTCCATCATGAGGCGCTGCTGGGGGTCGATGTCCTCCACCTCGCGCGGCGAGATACCGAAGAACGTCGGGTCGAACCGGTCGACGCCGTCCAGGAAACCGCCGACCGCCTGGATGTGTTTTTCGGGATCGAGCTGCGCCGTCGCGTCCCAGCGCTCCTGCGGGACGTCACGGATCGCGTGACGGCCCTCCGTCATCAGCGTCCACAGGGCGTCGGTGTCCGGGGCGCCGGGGAAGCGGCCGGCCATGCCGACGATGGCGATGGATTCGGAAAGGTCGGGGGTGACTTCGTCCGCGTGCATGTCTACCTCGGGTGTGGGGAGCGGTCGGCAAGGGCGGCGGGTGAGCCGGGAAGCGCGGATCTCGCGCTGGGGAGTCGGCCGGGGAGTGCCGTGGTGCGTGATCCAGGGGGAGACAGGGAGGAGAGGTGGGGTGGGCCGTCCGGTGGGCGGTCGGTGTTACGGCAGGTCCCAGCACTCCAGCCGGGCCTTGACCCGTGCGAGTACCTCGGACGCGAGGGCGCCGTCGATCACCCGGTGGTCGAAGGCGAGGGACAGGGTGAACCGGGGCGCGATCACCACCCGGCCGTCACGGGCCACGGGCTCTTCGGCGATACGGCCGATGCCGAACCCGAGAGTGCCGGAGATCATGGGGAAGATGGCCCGCACCGGTTCCTGCCCGACGGACGTCACCGAGAACGTCCCCTGCGCCGCCGCTCTGCGGGCCGGGTTCCTCAGGACGGCGCGGTAGACGAGCCGGGCGACGGGCAACGGCAGCCGCTGCATGCGCAGGATCGGCCCGAACGGCCCGTCGGGGGTCATCGGCGCGTCCTTGTATCCGTCGATGGCGTCCTGCACCTCGATCGCGGACCGCTCCTGGGCTGCCTCGACGGTTCCGGCGAGCACACACCGCTCGCCGTCGACGGTCTTGTCGAACAGCACCTTGACGTCGACGTCGTCGAGCACCGCGAGCCGCGGCCGCAGGGAGCCCCCCTGCAGCATGGCGCGTGCCTCCGGGTAGTCGGCGACCACGTCCGCGGCCGCCTTGACCACCAGGCTGACGTAACTGAGCTTGCCACCGCTCGACACCCGGGCCTGCCGCAGGCCGGTGGCGTCCACGTCGGCCATGAGGTAGACGTGGCAGGTCTCGCGCGCCCCTCCGTTCAGGAAGGTCCAGGTCCCTCGGCGGGCCCGCGGGAACGGGCGCGGGGCCGGGCCGCTCATGCCGCGGTCCCCTCGGCCAGCGCGTCCGCGACGACGGCGGCCAGATCGCCGAGCGAGCCGGCCTTCATGAACCGGTCGTAGTCCAGCGACGTGCCCAGCTGTCGTTCCAGGTAGACCAGGATCCGCATCTGGTTCACGGAGTCCCAGCCCTCGATCTCGGCCGGGGTGGTGTCCAGGGTCAGCTCGTCGGCCTCGATGTCGAAGAGCTGCCCGATCACCTCGATGACGACTGCGTCAGCGGACATGGAAGGCTCCCTCGTCGTTGGTGATCCGGATCGACCCGGGCAGGTCGGCGGTGACGGCCAGGTCGTGGCGGAAGAGCACGGACGGCGAACCGTCCTCGGTGGGAAGGGGGGTGAAGCCCTGGGCGGGGTAGAACGCGGCGAACCGCGCGTTCTTCGGCGTCGGCCGGAAGCGGGCCGTGACGGCGCGGGCGCCGTACTTCCTGGCGGAGCGCAGCACCAGGCCCACGAGGGCGTCCTCCACGTTCCGGGAGAACACCCGGCAGCTCAGGACGAAGTTCTCGATCTCCCAGACGCCGTCGTCCTGTTCCCGCAAGGCCAGCGCGGCGATCAGTCCGTTGTCGCCGTAGTGGTCGGTGAGGCGGGCCCCGAAGAACGCGCCGGTGCCCTCGGCGAGGCGCTGGGCGACCTCTGTCTCGCTGTAGCGGACGCCGGCCAGGTTGAACTGGTTGGTCTTGCCGAAGAGTTGCACGATGCGCGCGGTGTTCAGGGGGCCGGCGGGCTCGACGGTCAGTTCGGAGCCGAGCGCCCGCAGGTAGTCCTCCAGGTTCCCGGCCGTGCTCTCGAGCTCGGCACGCCGTGCGCGGGCGCGGTACAGCTCCGTGCGGTCACGGTCCTCCTCGGTCAGCTCCAGCAGGTTGAAGTCGCCCCGCGCGGCGAGGGTCGCGGCGTAGCCCGCCGGATCCCTCGGCATCTCGACGGTGGCCACCTCGGGGAGCAGCCGGCGCATCAGACCGCGTTCGACCGGGTTGTCGTCGACGAACACCATGGCGTCGAGGCCGATGTTCAGCTCGTCGGCGAGCGCGCGGACGTTGTCGGGCTTGGGGTCCCAGTTGGCGCGGAACCGTACGAAGGAGTCCTCGCGCAGCAGCATCTCGGGGTGGGTGGCGACGGCCTCCCGGGCGACTTGGTCGTCGTTCTTCGACACGACCGCGAGCATCACGCCCTGTCTCATCAAGTCCCTGGCCAGTGCCTGGAGTTCCAGGTGCGCCGTGCCGGGATAGGCGCCACCGAGCTTCAGGCCGCCGATGTCGTCGTCGCCCACGACACCGCCCCACAGGGTGTTGTCCAGGTCGAGGAGCAGGCACTTGGCCGCCCGGCCGAGACCGGCGCGGACGACCCGGACCAGTTCCTCGGCGTAGGCCTTCAGGAACTCCGGTGCGAAGACGTGCGCCGCGACATGCCGCATCCGGTCGCCGCCGAACACGGTGCCGGCGTGCGCGGCGATGGCGGAGTGGGACAGCACGACCGTGGCCGGCTGCCCGGCGGCCAGGTCCGCCACGGCGGCGTTCATCCGGTTCCAGACGGCGTCCAGCCGGGCCTTCGACCGGTAGTCGGTGATCCGGTCGCGGCGCAGCGGGCTCAACGGCAGCGTGCACAGCACGAGGAGCCCGCCCAGCGACTCCCGTACGGCGGTCGCCCACTGGGCGAGCTCCTCGGCGAAGGCCTGGCAGCGCTCCTCGAGTTCGGCGACGTCGAGCGGATCCGTCACTGCTTCGAACACCGCGCTGTCGTCCAGGAGACAGGCCACCACGCCCGGCTCGAACTCCTTCAACTCCGCGGCGCCCGCGAGGATCTCGAACCGCCACTGGTTGAAGCCCGACAGCCGGATCCGGGGCAGTACCCCCTCACGCACCCCGACCGCCGTCAGCAGGTGGGGGAGCGAGTCCATGGTCGTGCTGCCCAGCAGGGCCATCCGCTGTCCGGCGAACCCGCCCGCGGCGGCGAGCTGTTCGAGCGGCACCGCCCCGCCGAGGAGGGCTCCCGCCGCCTCCAGGTCCAGCACGTCGTCGATCTCACTCAGCAGCGTGCGCACCGGGGGACCCCCGGAGGGGAAACCGCCGCGCTTGAGCACGCGCAGCTCCCTCATGGCGGTGGCACCGGGGCGTGCCGCGGGTCCGCCGACGGCGTCGAGGTCAGGCGACATCCCGCACCCCCTCGGGCCGGTGGCGCAGCGCCAAGCCCGAGACCACCCACTTGGACGACTCGATGGTGGTGACCAGCACGCGTCCGCCGGTACCGGGGCCGGCCTCCAGGCGCCGCAGGGCGCGGTGCAGTTGGATGAAGGGGAGGGCGTTGCCGTTGTTGCCGGTGTCGGCCACGCAGGACACCGCCTGCTCGGCGCTGACCCCCATGCGCTGACGGATCTTCTCGGTCATGGCCCCGTTCAACTGGGGCGGCAGGACGTGCTCCACCTCGGCTACGCGCCATCCGGTGGCCGCGGCCAGTTCCTCCAGGACCATGCAGGCCAGGCCGGGGACGTGCTCCTCGATGGCCTTGTAGTCCTCCTCTCCCATCGCCTCGCGCACCTGCGTGCCGTTCGGGCCGGGGACCGTCGGCGCGCCGTCCGCGCCGTACCAGCGCACCACCTGGGCGGGGGCGCGGCCCTTGCCCACGGTCCGCAGCAGGAGGTGTTCGACGACCAGGCCGGGGCCCTCGTCGTCGGCGTCGACGACGGCGGCACCGGCTCCGTCCCCGAAGAGCGCGAAGTTGGCCAGCTCGGCGGGTCTGATCCGCTTGAGGTCACGGTCGGCGGGCCACAGTTTGACCACGGAGTCGGCGCCGATCACCAGGCCGCGCCGCAGCCCTGCGGCGAGCAGGCCGCGGGCGGTGTAGAGGGCCGTCAGCGCGCCGGCACAGCCGGAACTGAGCTGGAAGGTCGGGATGTCGTTGATGCCGAGGCGGTCGGCGACGGTGTTGACCGTCGCCGGCATCAGGTGGTCGGGCGAGCCTGTCGCGAGCACGAGGAAGTCGAGCCCGGCCGGGTCGACGCCGGCCGCCTCGATGGCCTGCCGGCCCGCGGAGGTGGCCAGGTCGCCGGTGTTCTTGGGCACGTCCTCGGAGCTGTGGGGATCGCAGAAGTACCGGCTGCGGTTGCCGGTCATCCGGTCGAGCCACCTCTCGTGCAGGCCGAAACGCTCCGCCATGTCGCGGTTGGTCACCGGTTCGCCCGGCAGTACCTCGCTGAGGCCGATGAGTCTCACAGCGTCGAGTCCTTATGTAGGCGGTGAGGGTTTTCCGGAAGCCCGGTGGGATCGAGCGATCCTGAACCTAGGAAGAGGTCCTTGCGGACGGCTAAAACCGGTCCGGCGGCGCAGGACGGGCCCGTCGCCCGGTCTCTACGGCCGCACGGGTGCCGGGGCCCGCAGGTCGGCGGGGTCGATGGCGTGAGGCGCGTTGATCACCTTGTTGAACAGCGCGTATTTCAGGGGCAGTCGGTCCAGCGTCCTGAACCGCGCCCGCCGCACCAGGGTCTGCAGGGGCGTGTGCTTGGCCAGGGCCGCCTCCTGGATGCGCTGGAAGCGGGTCACCAGCTGCTTGTGCTTGCGGCGCGAGGCGATGAACTCCGAGAACTCCGACGCGGGCACCGGATCCTGCGGCTTGGTCCTGTCCAGCGCCCGGGCGATGAGGGGCGACAGGCACACGCTGTCCTGGAGGGCGAGGTTGACCCCCTGTCCCAGGATGGGGGTGCAGGTGTGGGAGGCGTCGCCGATCAGGACGAGGCCGTCGCGGGCCCATTGGTCCACCTCGGCGGTGAAGATCTCCAGGAAGCCGGTGTCGTCCCAGGTGCGCACGTGCTCCTCGAGCAGCGGTCCCAGCCGGGGGTCGATGGCCGCGATACCCGCACGGAAGGCCTCCAGGCCCTCCTTGCGGAGCGCGCCCATCCCGCGCTTGGGAATGTTGTGACCGATGCGCAGGTAGTCCGGGAAGGTCGGCAGCACCACCAGGTGCTTGTCCCGGTCCACGACGAGCTCCGCGTCGTTTCCCCAGTCCGCCGGGCGGGGCAGCTTGATCCACAGGAAGTCCCGCTCCATGGGCTGGATCCGGGCGGTCAGGCCGGCCTCCTTGCGCACCTTGGAGAAGCGGCCGTCGGCGCCGACCACGAGCCGTGCGCGGACCTCCACGCTCGAGCCGTCCTGCTGTCTGAGGACCGCGCCCCGGACGGTGCCGTCCCGTTCCAGCAGACGGGTGAAGCTCGTCCCGGGGGCGTAGGCGTATCCCGGCAGGCTCCGCGCGGCCTCGTTGAAGACGCCGATGAGCGAGGGCTGGGGGATGTCGATCGGGAGCTGCCCCACCGGGAACCGGCCGTAGTCCACGCGCATCACCTGCCGCCCCTCCATCCGCATGGACACGGCGGCCGTCCGGAGGTAACCCCGCTCGCCGAGGGCGGGGCCGAAGCCGAGCCTGTGCAGGGTGACGACCGAGGGAGCCGCGATGGTCTCGCCCCGGAACTCGCGGGCCAGACTGGCCTGTTTCTCGGCGACCAGCACATTGATGCCGCGCCGGGCCAGCAGGCAGCCCAGCAGGGCTCCCGCCGGCCCGCCGCCGACGATCAGGACATCGGTCTCGGTCGGGATGGTCATGCGATCTCCCACAGTCGGCGCGACCTCTTCGAAACGGAGGGTAGAAACGGCCCCTTGTACGCGGCTAAAGGCGTCCACACGCCGGTGGCGGGGAGTTCGGAACCGGGGCGTCCGCTCGGGCGTCGGGTCCGGCGCCAAGGGGACCAACTCCCCGGTGCAGGCGACGCCGTACGCCTCCGTCCCGTACCGGGCGAGCCTCCTACGCCGACCCCTGGTTCCGGGCGGCCCCGTGGGCAACACTCGGCCCAAGCGGGGCCCGTCGGTCAACTCCCCGGTCCGGGCGGCGTCGTACGCCTCCGTCCCGTGCCAGGCGAGCCCTCTACGGCAACCGCCCGGTGGGTAAAGGCGGCCTCGTAGGCCAACCCCGGGTTCCGGGCGGTCTCGTGGACAACATGCCGGTCCAGGCGAGCCCTCTACGGCAACCGCCCGGTGGGTACAGGCGGCCTCGTAGGCCAACCCCCGGTTCCGGGCGGTCTCGTGGACAACACGCCGGTCCAGGCGGCCCAGTACGCCACCGCCCGGTGGGTACCACGCGGCCCAGTACGCCACCGCCCGGGTACAGGCTGGCGGACCCGTACGCCAACGCCACCTCGCCCAGGCAGCCTCGTACGCCAACGCCACCTTGCCCAGGCAGCCTTGTACGCCAACACCTCGCCCAGGCAGCCTCGTACGCCAACACCTCGCCCAGGCAGCCCCCGTATGCCACCGCCCGCCCCTGCAGCCGCAAGGCACCGCACGGCACCTCACGCGGCTGTGCGTGGAGCACGGTCGCCCGGCCGTCACGACGCACCCCGGTGCCACCGCCTCGCCCCGCGCCCACCGGCCGTCCCGTACCGGGACACCGGCCCGCGGATCACTGTGCCGTTTGCTGGGGTCTGATCCCGGTCGTGTCCATGGCCCACATGCCGGGGCGCACCTCCAGCGGCCCGCCGTGCGGTCGGTCCCCGGTCGCCAGGGCCGTCCGGATGTCCGCGGCCGTGCGTCGCGCGTACTCGGCCCACCGCCGGTCGCCGAGCGCGTCCGCGGCCTTCTCGCACTCGGCGAAGTTCCACGACGCCCTCTTGAGGTTTCCCTTGCGCAGGTTGGCCAGGCCGAGACCTCGCGACGCGTCGCACAGACCCCGTAGATCACCGTCGGCGCGGCTGAGGTCGCAGGCCCTCTCGAAGAGCGAGCGGGCCTCCTCCGACCGCCCGAGACCCCACTCGGCGTCGGCGAGGCCCACGAGGGCCCGCGCCTCGGTGCGACGGTCCTTCGCGTCACGGGCGACGTGCCGGGCGAGTTGAAAACGCACCGCCGCCAGCGTGAACCGGCAGCGCTGCCAGGCCAGTTCGCCCTGAGCGCAGAGCAGGACGGCCTCGACGGCGGGTTCCCCGCACCGGCGCGCGGCGTCCAGACCCAGTTCCGTGACCTTCTCCCACTGGTCCCACTCGCCGCTCACCTGCAGATAACCCGTGAGGCTCTCGGCCAGCATCCAGACGGCGGGCCACGCTCCCGCCGCGCTCGCCCGCTGGACGACCGCCACGACGGCGGGCCCCTCTTCCTGGAACCAGCGCAGCGGTGTCTCCCCGACCGGGTGCTCGGGCCCGAGCCACTCGGCGGCGCACACGGCGGCCTCCGGGACGTCCCGCGCCGCCGGGGCCACGGTGCCGCGCCCCGGCGCCAGCCGTGCGTCCGCGTACCGGGCCAGCGCCAGGTAGGCGGCGCACAGGCGCAGCGTGGCCGCTCGGGCCGGCTCGTCACTCTCGTCGGCGAGCAGTGCGAGGGCCATCGCCCGGGGCAGCTCGTCGTAGCCGTAGCGCACCGGGCGGCGCCCGTCGGAGCTGGGGCGGGCGCTGAGCAGCCGGGCCTGGACCAGTTCGTCCACGGCGCGTTGTGCCTGGGCGTGGTCCACGCCCAGCAGGGCCGCCGCGCTCCACAGCGGCAAGTCGGCGCCGGGCCCGAGGACGAGCAGACGGAACGCCTGCCGGTGCTCCGGAGCGAGTTCGCGGTACCCGGCGAACAGGCGGTCACGTATGCCGCGGTCGCCGATGCCGAGCACCTCCAGGCGGGTGCGCTCGTCGTCGAGGTGTGCCGCCAGCGTCGCGGCCGACCAGTGCGGGCGGGCGGTGAGTGCGGCGCCGGCCGCGCGTACGGCGAGCGGCAGATGGCCGCAGAGCCGGGCGATCCGCTCGGCGGCCGCCGGGTCGTCGGCGACCCGCTTCCCGGCTGTCGCGACCAGGAGTTCGGTACAGGCTTCGGGACTCAGCACGTCCAGGGTGAGGGCCATGCCGCCGTCCACCACGGCTGTGGCCCGCCGACCGGTGATCACCACGGCCCCGGCCGACAGGGCCGTCAGCACGGGTCCCAGCCGCGCCTGCGGCCCGGCGTCGTCCAGGACGAGCAGCAGCCGCCGCCCCGACAGCGTCACCCGGAGGAGGTCGGAGAGCTCGTCCACGTCGGCCTGTGGATCGGGGGAGGGCGCGCTGGGACCGGGCCGCAGCAGCCGCAGCAGCCGCAGCAGCGTCCGGCGGGCGTCGAGGGGGCGCCCGTCGGACCCCCTCAGTTCCATGAACACCCGGCCGTCGGGGAAGAGACCGGCGGCACGGTGGGCGAGCGCGAGACAGAACGCGGTCTTGCCGACCCCGGAGGGGCCGAGGACGTGCAGCACGCGCACGGGGGGTGACGTGGACGTCCCCCGCAACATCGCCTCGGCGGCCGCCAGTTCCCCTCCGCGGCCCGCCGGCTCGGGGCCGCGCGGGGGCAGCCGTACGACAGGCTCGGGCCGTGTCGTGCCGCGCACCGTGACGGCCCGGGCACCGGGGCGGCACTCCTCGACGTGCGCGATCGGTTCCGAGCGAAGGACGCGCTGGTGCAGTTCGCGCAGCCCCGTCCCCGGATCGGCACCCAACTCCCGTATCAGGGAGCGCCGCAGGCTGTCGTAGACGGTCAGCGCCTCGGACTGCCGGTTGGAGCGGTACAGGGCGACGATGAGGTGGGCGTGCAGGGTCTCACGCAACGGATGCTCACCGGCGAGGACGGTCAGCTCGCCTACGAGCTCGCGGTGGCGACCGAGCCACAGGTCCGCGGCGATCCGCTGCTCGAGCGCGTCGAGACGCAGTGTCTCCAGCCGGTTCGCCGCCGCTTCCAGGCGCCGGCCGTGTGGCACCCCGTCGAGAAGCGGGCCGGTCCACAAGCCCAGCGCCTCCCTCAGCGCGTCGGCCGCACCGGCGAAGTCGTGCCGGGCGTAGGCGCCGTGTCCCTTGGCGTACAGCGTCTCGAAGCGGTGCAGATCGAGTTCCCCGGGGCCGGTGCGCATCAGGTAGCCGGGCAGCTTCGTCTCGATTCTCTCGTCCCGCTGCCCGCCGTCTGTCTCGTCGCGCCGCACTCCGTCGTCGGCCAGCAGTTTGCGCAGGTGGGACACGTAGACATGGAGAGTGGTCAGCGCCGTGCGCGGAGGGGCGTCACCCCACAGCTCGTCGATGAGGCCGTCCGTGGAGACCACTTCGTCGGCGTGGACGAGCAAGGTGCCCAGGACGGTGCGCATCTTGGCCGCCGTGGGCGTTCGCGGCTCGGCTCGGAGCGGTCCGAGGACGTGAAATCTCATGGCAGTTCAGCAATCCTGCAGAACATCGACGGTGACGGCGCCCACGTACGCGTCGCCCTGGGTGAAGTCGACGCGGACAGGCAGCAGGGGGCGGTCGCCGGCATCGCGGGCGACCGTTCCCGGTACGGCGGAACAGCGCAGCGGCGATTCCCCGGCCAGGGGGCCGGCGAACTCCCCCGACCAGTCCGTCACGATGCAGAAGGCGCCGCGGAAGCCTCTGAACTCGACCGCGGTCAGCACGGCGGCCTGGCACGACGCCTCGACGAGCAGCTCGGTGCCGGCCTCGTCCGGCCGGGCGGGAACGAGCGCCGGGTCGCGGGGGTGCGGCAGGACGTCCATCAGCATGTGGTGCTCGCGCACCACCCGCGGAGCACTGAGCACGGACTCCCGCAGCGGGCCGTGCCGGCCGGCGCCGAGCGGCCGGACACCGTGCGGACCGTCCGAGGGGACGAGCGGGCCGGCGCCGGCGGGACGGGGGGCCTGCGCGGGGGAACCGAAGTGCGCGCTGGCCTGCGCACAGAGCACCCCGCCGACGCTCACGGTGGCGGTGCACTTCAACCCGCTGGGCGCCCCCGCTGTGCCCAGGCCGGTCAGGGTCAGGTCCATCACCACCGGCGCCGGGCGCCGGCCGGCGCGCCAGGGCTCCACGTCCGTGATGCCCACGGCAGCCTGGGTGAGGACGGGAGGACGGCCGGCGGCGAAGCGAAGCCGGCTGAGTGCCACCAGATGCGCGACCGACTGCGTGGCCTCGGTCACGAAGTGCAGGGCGTCGCTGCCGCAGCCCGCGTGCCGGGGCCGGCCGGGGGGTAACTCGTCGGAGAGGACGAAGGAGTACTCTCCTTGAGCCGCGGTGCCGAACAGCAACTGTTCCGGACTGCCAGGGCGTTGCATGAGGTGCCTGACGCCGCCGGATCCGAGGCCGGTGCCCGACGTCCTGCCGGCCCTCGCCTCGACCTGGTCGTGAAGCGCTGAGATCTGAGATACCACGAGCGCCACCTCCTTCTACCGCACAGGCCGGGGCGGCCCGCTCGAAGGGGGAGCCGCACACGAATGGGCAGGTACCGACACCATCGAGTGAGCCTGCCGCACCCGCCGACGCACCTGCATGCTAGGAACGCCGGTCGCGGCCCTGCCATGGCAAGTGGCTGGCAGGGGTGTGACCGGTTGTCGAACGCACTGGCAACAAACTGCTATTGCACGGACCAGTTCGATGTGTGCGGCCCGCCGGTCGGAAATCCTCTGGGGCGCCAAGCCGGTGTTCACCCTCATCGTGACAATGCGGGCAGGTGTGAATAAAAGCTGTGGATCATGCCTAACCGGGTGGATCGAGAATAGAAGTCGACCGGGTAGGGATCGCCTTGACAAGGCAGCTCGGGCCGGTTTTGAATTGAACACGCTGGCAAAGCGCGCAGGGAAAAATGCGGCATGAATGCCGCCCCTGCCGTACGACTTGCCAAGCCGCACGTCCGGGTTTTCTGCGCCCGCGTGCCAACGGCCGAAGGCCGGCGCCCCGTGCAGGGGAGGAAGAACTCGAAATCCCGCACCTGTTCGCCCGTCAACAGGCGTGCGCCCGCTGGTGTCCTCGGGTCTTCCTGCATGTGAAGTCCCGGCCGCTCCGCCCATCGCCGGCACTCCCCGGGTGGGAATCGGAAAGCGGCGAAGGTCTGTCGGTTCTCTGTCGCCCGTCACGGTATTTGAGGTTTCAAGGGACTGGCGCGGGAAAGGGTTGGATCACGAGATGATGGGTCTTATCCTGGACGCTTGAACTGTGCGCACCGGATGGGCCGGTCCCTACTGCAAGACGGGTTCTTCGTATGCAGCCGACTCCCGAACTGCCGTCCCCTCGGCCGAAATGGTTGCCGAAGCCGACCGTAATTATTGTCCCGCAATTCAAAGCGGCGAAACTTTCAGCTCATACTCGTGTGATAGGCAGAGACGCCGAGCTCGCGATGCTTCGGGGACTGCTGTTCGATCCGACCATAAGGATACTGACGCTCGCGGGGCCGGCCGGAGTGGGCAAGAGCAGGCTGGCGCTCGCGGCCGCCGCGCAGTGCGATCCCGGCGGCCTGGTGGTCGTGGTCGATCTCGGTGACACGGACGACGACTTCACCGCATGGACCGAGATCGCCGCCCAGGTCACGCGGGCGGTCGGCCGCGGTGGGGGTGGGGGTGGGGGTGAGGGTGAGGGTGAGGGGGTCTCCACGCCCGAGGAACTGGCCGACCTGATCGAGTGCCGGGAGCTGCTGCTCATCCTGGACAACTGCGACCTGGTCGCCTCCCGACTCTCCCTGGGAATCGCCCGGTTGGTGGCCAGTTGCTCCGGACTGCGCGTGCTCAGCACCAGCCGGGTGTCCCTCGACATCTACGACGAACAGCTCTTCTGGGTCTGCCCGTTCAGCGCATCGGTGGCGGACTGGTCGTCGGTGACCGACCCGGACGCGTCCGCGGTCCGCCTGTTCGTGGAACGCGCACGCGCACAGCAGCCGAGCTACGCCCTCGTCGACGACGACCTTCAGGTCATCAACGACATCTGCGCGGCGCTCGACGGCCTGCCGCTCGCCATAGAACTGAGCGCCGGCGCTGTGGGAATGCTCGGACTGCGCGGACTGCTGAACCAGCTCCGGCAGGACAGGTGGCCCGCCAGCAGCCGGCTTCTGGACCTCCCGGCCCGCCACCGCACACTCGCCAAGGCCCTTGCCTGGGGGGACGGCGCACTGGCCCCCGAGCACCGGGGCTTCCTGCAGCAGCTCACGGTCTGCGTGAACCCGTTCGACGCGGAGACCGCCCGGCGGGTCGCGGACCTCGACCTGCCCACGGCCATGTGCCACCTGGAGGTTCTGGTGCACATGAGCCTGTTGCAGAGGACGGAGCAGGCCACCGGCGAGGTCACGTTCTCGATGCTGAACCTGGTCCGGCACTACTACTCGGTGCATGTCCCTCTGGACCCCGACGGACTGGTGAAGGCCCGCGACCGGCATGCCGCGCACTTCGCGGAAACCGTCGCTCTGGCGGCCTGCCGGCTGAACGGGCCCGACCACGCGTCCGTGCTGGGGCGCCTCCGGGCCCGGCGCGGCGACCACCTGGCCGCGATCTCCCATCTCCAGTCCAGCGGCCGGCACGATGCGGCCGCCCGCATGCTCATCGCGCTGGACGGAGCGGTCTACGACCTCCGCTGCCTGGCGGAGATGCACGAACGGCTGCTGCGTTCCGCCGAGCGGCTGGAGGACCGGCGCGGGCAGGACGACGACCGCTCGCTGCGGGCGCGCGCCTTAGAGACGGCGGGAGCGTGGTCGCTGACGCTCGGCGACCCGGACGGTGCCGTGGCGGCGCTGAGCCGAGCCCGTTGCCTGTACGGCGAACTGGGCGACGACGCCGGGACCGCCCGGGTCGCCGCGCACAGCGCGGAAGCGGCCCGCAGGACGGGTGATCACACCGCCGCGGCCGACCATGTGACCTACGCGGTGACCGAGCTCGATCGCCTGGGCGACCGGCGGAGCGCCGCCCTCGCCCGACGGACCCTGGCGCTGGTCGAGACGGCGGCGGGCAAGCCGCACGCGGAGGCCCACCTGACGACGGCCCTCGGCGATCTGCGCGCCGTCGGCGGCCCGCGTGCCGTGGCGCTCGTGCTCATGGACCTCGCGCGGGTCCTGACGGCCGGGAAGAAACCCGTGGAGGCCTGGGCGGCGATACGGGAAGCGATGGACCTGCTGTACGACGTGGGTGAATCGCAGGACGTGGCCGACGCCCTGGAGACGGCCGCCCGTGTCCTGCCGCTGGTGGACGAGTGCCACCAGCGCCGGTCCGCCAGGCTGCTGCTGATCGCCCAGGCCCTGCGCGCCCGGCACAAACTGCCCGAGCCTGACGACAGCAGCGCGCTGGAGAGGCTCCTGGCCCGGCTGGACGCGTCCCTGGGCTACAGCACCATGACCGAACTGAGCCGCCAGATACGCGGCGTCACACCGATCGCCGCCCTCAACGACGCGCTGTCGGCCCCGCTGGCGGTCCCGAGCGCCGCGCGCCAGGTGGAGGGGGACACGCTGTGGGACCTCACGCCGCGCCAGTCGCAGATCGCCAGGATGGTCGCGGACGGCCTGACGAACCGCCAGATAGCCAGGGCGCTGGAGCTGTCCGAGTGGACGGTGATCAACCACCTGCGCCAGGTCATGCAGAAACTCGGCTGTCCGTCCCGGGTGCACGTCGCCCGGCTCGTCCAGCAGGCGACCACCCCATAGGAACCGGACAGGACCAGAGAGGAGGGGAGAGTGGCCGATCACTCCGCCGAGCCCCCGGCTCGTGGGCCGTTGACCTGCTTGGCGCAAGGGGAAACGATCGTCACCGCCCTCTACCAGGTTGCCTCGGCGCTGCCGAACCGTCCGGCGCTGCTCACCCGCGGCTTCGGCCGGTCAGCGGCCGTGCCGGTCACCTACGGCCAGTTGCTGGAGAACGTCGAGCGGTTCGCGGAGACGCTCTCCTTCTGCGGCGCCCGCAGGGGCGAGACCGTGGCGCTGCAGGTGCCCAACTGCTGGGGGAGCGCCGCGCTGATCCTGGCCTGCCTCAGGGCGGGCCTGGTCGCCCTGCCCATCTCCCCGTCCGTCGGGGAACAGGACCTGGAAGAAATCCTCGCCGCGACGGACGCCGACATGTGCGTGGTGTTCGACACCTACCTCGGACAACGCAACGCGGAGACGCTGCTGGCCGTGTCGAAACGTCTCCCGGCGCTGCGGCACCGGGTGGTGGTCGGCAACGCCGCCGCCACCGGCGCCCTCGACTTCGAGCGCCTCTTCCGTCATCGGCAACGCCTCTGGCAGGCGGGCCCCGCGCGGCTCGGCCGACTGCCGCGCGACACCGACGGGGCCTGCCTGGCCCCCTCGCCGGCCGGCCTCACGACCTCCACGGTCCGGCTGTACCGGCACCGCGACCTGTACGCGCAGGCGCTGTCGTACCTGGACGGAACCGCGGCGGAGGACCGCCCCGCGCCCGTCGGCGGTCCCGGCCCCGGCTGGGAGGTGTTCGGCACCACCTATCCACTCGCCCTCACGGCCGGTCTCGTCACCGCCGTCTGGCAGCCGCTCCTCCAGGCCGGCACCGGCGTGTTCATGGACGAGTTCCACGCCGAGCGGTGCCTGGAGCAGTTCCGCCAGGCAGGCGTCACCCGGATGCTGTGCCCTGCGGAGCACTGGTCCGAAATGGTCGACGCCCAGCGGGCGAAGCCGCGGAAACTGCGGCGCCTGTGCGACGCGGCCACCCTCGGCCCGGACGTACCCCAGGAATTGGCCGACCGCGTACGGGACGCGTTCGGCGTCTGCCTGCGGGTACTGGCGGCACCGGCGTGACCGGGCGCCGCCGCGCGGAGCGACCCCGGCACCACTCGTCGCCCGCGCACCCATTCCCGCCCGCGTACCGCTCCTCGCCCGCGCGACCCCCGTGCGCGCCGCGTACCGGCAGGAACTTGCCGGTGTCCGCACGCGTCTGCGCTCCCTAACGTCATCGGCAGGCCGCGGCACCTTCCGGCCCGAGGGTTGGCCACGGCTGGACTCCGTCGATCCGCGAGGAAGCCAAGATGACATACGTGATCGCTCAGCCTTGTGTGGACGTCAAGGACAAGGCCTGCGTCGACGAGTGCCCGGTCGACTGCATCTACGAAGGTCCGCGCATGCTCTACATCCACCCCGAGGAGTGCGTGGACTGCGGGGCCTGCGAGCCGGTCTGCCCGGTCGAGGCGATTCACCACGAGGCGGAACTGCCCGAGGACTGGGGCGCCTACCGGGACATCAACGCGGAGGTGTTCGACCGGCTCGGCTCGCCCGGAGGCGCCGCCGCGACGGGAGTACTGCGCGCGGACCACGATGCGGTGGCGGAGCGGTAGGGGAGACGACATGGCGCGCGAATCCGAGTCCGGACTGCCGATCGTGCCGGTCTACGGGCCGGGTGACCTGACCGGCTGGAATCCGGCGGAGAAGCTGGGCGAGCCCGGGGCGTACCCGTTCACGCGGGGCGTGTACCCCTCCATGTACACCGGCCGGCCCTGGACGATGCGGCAGTACGCCGGTTTCGGCACGGCGACGGAGTCCAACGCCCGCTACCGGCAGCTGATCGCCCACGGCACCACGGGCCTGTCCGTCGCCTTCGACCTGCCCACCCAGATGGGCCACGACTCCGACGCGCCGATCGCGTCGGGTGAGGTCGGCAAGGTGGGGGTCGCCATCGACTCGGTCGACGACATGCGGGTGCTCTTCGACGGCATTCCCCTGGGCGAGGTCTCCACGTCGATGACGATCAACGCCCCGGCCGCCGTGTTGCTGTTGCTGTACCAACTGGTCGCCGAGGAGCAGGGGGTGGGCGCCGACCGGCTCACCGGCACGATCCAGAACGACGTGCTGAAGGAGTACATCGCGCGGGGCACGTACATCTTCCCGCCGAAGCCCTCGCTGCGGCTGACCGCCGACATCTTCAAGTACTGCCGGGCCGAGATCCCGAGGTGGAACACGATCTCGATCTCCGGCTACCACATGGCGGAGGCGGGCGCGTCACCCGCGCAGGAGATCGCGTTCACCCTCGCGGACGGCATCGAGTACGTGCGTACGGCGGTCGCGGCCGGCATGGACGTCGACGACTTCGCCCCACGGCTGTCGTTCTTCTTCGTCGCGCGCACGACGATCCTGGAGGAGGTCGCCAAGTTCCGCGCGGCCAGGCGCGTCTGGGCGCGGGTGATGCGGGAGGAGTTCGGCGCGCGGAACCCCAAGTCGCTGATGCTGCGCTTCCACACGCAGACGGCCGGGGTGCAGCTGACGGCCCAGCAGCCGGAGGTCAACCTGGTCCGGGTCGCCGTCCAGGGCCTGGCCGCCGTACTGGGCGGCACCCAGTCCCTGCACACCAACTCCTTCGACGAAGCGATCGCGTTGCCCACCGACAAGGCGGCCCGACTGGCCCTGCGCACCCAGCAGGTGCTGGCCTACGAAACGGATGTGACGGCCACCGTCGACCCGTTCGCCGGCTCGTACGTTGTGGAGAGCATGACCGACGAACTGGAAGGGGCGGCTCTGGAACTGCTGGCGAAGGTCGAGGACTTGGGCGGCGCGGTCGCCGCCATCGAACGCGGGTTCCAGAAGAACGAGATCGAGCGCAACGCCTACCGCATCGCGCGGGAGACGGACTCCGGTGAGCGGGTCGTGGTCGGCGTGAACCGGTACCGGTTGGACGAGGAGGAGCCGTACGAGCCGCTCCGCGTCGCCCCCGCCATCGAGGCCCAGCAGGCCGAACGCCTCGCCACACTCCGTGCCGAACGTGGTCGGCGGGCGGTGGACGCGGCCCTGACAGCTCTGAAGAAGGCCGCCGAGGGCGAGGACAACGTCCTCTGCCCGATGAAGGACGCCCTGCGCGCCCGGGCCACGCTCGGCGAGGTCTGCAACGCCCTGCGCGAGGTGTGGGGGACGTACACCCCGTCGGACGTGTTCTGACCAGACCATCCGCAAACGCAGACCAAGGAGGCGACGTATGACGGTGCCGATTCGTGTGGTGGTGGCCAAACCGGGGCTGGACGGCCATGATCGCGGTGCCAAGGTGATCGCCCGGGCGCTGCGGGACGCGGGGGTGGAGGTCGTCTACACCGGCCTGCACCAGACGCCCGCGCAGATCGTCGACACCGCGATCCAGGAGGACGCCGACGGCATCGGCCTGTCCGTCCTGTCCGGGGCCCACGCCACCCTGTTCACCAGCGTCCTGGAGCTCTTGCGGGAGCGGGACGCCCAGGACATCGCCGTCTTCGGCGGGGGCATCATCCCGGAAGCGGACATCACCCTGCTCAAGGAACGCGGGGTCGCGGAGATCTTCGTCCCGGGCACTCCCACGGGCCGGATCGTGAGCTGGGTCCAGGCCAACCTGGCGGGACACCGGTGAGCTGACCGACCGACCGGGGCCGGGTGCCGGAGGAGGGCATGGTCCTCGTGCACCCCGGCCCCCCGGGAAACCGTCGCCCCGCACGGGCCGGCGAACCCCTGCCCCGCGGAAATACCCCCGCCGGTGATCACCCGGGAAA
>NZ_JBIAUQ010000010.1:214256-324799 GCF_042893155.1 Streptomyces sp. NPDC001668
ACCGGGGGGGCCCCGGGGTGCGCTCCCCCCCCGCCGGGGGGGGGGGGCGGGGGGGGGGCTGGGCCCCCCGCCCCCCGCCCCGGCCGGGAAGCGGTCTCACCGCACGGGCGTGAAATCCCGTGCGCCGATGAACTCCGGCCGCCGGATCGGAGCCGCGAACGGCTCCACGGCCTCGTTCTCCACGCTGTTGAACACGATGAACACGTTGCTGCGCGGGAACGGCGTGATGTTGTCGCCGGAGCCGTGCATGGCGTTGCAGTCGAACCAGGTCGCCGAACCGGCCTTGCCGGTGAACAGCTTGATGCCGTACTCCGACGCCATCGCGGTCAGCGCCTCGTCCGAGGGCGTGCCCGCGTCCTGCATCTGGAGGGACTTCTTGTAGTTGTCCTTCGGCGTGGCACCCGCACACCCGAGGAAGGTCTTGTGCGAGCCGGGCATGATCATGAGGCCGCCGTTGGTGTCGTAGTTCTCGGTCAGCGCGATCGAGACGGACACCGTGCGCATGTTGGGCAGGCCGTCCTCGGCGTGCCAGGTCTCGAAGTCGGAGTGCCAGTAGAAGCCGCTGGCCCCGAAACCGGGCTTGACGTTGATCCGCGACTGGTGGACGTACACGTCCGAGCCGAGGATCTGCCGGGCCCGGCCGACGACCCGCTCGTCCCGCACCAGGTTCGCGAACACCTCGCTGATCCTGTGCACCTCGAAGACCGAGCGGATCTCCTTGGACTGCGGCTCGATGATCGAGCGCTCGTCCGCGCGGATCTCCGGGTCGGTGACGAGCCGCTCCAACTCACGCTGGTAGACGGGCACTTCGTCGGGGCCGATGAGCTGGTCGACGGCGAGGAAGCCGTCGCGCTCGAACGCCTCCAGGTCGGCCGTGGCGATCGGCCCCGGCGCGCCGGGCGCCGACCAGACGACCGGGTCCTTGCGGGGGACGGACACCTCGGTGGCGCCGCGGCTGGGGTAGAGATCGGTGACGGTGGTGGTGGTCATGGGTGCGGTCACACCTCCTCGGACTCGGGTTCGGTGAGCAGCGGGTAGACGCCGTTCTCGTCGTGGTCCTCCCGGCCGGTCACGGGCGGGTTGAACACACAGATGCAGCGGAAGTCCTCCTTGACCCGCAGTGTGTGCCGCTCGTGACCGTCCAGCAGGTACATGGTCCCGGGCGTGATCGAGTGCGTCTGCCCGCTCTCGTGGTCGGTCAGCTCGGCCTCGCCCTCGACGCAGACGACGGCCTCGATGTGGTTCGCGTACCACATCGACGTCTCCGTACCCGCGTACAGGACCGTCTCGTGCAGCGAGAAGCCGACCCGTTCCTTGGCGAGCACGATGCGTTTGCTCTCCCAGGTCCCGGACGCGGCCTTCACATGCCGGTCGGTGCCTTCGATGTCCTTGAACGAACGGACGATCACGGTATTGCGATGCCTCCTAGTTGGGCGGTGTGCTGAGACGGTCTCTCAGACGGTTTCAGGTGGTTTCAGGCGGTTTCCCGTACGGCACGGGCGAGGATGCTCAGTCCCTCGTCCAGTTCCTCGGGGGTGATCGTGAGCGCCGGAAGCAGCTTCACGACCTCGCTCTCGGGGCCCGACGTCTCGATGAGCAGCCCGAGTTCGAAGGCCCGGTGCGCCACCTTGCCCGCACGCTCCTTGTCGTGGAACTCCAGGCCCCACACGAGCCCGCGGCCGCGGTACTCCTTGATGTCGGCCAGGTTCTCCTCGGTGATGGAGATGAGCCCCTGCTCGACCTGCTCCCCGCGCTGCCGGGTCTGCTTCTCCATCGCGGAACCGTCCGCCCAGTACTGCTCCAGGGTGGCGGTGGCCGTGACGAAGGCCGGGTTGTTGCCGCGGAAGGTGCCGTTGTGCTCGCCCGGCTCCCAGATGTCCAGCTCGGGCTTGAACAGGCACAGGGACATGGGCAGTCCGTACCCGCTGATCGACTTCGACACGGTGACGATGTCGGGGGTGATGCCCGCCTCCTCGAACGAGAAGAAGGCACCGGTCCGTCCGCACCCCATCTGGATGTCGTCGACGATGAGCAGCATGTCCTGCCGCTCGCACAGCGCGGCGAGCGCCTGCAGCCACTCGCGGCGGGCGACGTTGATGCCGCCCTCGCCCTGCACGGTCTCCACGATCACGGCGGCCGGCTTGTTGAGGCCGGAGCCCTGGTCCTCCAGGAGCCGCTCGAACCACAGGAAGTCCTCGACGGTGCCGTCGAAGTAGTTGTCGAACGGCATCGGCGTGCCGTGCACCAGCGGGATACCGGCGCCGGCCCGCTTGAAGGCGTTGCCGGTGACGGCGAGCGACCCGAGGGACATGCCGTGGAAGGCGTTGGTGAAGGACACGATGGCCTCGCGGCCCTTGACCTTCCGGGCCAGCTTGAGCGCCGACTCCACGGCGTTGGTGCCCGTCGGGCCCGGGAACATGACCTTGTACGGCAGGTCGCGCGGGCGCAGCACCAGGTCCTGGAAGGTCTGGAGGAAGGCGCGCTTGGCGGTGGTCGACATGTCGAGCCCGTGCGTGACGCCGTCACGCTCCAGGTAGTCGATCAACGCCCGTTTCAGCACGGGGTTGTTGTGGCCGTAGTTCAGTGAACCGGCGCCGGCGAAGAAGTCCAGGTACGCGTGGCCGTCCTCGTCGTACATGCGGCTGCCCTGCGCGCGGTCGAAGACGGTGGGCCAGCCGCGGCAGTAGCTGCGCACCTCGGATTCGAGGGTCTCGAAGACGCTGAGGTCGGGCTGGGTGATGGTCACGACGAATCGCTCCTCGGGGTGCGTGGGGGGTCAGGCGGAGGGAGTGGCGGAGTCGGGGGAGAAGGGCCCGATGCGGTAGAGGACCTCTGGGTCGTGCGGCCCGTCGGGGAACAGGCTCGTGTCGAACAGCACCTCGCGCGCCAGGGCGGCGCCACGGCGTTCGGCGAACGCCGTGAACAGCCGCTCGGAGGCGGTGTTGCCCGGCGTGATGGTGGTCTCGACGGTGCTCAGCCCGCGCTCGGCGGCGAGCCGCGCGGTCAGTCCGTCGAGCAGGGCGGCGGCGAGGCCGCGGCCGCGGTACGCCGAGTCCACCGCCACCTGCCAGACGAGCAGGGTGCCGGGCCGGTCCGGGCGCACGTACCCGGTGACGAAGCCGATCGGCTCCCCGCGGTCGTTCCGTGCCACCGCCGAGGTGGCGGCGAAGTCGCGACACCACAGCAGATAGCTGTACGACGAGTTCAGGTCGAGAACCTCGGAGTCGCGGGCGATCCGCCACAGTGCGGCTCCGTCCGCGACCGTCGGTCGGTCGATTTGCAGGTCTGCTTGTGCGGCAGTCATGCGAATTGAATTTACCGAGGGAAATTTAAAAATGCATCGCCGGATGGGGTTACGTACGAGTGGTCCGTGTGTTATCACGCGGGCGCGCGTCGGCGCGCAAGAAGTGACCGTTATGTACAGTTACGCCCAGCAAATAACGGGCAAATGTATCACTGTGTGTAACGCGTCACAAGCATGTAACCCCCACGAGATCCCCCCGAATTCAGCCGCTTCGCGTTCGCAGAATCTTTGCGTTTAGGTCGAGGGAAAGCGGGCAGAAGAATACGGGAAGCTAATCTCTGATAAACCTTGGAATTACCCCGTGAATTATGCACCGGTAACCCCGTCGACGCGTTCACGCAAGATGTCGGCGTGTCCGTTGTGCCGGGCGTATTCCTCGATCATGTGAATGAGCACCCAGCGCAGACTGACCTCGACGCCGGCCATCGGTTCGTCGGCGATCCGTCCGGTGTCCTCCAGCCGCAGCCCCGCGCACACCTCCCGCCCGCGCGTGATCTCCCGCCGCCAGACGGTGAGCGCCTCGTCGAGCCCGCGCCCCGGGGAGAGGGCGTACCCGGTCGGCTCCTCGAAGACGGGCGGCACGTCGAGCCCGCCGACGACCCGCTGGAACCAGTTCCGCTCCACCTCGGCGAGATGCTGCACCAGTCCGAGGAGGGTGAGCGCGGAGGGCTCCGCGGAGGCGAGGCGCACCTGCGCGTCGTCCAGCCCCGCGCACTTCAACTCCAGCGTGGCCCGGTGGAAGTCGAGCCAGCTCTCCAGCATGGGGCGCTCGGCGCCGGTGAGCAAGGGGAGGGGCCGGCCGTCGGGAAGGGTATGGGCGGTCATGAACCGAGGGTGGCAGCGGCGCGGCGGCGAGGGATTCGTTCAGCCCCGAGCGCAACTGAACGCCGCTCGGGGCAGGCGCCTTTCAGGGGCGCGGGGAACTGCGCGCCCGGCGACGAGGGTGCGGCGGTCGGGACGGGGGCCGGGGTGGCTGCGGGGGTTGGTGCAGCCGGGAGCGCAACTGAACGCCGTTCCAGGCTGGCGCCCTTCAGGGGCGCGGGGAACTGCGCGCCCGGCCACGAGGGTGCGGCGGTCGGGACGGGGGCCGGGGTGGCTGCGGGGGGTGGGTGCAGCCGGGAGCGCAACTGGACGCCGCTCCAGGCTGGCGCCCTTCAGGGGCGCGGGGAACTGCGCGCCCAGCCACGACGGTGCCGCAGCCGGGCACGGGCCGGCCAGGGGCTGCCGCGCGCGGTGGGCCGCCACGGTGCCTCAGTCGCGCCCGGACCCGCGAGGGACTGCCCGCCCGCTCAACGCCAAGCCTCGTCCGCCGCGCGCAGTGCGCCCTCCACGTCCACAACCGCACCCTTCTCGAACAGCGCCGCCCCCAACGCCGCCAGACACGCCCGCACAGCCCCCCGCGTCGCATCCACCCCGTAGTGGTTGACCCGGATCATCTCCTTGGCCAGCGCGCCCCCACCCGCGGCCAGCGGCAGCGCGGGGTCGGAGGACAGGGCCCGGGACACCAGCTCCGAGGCCGCCACGCCGGACGGCGAACGCAGCGTCGTGGCCACCGGAGCGGCCTCGTGGTCCTCGTACACATAGGGCTCCAGACCGCCGCCCAACGCCCTCGCCCCCGCCCGCGTCGCCGCGGCAGCGGCCCGGTGCCGGCCCATCACCGCCTCAAGACCGTCCGCCTCGATCCGCTCGACGCACGCCTCGAGCGCCAGCATCTCCAGCTGCGCCGGAGCGTGCAGCAGGGTCTTGCGGCCGCCGTCGATCCAGCGCTCCTTCCAGTCCAGCAACGAGAGGTACGACCGTCGCGGCGCCGCCGGATTCGCCGCCATCCGCGCCCACGCCCGCTCGCTCACCGACACCGCCGACACCCCCGCGGGCCCGCCCATCGCCTTCTGCGCCCCGATCACGCACAGGTCCACACCCCACGCGTCCGGCAGCACCGGCTCCGCCCCCACCGAGGCGACCGCGTCCAGGTAGAACAGCGCCCCGTGCCGCCGTACGACCTCTCCGATCTCCGCGACCGGGTTCGTGTTGCCGGTCGCCGCCTCCGCGTGCACCAGCGACACGAAGTCGATCGACGGGTGCTCCTCGAACGCCGCGGAGATCTGCTCGGCCGTGACCGCCGTGTGGAACGGCACCGCCAGGTCGATCACCGTCGCGCCGCAGTCCCGCAGCCAGTCGCCGAAGGTCTGCCCGTACGGGCCGGTGATGACGTTCAGCGCGGTCGTACCCGCACCGGCGGCGGAGCGGATCGCCCCCTCAAGCGGCAGCAGCGCCTCGCCCTGCATGATCACGACGTCCTGCTCGGTGCGCAGCAGCCGCGCCACGCGGTCCTCGATCGAGGCGAACTGCGCCGCGCCGAGCGGGGCCAGGTCCAGGAAGGGGTGCGTCACGACGGTGCTCTCTTCGCTCACTGGGGTAGACGTGAACGAGCGTAACCGTTCCCGATCAGCCCCCGACGACCGGCGACTTCTTAGGCTGAACGGCCTCGCGACCATCGGTTTGGTTTGAGAGACCCAAACTTTTCCTTATAATCGGAACCCACAGTTCCCCCACAGGAGGCCTTCCGTGAACACCCTCTCCGGGCGCCGGACCCGCGTCCTGGCCGCCACCACCGCGACGGCCGGGCTCCTGCTCGTCGCCGCCTGTACCTCCAGCGACGACGGCGGCAGCGGTTCGAAGACCGCCGCGGGCGGGGTCGAACTGGTCAGGGCCGGACAGCTCACCACCTGCACCCACCTGCCGTACCCGCCGTTCCAGTCGGAGATCGACGGCAAGTACCAGGGCTTCGACGTCTCGCTCATCGACCTGGTCGCCAAGGACCTGGGCGTGAAGCAGAAGATCATCGACACCCCCTTCGAGAACTTCAAGACCGGCGCGTTCCTCAACTCCGGCGAGTGCGACCTGGCCGCGGCCGGCATGACCATCACCGAGGAGCGCAAGAAGAACGTCGACTTCTCGGACCCGTACTTCGACGCCACCCAGGCTCTCCTCGTCGCCAAGGGCAGCGGGATCTCCTCGCTCGCCGACGCCAAGGCGAAGAAGGTCAAGCTCGGCGCCCAGGCGCAGACCACCGGCGAGGACTACGTCAAGGCCCAGGGCTTCGACCCGGTCTCCTTCGAATCCTCCGACGCCGTCCTCAACGGCCTGCGCTCCGGCCAGGTCAAGGCCGTCGTCATCGACTACCCGGTCGTCCAGGGCTGGCTGAAGGACAAGGCCAACGCGGACGCCTTCCAGGTCGCGGACAACATCAACACCGGTGAGCAGTACGGCTTCACGGTGAAGAAGGGCAACACCAAGCTGCGGGCCGCCATCAACAAGGCGCTCTCCGACGCCAAGGCCGACGGCACGTACAAGAAGCTCTACGAGAAGTGGATCGGCCCGTACGACGAGTCGGTCGCCTCTCCCGCCGCCTC
This sequence comes from Streptomyces sp. NPDC001668, assembly GCF_042893155.1. Lineage (NCBI taxonomy): Bacteria > Bacillati > Actinomycetota > Actinomycetes > Kitasatosporales > Streptomycetaceae > Streptomyces > Streptomyces sp. NPDC001668. The sequence continues at coordinate 220,974 of NZ_JBIAUQ010000010.1, forward strand.
ATGACCGCGACGGACACGCAACTCCAGCCGCGCAAAAAGGGCCTGACCCGACGTCAGAAGCGCAGCCTGTCCCGCGGTGTCCAGTACGCCGTCTTCGTCGCCGCCGTGATCGCCTTCGCGGTCTCGGCGGACTGGGGGCGGCTGAAGAACCAGTTCGCGCAGGCGGACATCGCGGGCCAGATGTTCCCCGAGGTCATCACGCTGGCGTTGAAGAACACCGTGCTCTACACACTGTCCGGCTTCGTCGTCGGACTCGTCCTCGGCATGGTCATCGCGCTGATGCGGCTGTCCTCGGTGGGCCCGTACCGCTGGTTCGCCGGCGTCTACATCGAGATCTTCCGCGGGCTGCCCGCGCTGCTGATCTTCATCTTCATCGGCGTGGCCGTACCGCTCGCGTTCCCCGGCACGGAGATCATCGGCGGCACCTACGGCAAGGTCGCCCTCGCGCTCGGCCTGGTGGCGGCGGCGTACATGGCGGAGACGATCCGTGCGGGTATCCAGGCGGTGCCCAAGGGGCAGATGGAGGCGGCCCGTTCACTGGGCTTCTCCCCGGCCCGCGCGATGGTCTCGATCATCGTCCCGCAGGCCTTCCGGATCATCCTCCCGCCGCTGACCAACGAACTCGTCCTGCTCTTCAAGGACTCCTCCCTGGTGCTGTTCCTCGGCGTCACCCTGGAGGAGCGCGAACTGTCCAAGTACGGCCGCGACCTGGCCAGTACGACCGCCAACTCCACGCCGATCCTCGTCGCAGGCCTGTGCTACCTGCTGGTGACGATCCCGCTCGGGTTCGTGGTCCGCCGTATGGAGGCCAAGGCCCAGGAGGCCGTGAAATGACCGTTGAGGCGAGCCGGCCGGAGATCGAAGTCCGCGGTCTGCACAAGTCGTTCGGCACCAACGAGGTCCTCAAGGGCATCGACCTGGAGATCGGCCAGGGCGAGGTCGTCTGTGTGATCGGCCCCTCGGGCTCGGGCAAGTCCACGCTGCTCAGGTGCGTGAACCTCCTGGAGGAGCCGACGAGGGGCCAGGTCTTCGTCGGCGGCACCGAACTCACCGATCCCGACGTCGACATCGACGCCGTACGCCGCCGTATCGGCATGGTCTTCCAGCAGTTCAACCTGTTCCCGCACCTCACCGTGACCGAGAACCTCACGCTGCCGCAGCGCAGGGTCCTGAGGCGGGGCAAGGCGGAGGCCGCGAAGGTGGCCGCCGAGAACCTGGAGCGGGTGGGCCTCGCCGAGAAGGCCGACGCCTACCCCGCCTCCCTGTCCGGCGGCCAGCAGCAGCGCGTCGCGATCGCCCGCTCCCTGTCCATGGGCCCCGAGGTGATGCTCTTCGACGAGCCGACCTCGGCCCTGGACCCGGAGCTGGTGGGCGACGTGCTCGCGGTCATGCGGATGCTCGCGCAGGAGGGCATGACGATGATGGTCGTCACCCACGAGATGACCTTCGCCCGCGAGGTCGCCGACCGGGTCGTCTTCATGGACGACGGAATGATCGTCGAGGACGGCACCCCGGACCGGGTCATCGGCGCCCCGAGCCACGAGCGCACCCGCCACTTCCTCTCCCGGCTCCTCGACCCGGCGATGGCCGACGTGGAGGAGAACGGCCCCGGAAACGGCACGGCGAAGGGCACGGCGAAGGGCACCTGAAAGGGGACGTACGTCCCCCTGTCGCGGGACGTACGTTCCCCTGTCCCGCAGAGCCGACAACCGCCATCATTCGGGCATGACGACTCTCGACGACACGGGTGGCTTCGGAGCGGGCGGCACGCTGCCCCCGCTGCCGGAGGACTGGGAGCGCTGCCTGGCCGTGGCGGCGCACCCGGACGACATCGAGTACGGGACGGCGTCCGCGGTGGCCCGCTGGACGACCCAGGGCAAGCGGGTCGCGTATCTGCTGGTCACCCGCGGCGAGGCGGGCATCGACGGGCTGCACCCGGACCAGGCGGGCCCGCTGCGCGAGGCCGAGGAGCGGGCGGGCGCGCGGGAAGTGGGCGTGGACACCGTGGAGTTCCTCGACCACCGCGACGGGATGATCGAGGAGGGCCCGGCCCTGCGCCGGGACATCGTGCGGGCGATCCGACGGCACCGGCCCGAGGCCGTGGTGACCGGGGCGTACACCGTGCGGATGGTCGCCGGGGTGGTCAACCAGGCCGACCACCGCGTGGTGGGCCTCGCCGCGATCGACGCGGCCCGCGACGCCGGCAACCGCTGGATCTTCCCCGAACTGGCCGACGAGGGCCTCGAACCCTGGGGCGGTGTCCGCTTCGTGGCCGTCGCCGGCACCGACCGGCCCACGCACGGCGTCGACGTCACCGGCGAACCGCTGGAGCGCGGCATCGCCTCCCTGGCCGCGCACGCCGAGTACACCAAGGGCCTCGGCGCGGGCGCCTTCGCACCGCGCCCCTTCCTGACCTGGGCGGCCCGCCAGGCCGGCCCCGCCCTCGGCGTCGAGGCGGCGGTCCTCTTCGACGTCCACCAGCTCGCCTTCGACGGACCACCGCCCTGGGAGCAGTGACCCGGGCCGGCCCCGTCCACCGACCTGACCCGGACGACGCTCCCCGGGCTGGCTAGGGTGCGGTGCATGAGCGATCGCGCGGTGCTGCACGTGAAGGGCCGGATCCTGGTCGGCCCCGAGGAGGTCCGGGACGAACTGTGGGTGGTCGACGGGCGGATCTCCTACGACCGTCCCGTCGCCGCGCGCGACGTCCGTACGGTGTCCGGCTGGGCGCTGCCCGGCCTGGTGGACGCGCACTGCCATGTGGGCCTGGGCCCGCACGGCCCGGTCGACCAGGACGTGGCCGAGAATCAGGCGCTGACCGACCGGGAGGCCGGCACCCTCCTGATCCGCGACGCCGGGTCGCCCTCCGACACCCGCTGGGTGGACGACCGCGAGGATCTTCCGAAGATCATCAGGGCCGGCCGGCACATCGCCCGTACCCGCCGCTACATCAGGAACTTCGCCTGGGAGATCGAGCCCGAGGACCTCGTCGCGTACGTCGCCCAAGAGGCCCGCCGGGGCGACGGCTGGGTCAAGCTGGTCGGCGACTGGATCGACCGCGAGGTGGGCGACCTGGCCCCCAACTGGCCCCGCGACGCGGTCGAGGCGGCGATCGCGGAGGCCCACCGCCTGGGCGCCCGGGTCACCGCGCACTGCTTCGCCGAGAACTCCCTCCAGGACCTGGTCGAGGCGGGCATCGACTGCGTCGAACACGCCACCGGCCTCACGGACGATCTGATCCCCCTCTTCGCGGAGCGGGGTGTCGCGATCGTCCCGACCCTGGTCAACATCGCGACCTTCCCGAAGCTGGCGGACGGCGGCGAGTCCAAGTTCCCCCGCTGGTCCGCCCACATGCGCAGGCTCCACGAACGCCGTTACGACACCGTCCGCGGTGCCTACGACGCCGGCATCCCGGTCTACGTCGGCACCGACGCGGGCGGCACCCTCCCGCACGGCCTGGTCGCGGCGGAGGTCGCGGAACTGGTCACGGCCGGAATCCCCCCGCTGGACGCCCTGGCGGCGACCACGTGGGGCGCCCGGGAGTGGCTGGGGCGGCCGGGGCTGGAGGAAGGCGCCGCCGCGGACCTGGTGGTGTACGGGCAGGACCCGCGCGCGGACGTACGCGTGCTCGCGGACCCGCTCCACGTCGTGCTGAACGGCCGGGTGCCGGAGTAGCCACCGCTTGAAGGCGGGCGCGAAGGAGGGCGTGAAGGCGGGCACGAAGGCGGGTGCGAAGTAGGGCGCGAAGGCGGGCTCGAAAGCGTGCGCGGATGCGCCCCGATCGTGTGAACTCCCGGCGGACCGCTGTCGAACGACCGGCGGTACGACATCCTTTCGAGGTCCCGAGCCAGTCCTCTCTGGGGGTCCCACCGCCTTGAACAGCACCGACTTCCGCATGCCCGCACGCCGTCTCGCCACCGTGGCGACGGCCACCGTCCTGGCCGCGGGTCCCGCACTGGCCGGCGCGGGCGCCGCGCACGCGACCGGCGACGAGGGCCGCGCGAGCGCCGTCGTCCTGCGCACCGGGCTCGACGTCCATCTGCTCGACAGGACCGCGAACGTCCCGCTCGCGGTCGCCCTCAACGAGGTCCAGGCACCCCGGAGCGCCGAACGGACCGCGCTGACGGCCGAGTTGGACGGTGTGGACGGCGGGCAGCCCTTCAGCGTGCTGGCCGCCGAGGCCGCCGACGCGAAGGCGACGGTCACGGAAGGGAGGGCCGAGGCCTCCACCCGCCTCAGCCACGCCAAGCTCCACGTCCCCGGTCTGCCGCTGCTGTCCCTCATCGAGATCGAGGGCATCACCTCGGAGGTGACCTGCGAGGCCGGTAAGACGCCGACCGCCTCCTCGAACCTCCTCGGCGCGGTGACGGTGCTCGGCAAGAAGGTCACGGTGACCGCGGGCGGCCCGACCGACGTGAAGGTCCCCGGCGTCGGTGAGGTCCGCCTCGACCTGTCGAAGAACGTGACCACCTCGCGCACGGCCGCCGCCACCGCGCTCGAACTCGACATCTCCGTCAACCCTTTGAAGCTGGGCGTCGCCGAGGTCGAAGGCACTCTGACCCTCGCGAAGGCGACCTGCGAGGCCCCGGCCGCGCCCGCCGCTTCGGAGCCCCCCGCGGACGACGTCAAGCCCCAGAGCGGCCCCGCCAAGGAGGCGGCCCTGGCCTCGACCGGCGGCAGCTCCCTGACGCCGTACCTGGCGGGTGGGGCACTCGCACTGCTCGTGGCCGGCGGGGGAGCGGTGGCGGCGGCCCGGCGCCGGGGCTGACCGTGGCGCCTTCCTGAGCGGGGGCGCACCCCGGGGCGAAGGGGGAGCCAGGCCGGGACCGGCACCGAACCGGGCGGCCAGAGCGGGGATTCCCGGATGCCGTACCTGGTGGCGGCGGCCCGGCGCCGGGGCTGACCGTGGCGCCTTCCTGAGCGAGGGGGGCGGACCCCGGGCCGAAAGGGGGGAGCCAGGCCGGGACCGGCACTGGACCGGGCGGCCAGAGCGGGGTTTCCCGGATGCCGTACCTGGTGGCGGTGGCGGCGGCCCGGCGCCGGGGCTGACCGTGGCCGTCGACCGCGGCCCGGGCGAGGGGCCGGAGGGGCACCTTGGTCCGGGCGGCGGCCCACTCGCGCGGTGGGATGCCATCGGTACGGTGCGCCCGAGGGCGGTGCGTGACGAGTCGGCGCCCGGCACTCACCCGGATGGCGCAGTGGTCGCAATTCTGCCACCGTGAGAAGTGAGGGGGCTGCTCTGCCGGGGGTGAGGAGGTCCCCATGCGTGTTGCACCGCTCACCGGTGTCGTGGCCGTGGCGCTCACGGTCGCCGGTTTCCTCATGCTCGGCGACACTCCGGGCGTCGGCGCGTCCGGCCGCAAGGTGAACGCGTACTACGACGACCACCGCGCGCAGACCGCCGTGAGCCTGTATCTCCTGGTCATCGCCGCGGTGCTGTTCGTCTTCTTCGCCGCGTACCTGGCCCGCGCCGTCCGGGACCTGCCTCCCGCCCACGAGTGGCTGCACCGCGTGGTCCTGGCGGGCGGTGTCCTGATCGCCGTGGGTTTCCTGGTGGGCGCGACGCTGACCCTGGCCCTGCTGGACCTCTCGGACAAGGCCACGGCGAGCCCGCAGGCGCTCCAGACGCTCAACGCGATCAACGAGGACTTCTTCATCCCGTTCGTCGGCGGGATGGGCCTGATGCTCCTGGCCGCCGGTCTGGCCACGGTCCGCGCCAACGGCTCGCCGCTGCCCCGCTGGCTGAGCTGGGCCGCGCTCGTCCTCGGTGTCCTGGTCTTCATCCCCTGGGTCGGGTTCTTCGCCTTCATGCTCGCCGGCGTGTGGGTGATCATCGCGAGCGTCCTCCTGGGCCGCAGTGCCCGAACCTAGCGCTATGAGAGCGTTTTCACTCGTGCCCGCAGCGCACCCCGCACCGCTGACCTGCCTCAACTCCCCGCCTTTGTCAGAAGTGTTGACCCTTGCATGAAAGCGCTTTAACTTCCTCTTCGTTCCACCCCACCAGGAAGAGGGAGAGTCTTGGCAGTCGTCCGACGAAAACGCTTCCAGAGCAGAGCCCTTTTCCTGCTGATGCTGCCCGGCCTCGCCTACTTCCTGCTCTTCCACTACGGCGCGCTGGCCGGCAACGTCATCGCGTTCAAGGAGTACGTCCCCTTCGACGGCCTGTGGGGCAGCCCCTGGACCGGACTCGGCAACTTCCGGCGGATGTTCGAGGACACCGCGTTCTGGGACGCGGTGTTCAACACGGTCTGGATCGCCGTCCTCCAGCTCGTCTTCTACTTCCCGGTCCCGCTCGGCCTCGCCCTGCTGCTGCACAGCCTCACCCGCAGCAGCGTCCGCCGGTTCGTGCAGTCGGTCGCCTATCTCCCGCACTTCATCTCGTGGGTGATCGTCGTCGCCCTCTTCCAGCAGCTGCTCGGCGACACCGGGCTGCTCAACTCCGGCCTGGACGGCATGGGTCTGCACACCGTCGACATCATCGGCAACCCCGACGCCTTCAAGCCGCTCGTCGTCGCCCAGGTCATCTGGAAGGACGCCGGCTGGGGCACGATCATCTTCCTCGCGGCCCTCGCCCAGGTCGACGAGCAGCAGTACGAGGCCGCCGCGATCGACGGCGCGGGCCCCTGGCGGCGCTTCTGGCACGTCACCCTGCCCGCCATCCGCCCGGTGATCGTGCTGCTGCTGATCATGCGGCTCGGTGACATCCTCTCCGTCGGCTTCGAGCAGATGCTGCTCCAGCGCGACGCGGTCGGTCCCGAGGCCTCCGAGATCATCGACACCTTCGTCTACTACCAGGGCATCGTCGGCGGCGACTACGGATTCGCCGCCGCGGCGGGCCTGTTCAAGGGTGTCGTCGGCGCCCTCCTCGTCTACGCGGCCAACAAGGTCGCCCACCGCCTCGGCGAACAGGGGGTCTACAGGTGAGTGCCCAGACCCGTCCGGGATGGATGGAGAAGCCGAAGCCGGTGACCCAGGCCGGCAAGGCGCTCGCCCTCGCCGTGGTCGTCCTGCTGGTCTGTGTGCCGTTCCTCGTCATCGTGTCGACCTCGCTCGCCTCCACGGAGGAGGTCGTGGCCAACGGCGGCTGGGTGCTGTGGCCGACGGACCCGTCACTGAAGGCCTACCGCGACATCCTCGACGGCGGCATCGTCACCCACGCCCTCGGGGTCAGCGTCGGCGTCACCGTCGTGGGGACCGCGCTGAGCCTGCTGTGCACGGTCACCCTCGCCTACGCCCTCGCCCGCCCCGGCGTCCTCGGCGGCCGCCCGGCACTTCTGCTGATCCTGTTCACCTTCCTCTTCCCGCCCGGCATGATCCCGAGCTTCCTGCTGGTCAAGGAGCTGGGCCTGCTGGACAGTTACGCCTCGCTGGTCCTGCCCGTCCTGGTGAACGTCTTCAACCTGGTCGTCCTGCGCGGGTTCTTCCAGGGCATCCCCGACGAGCTGTACGAGGCCGCGCGTCTCGACGGGGCGGGGGACTGGCGGGTGCTGGTCTCCGTCGTACTGCCTTTGTCCAAGGCCGCGTTGGCCGTCGTGGGACTCTTCTACGCGGTGGCGTACTGGAACTCCTGGTTCTACGCCTCGCTCTACCTGGAGAGCGACCACTGGCCCCTCCAACAGGTGCTGCGCACCTACGTGGTGGCCGGTTCCGGGCTCACCGACGCCACCACCGGCGAGGGCACCGTCACCGCCCCGCAGACCGTGCAGATGGCGGTCCTCGTCATCGCCACCGTGCCGATCCTGCTGATCTACCCCTTCCTCCAGAAGTACTTCACCAAGGGCGTGCTCACCGGCGCCATCAAGAGCTGACCCGAGCTCACACCAGCCGACACGAGGTGATTCACCCATGCCCAGCCTGTCCCGACGCACCCTGCTGCTGTCCGCGGGAGCCCTCTCCCTCCCCGGCGCGCTGACCGCCTGTTCCACCGGCTCCGGCGACAGCGACGTCTCCAACGCGGGCAAGAAACTGGCCCCCTGGCCCGCCTACAAGGCGGCGAGCGGACCCAAGCCGGACCTCGCCCCCACCGAGGCGGGCGTCCAGGCCGGATACACCGCCTACCCCGCCGACCTCGTCAGGTCCGTCTCCCGAACCCCCGGAGACGGCTCGACCGTCAAGGTCATGTCGGTGTCCTTCGGCACCCCGCCCAAGCCCGCCTCGGCGAACCGGTTCTGGGCCGCCGTCGAGAAGGCGCTCGGCGTGAAGATCGAGTACACGATCGTCTCCCAGGCCGACTACCAGAAGAAGATGGCCACCGTCATGGCCGGCGACCCCGACACCCTGCCCGACATCATCAACCTGTTCTCCGGCTTCGTCCTGCCCCGCGAGGCCGAGTTCGTGCAGCGCAGGGCCGAGGACCTCACCCCGTACCTCTCCGGCGAGGCGATCGCCGACTACCCGAACCTGGCCGGCATCCCCACTCACGCCTGGCAGGACATGGGCCGTATCGGCGGCCGCATCTACGGCATCCCGCTGGAGCGCCCGCTGCCCGGCTCCACCCTCTGGCTCAACCAGGGCCTGTTCACCGACGCCGGCATGAAGGAGGGGTGGACCTCCGAGGACTTCGCCGCCGTCGCCCAGCGGGCCACCAGCGGCCGCACCTACGCCCTCGGGGCCGCCAACGGCTCCCTGTTCGGCAACGCCGTGCACGCCGCCGCCCACCGCGCGCCCAACGAGTGGGCCGTCGCCAAGGACGGCACCTTCCGGCACTGCGCCGCCGACGAACGCTACAAGGCGGCCATCGCCTTCCAGGCCGAACTCCGCAAGAACGGCTCCTACTACCCGGACTCGACCTCCGTCTCCCAGATCGACCTCACCACCCTCTACTACAACGGCACCGTCGGCTCCATGCAGGACGGCTTCGGCGCCTACCTGCCCAAGTACCGCGAGTCACAGGGCAAGTTGACCCCGGCCGCAGCCCTGCCGTACAGCGTGGACGGCGAGATGGGCGGGATCGTCGCCGCCCGCCGCTCCTTCGGGTACACCGTCCTGAAGAAGGCCAGGAAGGAGCGCGTCGAGCTCCTCCTGCGCATCCTCGACTACCTCGCCGCCCCCTTCGGCAGCCAGGAGTGGGAGCTCGTCCACTACGGCGTCGAGGGCACCCACTTCACCCGCGGCAAGGACGGCTCGCCCGAGCCGACCGAGCTCGGCGAGGTCGAGAACAACACCAACCTGCCCCTGAAGTACCTCGCCGAGGGACCGCAGGTGCTGTTCGTGCCGGGCATGCCGGACGCCGTACGGGCCCTGCACTCCTGGCAGCGGAAGGTCGTGCCGCACGCCATCCGCAACGCCTCCAACGGCCTCCAGTCCCGCACCAGGAACGCCCAGGGCACCACGCTCAAGGCCATGCTCGACGACGCCGTCACCGGGATCGTCGCCGGGCGGCTGCCGTTGTCCGAGTGGGACGCGGTGGTCAAGAAGTGGCGTGCCCAGGGCGGCGACAGAATGGCCGGGGAGTTCGCGAAGGACTACGCGGCCAACACATGAGGCGCCGCCGGTGGAACAGGAGACGCGGGGGATGGAGAACGACATGACGGAGCCGGGGTCCAGGCGGCGGGTCACGATCCGTGACGTAGCCGAGCGGGCCGGGGTGTCGATGGCGACGGCCTCGCGCGCGCTCAGCGGCAACCACCCGGTACCGGCCGCGACCCGGGCCCGCGTCCTGCGGGCCGCCCGCGACCTCGACTACGTCGCCAACGCGCACGCCCGGGCGCTGGTCGGCGGCGGCCGCAAGATGGCCGCCGTCGTCGTCCGCCAGGTCACCAGCCCCTTCTACGCCCAGGTCGCCGAGGGAGTGGAGGCCGAGGCCGCCGACCGCGGCTGGCTGTGCGTGGTCGGGGCGACCGGCGGGGACCCGCAGCGCGAGATGGAGTTCGTGCAGCTGATGCGGGAGGAGGGGGCCCGGCTGGTGATCCTCGTCGGCGGGGTCGTCGAGGACGAGGCGTACCGCGAGCGGGTGGCCCACTACGCGCAGGCCCTCGACTCCTCCGGGGCCCGGCTGGTGCTGTGCGGCCGCCCCGCTCCCGATCCGGACATCCCGGCGCTGGTCGTCGAGTTCGACAACGAGGCCGGGGCCCGGGCCGTCACCGGGCACCTGCTCTCCGCGGGGCACCGGCGGATCGTCTTCCTCGGCGGGCTGCCCGGGAACACCGCGCTCGACGCACGCGTCGCCGGATACCGGGCCGCGCTCGCCGAGCACGGGCTGCCGCCGGCGGCCGCACGGGTCGTCGACTGCGGTCTCGGACGCGCGGCGGGTCTGCGCGCCATGGCCGAACTGCTCAAGGAGACCCGGGAGTTCACGGCCGTCGTCGCCGGGGACGACATGGTCGCCGCCGGGGCGCTGCGCGCCATCGCCGACGCCGGGCTCGGTGTACCGGCGGACATCTCCGTCGTCGGCTACAACGACATCCCGCTCGCCGAGGACTTCAACCCCCCGCTGACCACGGTCCGCACACCCGCCGAGGAACTCGGCCGGGCCGCCGTACGGATCGCCCTGCGCGACCCCGAACACGCCGCCGGAAGCCACCATCTGCTGGGCACGCACATCGTCGTACGCCGAAGCGTCGCCCCACCACCGACCGACGGAGGACTCACCCCCGTATGACCGCGCCGCATGTGTCGCTCCCCGACGACCCGACGCACCACCCCGGCCTGCCGCCCGCCGACCCCCTGCGTTCTCCCGTCACCGGATGGACCCGCGCCCACTGGGAAGCCGTGGCCGACCGGCTGCTCGACGGTCTGCTGCCCTACGCCACCCCCGGCTTCGCCCAGTACCGGCTGCCCGGGCCGCCCAGCCACTCCGGGGCCTGGTCCGATGGCCTGGAGGGGTTCGCGCGGTCCTTCCTGCTCGCCGCCTTCCGGATCGCCGGGTCGGCGGGGCGGGTCGGCCCGGCGCTCATCGAGCGGTACGCCGCCGGGCTCGCCGTCGGTACCGATCCGCACCACCCCGAGCACTGGCCGCCGATCACCGACCGCGCCCAGCCGATGGTGGAGGCGGCCTCCGTCGCCCTCGCGCTGCACGAGTCCCGGCCCTGGCTGTGGGACCGGCTCGACGACGGTGTGCGGGGCCGGGTGGTGGAGTGGCTCGGCCACTTCGTCGGGGCGACCGTCAACGACTCCAACTGGCGGCTGTTCCAGGTGATCACGGAGGAGTTCCTGGCCTCCGTCGGCGCCCCGCACAGCCGGTCGGAGATCGACGCGGGCCTCGCGCGGCTGGACGACTGGTACCGGGGCGGCGGCTGGTACACCGACGGCGACGGGAAGAAGTTCGACTACTACAACGCCTGGGCGCTGCACCTGTACCCGGTGCTCTGGGCCCGGATCGCGGGACCGCGCGCCGACCCCGGGACCGTGGCCCGCCACCGCGACCGGCTGCGCGAGTTCCTCGGCGTCCACCCGTACTTCTTCGGCTCCGACGGCGCCCCCGTCCACCAGGGCCGCTCCCTCACCTACCGGTTCGCCGCCGCCGCCCCGCTCTGGGCGGGCGCCCTCGCCGACGCCACCCCGCTGCCGCCCGGCCTCACCCGCCGCCTCGCCTCCGGCACCCTGAAGCACTTCACCGAGCGGGGCGTCCCCGACGAACACGGCCTGCTCACCCTCGGCTGGTACCGGCCCTTTTCCGGAGTGCTCCAGCGCTACTCCGGCCCCGCCTCCCCGTACTGGGCGAGCAAGGCCTTCCTCGGCCTGCTGCTGCCGGCCGACCACCCGGTGTGGACGGCCCCCGAGGAACCCGGCCCCGTCGACACCACCGACACCGTCCGCGCCCTCCCCGCCCCCGGCTGGCTGCTCCACTCGACCGCCTCCGACGGCGTCGTCCGCCTCGTCAACCACGGCACCGACCGCCTCCCGCCCCCGCCCGCGACCGACGACGACAACCCCCACTACGCCAAACTCGCCTACTCCACCGCCACCGCCCCCGAGACCCCCCTCGGCCCCGACAACCACCTGGCCCTGCTGGCCCCCGACGGCACCCCGTCCCCCCGCGGCCGCATCCACCCGCTGCACTGCGAGGGCAACAGGGCCGCCTCCTGGCACCGCGCGCTCGGCCACCGCGTCGAGACGGTGAGCGTGGTCCACGGCCCGTGGGAGGTGCGTGTGCACCGCGTCGACGAGGCTCACACCGGCAGGGTGAGAGAGGGAGGGTGGGCCCTCGCCGACGACACCGCGCCGCCGGCCGCGGAGACCGGCCCCGGCTGGGCGCGGGTCCGCCGGGCGACGGACGGACTGACGAGCGCGATCGTCGGCCTGTACGGCTGGGGCGAGGGCGCCGGGACGGTCGCAGCGGCCGAGGACACCAACGCGTACGGCCGGTACTCGGCCACCCCCGTCCTCGAAGGCACCGGGCCGCTCCTGGTCACCCTCGTGGCCCTCGGCACCGACGTGCCGGTCACGGGCGCGGAGGCCAGGCCCACGCCGGCCGGCACCGTCGAGATCCGCTTCCCCGACGGCACCCGCCTCAGTGCTGGGCCAGCGTCACGGCCTGATCCAGCGCCTGCAGAAAGGAGTTGACCGTCGCCCGGTCCCGCACCGCGAGCCGCAGCCACTCCTCGCCGAGTCCCGGGAACGTGTCCCCGCGCCGCACCGCGAAACCCAGGTCGCGCAGATGGTGTCGTACGGCGGCGGCCCTCGGCAGTCGTACGAGGACGAAGGGGCCCTCGGCCGGTTCGACCACCCGGAGTCCGTCCGGGGCGAACTCCCGCAGCCCGGCGACGAGATGGGCCCGGTCGGTGGACGCGCGGTGCGCCGCGTGGGCGGCCTCCGCCAGGGCCCGGGGCTCCATGCACGCCACGGCCGCGGCGAGGGCCGGGGTGGAGACCGGCCACAGGGGCTGGGCGCGCTCCAGGGCGGCGATCGTCTCCGGGGCGGCGAGGACGTAACCGATCCGGAGCCCGGCCAGGCCCCACGTCTTCGTCAGGCTGCGCAGCACGACGAGTCCGGGCACGTCCGTGCGCCCGGCCAGCGCCTCACGCTCGCCCGGCACGGCGTCCAGGAACGCCTCATCCACCACCAAGGTGCGTCCGGGGCGGGCCAGTTCGGTGATCATGGCGGCCGGGTGCAGGACCGAGGTGGGGTTGGTCGGGTTGCCCACCACCACCAGGTCGGCCTCCTCGGGGACCGCCGCCGGGTCGAGCCGGAAGCCGTCCTCCTCGCGCAGCAGCACCCGGTGGACCTCGTGCCCGGCATCCCGCAGCGCCGCCTCCGGCTCGGTGAACTGCGGGTGCACCACGACGGCATGACGGACCGGCAGAGCGCGCGCCAGCAGCACGAACGCCTCGGCGGCCCCCGCCGTCAACAGCACCCGTTCCACGGGCACCTCGTGCCGGGCCGCCACCGCCGCCCGCGCCGCGCGCCCGTCGGGATAGGCGGCGAGCCCGGTCAGGGACCCGGCGATCCGCTCCCGCAGCCAGGCCGGGGGAGTGTCCGCGCGGACGTTGACGGCGAGATCCGTGAGCCGCGCGCCGTCGTCCCGCACCTCGGCGTCGCCGTGGTGCCGCAGATCGTGCCCCTCGGCACGGTCGGTCCTGTCAGTGCGCATGGGTGTGGGTGCCGTGGTGGTGGCCGTCGTGGTGATGGTGGCCGTCGTCGTCCGGGTGGAAGTGCGGCTGCTGCGGCAGGCCCACCTTGTCCTCGAAGCCCGGCAGGGCGATGCGGTACACGCACGAGTCGCAGTTCATCCGCAGATCGCCCTTGACGGCCTCCTCGTACCGCTCCATCACCAGGTCCAGCAGCTCCGGCTCCGGACCGATGACCTCCGCGGAGCGCACCTCGACCTCCGGGTGCGCGGCCGCCCAGCCCTCGGTCTGCTGCCTCACCCGGTCCGGCAGGATGCCGGTGAACAGGAAATAGGGCAGCACGACGATCCTGCGCGCGCCCAGCGCCACACACCGGTCGAGGCCGCTCGGCACGTCCGGCGCCGCCAGCGACACGAACGCCGTCTCCACGCCCGCGTATCCGCGCCCCTCCCACAGCAGCCGGGCCGCCTTGTACACCTCGGCGTTGGCGTCGGGGTCCGTGGAGCCACGGCCGACGAGCAGCACGGTCACGTCCGCCCGGTCCATCGGGGTGTTCCCGCCGGTGGCGCCCAGCGCCTCGTCCAGGCGCCGCTCCAGGACGTTCAGCAGCGCCGGGTGCGGGCCCAGCGGGCGCCCGTAGGTGTACGAGATCCCGGGGTGGCGCTCCTTCTCGCGGGACAGCGCCGCCGGGATGTCGCCCTTGGCGTGTCCGGCGGACACCAGCATCAGCGGCACGGCGGCGAACCGGCGGACACCGCGCTCCACCAGTTCGGCGACCGCGTCACCCAGCGGCGGCGGGGACAGCTCGATGAAGCCGCCCGCGACGGGCAGTTCGGGGTGGCGGGCACCCAGCTCCCGGACGAAGTCGCGGAACGCCTCGGCTCCGGCATCGTCCCGGGTGCCATGACCGGCGATGAGCAGGGCGGGCGGCGGGGTGGTCACGATGTCTCCTCGGTCTTCTGGACAGGGGGGTGGTACAGCAGGGCGTTCAGCGCGGCGGAGGCCACCGCCGAACCGCCCTTCTCGGACACGTTGCTCACGGCGGGCAGCCCGCTCTCGCGCAACGCGGCCTTGGACTCGACCGCGCCGACGAAGCCGACGGGCAGCCCGATGACGAGCGCCGGGTCCGCGTCCAGGGTCAGCAACTCCTCAAGGGCGGTGGGGGCGTTGCCGATGACCCAGATCGCCCCCGCGCCGACCTGCTCGTGGGCGAGGCGGATGGCGTGGGCCGAACGGGTCAGCCCGGGACCCGACTTGGCGTCCCTCAGCCGGCAGACGGTCTCCCGCCGGGTGATGCCGGCCGCGACCATCTCCACGTCGGTGACGACGGGCGCGCCGGAGTGCAGCGCGGCGTGCGCCTTCTCCAACTCGCCCTCGTCCATGACGAGATCGGTGGCGTACTCCAGGTCGGCGGCGGAGTGGACGACCCGCTCCACCACCGCCCGGGTCAGCGGCGGGAAGTGCGAGGTGTCCAGCCGGGCACGCAGCCGCCGGTAGGACTCCACCTCGATCGGGTGGACGACACGGTTCACTTCGAGCCCTCCTCCGACGTCTGCCAGCGGTAACCGCGCGGTGTCACCATGCGCCCCGCGATGTCACGGGTCGCCGTGTTGCCGACGGTCACGACCGTCATCATGTCGACCGTCGTCGGGTCGAGAGCGGCCAGGGTCGTCAGCCGGCCGGACTCGTCCGGCCGCGACGCGTTGCGCACGACACCGACCGGCGTGGCCGGCTCCCGGTGCTCGGCGAGGATCGCCAGCGCCTTGGGCAGCTGCCAGTCCCGGCCCCGCGAGCGGGGGTTGTAGAAGGTGACCACGATGTCCGCCTCGGCCGCCGCGCGCACCCGCCGCTCGATGACCTCCCACGGGGTGTGCAGGTCGGACAGGCTGATGGACACGTGGTCGTGGCCCAGCGGGGCGCCCAGGATCGCGGCCGCCGCGAGCGCCGCCGTCACGCCCGGGACGCCGACCACGTCGATGTCGTCGGAGGCCTCGGCGAGCGCGGGCGAGGCCATGGCGTACACGCCGGCGTCCCCACTGCCGATCAGCGCGACCGCCTGGCCCTTGCGGGCCTCTTCGACGGCCGTGCGCGCCCGCTCCTCCTCGGCCCCCAGGCCCGACTCCAGGACCCGGGTCCCTGGCCGCAGCAGATCACGGATCTGGTCGACGTACTGGTCGAGCCCGACGAGCACGGAAGCGCGCTGCAACTCCGCCTTCGCGCGGGGCGTGAGCAGGTCCCGGGCACCGGGGCCGAGCCCGACGACCGCGAGCCGCCCGCGCGCGGGACGCCGTACGACGGCACAGGTCGCCATGGCGGGCCGCGCGGCCGATTTCCGCTTGGGGACGAGGAGTTCGCCCCCGCCGATCAGCGCGGCCGCCTCAGCCACGGACGGGGTGCCGACGGCCGCGAGGGGCGCGTCCGACGGGTTGGGCACCTGGACGGCGGCCAACTCCTCGGCGGAGTGGGCGACCAGGGGCACGCCGAGCCGCCCGGCGGCCGCCACGATCCCCGGCTCCTCGGCCTTGGCGTCCACGGTGGCGAGCTGGGCGACCGACTTCGACGACAGCCCGGCCTCGCGCAACGCCCCCTCGACCAACTCCAGTACCTCTTCGGCGGGAGCGCCCTTGGAGGCGCCGACGCCGACCACGAGGGTGGGCGGCCGCAGCACGACCTCCCGCTCGGAGAGCTCGACGAGCCGGTCCGTGACCCGGATGCCGTACGCCCCCTCCCCGGTGGCCGGCAGCGGTGGCAGGGGCCAGCCCGACTCGTTGTGCAGGGCGACGGGTTCACCGTCCAGGAGCGCCCGTGACACGGCCGCCACGGCGCCTTCCACCGGCAGTCCGAGCGTGTCGAGCCCCGGCACCCCCACCGCGTCGGTCGCCGTCGTCACCACGGGCTCGGCCCCCAGCAACTCGCCTACCTCGCGGGCCAGTTCATTGGCACCGCCGCCGTGCCCGCCGACCAGGGACACGGCGAACCGGCCGCCCTCGTCGACACACACCACCCCCGGATCGGACGCCTTGTCGCCCAGCAGCGGCGCGATCAGCCGTACGACCGCCCCCGTGGCCAGGAAACACACGAGCTGCTCGCACTCCGCGAACGCCCGCCGTACGGCGTCCCCCACGGGTCCGTCGTACCCGCGGGTGCGGTCCGGCCATGCCGCGGCCAGCCGGTCGCGTGCCGCCGCCCCCGCCGCGGTGGCGGAAATAAGGCCGATCACTGAGCAACTCCCTCTCGGTACACGGGGTTTCTGACGCCCCACAGCAGGAAAACCGGATTGGTCGCCGCGAGCCGGGTGACGTCCCCGGGCAGCGGTGCCAGCCGGGACGACTGGAGCAGTACGCCGTCGCACTCCAGCCCGGCGCCGGCCAGCGCCGCGCGTACGGCCGGCACCCGGTCCAGCGCGGCCATCGCGACGACCACGCTCCGCCGGGCCCGGCGGGCACAGGCGGCGACGATCTCGGGCAGTTCACGTCCACCACCGCCGACGAACACGGCGTCGGGATCGTCCAGTTCGGCGAGCGCGTCCGGCGCCGCTCCGTGGACGACCTGTACGTCGACCCCGTGCGCGGCCGCGTTGGCGCGGATCCGCTCGACTCCGTCGGCGGCCTTCTCGACCGCCACGACGGCGGCACCGAGCCGGGCGCACTCCACGGCCACGGAACCGGACCCGGACCCGACGTCCCAGACGAGGTCACCGAGCCGGGGCCCCAGCCGGGCCAGCGCCAGCGCCCGCACTTCAAATTTGGTGATCATCGAGTCGCGGTGCGCGAACTCGCTTTCCTCCAGGGCCCATTGGGCGGGGGCGCAGGGAGGTCCGGCAACCGTGCGCACGGCACCCAGAGCCCGAGACTCGTCGAGACAGAGAACGACACTCACTCCGGTACCCCAGTCCCGGGTGGCGGCCTCGGCAGGGGTGACCCGTCGAACACGCTCATCCCCGGTACCCAAGTCGGAGGCGACCACGAGAACACGCTCCAGGGGCGCGGGGAACTGCGCGACCGGCCCCGACGGCGCCGCAGCCGCCCGACTGCCTTCTCCGGCACCCCCCAGCGCGGCACCGAGCTCCGCAGGCCCCGCCCCCGGCCCGGTCAGCACCGCCACCTTCGGACGAGCCCGGCACACGTTCACCGCCGTCCGCAGATCCCGCCCATGCGCACTGACCACCACGGCGTCGTCCCAGGGCACGCCCACACGCGCGAACGCGGCCGCGACGGAGGAGACCCCGGGCCGTACATCCAGCGCGCCGGAACCGAACCGCTCCGCCAGCACCCGCACGATCCCGAAGAACCCGGGATCACCGGAGGCCAGCACGACCACCCGGCTCCCCTTGTCGTGATGCCGTCCGATGATGTCCAGCGCCGGTGCCAGCGGTCCGAGGACGACCCGTTCCGCGTCCGCGGGGACCGCCGCGGCGTCGAGGTGCCGCCGCCCGCCCACGACCAGCTCGGCCCCGGCCAGGGTTTCGGCCGGCGCCGCCCCCGTCCCCGTACCCACCACCGTGATCATGTACGGGCACCCCGCGAGCGCAGGGCCCGCCGGGCCTCCGGGTCCGCCTTGCGGTACCCGTGGAAGTGGCCGGGGTGGTAGAGGTGCGAGCGCGTGCCCTCGGAATCCAGCGCCGGGCCGACCAGGAACAGCGTGTGCTTCCACAGCTTGTGCTCCTTGACGGTCTCCTCCAGCGTCTCGATCGTGCAGCGCACGACCAGCTCCTCCGGCCAGGTCGCCTGGTAGGCGACCACGACCGGCGTGGACGTCGGATAACCGCCCTCCAGCAGCTCCCGGACCAACTGCCCGCTGCGGGCGGCGGACAGGAAGATCGCCATGGTGGTGCCGTGCTTGGCGAACTCCCGCACCTCCTCGCCGGGCGGCATCGGCGTCTTGCCGCCACCGAGCCGGGTGAGCACGACGGACTGCGCGACCTCGGGGATGGTCAGCTCGCGCTGCGCGATCGCGGCGACGGCCGAGAAGGCGGAGACCCCGGGCACGACCTCGGTGGCGATGCCGATCCGGGCGCACCGGTCGAGCTGCTCCTGTGTGCCACCCCACAGGGCGGGGTCGCCGGAGTGGATCCGGGCGACCCGCAGACCCTCCTCGCGCGCCCGCTCGTACACCGCGACGACGTCCTCCAGCGACATGGTCGCCGAGTCGAGGATCTCCGCGTCCGCACGGGCGTGATCGAGGACCTCCGCCTGCACCAGGCTCGCGGCCCAGATCACGACGTCGGCCTCGGCGATGGCGCGCGCGGCCCGGAACGTCAGCAGATCGGCGGCGCCGGGGCCGGCACCGACGAAGGTCACCTTGCCGGTGGGGGCATCGGCCATGAAAATCGGTCCTCTCATCACAAAAGGTCTGCAAAGGTCTTACGGCTGCGGTCGGCGCGGTGGCCGGATGTGCGCGAACGGGGGTCGATCGGATACCAAGGCCCTATGGCGGTCTTCGTCGCGCTCGGCGCGTTCCTGATGACGCTGGCCGGCGGCTGGACGGCACAGCGGGTGACCGACCGCCGCCATCTGGTCCTCGGCCTGGCCGGCGGACTGATGCTCGGCGTGGTCGGCCTGGACCTGCTGCCGGAGGCGCTGCACGCGGCCGGCGACGAGGTCTTCGGCGTGCCCGCGGCCCTGCTCCTGTTCGTGGCCGGATTCCTGCTGGCCCATCTGGTGGAACGCCTGCTGGCCGCCCGCCAAGCCGCGCACGGCGGCGAGGAGCACGACGGCCGGGTCCCCGAGGTGGGCCTCACGGCCGCGGCCGCGATGGTCGGCCACAGCGCGATGGACGGTGTGGCGATCGGCGCGGCCTTCCAGGTGGGCGGCGGCATGGGCACGGCCGTGGCGCTCGCCGTGGTGGCCCACGACTTCGCGGACGGCTTCAACACGTACACGATCACGAGCCTGTACGGGAACGACCGCCGCAAAGCGCTGACCATGCTGTTCGCGGACGCGGCGGCCCCGGTGCTGGGCGCCGCCTCGACGTCGTTCGTGACCATCCCGGAGGGCCTGCTCGGCGGCTATCTCGGCCTCTTCGGCGGCGCGCTCCTGTATCTCGCGGCAGCCGAGATCCTCCCCGAGGCCCACCACGAACACCCCGCCCGCTCGACCCTGCTGTGCACGGTCGCCGGCGTGGGCTTCATCTGGCTGGTGGTGGGCCTGGCCGGCTGACCCGGCCGCGCCCCCTCTGACGGGCCTCACAACTTGCCGCCCCGGGTGCCGTCCCGGCGCGCGGGCGCGATCAGGGTGGAGAGATACGGCAGGGGAGCCCCGTCGAGCTCGGCGGCCGACTGGATGGACTCGCCGTCCAGCCCCAGAGCCGATCCCCATACGGCGTCCTCGATCCGCCCGGTCTCCCTGAGCGCCTCCGCCACTTCCCCGGCCTGTCGCCCGAACTTGTACGCGACGACGGTCCCGGGCCCGTTGAGCGCGTCCTTCAGCACGGCGGAACCGGCGGTGACGGGCACGAGCGTGAGCGGCTCGGTGCCCTCGGTCAGTACGGCCCCCGACCGCGCCGCGAGGTCCTGCATGGCGGTGATGCCGGGCACGGTCTCGACGACGACGTCCGGCACGAGCTCGCCGATGGTGTGCGCGAGATAGGTGAAGGTGGAATAGACGTTGGGGTCGCCGATGGTGGCGAAGGCGACCGAGCCGTGCGTGCGCAGCAGCTGGGCGACCCGCTCCCCGGCCGCGTCCCAGGCGGCCTCGCGCCGGGCGTGGTCACTGCGCTCGTTGAGGGCGAAGACGACCCTGACGACCTTCTCCTGCGGCACGTAGTGCAGCACGGTCGCCTCGGCCCGCCCCTGCTCACCCGTGTCCATGACCGGTACGACGACCACGTCGGCGGCGCGCAGGGCGTTGACACCCTTGACGGTCACCAGCTCCGGATCCCCGGGGCCGACCCCGACCCCGACCAACCTGCTGCTGCTCATGACGTCCGGCACCTCTCCACGAACCGACGGGCCACACCGGGCTGAGCGGCCCAGTGCGTGTGCAGATAACTCGCGTGCACACCGCGCTGTACGAAACCTTCGAGCCGCCGCCGGGGCACCCGCACACCCCACGCGGCCGCGTCCCCCGCCCCCGGCTCCACCACGGTCCGGTGGAACTCGTGCCCCCGCATCCGCGTCCCGGCGACGGCGAGCGAACTGTCACTGACGGCGACGGCGTCCCGGTACCCGAGGGTGAGCGTCTCCTCCATCCGCGCCGAGGCGTCGAGCACCCCGCACATCGGCTGCCCGTCGAGCTCCCGGCAGAGGTACAGCAGCCCGGCACACTCGGCGGCGACGGGAGCGCCGGTCTCCGCGAGGGCCGACACGGCTTTCCGCAGCGGCTCGTTGGCGGACAGCTCGGCGGCGTACACCTCGGGGAAACCGCCCCCGATGACCAACCCGGTCGTTCCTTCGGGCAGTTGCTCGTCCCGCAGGGGGTCGAAGACGACGACCTCGGCACCAGCGGCGGCGAGCAGCTCGGAGTGCTCGGCGTAGGAGAAGGTGAAGGCGGGACCGCCGGCGACAGCGACTCGTACCGGCCCGTCGGAAGTCGGGTGCGGCTGAGTGGGGGCTGGTCGCGCCCACGCGGCGGTAGCCGCAGATTCAACGCAGCCCCGCGCCCCTGGGTGGGCGACATGAGCCGAGTCCAGGACCTCAACCGCATCCCAGGCCGCACACGGCAGCGCACCGGCACCGCGCGCCAGCCCCATCAGCCCCTCCAGATCACACCCCCGCTCCACCTGCGCAGCCATCGCGGCGACAGAATCCACCGCGTCCCCCCGCCGCTCCGCGACCGGCACCAGCCCCAGATGCCGAGAAGGCGTGTCCACCTGAGCCACCCGCCGCAGCACCCCGAACACCGGCACCCCGGCCGACTCCAACGCCCCCCGCAACAACGCCTCGTGCCGGTCGGAGGCGACCTTGTTCAGGATCACGCCCCCCACCCGCACCTCGGGATCCCAGGACGCGAACCCGTGCACCAGCGCGGCCACCGACCGGGACTGCGACGAGGCGTCGACGACCAGCACCACCGGCGCCCGCAGCAACTTCGCCACATGGGCCGTAGAGGCAAGCTCCCCTTCCCCCGCGGCCCCGTCGAACATCCCCATCACCCCCTCGACGACGGCGATGTCACACCCGCGCGCCCCGTGCAGGAACAGCGGAGCCACCAGCTCCGGCCCGCACAGGTACGCGTCGAGATTCCGTCCCACCCGCCCGCTCGCGAGCGCGTGATACCCGGGATCGATGTAGTCGGGGCCCACCTTGTGCGGGGACACGGCGAGCCCCCGCGCGGCGAACGCGGCCATCAACCCCGTGGCGACGGTGGTCTTGCCGCTGCCGGAGGACGGCGCGGCGACGACCAGCCGGGGGACGGAGACGGACGATGACATCACCACTCGATACCCCGCTGCCCCTTCTGCCCGGCGTCCATGGGGTGCTTCACCTTGGACATGTCGGTCACGAGATCGGCGAAGTCGACCAGCTTCTCGGGCGCGTTCCGTCCGGTGATCACGACATGCTGGGTCCCGGGCCGCTCCCGCAGCACATCGATGACCTCATCCGTGTCCACCCACCCCCAGTGCATCGGATAGGCGAACTCGTCCAGCACATACAGCTTGTACGTCTCTGCGGCGAGGTCCCGCTTGACCTGCTCCCAGCCCTCCCGGGCCTTCTCCTCGTTGTCCATCTGGGCGTCGCGCTGCACCCAGGACCAGCCCTCGCCCATCTTGTGCCAGTCGACCGACCCGCCCTCCCCGGACGCCCCGAGCACCCGCAGCGCGTTCTCCTCGCCGACCTTCCACTTCGCCGACTTGACGAACTGGAACACCCCGATGGGCCACCCCTGGTTCCAGGCGCGCAGAGCGAGCCCGAAAGCCGCGGTGGACTTCCCCTTCCCGACTCCGGTGTGCACGACGACCAACGGCCGGTTCCGCCGCTGTCGCGTGGTCAGCCCGTCGTCCGGCACCACACTCGGCTGTCCCTGAGGCATTACGCGGCCCTCCTCTGTACGTCCTTCACCAGACCGGCGATCGAGTCGGCCCGCAGCTCGTCCAACGTGACCGCGGTACCGCCCAGTTCACCGGCGAGCTGCCCGGCCAGCCCGAGCCGCACGGGCCCGGACTCGCAGTCCACGACGACGGAGGCGACACCCTCCGCGGCGAACAGCCGGGCCGCCCGTCCCGCGAGAGCGACCGGCTCGGGCCCTCCGGTGGCCCGCCCGTCCGTCACCACGACGACCAGCGCCCGCCGCGCGGGATCACGCAGCCGCTCCACCCGCAGCACCTCGTGCGCCCGCAGCAGTCCGGCCGCCAGCGGGGTACGGCCACCCGTCGGCAGCGTCTCCAGCCGGGCCGCAGCGGCGTCCACGGACGACGTCGGCGGCAGCGCGACCTCCGCCGTCGACCCGCGGAACGTCACCAGCCCCACCTTGTCCCGCCGCTGGTACGCGTCGAGGAGCAGCGACAGCACGGCCCCCTTCACCGCGCTCATGCGCTGCCGTGCCGCCATCGACCCCGAGGCGTCGACGACGAACAGCACGAGGTTGCCCTCGCGCCCCTCACGCGTCGCCTGCCGCAGATCGTCCCGCCGGACCACGAGACCGCGCCCGGACCGTCCGCGCGCCCGCTGATGCGGGGCGGCCGCCTGCACGGTGGCCGCCAAGTGCAGCTTGGTCAGGGCCCCTTGGGGCCGTCGGGCCCCGGTCGTCCGCCCGTGCTCGGTCCGCGCCCGCGACCGTCGCCCGGCGGCGCCGTCCCCGAGCCCGGGCACACTGAGCACCTTGGTGCGGAAGGGCTCGGAAGCCCGCGCGGCGGCCTGTTCCCCGGCACCGGCCCCGGACGCCTGCGGCTCGCCGCCGTCCCCGGCCTCCGGCTGCGCGCCGGAACCCCCGTCGGCCTGCGGTCCGTCGGAGGAGGGCGGCTGCCCGCCACCCCCGCCGGGCCCGTCCGGGTCCGGCTCGTCATCATCACCGGAGTCACCCGCGTCACCGGAGTCACCGGACCCGCTGAACTCCTCCAGTGTCTCGTCGAGCTTGTCCTCGTCGAGGCCCGGCGCGTCGAAGGGATTACGCCGCCTGCGGTGCGGCAGCGCCAACAGCGCGGCCTGCCGTACGTCCTCCGCGAGCACATCGGTCCGGCCGGCCCACGCGGCCAGCGCGGTCGCCGTACGCGCCATCACGATGTCGGCCCGCATGCCGTCCACCTCGAACGCGGCACAGGTCGCCGCGATCTGCCGCAGCGCCCCGTCGCCCAGCCGCACCGACGGCAGCAACTCCCGTGCGGCGACGATCCGTTGCCGTACGGCAGCCTCCTCGTCCGCCCAGCGCGCCGCGAACCCGGTGGGATCGTCGTCGTAGGCGAGCCGCCGCCGCACGACCTCCACCCGCTGGTCGGGCTCCCGCGAGGCCGCGACCTCGACGGTCAGCCCGAACCGGTCGAGCAACTGGGGCCGCAGCTCGCCCTCTTCGGGGTTCATGGTGCCGACGAGCAGGAACTTCGAGGCGTGCCGTACGGAGACGCCCTCGCGTTCCACGTACGACGCCCCCATCGCGGCCGCGTCGAGGAGCAGGTCGACCAGGTGGTCGTGGAGGAGGTTGACCTCGTCGACGTAGAGGATTCCGCGGTGCGCGTCGGCCAGCAGGCCCGGCTCGAAGGCCTTCACGCCCTCCGCGAGCGCCCGTTCGATGTCGAGGGCGCCGACGAGCCGGTCCTCGGAGGCGCCGACGGGGAGTTCGACCATGCGGGAGGCCCGCGAAGTGCCCGGCCCCGGCTCGTGCGGTCCGTCCGGGCAGGAGGGGTCCGGCGCGGCCGGGTCGCAGGAGAACCGGCAGCCGGGGACGACCGCGACCTCGGGCAGCAGCGCCGAAAGCGCGCGCACCGCCGTCGACTTGGCCGTGCCCTTCTCGCCGCGCACCAGCACACCGCCCACCGCCGGTGAGACGGCGTTCAGCAGCAGCGCGAGCCGCAGGTCGTCCTGGCCGACGACGGCCGTGAACGGAAACGGGGTACTCACTTCTCGTCACCCTCCAAGTCGCCCTCGAGCTCCAGGTACGTGGCCCGCAGCCGCTCCAGCGTGTCCGCGTCCGGTTCGGCCCACAGTCCACGGTCGGCGGCCTCCAGGAGCCGTTCCGTGATGCCCCGCAGCGCCCAGGGGTTGGACTTCTTCATGAAGTCCCGGTTCTCCGCGTCGAAGACGTACTCCGCGCTGAGCTTCTCGTACATCCAGTCGTCGACCACGCCCGCCGTGGCGTCGTAGCCGAAGAGGTAGTCGACGGTCGCCGCCATCTCGAAGGCGCCCTTGTAGCCGTGCCGCCGCATGGCCGCCATCCAGCGCGGGTTGACCACCCGGGCCCGGAAGACCCGGTGGGTCTCCTCACCGAGCGTCCGGGTCCTGACCTGGTCCGGGGTCGCCGAATCACCCACGTAAGCCTCGGGGTTGGCGCCCGTGAGGTGGCGGACCATGGCGACCATGCCGCCGTGGTACTGGAAGTAGTCGTCGGCGTCGACCAGGTCGTGCTCGCGGGTGTCGACGTTCTTCGCGGCCACGTTGATCCGCTTGAACGCGGTCTCCATGTCCCCGCGCGCCGCCCGTCCGTCGAGCCCGCGCCCGTAGGCGTAGCCGCCCCACACCGCGTACACCTCGGCGAGGTCGGCGTCCGAGCGCCAGTTGCGGGCGTCGATCAGCGGCAGCAGCCCGGCACCGTACGCCCCCGGCTTGGACCCGAAGATCCGGGCGGTCGCGCGCCGCCGGTCACCGTGCTCGACGGTGTCCTCGTCGGCGTGCGCCTTCACGAAGTTGCGGTCGGCCGGCTCGTCCAGCTCCGCCACCTGGCGCACGGCGTCGTCGATCAGCCCGACCACGTGCGGGAACGCGTCCCGGAAGAACCCGGAGATACGGACGGTCACGTCGATGCGGGGCCGCCCGAGCTCCTCCAGGCCGATCACCTCGAAGCCGGTGACCCGCCGCGAGGCCTCGTCCCACACCGGACGGCAGCCGAGGAGCGCCAGGATCTCGGCGATGTCGTCGCCCTGCGTACGCATCGCGGACGTGCCCCAGACCGTGAGGCCCACGGACTTCGGGTACTCGCCCGTGTCCTGGAGGTACCTCTGCACGAGCGAGTCGGCGAGCGACTGGCCGACCTCCCAACTCAGCCTGGACGGAATGGCCTTGGGGTCGACGGAGTAGAAGTTCCGGCCGGTCGGCAGGACGTTGACCAGGCCGCGGGTCGGCGAGCCGGAAGGTCCCGCCGGGACGTAACCGCCGTCCAGGGCCTTGAGGATGTGCCCGATCTCGTCGGTCGTGCGGGCCAGCCGGGGCACCACCTCGGTGCAGGCGAACTCCAACACGGCGACGGCCTCGGGGAGTTCGGTGCCGAGCACGTCACGGACGAGACCGGGGACGGCCGCTGCGTCCCAGGACACGGCCTCCATGCCCTCCGCGACCCGCCGGCACAGCTGCTCCAGCAGGTCGATCGCGTCGGCGGCCGTACGGGACGGTCCCTCGACCAGATCCGACAGCTCCACCGGCACCTTCACCGGAGCGCCCGGCTCGGCCAGCAACTCCTTCTCGACCAGCCCGAAATGGGCGGCGAAGGAGGCCCGCAGCCCCGGCAGGGCGTTCGCCTGTCCGCCCCACACCTGCGAGGCACGCAGCACGGCCAGCACCAGGTTGACCCGGGCCTCGTCGACGGGACCGCCGCCGAGGATGTGCAGCCCGTCCCGGATCTGCACATCCTTGATCTCGCACAGATAGCCGTCGATGTGCATCACGAACTCGTCGAACGCCTCGTCGTCCGGCTGCTCGTCGACATGCAGGTCGTGGTGGAGCTCGGCCGCCTTGACCAGCGTCCAGATCTGGGCGCGCACGGCCGGGGCCTTGGTCGGGTCGAGGTCGGAGACGAGCGCGTACTCGTCGAGCAACTGCTCCAGCTTGGCCAGGTCGCCGTAGGTGTCGGCCCGTGCCATCGGCGGCACCAGGTGGTCGACGACGGTGGCGTGTCCGCGCCGCTTGGCCTGGGTGCCCTCACCGGGGTCGTTGACGATGAAGGGGTAGATCAGCGGCAGTTCACCGAGGACGGCGTCCGGCGCGCACCCACCACTGAGCCCAAGGCCCTTGCCCGGCAGCCATTCCATCGTGCCGTGCTTGCCCATGTGGACGATCGCGTCGGCGCCGAAGGAGTTGTCCAGCCATCGGTAGGCGGCCATGTAGTGGTGCGACGGGGGCATGTCCGGGTCGTGGTAGATCGCGATCGGGTTCTCTCCGAAACCGCGCGGCGGCTGGATCATCACGACGACGTTCCCGAACTGGAGGGAGGCCAGCACGATGTCGTCCCCGTCGACGTACAGCGAGCCCGGCGGCTCACCCCACGCGTCCAGCATGGACTGCCGGAGCTCCGGGTCCAGCCTGTCGAACCACGCCTGATAGTCGGCGAGCGGCACCCGCGCGGGGGCGGAGGCCAGCTGGTCCTCGGTCAGCCACTCGACGTCGTGCCCGCCCGCCTCGATGAGCCGGTGGATCAACTCGTCGCCGCCGGACGGGTATTCGGTGAGCGAGTACCCGGCGTCCCGCAGCGCGTCCAGCACCCGCACCGCCGAAGCGGGCGTGTCGAGCCCCACCGCGTTGCCGACCCGCGAGTGCTTGGTCGGATACGCGGTGAAGACCAGCGCGAGCTTCTTCTCCGCGTTCGGCTTGTGCCTCAATTTCGCGTGCCGTACGGCGATCCCGGCCACCCGAGCGGCCCGCTCCGGGTCGGCCACGTACACCGGGACGTCGTCGGGGCCCTGCTCCTTGAAGGAGAACGGCACGGTGATCAGCCGCCCGTCGAATTCCGGGATCGCGACCTGCATCGCCGCGTCCATGGGGGACAGGGCCGCGTCGGATTCCTCCCAGGCCGCCTTGGACGACGTGAGGCAGAGCCCTTGCAGCACCGGCACGTCCAGGTCGGCCAGCGCCCCGATGTCCCAGGCCTCCTCGTCACCTCCGGCCGAGGCCTGTGAGGCGTGGGTGCCGCCGGCGGCGAGGACGGTGGCCACGAGGGCGTCGGCCCCGGCGAGGATCTCGTAGAGCCCGGCGTCCGTCCCGCGCAGTGAACCGCAGTACACGGGAAGGGCGTTGGCACCCTTCGCCTCGATCGCCTCGCACAGGGTGTCCACGAAGGCGGTGTTGCCGCTCAGTTCGTGGGCCCGGTAGAAGAGCACGCCGACCGTCGGACGGCCGCTCTCCCGCGCGTAGGAGCCATGGACGCCGTACTCGGGCATCTTGCGCGGCTCGACGAAGCCCTCACCGGTCAGCAGCACGGTGTCGGACAGGAACCGGGCCAGTTCCTCCAGGTTCGCGGGCCCGCCCTCGACGAGGTACTTCAGCGCCTCCGCGACCACACCGGCCGGCACGGACGACTCGGCCATCAACTCCGCGTCGGGAACGGCCTCTCCGCCCAGCAGCACGGTCGGGATGCCCGACGCCTTCAGTGCGGCGAGCCCGTCCTCCCAGGCCCGCTTGCCGCCGAGCAGCCGTACGACGGCGATGTCGGCGCCCTCGACCAGCGCCGGCAGCTCCTGCGCGACATCGACCCGGGTCGGGTTCCCGATCCGGTACGAGGCACCGGAAGCGGCCCGGGCCGCCAACAGGTCCGTGTCGGCGGTGGACAACAACAACACTGTGCTCATGCGGGCGCTCCCGGTGGAATGAAAGGCAGTCCTTGTGGCGCGCCGGACTCGATGAGCCGCCACAGCGCGTCCGTGTCCGCGTGCTGTTCGATCAGGTCGCCGAGCCGGTCGAGTTGCTCCTCGCGCAGCCCGGCGAACGACGTGTCGGGGGCCGGCACGAACCGGCGGCCCGCGGCGGCCGCCACCTCCCGCAGGAAGGCCCGCCGGAAGCCGTCCGACTCCAGTGAGCCGTGCCAGTGCGTGCCCCAGGTCTGGCCGACGCGGCAGCCGTCGAGGAAGGGTTCTCCCGAGGTCACCGAGGCGACCCCGTGATGGATCTCGTACCCCTCGACCCGTTCGCCGAGGGCTTCGCCCACCGGCCGGGTGAGGGTCTTCTCCCGCGCGAACCGCACCCGCACGGGCAGGACTCCGAGGCCGTCGACGTGTCCCTGCCGGCTCTCGATCTCGTCCTCGATGTGCTCGCCGAGGATCTGGAAGCCGCCGCAGATGCCGAGGACGGGTCGTCCTTCGGCGGCCCTTCTGACAACGGCGTCCGCCAGCCCCCGCTCCCGCAGCCACTCCAGCGCGCGAACGGTCCCCCGGGTCCCCGGGATCACGACCAGGTCGGCGTCGGCCAGTTCCTCCGGCCGGTCCACGAACCGCACGACGACACCGGGTTCGGCGGCGAGCGCGTCGACGTCGGTGAAGTTGGACATCAGCGGGATCGCGCAGACGGCGACGCGCAGCACGTCCTCGCCGACAGGAGGTGTCACCGTGGACTCGCGGACCGTGCCCCGCAGGGAGACCCGCAGCCCGTCCTCCTCGTCGATCCCGAGCCCGTGCCGGAAGGGCAGAACGCCGTAGGTGTGCCGCCCGGTGAGGCCGTGGAGCATGTCCAGCCCCGGCTCAAGGAGCGAGACGTCCCCCCGGAACTTGTTCACGAGGAACCCGGCGACGAACGCCTGATCCTCGGGGGAGAGCAGCGCGACGGTCCCGAAGAAGGAGGCGAAGACGCCCCCGCGGTCGATGTCGCCCACGACCACCACGGGCAGCCCGGCGTTCCGGGCGATCCCCATGTTGACGATGTCGGTCCGCCGGAGGTTGATCTCGGCCGGGCTCCCGGCCCCCTCACAGATCACCGCGTCATACGTGCCCCGCAATTCGGCGAGACAGTCGAGCACGGTCCCGAGAAGCTGCTGCTGCCGCCCCCCGTGGTACCCGCGGGCGCTCAGCTCCCCGACCGGCTTCCCGAGCAGCACGACCTGGCTGCTCTGCTCGCCACCGGGCTTGAGCAGCACGGGATTCATCAGCGCGGTCGGCTCCACCCGGCAGGCCTGCGCCTGCATGGCCTGCGCCCGCCCGATCTCGGCGCCCTCGCGCGTGACGAACGAGTTGAGCGACATGTTCTGCGCCTTGAACGGCGCGACCTTGACCCCCTGCCGCACCAGCCACCGGCAGATCCCGGCGGTCACGACGCTCTTGCCCGCGTCGGAGGTGGTACCGGCGACGAGAAGCCCCCCGCCCGTCATGCCTTACGCCCCTTCACGAAGGCCCGCGCGGCGACACCGGCGCCGAGTGCGAGCAGCCCGACGCGCCGCGACAGCCGTGCGGCGCGCTCGATGTCGTACGTGGCGACGGCGCGCCCCTGCTGATGGAGCACCGGCCGGTGCTCGACACGCCCCGCGTAGGAGAGGGTCCCGCCGAGCCGGACACCCAGCGCACCCGCGAACGAGGCTTCGACAGGCCCGGCGTTGGGACTCGGATGCCTGCGCGCGTCCTCGCGCCAGGCCCGCACGGCACCCCGGGGACTGTCCCCGGCCCCGGCGGCGAGTACGGCGGTCAGCTGCGCCCCCGGCCACCCGGCGAGGTCGTCCAGCCGGGCCGAAGCCCACCCGAACCGCCGGTAGCGGGGCGACTTGTGACCCACCATCGCGTCGAGCGTGTTCACGGCCCGGAACCCGAGCAGGCCCGGCACCCCGGCGACGGCCCCCCACACCAGTGCCCCCACGACGGCGTCGGAGGTGTTCTCGGCGACGGACTCCACGACGGCCCGCGCGATCCCGTCGGCGTCGAGGGCCTGCGGATCCCGTCCGCACAGGTGCGGCAGCCGCTCCCGGGCCGCCTCGACGTCCCCGGCGTCCAGCGCCCGTCCGATGACCCGGGCCTCCCGCACGAGCGAAGTCCCGCCCACGACGGCCCAGGTGGCGGCCGCGGTGAGCGCGACGGAAGCGGTACGGGACGGACGTACGACATGCTCCGCGACGGCCCCGAGCCCCACCGCGCCCCCCACGCAGACGGCGGTGTGCAGCGCGCCCCACCCCCGGTGGTCCCGCCACAGCACCCGCTCCACGGCGCCCGCGGCCCGCCCGAACGCGGCGACCGGATGCCCACGACGTGGGTCACCGAGCAGGAGGTCGGCGATCAGGCCGGCGGCGGCGCCGTACGCGAAAACGCGATCGGCACGCATCGGCTCAGCCGATCGCGGGGTCGTTCAAGTGCCTGGTACTGCTGGTCGATCGGCAGGCGAGCATCGCGTCATGTCCTCACTCAGGGTGTCCACGCCCTGGTTCGACGAGACCGGCGGCGAGAGTTCCTGGCTCCCGGGGGTGTCTACCCCGGTGACAGTGGCGGGACCGCGCCGGATTCGCACCGGCTTCCTCTCCTGCCGCCGTATATGGCTCCGGCAGTCCACCACGGCCCTTCGAGAACCGTCAACTTGCTGTTGACCTGCGGCGGGGGAGTGTGCAGAACCCCACATCACCGGTCGCACGAGAACGGCCGGGGGGGGGCCGGCCCCCCCGGGGGGGGGCCCCCCCCCCCCCCCCGGGGGGGGGGGGCCCCCCCCCGGGGGGGGCGGCCCCCCCCCGGCCGTCGAGTGACGAGGGTGCCGTCAGGCCACGATCAGATAGATCCCGTACGCCACCGCCGCCGCGCAGGCCGCGAAGCAGGCGTAGGCGCCGGTGACCGCGAGGCCGGCCGAGCCGCCCTGGGCCGAGGCCCGCTCCTGGCGGGACAGGCCCATGATGCCGAGGGTGAACAGGGCCACGAGGCCCACGGTGACGACGAGGCTGACGCCGAAGACGGAGCCGAGTGCTTCCCAGTCGATCTGCATGGTGAGGCTTCCTTCAGTACTGCGGGCTCAGACGGCGGCCGGCGGGGCGGCCGGTTCCGTCGTGGCGGGCGGGCCGGGCGGGGCCGGGATCGTGGCGGTGAGGGCCTCGGGCACGGTGCCCGCGGGCGGCGGGGTCACGGCGGCGATCGCCGTGGTCACCACGCCGGCCGGCTCGTCGGTGTGGTTGACGTTCGTCGCGTCCACGATCTCGCGCCGCGAGATCTTCCAGATCGCCGCGCTGGAGGCGACGAGGAAGAGGGCCACGACCGCCGTACCCCAGTCGCCGAGGTCCGTGACCGACTCGGCCAGGGCACCCACCAGGGCCGCCGCCGGCAGCGTCAGGCCCCACGCCACGAACATCCGCGTCGCCGTCGACCAGCGGACGACCCCGCCCTTGCGGCCGAGGCCCGCGCCCATCACCGAACCGGAGACGGAGTGCGTGGTGGAGAGGGAGAAGCCGAGGTGGGAGGAGGCCAGGATGACCGTGGCCGCGCTGGTCTGGGCGGCGAAGCCCTGCTGCGGCTGGAGGTCGGTCAGCCCCTTGCCCATGGTGCGGATGATGCGCCAGCCGCCGAGGTAGGTGCCGAGCGCGATGGCGAGACCCGCGGAGAGGATGACCCAGACGGGCGGGTCGGAGTCGGGCGCGACGACGCCGCCGGCGACGAGGGCGAGGGTGATGATGCCCATCGTCTTCTGCGCGTCGTTGGTGCCGTGGGCCAGCGAGACCAGGCCGGCCGAGGCGATCTGTCCGGTGCGGTAGCCCTTCGCGGCGGCCTTGCCGTCGGCCTTCCTGCCCAGCGTGTAGGAGAGCCGGGTGGCCAGCATGGCGGCGACGCCCGCGACGATCGGCGCGGCGACCGCCGGGATCAGGACCTTGGTGACGAGCGCGTCGCCGTGCACGGCGCCGAAGCCGGCCGAGGCGACGGTGGCGCCGATCAGACCGCCCATGAGGGCGTGCGAGGAACTGGAGGGCAGGCCC
Source organism: Streptomyces sp. NPDC001668 (assembly GCF_042893155.1). NCBI lineage: Bacteria > Bacillati > Actinomycetota > Actinomycetes > Kitasatosporales > Streptomycetaceae > Streptomyces > Streptomyces sp. NPDC001668. The sequence continues at coordinate 253,195 of NZ_JBIAUQ010000010.1, forward strand.
ACCAGCCAGGTCAGCAGGTTCCAGAGGATCGCGCCGACCAGGGCGGCGAAGATGACCTCGGGACGGATGCCGGTCTCGTCGACGAGACCCTTGGAGATCGTGTTGGCGACCTCCACCGAGAGAAAGGCGCCCACAAGGTTCAGCACGGCGGACATCGCCACCGCGACCTTGGGCTTGAGCGCACCGGTCGAGATGGTGGTGGCCATCGCGTTGGCGGTGTCGTGAAAACCGTTCGTGAAATCGAACGCGAGTGCGGTTACGACCACAATCGCGAGGATCAGCGAGAAGTTTTCCATTTACCCAGGCAATCGTTCGAGGTCATTGGCTTGTTGAACGTAAGTAACCTGGATGAACGGAAGGTGAACTGAGGCGGGCCGCACGGTGACCGGAATCTACTCCTCTTGCTGTGCCGAGGCCCGCCGCTCTCCGCACGCCCCATGCGTCCCCTCTGCCCCACGGCTAGGACCCGCCGGCGAACCTCTTCAGCTGCCGCGCCGACCCGTTGAAGAGATTCTGGTCACCCGGCAGGCTGCCGCCGTTGTCGTACTGCCAGATCGTCCAGTACGACCATCCGCCGGGCAGCGCTCCCGCGTCCGCCGAGTGGTAGCGGGCCACCCACAGCGCGTGGTCGGAGGCGAACGCGCCGCTGCCGCCCGTGCAGGTGTTCCACCAGTGGGCGGTCGTGTAGATCACCGGACGCCGTCCGGTGAGCCGCTTGACCTCGTCGCTGAACGACTTGATCCAGCCGACCATCTTCGCCTTGCCCATGCGGTAGCACTTGTGCTTCTTGTCGTACGGGTTGTATTCGATGTCGAGCGCGGGCGGCAGCGTCCAGCCGTCCGCCGACCAGGCACCGCCGTTGCGCACGAAGTACGCGGCCTGCGCCCGGCCCGACGACCTGTCCGGCACCGCGAAGTGGTACGCCCCGCGGATGATGCCGGCGTCGCGCGCGCCGTCGTACTGCTGCCCGAAGTGCGGATTGCGGTAGTCGGTCGACTCCGTCGCCTTGACGTAGACGAAACTGGCGCCCTTGGCCCTGGCCTTCGGCCAGTCGACGTTCTTCTGGTGCGAGGAGACGTCGTGCCCCTTGGGCAGGCTCGCCGCCGAGGCGGGCGCCCCGGCGAACCCCGAACCCCCACCATGAGTACGGCCACGGCCAGGGCGCGGGTTCGGTGACGGGCAGCCTTGCGATCACGGGCCATGTGTCCCCCCGGAATGGCGTCGTGCACGACAAAGCCCAGAGATTAGTGGAAGATCATTAAATTACGGTCGATCTCCGGCCAAGCCGTACGAGAGGGGCGCACACGCACAAATGCGCCCTTTCAAAGCGCCGGGTCGCGCCGTAAAATGCCCCGGCTGGCAGGATTGCCGCATGGCTGAGGCACAGCAGGACGCAAGGGGCACCGGGGACGACACGCGGGATGTGCACACCGAGGAGGCGGACGCCTGGGGCGAGTTGGTCACCACGGCCCGCCGGACGGTCTCCGACGGACTGGTCGTCGGCACCTCAGGCAACGTCTCGGTCCGCGTCGGCGACACGGTCCTGGTCACACCGTCCGGCGTCCCCTACGACCGCCTCACCCAGGACGACGTGACGGGCGTCGACCTGGAGGGCCGTCAGGTCCTCGGCACCCTCGTACCGACGAGCGAACTCCCTATGCACCTCGCCGTCTACCGCGACACCGACGCCCGCGCGATCGTCCACACCCACGCGGTGCACGCCACGGCCGTCTCCACGCTCGTACCCGAACTCCCGGCGATCCACTACATGACCGGCGCCCTCGGCGGCACCGTCCGGGTCGCCCCCTACGCCACCTACGGCACCGACGAGTTGGCCGTAAACATGCTCCAGGCCCTCACCGACCGCACCGCCTGCCTCCTCCAGAACCACGGCACGATCGCCTACGGCACGACCCTCTCCCAGGCCTACGACCGCACGGCCCAGCTGGAATGGATGTGCCACCTGTGGCTGACGGCCCGCGCGGTACCGGGCCTGACTCCCCATCTCCTGACGGAGGAACAGGTGGCGGAGGCGGGGGAGCGGTTGCGGGGGTATGGGCAGCTGCGCTGAGCCCCTGCGGGGCGCCTAGGGGGTTCCGGGTGCTGTCGTCGGGCGGGTGCGGGCCGGTGGGGGCTGGTCGCGCAGTTCCCCGCGCCCCTGGGTGGGTCAGGTCGGCGCCAGCCAGGACGGGCCGTTGGCCGCGTACGGCGGGAAGGGGACGGGGTGGGGGGTGTCCGCCCGCAGCGGCCGGCGTCCGTCATCCAGTACTGCTCAAGTGACCGAGCCGCCGGACCGAGGACGGATACCCCCCACCCCCGCCCCCCCCCCCCCCCCCCGCCCGACCCCCACCCCCCCCCCCCCCCCCCCCCCCCCCCGCCCCCGACCCACCCACCGAGCAGAACGCGCTACACACGCCCCCACCGAAGCCGCACCGGCCGCCGCAGGCATTCAGGGGCGCGGGACTGTGTCCATATGCGGCTCCGCCGCGTGGGCGCAAAAACGCCCGCCCCCACCGAACGCGCACACGCCCGACCCCCGCCCACTGGCCGTACCCCTCATCCACCAGCACACTGAACACCGTGCGCACTGTCAAAGCGACGGCCGCCGCCGTCACCGCAGCCCTCGCCGCCGGCGCAGCCGGAATCGTTGCCGGGCGGATCGCCAGCGACGCCGGACTGAAGGCGCCCCCGGGCCGCCCGCTGCCCGGCGAACCCCGGCTCACCGTCCACTCCACCGCCGCCGGCCGCATCGCCCTCACCCGCGACCTCGCCGCCCTCCGCCCCGGCACCTACGGCCTCGCAGGCGACGCCTCCCACGCAGTCGTCGGCGACGTCCTCACCGCGGAAGCGCACTCCGCCGACACCGTCGTCCGCCGCCTGGAACGCGTCACCCACGGCACCCTGGCCCCCGGCGACAAGGTCTGGCTCACCCCGAACGCATACGTCGGCGACCCGAAGTCGGCCCTCGGCCTCGACCACACCGATGTCGACATCCCCGGCGAACTCGGCGCCCTGCCCGCATGGTTCGTCCCCGGCAGACGGGACACCTGGGTCATCGCGGTCCACGGCCTCGGCACCACCCGCGAACACGCCCTGAACATCATGGAGTTCCTGCACCGCCACCGCTTCCCGGTCCTCGCCCCCACCCACCGCGGTGACGTCGGCGCCCCCCGCCCGCCGGACGGCCTGAACCACTTCGGCGAGACCGAGTGGCGCGACCTGGACGCGGCGATGCGGTACGCCGTCGACCACGGCGCCCGCCAACTCGTCCTGCACGGCTGGTCCACCGGCGCCACCATGGCCCTGCGCGCCGCCGCCCGCTCGGACCTGCGCGACCGCGTCAAGGGGCTGGTCCTGGACTCCCCGGTGCTCAGCTGGGAGCTGACCCTGCGGGCCCTGGCCGCGGCCCGCCACACCCCCGGCGTCCTCCTGCCGCTCGCGGTGCGCGCGGCCCAGGGCCGCACCGGCCTGCCCAGCGACCACTCCGGTCTGTACGCCGACCGCACCGTCCCCTACGCCGTCCACGAGGACCGGCCCCGCGAGGACCGGACCCACGAGGACCGGCCCGACGACAAGGACCACGACCGCCCCCCGCCCCCCACCCTGGTCTTCCACGGCCCGGACGACACGATCGCCCCCTGGAACCTCTCCCGCCGTCTCGCCGCCACCCACCCCGACCGGATCACCCTGCACACGGTCCGTCAGGCACCCCACGCGGCGATGTGGAACGCCGACCCGAGCGCCTACGAAGAGACACTGCGCCGTTTCCTCACTCCCCTGATGTGACCCCGGGGCGCCCCGGTCCCACAGGTTCCGTTTAAGCCCGTACTACTGGCCTGATCTCGGCGTATGTCCCTCCGCGCGGCCCCGGCGCCGGCCCTCCCCGGCGCCCGCGGTGGCATTCCGTTTGGGTTTTCGGACCGTCAACCGGAAGACTGCACCCGTGACGTCCCGTATCCCGCGCGACTCCAGGCTTCGACTCGTCCGCCCGCGACCCCTGGCCGCCGCCCCCTCAGCTGTGAACCAACGGCGCCCACGCCGCCCCGCGCCCCGCCCACCCGAGGGCACACCGGCCCCCGCGGAACTGGCCAGAATGGCGCGCAGGGGTCTTGCCGACGCGGCCCGCGTCGCGCACTGGGCCGACGGCGCCCTGGGCCCCGGCAGGGACAGCGCGGGGTCCGACGGCAGCGGCACCCTCTCCGACGAGACCGCCGGCCGCGCCGCCGAGGACCTCGGCCTGACCGTCGCCCAGGTCCGCGCCGACTGGGACACCGCCCGTCTCGCCGGACTCGTCGAGGTGCACGGCGACAGCGCCCGCCCCGGCTGGCGGCTGCGCGCCTGGGACCGCGACGACAGTGCCGTACTGCGCGGCTGGGTCGCCCTCTTCGACGCCTGGTCGCTCGCCGTCCCGGAACCGGCCGGCCGCGAGCCCGCCGCTGTCGCCGAGGTCGTCTCGGCCATGCCCCAGGTGCTCTCCTTCCTCCAGCTGTCCGCGGGGCCCGTCCCCGTCGAGCAGCTCCTGGACCTCCTGGAGCAGCGCGTCACCGAACTGCGCACCGAGCGCTGCGAGATCCCCTACGGCCCCCAGCCGGAGCCCGTGGCGGAGCCCGAGACGGCCGACGCCCCCCTCGCCCCCCTCCTCGACTGGGCGCTGCGCGCCCTCGCCGCCGTCGGCGCCCTGACCTACGGCGACGGCCAGGCCACCCTCACCCCGCTCGGCAACTGGGCGGTGTGGGTCAAGCTGGAGCAGATCTGCGTCGCCGCGCAGAGCCCGGCCGGCAACATCGAGGTCGCCGCCGAGGAGATGCTGCGCGGCTGCGCCCAGCTGCGCCCCAACGCGGCCCGCGCCGAATACCGAGCCTGGCTCGCCGCCCGCCCCGTCGGCAGCGCCGTCACCGAGCTGCTCGGCGCCGCCCGCGGCGACGACGCCCTGCTGCGCGGCCTCGCCTTCGAGGCCCTGCGCGTGGTCGGCGCCCCCGCCGAGCCCGACGTGCGCTCCGTGGCCGACGAGCCCACCCTGCGGCCGTACGCCCTGCTGTGGCTGGCCGAGCACGACGGGATCGACCCGGAGGACGCCCACGAGGTCCTCACCCGGGAGGAGGCCACCTGGCTGTGGGTCGACACCGCGGCCGCCGTCGCCGACCACGGTGAGGCCCCGATGCTGGTGCGGCACCTGGAGTCGGCCCTCCAGCCGACCGTCCCCCAACTGCTCGACGAGGTCCGGGCCGTGGGCCATCCGCGTACCGTGCAGGTCCTGGTCGCCCTCGCCGCCGCCCACCCCGACCCGGCCCTCGCCAAGGCCGTCCGCCGCGCCGCCTTCCAGGTGCACACCGGCGGGTGAGTCAGGGGCGTATCTCCGGCGCGTACGTCCCGAAGCTCCAGATGTTGCCCTCGGCGTCCCGGGCCATGTAGTCCCTGGAGCCGTAGTCCTGGTCGGTCGGGGGCATCAAGATCTCCGCGCCGTGCTCCACGGCGTGCCGGTGATGTGCATCGACGTCGTCCACCACGACGTACACCCCGGCCGGGCCCGCGTCCTTCATCGCCGCGTCGAAGACACCGCCGCGTCCTTTCGAGCCGAGCATCACCGCACCGTTGCCCTGCGTCAGCTCGGCGTGCAGCACCGAGCCGTCCTCGCCCTCGTACACCGAGAGCTCCGTGAACCCGAAGACCTCGGTCAGCTGCTTGATCGCCGCTTTGGCGTCCGCGTACAGCACTGTGGGGTAGATGCTCGGACGTCCGCCACCGGTACCCGTCATACCGATCACTCCCTTGTGACCAAAAAGCCGGACTTCGATCCGTGGACCAGTCTCGCAGCGACCACTGACAACGGCCCTCGCACCAGCTCCCGGCCCTCACCGGAACGTGTCGCACCGTTCCATCTCGCCGCTCCGGTACCCCTCCCGGAACCACTGCTGGCGCTGCTCGGCCGACCCGTGCGTCCACGACTCCGGTGTCACCCGGCCCTGGAACCGCTCCTGGATCCGGTCGTCGCCCACGGCCGCCGCCGCGTCCAGGCCGTCGGCGATGTCCGCGTCCGTGAGGCTCGTGATGAGCGGCCGCCCCGTCGACTCGTCGTTCGTCGTGGTCGCGTGCCGCGCCCACACCCCGGCGTAGCAGTCCGCCTGGAGCTCCACCTTCACCGAGTTGCTGTCCGCGCCGGTCCGCCCGTCCTGCGAGCGGCCCAGCGTGCCCATCAGGTCCTGCACGTGATGCCCGTACTCGTGCGCCACCACGTACGCCTGCGCGAACGGCCCGCCGCTCGCCCCGAACTTCGACCGCAGCTCGTCGAAGAACCCGAGGTCGAGATAGACCTTCCGGTCACCCGGGCAGTAGAACGGCCCGACCGCCGAGGTCGCCGACCCGCAGGCCGTGCCGATCCGCTCACCGAACAGGATCGTGGAGGAGCGGGTGTACGTGGCACCGCGCCGCTCGAACTCCTGGTCCCAGTAGTCCTGCACGCTGTTGACCACCGCCACCGTCCGGCAGTCGTCGCGCGTGTTCGCGTCCTGCCCGCTCTTGCAGCTCCGCTCGACCTCGCCGGCACCGGAGGCCGTGGCCGCGGGCTGTCCGCCGCTGTCGGTGAGCCCGAGCTGGTCCGGGCCGACACCGAGGAAAAGCCCGAGGAGCAGGACGATCAGGCCGCCGATGCCACCGCCGACGGTCGCCTTGCCGCCCGGGATGCGGCTGCCGCGCACGTCCTGCACCTCGGAGGTGTCCAGCCTGGCGTCGTCGTCGAACTGCATGCGGACACCGCCCTCTGCGCGCACCGGCCCCCGCAGGGCATTCGCCCGGCGGGCCCTCCCCGGCCTCGCACGCACACCCGAACGAGGGACGGTGACGGGACCGACCGGATACCCGGAGCGAGACCAACCGAACACCCGGACCCAGAAAAACTGCTTGCACGGCCCCGTTAGACTTGGCCCATGGCCATTCTCCTCGCGCATTAGACGGCGGGAACGTCCTCAGCCGCCCACCCGCCAATCCCAAATCCGCCCTGGAGTCTGTCCGTGATCTCCGCCACCGGTATCGAGCTGCGCGCCGGCGCCCGAGTCCTCATCGAGTCCGCCACCTTCCGAGTCGCCAAGGGCGACCGCATCGGCCTGGTCGGCCGCAACGGCGCGGGGAAGACCACCCTCACCAAGTGCCTGGCCGGCGAGGGCATCCCCGCCGCGGGCCAGATCACCCGCTCCGGCGAGGTCGGCTACCTCCCCCAGGACCCCCGCACCGGCGACCTCGACGTGCTCGCCCGCGACCGCATCCTCTCCGCGCGCGGCCTCGACGTCCTGCTGAAGAAGATGCGCGACAACGAACAGCGCATCGCCAACGGCAAGGGCGCCACCCAGGAGAAGGCGCTCAGGCAGTACGAGCGCCAGGAGACGGAGTTCCTCACCAAGGGCGGGTACGCCGCCGAGGCCGAGGCCGCCACCATCGCCGCCGCGCTGAACCTCCCGGACCGGGTGCTGGGCCAGCCCCTGCACACCCTCTCCGGTGGTCAGCGCCGCCGTATCGAACTGGCCCGGATCCTGTTCTCCGACGCCGACACCCTGCTCCTCGACGAGCCGACCAACCACCTCGACGCCGACTCGATCATCTGGCTGCGGGACTACCTCAAGACCTACCGCGGCGGCTTCATCGTGATCTCCCACGACGTCGACCTGGTCGAGACGGTCGTCAACAAGGTGTTCTACCTGGACGCCAACCGCGCCCAGATCGACGTCTACAACATGGGCTGGAAGCTCTACCAGCAGCAGCGCGAGGCCGACGAGAAGCGCCGGAAGCGCGAACGGCAGAACGCCGAGAAGAAGGCCGCGGCCCTGCACTCGCAGGCCGACAAGATGCGCGCCAAGGCCACCAAGACGGTCGCCGCGCAGAACATGGCCAAGCGAGCCGACAAGCTCCTCTCCGGCCTGGAAGCGGTGCGCCAGCAGGACAAGGTCGCCAAGCTGCGCTTCCCCGAGCCCGCGCCCTGCGGCAAGACCCCGCTGATGGCGGAGGGCCTGTCGAAGTCGTACGGCTCGCTGGAGATCTTCACCGACGTCGACCTGGCGATCGACAAGGGCTCCCGCGTGGTCATCCTGGGCCTCAACGGCGCGGGCAAGACGACCCTGCTGCGCCTGCTCGCCGGGACCGAGCAGCCGGACACCGGCGCGGTCGTGCCCGGCCACGGCCTCAAGCTCGGCTACTACGCCCAGGAGCACGAGACCCTCGACCCGGAGCGCACGGTCCTGGAGAACATGCGCTCGGCGGCCCCCGACCTCGACCTCGTCGAGGTGCGCAAGACGCTCGGCTCGTTCCTGTTCTCCGGCGACGACGTCGACAAGCCGGCCGGGGTCCTCTCCGGCGGCGAGAAGACCCGTCTCGCGCTCGCCACCCTGGTCGTCTCCTCGGCGAACGTCCTGCTCCTCGACGAGCCCACCAACAACCTCGACCCGGCCAGCCGCGAGGAGATCCTCGGCGCCCTGCGCACCTACAAGGGCGCGGTCGTCCTGGTCACCCACGACGAGGGCGCCGTCGAGGCGCTCCAGCCGGAGCGGATCATCCTGCTGCCCGACGGCGTCGAGGACCTCTGGGGCGCGGACTACGCGGATCTCGTCGCCCTCGCCTGACCGTCGCCGCCGCTTGATCGAATACGTGATCAACGGCGTATGGATCATTCGGCCCACCGGTGATCCACCATCTGTGTGAGATCTCCTCGTACCGAGGTGTGTCCTACATCGATTTCACGGCCGAGCCCTTTATCGACCAGGGCTCGGCCGTCGTACGTCTCTGACCTGGCACTTCACAAAGGAACCCGTTCGGCGGTACGAACGCGCCCGGGTGGAATCACAGATTCCGTATGTGGGGACCCGCTCCTGTCGTCAAAACCATGTCTTACGGACCTTGCCGAATGGGTGGCCATGAACGCCCGGAGGGGTGATCATGAGAGGACCAGAGCGCACTTCCCATGAGGAGGACCGGGTGGCCGAGACTCTGAAGAAGGGCAGCCGGGTAACCGGCGCCGCGCGCGACAAGCTCGCGGCAGACCTGAAGAAGAAGTACGACTCCGGTGCGAGCATTCGGGCACTGGCCGAGGAAACCGGCCGCTCGTATGGCTTTGTGCACCGGATGCTCAGCGAATCGGGCGTCACGCTTCGTGGGCGTGGCGGAGCGACGCGGGGCAAGAAGGCCGCAACGTCCTGAACCGGGCGGCCCATCGGCTTCGATGGTGGCCACCCGGTCGGTCGGACGACCGGCCGGGTGGTTACTGTGCAGTCACTTAGCATCGCAGCATCGCTCTGCTGACCGCACGCATCGGAGGCGCCCTATGGCCACGTCCAGCCAGGACGGCCAGGAATCAGTTCCCCTGCTCGACAAGGACGGCGTACGGCTCACCGTCGAGGACACCCTCGCCACGGTGACGCTGACCAACCCGGCCAAGCGCAACGCGCAGAGCCCCGCTCTGTGGCGGGCGCTCGCCGAGGCCGGTCGGCTGCTGCCGGGCTCCGTCCGCGTCGTGGTGCTGCGTGGCGAGGGCAAGTCCTTCTCCGCGGGGCTCGACCGGCAGATGTTCACGCCCGAGGGGATCGAGGGCGAGCCGTCCTTCATCGACCTCGCCCGCAGCGGCGACGCCGAAATCGACGCCGCCATCGCCGGGTTCCAGGAAGGCTTCACCTGGTGGCGACGGAGTGACGTCGTGACCATCGCCGCCGTGCAGGGGCACGCCATCGGGGCGGGTTTCCAGCTGGCCCTCGCCTGTGACCTGCGCGTCGTCGCCGACGACGTGCAGTTCGCCATGCGCGAGACCAGCCTCGGCCTGGTCCCCGACCTCACCGGCACCCATCCTCTGGTGGGCCTCGTCGGATACGCCCGGGCGCTGGAGATCTGCGCCACCGGGCGCTTCGTCACGGCCGAGGAGGCGGTGAGCACCGGCCTCGCCAACATCGCCGTACCCCTCGACCAGCTCGACGGCGCCGTGCGGGACCTGACGGCCGCGCTTCTGTCCGCCCCCCGCGACGCGGTCATCGAGACCAAGGCGCTGCTGCGCGGTGCCCAGGACCGCACCTACGACGAGCAGCGCGGCGCCGAGCGCGCCGCCCAGACCCGACGGCTGCGGGACCTCGCCGGGGTCGGCGACTAGGTCTGTCCGGCGGATCGGGCCGGCTGCAAGAAACGGTGCTGCTCGGTGCGGGTGCCCAGCCCCGCGACGCCGGCATGATCCGCCGGACAGGCCTTAGGGCAGGTCCTGGGTCAGCACGGCCGTCACCAGTACGGCCACCGTCGGACGATCCGGCAGCGCCTCCGCCACGGCGGCGCGGACCTCCCGGGCCACGTCCAGGGCCCGGCGGCCCGCGCCGACCGCCAGTTCGACGCGCACATGGCGGCGCGGAAGCGAGCCGCCCCCCGTCTCACGGTCCCCGAGGTGCACCGGCCGCCCCAGCAGCCCGGTCAGCGCGCCCACACCGGGTACCGCCAGCGCGGCGGCGGCCGCGAGGGTCTCGTCGCCCGGCCCCGCCTCCGCGGGACGCGGCGGCTCGGGCTGCCGTACGGGAGCCGGCTGCGCGTCCTCGTCCAGCAGGGCCGTCACCCGCAGGTCCACCTCGTCGAGCTCCAGGCCCAGCAGTCCGGCCGCCGCCCCGGCGAGAGCCGTGCGCAGCCGCTCCGCCGTCACCGGCAGCGGCTCCGCGGGCGTGGCCTCGAACTCCGCCGTGAGCCGCAGCGGGCCGGGCGGCAGCGCGCTCGGCGGCGGCGGTACGGCGGGCTCGCGCGTGTCCTCCGGATGGGCGAGCGCGATGCGCACCGTGCCCAGCCGTACCCCCGAAAGGCCCTCGGCGGCACTCCGCAGCACCGTCCGGGCCGCCTCCTCGGAGATCCACGCGCCGTCACGCTGACCGCCCAGGGGCAGCAGTCTGCCCAGCCCCAGCTGATGCCGCACTGTCCGTGCCCACTGTTCCGCCGTCATTACTCCAGCCTGCCGCATCTCCGGCGCGCGATCGCGCTACCGCGCTTACGGTGGTCGAAGGAGGACGAGCGAAAGGGGTGACGCGATGACCGACATGACACAGAGCACCGAGGTGGAGCCGCAGGCGCAACTGCGGAAGACCACCAAGCGCGGCGGCGGAGACCCCGCGACCCGTGGGCGGACCACCATCGCCGACGGTGTCGTGGAGAAGATCGCCGGACTCGCGGCACGGGACGTCCTCGGCGTCCACGCCATGGGCAGCGGCCTGAGCCGTACCTTCGGGGCCGTACGGGACCGGGTGCCCGGCGGTTCGAAGTCCGCCACACGCGGGGTCAAGGTGGAGGTCGGCGAGGTGCAGACGGCGCTCGACCTGGAGATCGTCGTGGACTACGGCGTCTCGATCGCCGACGTGGCCAAGGCGGTGCGGGAGAACGTGATCGCCGCGGTGGAGCGGATGACCGGCCTGGAGGTCGTCGAGGTCAATGTCGCGGTGAGCGATGTGAAGCTGCCCGAGGAGGAGGACGAGGAGCCGGAGTCCCGGCTCCAGTAGCCGCACCACACCTGAAGGACCTTTAGGGAGCGCACGATGAGCATGGCCGTGGTCGGCATGATCGCCGGCATGGCGCTGGGCTTCGCAGGGTATTTCGGCGGATTCGGCGCCTTCCTGCTGGTGGCGGCGCTGGGCGCCATCGGCTTCGTCGTCGGCCGGTTCCTGGAAGGGGACCTGGAGATCGGCGACTTCTTCCGCACCCGTGACGACCGACGCGACCGGCGGCCATGACGTCCGTGAGCAGTGAGAACGGCACGGCGGACGAGGTCCGCGGCCCGCTGACCGCTTCCGCCGTCGCGCCCAGGGACCGGGGGGCGACGAGGATCGCCGACCGGGTGGTCTCGAAGATCGCGGGACAGGCGGCCCGCGAGGCGCTCGGAGACCTCCCCGCCGGGGCCGAGCCCCCCTACGCCACCGTCGTCGTCCACCACCGAGCGGCCCACCTCCGGATGCACCTCGAACTGGACTATCCCTGCGACATCGGAGCCCGCTGCCGCGAGGTGCGTCAGCAAGTGGTCGAGCGGGTAGTCGCGTTGGTGGGCATGGAGGTGTCGGAGGTCGCCGTCCAGGTGGAGCGGCTGCATCCGGCTCAGACGCACGGCGCGGCACAGGGGAGGACGCGATGAGCGAGCCCCAGGGCTCCGAGGGCACCACACAACGACTGCCGGTCATCGAGCGGACGGCGGAACCGGACCGGCGCGACCAGTCCGCGTCGGCGGCCGCGTACGGACCACCACCCGCCCTGCAGGACGGGGCGGGCGGCGGCGAACGCCGCTTCTGGTCGGCACGCAGGGTCCCGGCGGGCATCGTCGCCCTGCTGCTCCTGCTCGTCGCGGGAGTCTTCCTCTACGACATCGCGTCCGTCCGGGCCAACCGGCCGGCCATGCACTGGCGCCGCGAACTCTCCCGGCAACTCGCCGAACGCCCCCTGGACGACACCTGGGTCCTGGTCGGCGCCGGAGTCGCCGCGGCCCTGGGCCTGTGGCTGGTCCTCCTGGCCGTCACACCGGGTCTGCGCGGCCTCCTCCCGATGCGCCGCACTCACCCCGACGTCCGCGCCGGCCTCCACCGGGACGCGGCGGCGATGGTCCTGCGCGACCGGGCCATGGAGGTGGCCGGTGTCCAGTCCGCACGCGTGAAGATGCGCCGGAGGAAGGCCGACGTCCGCGCGGTGTCCCACTTCCGCGAACTGGACGACGTACGCGCCGACCTGGACGTGAACCTCGCCGAGGCGATCCGGGCACTGGGCCTGGCCCGGCCCCCCGCCCTCTCGGTGCACGTGGCACGGACGACCCGGAAGAAGGGCTGAGGCCGATGCTCAGGACCGTCAACCGCGTACTGATCGGCCTGGTGGGGCTGGTGCTGCTTCTCGTCGGCGGCTCGGTGCTCGCCGTGGGCCTCGGTCTGCACCCGCCGTCCTGGTGGATCCACGACGGCACGAAGGACGTCCTGCTCAGCGACGCGGAACGCACCCGCTGGGACGGCGAGGCCTGGTGGTGGCCCACTGTCATCGCCGCACTGGCACTCGTGGTGCTGCTGACCCTGTGGTGGCTGACCGCGGTACTGCGCAGGCGCCGGCTCACCGAGGTACGCGTCAACACGGGCGACGGTGAGGGCGCGCTGCTGAGGGGCCGGGCCCTGGAGGGCGTACTCGAAGGCGAGGCGGCAGAGCTGGACGGCGTCCACCGGGCCCACGCCCACCTGACCGGCCGCCCGGACGCCCCCGGGACCCGCGTGCGCCTCCTGCTGGAACCCCACGTGGACCCGGGAACGGCCCTGAACCACCTGACGGCACAGGCCCTGACCCACGCCCGCAACTCGGCAGGCCTGGCGTCCCTCCCGGCCGAGGTCCGCATGACCGGCGTCCGGCACAAGGCGGAACGGGTCAGTTGAGAGACCCGGCTAGAAGCCGTGCCGCATGCCCCCGTCGACCGGCAGCATGACCCCGGTCAGATACGAAGCAGCCGGCGACAGCAAGAACGCCGCGACCCGCCCGAACTCCTCCGGCGTCCCATACCGCCGCAACGGAATCCGGGACTCGTTCGCCGCCCGAGTGGCCTCAGGGTCAGCCGACATCCCGTCCAGTTCGCGCACGCGGTCCGTGTCGATACGGGACGGCAGCAGCCCGACGACCCGGATGCCCCGCGGCCCGAGTTCGTCCGCGAGCGACTTCGCGAACCCGGCGAGCCCGGGCCGCAGCCCGTTGGAGATCGTCAGCCCCGGGATCGGCTCATGGACCGACCCCGACAGTACGAACCCGATCACACCCCCGTCCTCCAGCTCCGCCGCGGCCGCCCGGGCCAGCCGGACCGCCCCGAGGAACACGGACTCGAACGCGGCCTGCCACTGCTCGTCCGTGTTGTCCGCGACGAAGCCGGGCGCGGGCCCGCCCACGCTGATCAGCACCCCGTCGAAGCCGCCGAAGTTCTCCCGCGCGGCGGTGATCAACCGCTCCGCCGTCGACGGATCGGCGTTGTCGACGCCCACGCCCACCGCGCTCGGCCCCAACTCCGCCGCCGCAGCCGAGGCACGCGTCTCGTCCCGCCCGGTCACCACGACCTTCGCCCCGTCGGCGACCAGCTCACGCGCGGCCGCGTTGCCGAGCCCGCGGGTCGCTCCCGTGACGACGTACACCCGGTCCTTCAGTCCAAGATCCATGGCCCCTATCCTGCCTCCTGGCCCCCGAAGAGCGTGAGGGCGGTGTTCACCAGCCCGATGTGGCTGAACGCCTGCGGGAAGTTGCCGAGCTGGGCGCCCGCCACGGGGTCGTACTCCTCGGACAGCAGGCCCACGTCGTTGGCCAGCCCCAGCAGCCGTTCGAACAGGTCCCGGGCCTCCTTCGTGCGGCCCGTCATGTGGAGCGCGTCGGCGAGCCAGAACGAGCACACCAGGAACGTGCCCTCACCGCCGGGCAGCCCGTCCACCGCCGGCTCCTCGGCGCTGTACCGCCGTACCAGCCCGCCGTGGTCCAGTTCCGCGCGGATCGCGTCGATGGTGCCGACGACCCGGGGATCGTCGGGCGGCAGGAAACCGGTGCGCGGGATCAGCAGCAGGGACGCGTCCAGTTCGCGGGAGCCGTAGGACTGGGTGAAGGTGTTGCGTTCGGGGTCGAAGCCCTTCTCGCAGACCTCGCGGTGCACCTCGTCGCGCAGCGCGCGCCAGCCGTCCAGGTCGCCCCGCAGATCCGGGTAGGTCTCCAGGGCACGCACGGCGCGGTCGGCGGCGACCCACGCCATGACCTTCGAGTGGACGAAGTGGCGGCGGCCGCCGCGCACCTCCCAGATCCCCTCGTCCGGCCGCCGCCAGGAGGACCGGAGGAAGTCCAGCAGGACGCTCTGCAGGGACCACATGTGCGGGATGGCGGCCAGGCCCGCCCGCCGGGCCAGCGACAGCGAGTCCATGACCTCGCCGTACACGTCCAGCTGGAGCTGCTTCACGGCCTCGTTGCCGATGCGGACCGGCCGGGAGCCGCCGAACCCGGACAGCCACGGCAGCTCGTACTCGGGCAGCCGGCGCTCACCCGCGACGCCGTACATGATCTGGAGGTCGGCCGGGTCGCCGGCGACCGCGCGCAGCAGCCAGTTCCGCCAGGCCTCGGCCTCCTCCAGGTAGCCGCACTGCACCAGGGCGGCCAGGGTGAGGGTGGAGTCGCGCAGCCAGCAGTAGCGGTAGTCCCAGTTGCGCACCCCGCCCATCTCCTCGGGCAGCGAGGTGGTGGCCGCGGCGACGATGCCGCCGGTGGGCCGGTAGGTGAGCGCCTTCAGGGTGATCAGGGACCTGACCACGGCGTCCCGGTGCGGACCGTCGTAACGGCAGCGCGCCGCCCACGCCCGCCAGTCGGCCACGCTGCTCTCCAGCGCCTCGAAGGGGTCGGTCAGCGGCGGGCGCGGCTCGTGCGAGGGGTGCCAGGTGAGGACGAACGCGACCTTCTCGCCCTCCTCGACGGTGAACTCCGAGTACGTCGCGAAGCGCTCGCCCCAGGTGCGGACCGCGGGCTCGCTGCGCAGCCAGGTGGCGTCGGGGCCGGCGACGGCCACCCGCTGCCCGTCGGACCTGCGCACCCACGGCACGATCGAGCCGTACTCGAAGCGCAGCCGGAGCGTGCTGCGCACGGTGACCCGGCCGCGGAGCCCCTCCACGACCCGTACGACATCGGGGGCGACATCGCGCTGCGGCATCAGGTCGGTGACCCGCACCGCGCCCTCGTCGGTCTCCCACTCGGTGTCCAGCACGAGGGTGTCGGGGCGGTAGGCGCGCCTCGTGCACCGGTCCGCGCCGTCGGGGGCGATCCGCCAGTGGCCGTTCTCCTCGTCCCCGAGCAGCCGGGCGAAGCAGGCGGCCGAGTCGAAGCGGGGCAGGCACAGCCAGTCCACGGAGCCGTCCATGCCGACCAGGGCGGCGGTCTGTTCGTCGCCGATGAGGGCGTAGTCCTCGATACGGGGGTGCACGCAGTGCGGTTTCCCTGCTGGTCGGGGTGGCAATCAGGGGTGGGGCCGGGGGAGTGACGCCACCGTGCCCGTTCCGGTGTTCGAGAAGATCACTCCCGGGTGTGCGGGGGTCTGGTTCAGCACCCACAGCCCGATCAGCGTCGCCAGTGTGAAGACGACCGCGATGAGGACCGCGAGGACGAGCCGACGCCGGCGTTCGCGGCGCAGCCATTCACCGCGTGCCGTGCGATAGGCGTCGGGCGCCGCGTGCACCCCGCCGGCCAGCGCGGCGAGGGCTTCCTGGAGTTCGCGCTCGGTGTCACGCGAGGGAGTCGTCTCTCGATGCGTCATCGCCGGGCCTCCATCGCCTGCGTCAGGGCGGCCAGGCCGCGTGCCGTGTGCGTCTTCACGGAGCCGCAGGAGATCCCCATCGCCGAGGCGATCTCGCTCTCCTTCAGCCCGAGCCAGTGCCTGAGCACCAGCGCTTCGCGCTGCCGGGCGGGCAGTTGCTGGAGCGCGTCGATGAGGACGCGCTGGTCGTCGTGGAGGAGCGCGGTGCTCTCCGCGGAGGCGACCAACTCGGTGGCGGGCGCCTCGACGTGCTTGCGGGCGACCTGGAGGTGCCGTATCCGCATCCGGGTCAGATTGCAGACGGTGGAGCGCAAATAGGCCTCCGCCGCCTCACTGTCCCTCAGGCGCCGCCACTTCCGGTAGATCTGGTAGTAGGCCTCGGCGACCACGTTCTCCGGGTCGTCGGCGCCGAGCAGCACGGCGAGGCGGAGCATCGAGGCGTAGTGCAGCTCGAAAAGGTGGGCCACACCGGCCTCGCGCTCCAGCTCGGCCGGGTCGGCCGCGGCGGGGGCGAGCGGGACGGGCACGGGGGTGCCGGGTCGCAGGTGCTGTCTCACGGGTGGTTCGCTCCCGTCTCGGGGCGCCGCCTGACGGTCAGGCGCGACGGTAGGTCGGTCAGGTCGGCGCCGCGCGGGACGCCGAGCCGTTCGAGGGCCGCGGTCCCGGCCAGGGCGACGGTCAGGTTCAGCAGGAGGGCGACCAGACCGGCGTAGATCTGGAAGGGGCCCGCCCCGATCGACGAGAACCCCTCGCGGACGACGAGGAAGGTGCCGGCCAGCATGCCCGCGCCCCACCCGGCGAGCAGCGCCCGCGGGTGCAGCCGCCCGGTGAACAGGCCCACGGCGACGGCCGGGAAGATCTGCAGGATCCAGACCCCGCCGAGGAGCTGGAGGTTGACGGCGTCCTGGTCGCGCAGCCCGAACACGAACGCCACCGCGCCCACCTTCGCCGTCAGCGACACCGCCTTGGCGATCCGCACCTGACGCTTGGGCGTGGCGGTGGGGTGCACGTACTCGACGTACACGTTGCGGACGAAACTGGTGGCCGCCGCGATCGACATGACCGCGGCCGGGACCAGTGCCCCCACGGTGATCGCGCCGAACACCAGCCCGGCCAGCGGCCCCGGCATCAGCCGGTCCACCAACATCGGTACGGCCGTCTCGGCGCCGCCCTCCGGGGCTCGCACCCCGGCCGCGAGCGCCGCGATCCCCAGGAACCCGAAGAGAGCGAGCAGCCCTGTCCAGGCCGGCAGCGCCACGGCGACCTTGCGCAGGGTGCGCGGGCCGTCGGCGGCGAAACCGGCGGTCAGGACGTGCGGGTACATCAGCAGGGCGAGCGCGGAGCCGAGGGCGAGGGTGGCGTAGGCGGGCTGCTGTCCGGGGGAGAGGAGCAGGGCCGGGGCGCCCAGGCGTTCGGCGGCCCCGTCGAACACCGCGCCCGGTCCGCCGAGCCGTTCCAGGACCAGCCAGGTGACGGCCGTGAGGGAGACGAACACGGCGACCGCCTTCAGTGCGGAGATCACGGTGGGCGCCCGCAGCCCGTGCCGGTAGGTGGCCACCGCGAGCCCCGCGAACAGCGCCACCATCACCAGGTCACCGGTCGCGCCCCGCGGATACACGCCCCCGGCGGTCAGCACGGCCCGTATCCCGAGCAGTTGCAGCGCCAGGTACGGCATCGTCGCCAGGATCCCGGTCAGCGCGACCACCAGGGCCAGCGGCGGCGAGCCGTAGCGGCCGCGTACGAAGTCGGCGGCGGTGATGTAGCCGTGCCGCCGGGCCACCTCACCGAGGCGGCTGAGCAGCACGAAGGCGATCGGACAGACGATCACCGTGTACGGCACCGCGAAGAAGGCGGCCCCGCCGTTGCCGTACGCGAGGCCCGGCACCGCGGTGAAGGTGTACGCGGTGAAGATCGTGCCGCCGAGCAGCAGCCAGGTCCACACCGGGCCGAGGCTGCGGTCGGCCAGCGCCCAGCCCTCCAGGGACGGCAGCCGGTCGCTCGGACGCAGCCGGCGCGCGGTCACGGCGAGCAGCGACGCTCCGCCGATCACGGCGAGGAACGTCGCGGTCATGGCGTTGTCGGCCATGGTCACCGTCCTTGGTGTGCCCCGGGTGTGTGCGCGGGGATGGCTGTGCCCTCGCGCATTAGTTGCGCGGACCGCCGGTTCGGATGACCGACATCGGCGGGAAATCTCCCCGGAATTCGCTGTCAACCGTCCGCGGGGGGTGGGCAACTCTTGCACAGACCGACAGCGATGGGGAGAGGAGCGCAGGTCATGGCACGGACCGGTCATCACCGGCTACGGCGCGTCGCGATCGCCGTACTGCTCCTCGCCCCCGCCGCCGGACTGCTGTGGGTCCCGATGTACGCCGGTGCGGAGCCGCGCCTCGCGGGCACGCCGTTCTTCTACTGGTACCAGCTCGCCTGGGTGCCGGGGTGCGGACTGTGCCTGCTCGCCGCGTACGCCCTGTCGGACCGACATCGCCGCTGAGCCCTTCTGATCTCGCACCGCTCTTGGTGAGGAGCCGCCATGCCCGAAACCGTCCTTCAGCCTGCCCTTGAGGCACCTGAAAAATCACGAATGTCACCCCGCTCGATCCTTCTGTGGGCCGCCGTCGCGCTGCTCGGCGCGGTCGCCTGGGGTGTGCTCGCGCTGGCCCGGGGCGAGCAGATCTCCGCGGTCTGGCTGGTCGTCGCCGCGCTCGGGTCGTACGCGATCGCCTACCGCTTCTACTCCCGCTTCATCGCCCGCCGCGTCCTGAAGCCGGACGACCGCCGCGCCACCCCGGCCGAACGGCTGGAGGACGGGGTCGACTTCCACCCCACCGACAAGCGGGTCCTCCTCGGCCACCACTTCGCCGCGATCGCGGGCGCCGGCCCCCTGGTCGGCCCGGTCCTCGCGGCCCAGATGGGATACCTGCCCGGCACCCTGTGGATCGTCGCCGGAGTGATCTTCGCGGGCGCGGTGCAGGACATGGTCGTGCTGTTCCTGTCGATGCGTCGGGACGGCAAGTCGCTCGGGCAGATGGCCCGCGACGAGATCGGCCGGGCGGGCGGTGCCGCCGCACTGGTCGCGGTCTTCGCCATCATGATCATCCTGCTGGGTGTGCTGGCCCTGGTCGTGGTCAACGCCCTCGCCCACTCCCCGTGGGGCACCTTCTCCGTCGCCATGACCATCCCGATCGCCCTGTTCATGGGCTTCTGGCTGCACCGCATCCGCCCGGGCCGGGTCGTCGAGACCAGCTTCATCGGCGTCGCGCTGCTGCTCCTCGCGATCATGGGCGGCAGCTGGGTCCAGAACTCCTCCCTGGCCTCCGCCTTCACCCTCAGCCCCACGACGCTGGTCTTCTGCCTGGTCGGCTACGGCTTCGTGGCCTCGGTCCTGCCGGTCTGGATGCTCCTGGCCCCCCGCGACTACCTCTCCACCTTCATGAAGATCGGGACCATCGCGCTGCTCGCGGTGGGCGTCGTGGTCGCCGCCCCGGTGCTGCGCGCGGACGCGGTGAGCGACTTCGCGACCTCGGGCGCCGGACCGGTGTTCGCGGGATCCCTGTTCCCCTTCCTCTTCATCACCATCGCCTGCGGCGCGCTGTCCGGTTTCCACGCGCTGGTCTCCTCCGGTACGACACCGAAGCTGATCCGCAAGGAGTCGCAGGTCCGCATGATCGGCTACGGCGCCATGCTGATGGAGTCGTTCGTCGCGATCATGGCGCTGATCGCCGCGGCCACCCTGGAGCCCGGCCTGTACTACGCGATGAACGCACCGGCGGGCCTGCTGGGCGCTACGGCCGAGTCGGCATCGCACGCGGTCGCCGGCCTCGGCTTCACCATCACCCCCGACCAGCTGACCCACGCGGCCAGGGCGGTCGAGGAACAGTCGCTGATCGCCCGCTCCGGCGGCGCCCCGACCCTCGCGGTCGGCATGTCGGAGATCTTCTCCGGGGTGTTCGGCGGCACTGCCATGAAGGCCTTCTGGTACCACTTCGCGATCATGTTCGAGGCGCTGTTCATCCTGACCACGGTGGACGCGGGCACCCGGGTCGGGCGCTTCATGCTCCAGGACATGCTCGGCAACGTGTGGAAGCCGGTCGGCCGGGTCAACTGGAAGCCCGGCATCTGGCTGTGCAGTGCTCTGGTGGTCGCGGCCTGGGGTTACTTCCTCTACACCGGCGCCACCGACCCGCTCGGCGGGATCAACCAGCTCTTCCCGCTCTTCGGCATCGCGAACCAGCTGCTGGCCGCCATCGCGCTGGCGGTGTGCACCACGGTCCTCGTCAAGTCCGGGAAGCTGCGCTGGGCGTG
The DNA here is from genome assembly GCF_042893155.1 of Streptomyces sp. NPDC001668. Taxonomy (NCBI): domain Bacteria; kingdom Bacillati; phylum Actinomycetota; class Actinomycetes; order Kitasatosporales; family Streptomycetaceae; genus Streptomyces; species Streptomyces sp. NPDC001668. The sequence continues at coordinate 273,764 of NZ_JBIAUQ010000010.1, forward strand.
GGTGACCGGGGTTCCGCTGGCCTGGGTGGTCGCGATCACCTTCACCGCGGGCTGGCAGAAGATCTTCTCCGAAGACCCGCGGGTCGGGTTCTTCGCCCAGCGCGCCAAGTACGCGGACGGCATCGACGCGGGCCGGGTGCTCGCACCCGCCAAGACCCTCGACGACATGCACACGGTCGTCACCAACTCCACCGTCGACGGGGTGCTGATCACCGTGTTCCTGCTGCTGGTCGCGGTCGTGCTCGTGAACGCCGCGGTGGTGTGCGTGCGGGCGGTCCGGACACCGGGGGCACTTCCGACGACGGAGTCGCCGTACGCCGAGTCGCGGCTCGATGTTCCCGGCCGGGCCGGTGAGGAGCTGGCGGGAGTGCGCTCGTGACCGCGACCGCTCGGCGCTGGGCCCGGGGTGTCCGGTGGTACCTGCGGGAGCTGACGGGGGAGGCGGAGTACGACCGCTACCGCGAGTGGCATCTGCGCCACCATCCCGTCGCTCCGGTACCGACCCGGCGGGAGTACGAGGTGCTGCGCACGCGGCACCGGGAGGCTCATCCGCAGGGGCGGTGCTGTTGAGGCGTCACTGCTTTCGCCGCGGATCACGGGGCGGGCGTACTGCCCGCCCCGTGATCCCTCGACACTCACCCCGGGACCGAGATGCTCAGACGCCGCCGTCACGCCCTGCTGGTCCGCCCCGCCCTCGACGACGACGCGCTGCACGCGACGCTGACCGAGCTGCGGCCCACGCTCCAGTCCCACGGCCTCGGCGCGGGTTCCGGCCGCCCGCCCTGGCAGCCGGTCTCCACGCTGCTGCGGGACACGGGGAGGGACTGGGACCGCCGGTGGCACCGGATGTCCGTACTGGCGGGTGGCGTGCCGGTCGCGGTGTGCGAACGATGGATGGCGGAACGGCCCGGTGACGCGGACGCGCTGGTGCTGTGGGCCTGTGTCCGCAGCACACGGTGGACCTCCGCCGCGGGACGGTCCGCCGCCCAGGACGCCGAACGGGCGTGTCTGCGGGCCGCCGAGGCCTGTCCCGAGGATCCGACTCCCTGGCTGGCGCTCCTGGGGCTGATGCGTTCCCTCGCCGTGCCGGCCCGGGACGCCGTGCCCGTCTGGACCGAGGCCGTCACCCGCGCCCCCTGGCACCGGGGCGCCTACCACCGGCTGCTGAAGTACCTCTCCCCGCGCGGGCGGGGCTCGGTGGCCGACATGATGGACTTCGCCGGTCACGGTGCCACCCGCGCCCCGCACGGCTCACCGCTCGCCCTGCTCCCCGTGGCGGCCCGGGTCGAACTCGTCGCCCACCGGCATCGGCAGATGTCCCTCGGGGCGGACAGCCACTGGAACGAACCCCGGGCCGGTGCCGAGATCGAGGCGGCCCTGGCCGACTGGTTCCACACCGGGGCCGCCCCGCACGCCGAGGCCGTCGCCGACCTCAACCTCCTGGCCTTCGCCCTCGTCCGCATGCACCGCCCGGCCGACGCGGCTCCCGTGTTCCGGCGGATCGGCCGCCATATGACCCCGCATCCGTGGGAGCTGCTGCCCGAGCCGGAGCGCACGTTTCTTTACTGGCGGGACCGTCCGGACGGCTGAGGGTCACACGGCGGCCGGCTCGGCCTCTGTCGCGCCTTCCCGCTCCGTCTTCTCCCGGCGGTCGCGCAGCTCGCGCCGCACCAGGATGACCCATCCGACGGGGACCCCCACGGAGAACAGCCACCACTGGATCGCGTAGGCGTAGTTCAGCGCGGCGTCCTCCTTGCCAGGGTTGCCGCCGATCAGTTCCGGGCTGTCACCCTTCGGATCGGGCGCCGTCTGGGCGATGTAGCCGCCGAGCACCGTGGCGCCCAGCCGCTTCGCCTCCTGCTCGCTGTTGATCAGCATGACCTGCCGGTCCGGCAGCCCCTTGAGGTTCTTGATGCCGCTCGCCGCGGTCGTCTCGTCGGGCATCAGCCGCCCGGTGACGGTGATCTCGCCCTTCGGGGGAGCGGGGATCTCGGGGAACGCGGTCTGGCTCGGGCCGTTCGCGGGGATCCAGCCCCGATTGACCAGCAGCACCTTGCCGTCGTCGAGGACGAGGGGGGTCAGGACGTGGTAGCCGACCTCGTCGTCCGAGTTGGTGCGGCGACGGACGACGACCTCGTCGGCGGTGTCGAAGTGCCCCTTCGCGGTCACGCTGCGGTACCGGTCGTGCGTGGTGACCGTGTGTCCGGGTGAGGTCATCCGCTCCACGGGCACCGGCTTGGCGGCCATCGCGTCCGAGACCAGCTGGTTGCGGGCGCTGCGCTCCTCGTAGCGGTGCATCTGCCAGATGCCCAGCCTGATCATCGTGGGGATGAGGAGGAGGGCGACCAGCGTGAGGATCACCCACTGCCGGGACAACAGGAAGCGGTACACCCCATGACCGTACAACTCGGGCCCCGGGGTGTGCGCACAGGGGTGTGTCAGTGCTCGCAGATCAGTTTCACTCGATCGGGTTAGAAACTGGCCGTACCGTCCCATGCACGGAGTCCGCTGCGTAGGTTTCGGATCGAAATCACCGAGTGACCGTCCATATGCCATGCCAGCAGAAACGGGACCCACCAGCTCTTGGCGCTGGAGCCTCGGCACTGTGCAAGTAGTCACGAGGGGGGCTGTGGGCATTCGTCAGAATCGGATTCGCCCGATGGAGCCCGGCAGCGGGACAGCCCCGCCATGTCCGCAGGACTTCCGCAGCGGATTGCCGGGGTACGCACTGCTCGTTCTTGTCCTGCTGAGCGCGGCATACGCCGTTGGGGCCGCATTCGGCTGGGGGTCGGGCGAGGCCGCCCTGATCATGCGCGACTTCGGTCTCAGCGCCGCGTCCGGCGCGGCGGCCGTGTCCTGCTTCCTCTACGCCCGGCGCCACCAGGTCCGCGCCCGACTCGCCTGGCTGCTGTTCGCGCTGTCCTCGGCGACGGCGGCCCTGGGCTACCTGGTCTGGGGGTGGTACGAGGCTGTCCTGCAGCGGCCTGTGCCCAGCCCCAGTTATGGCGACGGGTTCTTCCTGTGCTTCGCGCCGCCCGCCGTCGTGGGCCTGCTGGTGCTCGTCAAACGGCCGGTGACGAGGGCGGGCTGGGTCTGTCTCGGGCTGGATGCCTGGCTCCTCGGTGGCTCACTGCTGACCCTGTCGTGGAGCCTCGCCCTGGCGGTGAAGTTCGACGGACTCAGCGTGGCGCACACCGCGCTGTCCCTGGCGTACCCGCTCCTGGACATCGCGCTGGTCAGCCTGGTGCTCGCGCGGTACCTCCGGCGCTCGTCGGTCAACCGCACCGCGGTCAACACCGCCTTCGGGGTGCTCGCGCTGACCGTGATGTGCGATGTCCTGCGCACTTCGCCGCTGCTGCACCACAACGGCCACTCGGGCCTGCTACTGGACACGGGCTGGTTCGCCGCTTCGCTGCTCCTGTCGTATGCCCCGTGGGCCGCGTCCCGGGGCGGGCTTCCGGAAGGAGCCAATGGTGCGCGCGGACGTCCGGGGCGTCTGGATGGTGACGCCCACGACGACCGTCGCGTTCGTTATCCGACCGCCAGGCCGACGGTGAGCCCCTGGCCGGCTCTCACGCCTTATCTGGCCGCCGCTGTCTGCACGTTGGGAATTGTCTACAACATCCTCAACGGCCGCAGGGTCGACCGCGTGGTGCTCCTCACCGGCGGCACCGTCGTGCTCGCCCTCGTGGTGCGCCAGGGCATCATGCTGCTCGACAGCATCACCCTCACCCAGGAACTCGCGCAGAAGGAGAACCACTTCCGCTCCCTGGTGCAGGGCTCCAGCGACGTCATCATGATCGCCGCGCCCAACGGCATCCTCCGCTACGTCTCCCCGGCCGCCGCCAGGGTCTACGGACGCCCCGCCGAAGACCTGGTGGGCACAGAACTGGCCGGTCTCATCCACCCGGAGGACCTGGGCTGCGTGGTGCACGAGGTGCGCCGCTTCCTCGCCGCCGACCCCCTCGAAGAACCCACCACCCGCATCGAGTGCCGCTTCCGGTCCGGCGACGGCGGCTGGCTCAACGTCGAGTCGACCGTCAACCGTCACCACGGCGGCCTCATCTTCAACAGCCGGGACGTGACCGAGAGAGTGCGCCTGCAGGCGCAGCTCCAGCACAACGCCGAGCGCGACCCGCTGACCGACCTGCTCAACCGTGCCCGGTTCACCCAGCGCGTCCAGCAGGCCCTCTCCGGCCGTCGCAGCGATCACAGCGTCGCGGTGCTCTTCGTCGACCTCGACGGCTTCAAGGCCGTCAACGACACGATCGGGCACCAGGCCGGGGACGAACTGCTCGTCCAGGCCGCCCGCAGACTCCAGCAAAACGTAGGGAACGAAGATACCGTGGCCCGTCTTGGCGGCGACGAGTTCGCTGCTCTCGTCGTGGACAGCAGCATCCGCGACCGCTCGACCCGCGAGCAGCACATCCTTGAACTCGCCGACAGGCTGAGAATCACCCTGTCCCAGCCTTCGCCCATCGACGGCGGAGACGTGAAGGTCACCGTCTCCATCGGAATCGCTTTCGCCGAGCCGGGGCTTGCCGCGAGCGAGTTGCTGCGCAACGCCGACTTGGCCATGTACCGCGCGAAGAGTTGGGGGAAGGACAGGGTCGAGCGATACGCGCCATATATGCAGGACGAGACTCCTGCGGTGGCCAGAGCCGCCGGCGAGACGCTGGAGCATACCCTCGCCCGACTCCTTGTATGGCTCGGGCCGCCGCCCGAGCCGACCGAACTCGAATACGCCCCGGCAGGAAACGGTGACGGAGGCGCCCGGCAGTGAGTACGGACGAAAACAGCAGTGCTCTGTCCCTTCCACAGGACGATCCCGTCGTTGCGGCGGGTCTGGACATCGCCATGAAATGGGGCGCCGCCCTCGGAGGGCCGGAAAAACTCAAAATCGCGTTCGAAGCCCTGGAGCCCCAGCTGAAGAGGGAGCACCAAATCCGCCTCCGGCAACTGGACATGCAGCGCGAGGCCACCGCACGTGCTGAAGAGAACGCCAGGGCCGCCGCGGAAGACATGGTGAGACTGGAGCGGGAGAAGCGACAGCACGCACTCCGGATGACCGGTTTGTACCTCAGTGCCGTGATCAGTGTCGCCATGCTTGTCGTCGGCGTTTACGTGGCCAAGGACATGTGGTGGCTTTCGCTCTTTCTCTGGGGTCCCAGCCTGGTGGCCATGGGCAAGCTGTATGCGCTGCGCCGTAGTGACCCTGGCGATATGAAGGCTCTGTCTCTGGGAGCCAGGACCGCGACAAGCGCAGCCCAGCAGGCGCAGCCGCCCCCCGTTCCGTGATGACACCGCTACGCCGACTCGTGGTACTCCCGGGTCGGTTCGGCGATGTCAGCTTGCGAGTGCCCGTCTCACCCCTGACGATGTGGTTCATGGCACGTTGCGAAGTGTGTGGGAATGACTACGAGCTGGCGTTCACTGTCGAGACCCGAGACAGGGCACGTCACGTTTTCGACTCGTTCGCTTGTGCGATCCATCGCATGGCGCCCATCTGTGAGCACTGCCGGGTGCAGATCATCGGCCAAGGTGTCGAGGTGGATGGCCACTGGTACTGCGGCGCGCACTGTGCCCGCGCGGAGGGCAAGGTAGGTGTCGTGGACAAGGTCGGTTCCGCCGTGTAGCCAACGGGCGCTTTGAGCAACGCCAGTCGGGCTGCCGTCGAGGGAGCCTGCTACGCCGAGCACCGGCGAACTGGGGAACGGTCGCCGTGACCGTAGCTCGAAGGCAGCCTTGCCCGCACCGCGGAGGAGTTCTACGGACAGCTCGACCCGGAGCAACGGAAGCTGGCCCGGCGGGTGTTCGTGCGGCTGACCGCGCCGGGCGACGGAACGGAGGACACCCGGCGGCCGGCGCGCCTGGAGGGACTGGAGGGGCTCGCCGAGCGGGCCGACGGCACCGACATCGTCGCTGTACTGGATCGTGCCGCCGGAGCACGGCTGCTGACGCTGGACCGCGAACGGGTCGAGCTGACCCATGAGGCGCTGATCCGCTGCTGGCCCCCGGCTGCACGGATGGCTGGCCGAGGACAGGGAAGCCCTGCGGGTGCTGCGCCGGCTCACCGATGCGGCATTGGCGTGGGAGGCGCTGGGACGGGATTCCGGCGCGCTGTACCGAGGCACGCGTCTTTCCACGGCCGGCGCGCTAGAGCGCGCTTCCCTGTCCGCGCGGGAGCGGGAGTTCCTGGACGCGAGCCGGGCCGCCGCGGACAGCGAACAAGCCGCCGCACGCCGCAGTGCGCGCCGCCTGCGCCGGCTCACCGTGTTGCTGACCCTGCTCCTGATCACCGCCTCGGCCACCACCTTCCACGCGATACGTGCCCAGGGCACCGCCACCCGGCAGCGCAACATCGCCGTGTCCCAGAAAGTCGCGGAGCAGGCCACCGCACCGCGCTCCACCAATCCCGCGCTCGCCAACTAGCTCAGCCTCGCCGCCTACCGCCTGGCCCTCACCACCGAGGCCCGGAGCAGTCGGCTCAGCACCTTCGCCACCCCGTACGCGACACGCCTCACGGGGCACACCGACAACGTCAACGCGGTGGCCTACTCCGCCGACAGCCGCACACTCATCACCGGCGGTAACGACGACACGGCCCGTCTGTGGAACGTCACCGACCCCCATCGCGCCCGCCCGATGGCCACCCTGACCGGCCACACCGGCAAGGCCAGCCACGCTGCCTTCAGTGCCGACGGCAGGACCCTGGCCGCCGCGAGCTGGGACGACACCGCGCGGCTGTGGGACACCACCGACCCGGCCGCCCCCAGGCGCTTGCCTCGCTGACCGACGACGAGCCCGTCACGCCGGTGTTCGCGGCGGCGTTCGGCCCCGGTGACCACACCACCCTGGCCACCGCGGGTGCGGACGGCGTCGCCCGACTGTGGGAGACGGACCCGGAGCGCGTCGCCGACCGTGTGTGCCGGCTCCGCCGTCCCGCCATCACCCGCGCCGAGTGGCAGACGTACTTCGGGAACCTTGGCTACCGGCCCCGTGCCCGTAGTAGGCCATCGCGGAGACGGCGGCGCCGGGCGAGTCGTACGGCGCATCATCCGTCCGTACGGTCATCCCTCCGACGCCGGTTCCACATCCCTCAGGAGCTGCCCGAAGGCCGCCTCGTCGACGACCGGGGTGCCGAACTGCCGGGCCTTGACCACCTTGGACGTGCCCGAGTCGGGGTCGTTGGTGACGAGGAGGCTGGTCAGCCGGGAGATGCTGGTGGCGACATGCAGCCCGGCCTCGATCGCCCGGTCCTCCAGGAGGTCGCGCTCGGTCGAGGTGTCCCCGGAGAACGCGATCCGCATGCCCTGCTTGAGCGGCTTGCCGTCCTCGTACCGCCCCGGGTTGGGGTAGGGGCAGGCGGGCCGCTTGCGCGTGGGCCGCCAACTGGTCGGCCGGTAGCCGCCGTAGCCCGCCGACTGCCGGGGCACCGCGCGGTCCGTCCACTCGGTGAGCGGCCGGCACTCGTGCAGCGGCAGCCGCACGCTGCGCGCGGCCGCGGCCCGCAGACTCGGCCGGAACGCCTCCGCGAGCACGCGCGCGTCGTCGAGGGCGTGGTGCGCCCGCTGCTGTACGACTCCGAAGTGGGCCGCCAGCGACTCCAGTTTGTGGTTCGGCAGCGGCAGGCCCAGCTCCTTCGACAGGACGATGGTGCACAGCCGCTGGCTCACCGGCGCCACCCGGCCCGCGCGCGCGTACTCGCGGGCGATCATCTGCCAGTCGAAGACGGCGTTGTGCGCGACGAGCACACGGCCGTCGAGACGGGCCGAGAACTCCTCGGCGATGTCCTGGAAGAGCGGGGCGCCTTCGAGTGCCTCGCTCGTCAACCCGTGGATCCAGACGGGGCCCGGATCGCGCTCCGGATTGACCAGCGTGTACCAGTGGTCCTCGACCTCGCCGCGGGCGTCCAACCGGTAGACGGCCGCGGAGATTATCCGGTCGTCGCGGGCCAGGCCGGTGGTCTCCACGTCGACGACCGCGTATCCCTGCGGATACGCGGCCGGCCACGCTGTGGGGGAGGACGCTGCGGTCGTCTGGTCTTCGAGCATGGTCCCTGAGGATACGGGCCACGACTGACAGTCCCTCACGGAGGCGTCGCTACCCGGCTCGCGGGCACGGGGTGCGATCCTCCGGGGATGACACAAGAGGGTGTGAGCGGGCCGGAGCACGGCGAGGCCCACGGCGGCGGGCTCGGCGCCCGCCTCAACTGGCTGCGCGCCGCCGTCCTCGGCGCGAACGACGGCATCGTCTCCACGGCGGGCCTCGTCGTCGGCGTGGCCGGCGCGACGGCCGACCGCGCGGCGTTGCTGACGGCGGGTCTGGCGGGCCTGCTGGCCGGCTCGATGTCCATGGCGGCCGGGGAGTACGTGTCCGTGTCGACCCAGCGCGACTCCGAGATGGCCGCGCTGGCCGTGGAGAAACGCGAACTCCGCGAACAGCCCGAGGCGGAGCTCGAGGAGTTGACTGAGCTTCTGGAGGAACGGGGCCTGTCCCGCGAGGTGGCCCGCGAGGCGGCGGAACAACTGACGGAACGTGACGCACTGCGGGCCCATGCGCGCGTGGAGCTCGGCATCGACCCGGACGACCTGACGAACCCCTGGCACGCGGCCTGGGCGAGCTTCCTGGCGTTCACGGCGGGAGCGCTGCTGCCCCTCCTTGCCATCGTGCTGCCGCCGTCGGGGTGGCGGGTGCCGGTGACCGTGGTGTCGGTGGTGGCGGCCCTGGTGCTGACGGGGTGGAGCAGCGCACGGCTGGGGGCGGCGGACGCTGGGCGGGCGGTGGTGCGGAACGTGGGGGGCGGAGTGCTGGCGATGGGGGTCACCTACGGGGTGGGGGTGTTGTTGGGGGCGGCCGGGGTCAGTTGACGTGTCCCTTGGCGGAGATCGCCAAGAAGCAAGCGCGTACCGCCGTGAATACTTGTGGGTAACAACGTCTAGCCGTGCCCGACCGGCGGTTCTACCGTGCACGCATGCCGAACCTCCCCGATGTCGTGGTCTGGTCCATACCCGCCTTCGTCCTGCTCACCGTCATCGAGATGATCAGCGTCCGACTCCATCCGGACGCCGAAGGTGCCGCGGCCGGCTACGAGGCGAAGGACACCGCCACCAGCCTCGGCATGGGGCTCGGCAGCCTCTTCTTCGACTTCCTCTGGAAGATCCCGATCGTCGCGATCTACACGGCGGTCCACGAACTCACCCCCCTCCGCGTCCCCGTCCTGTGGTGGACGATCCCCCTGATGCTGCTCGGGCAGGACTTCTTCTACTACTGGTCCCACCGCGGCCACCACGTCGTCCGCATCCTGTGGGCCTGCCACGTCGTCCACCACTCCAGCCGCAAGTTCAACCTCACCACCGCGCTGCGCCAGCCCTGGACGACGCTGACCGTCTGGCCGTTCTACGTCCCCCTCGTCGCCGCCGGCGTCCACCCGGCCGCGCTCGCCTTCTGCTCCTCCGCGAACCTCGTGTACCAGTTCTGGATCCACACCGAACGCATCGACAAGATGCCCCGCTGGTTCGAGTCCGTGTTCAACACCCCGTCCCACCACCGCGTCCACCACGCCTCCCAGGGCGGCTACCTGGACCGCAACTTCGGCGGCATCCTCATCGTCTGGGACCGGCTCTTCGGGTCGTTCGTCGCCGAGACCGAACGGCCCGTCTACGGGTTGACCAAGAACATCAACACGTTCAACCCGGTCAAGGTGGCCACCCATGAGTACGTGGCCATCGTCAAGGACATCAAGGCGGCGCGCAGTTGGCGCGAGCGGGCCGGCCGGGTGTTCGGCGGGCCGGGATGGGAGCCGACGCCGACGCCGACGCCGACGCCGCCGCCGGCCCCGGCCGGGGAACCGGCTCCGGCCGAGGGAAGCGCGGCCGCGTGAGAGGCCGGTCCGAGCGGCGGCCACGCGCGCGTGTCCTCTCGGGGCGGCACGAGCGCGGGCCGGTTCGCGCCGGGGGGCGGGAGCGTGACCCGGGCCGCCGTCCCGACCGTGAGCCATCCACACCCGCCCGTCCCGGGCCGGGCCCTCGTCCGCGTTCCCTCGCCGCTCTGCTGCTCGCCTGCTTCGCCGCCGCCACCCTCACCGACCTCGTCTCCCTGGCCGTCGGCTTCGGCGGCGGCCACCTCGTCGCCAAGCCCCTGCTCATGCCGCTCCTCGCCGCCTGGGCGGCGGTCCGCGGCGCACCCCGCCTCCTCGTCACCGCACTTCTGTGCGGCTGGGGCGGTGACGTCCTGCTGCTGTCGGACACCGACGGGGCCTTCCTCGCGGGCATGGCCTTCTTCGCCGCCGGGCACGTCTGCTACATCGCGCTCTTCGGGCGGCACGGCACCCCACGCGCGCGTGCCCTCCTCCCGGCTCCCGTCTACGCCCTCACCCTCGTGACCACGGTCGCCCTCCTGTGGCCGGACCTGCCGGCGGACCTGCGCATCCCCGTCGCCGCCTACAGCACCCTGCTCGTGGCCATGGCGTACACCGCGGCCGCCCGGTTCGGCCTCGTCACCGGACTCGGCGGCGCGCTCTTCCTGCTCTCGGACACCCTCATCGCGACCGGCGTCGCCGACTGGCCCCGGCTTCCCCGGCCCGACTTCTGGATCATGCTCACCTATGTCGCCGCGCAGTTCCTGCTGGCCAGCGGCACACGACGAGCCCTCGAAGCGCGCCCGGGACCGATGGCGACGTACGGTGAGGTGCGCTCGACCACCCCCTGAGCGCCGCCACGACCTCGCACGAGAAGGACCCTCGCCATGCGCGCCACCACCATCCACGCCCCCTACGACATGCGCGTGGAGGACGTGCCCGAACCCGTGGTGCAGCTGCCCACCGACGCCGTGCTCCGGGTGCTGCGCGCCTGCATCTGCGGCAGCGACCTGTGGGCCTACCGCGGCGAGTCGGCGCGGCGGCCGGGGCAGCGGATCGGCCACGAGTTCCTGGGCGTCGTGGAGGAGACCGGCTCCGAGGTCGCCACCCTCAAGCGCGGTGACCTCGTCGTCGCCCCCTTCATGTGGTCCGACGGCGTCTGCGACTACTGCCGCGAGGGCCTGACCACCTCCTGCGAGCACGGCGGCTTCTGGGGCTCCGTCGGCTACGACGGCGGCCAGGGTGAGGCCGTGCGCGTCCCCTTCGCCGACGGCACCCTCGTACGGCTGCCCAAGGAGGCGGCCTCCGACGACCACTTGTTGTCCTCGCTGCTGACCCTCTCCGACGTCCTCGGCACCGGCCACCACGCGGCCCTCGGCGCCGGAGCCCGCCCGGGCGCCACGGTCGCCGTCGTCGGCGACGGAGCCGTCGGCCTGTGCGCGGTGCTGGCCGCCAAGCGGCTCGGCGCCGAGCGGATCATCGCCCTGGGCCGCCACCGGAGCCGCACCGACATCGCCCGTGGCTTCGGCGCCACCGACGTCGTCGCCGAGCGCGGGGAAGCGGCCGTCGACGCCGTCCGCGAACTCACCCGCGGCCAGGGCGCGCACGCCGTCGTCGAGGCCGTCGGCACCGAACAGTCCATGCGTACGGCCGTCGCCATCACCCGTGACGGCGGCGCCATCGGCTTCGTCGGTGTGCCCCACGGCAGCGGCACGGGCGTCGACCTCGGCGTCCTGTTCGACCGGAACATCGCCCTGCGAGGCGGGGTCGCGCCGGTCCGCGCCTACATCCCCGAGCTGCTCCCCGACGTCCTGGACGGCACCGTGGACGCCTCACCCGTCTTCGACATGACCGTCGGCCTGGAGGGCGTCCCTGACGGCTACAAGGCGATGGACGAGCGCACCGCGCTCAAGGTCCTCGTCACCAACTGACGCTCACCGGGCGGCTCTCACCAGCGGATCGGCAGCGGCAGCGCGGTCAGCAGCCCCGACACCGCGACGACCAGCCCCAGCGCGACGACCTCCACGCGCGCGGGGACGCAGGCGGCCAGCGGGTCGGGGGCGCGGCGCAGCCGGATCCGCGCCGACAGGGCGAGCGCGGCGACGACCGCCACGAGAAGCACCTTGGCGAGCAGAGTGCGCCCGTAGGCCGTGTCCGTCAGCTGCTCCAGGACCGTGCCGGGCGCCATCCGGCGCAGTGAACTCCACACGCCGGTCGCGGTGATGGCGGCGAACAGAACGGCCGCCACGCGCGCGTAGAGACCGAGCAGCGCCGCGCCGGGCTCTCCCCGGCCCCAGTGGCGCAGGGTCCGCAGCACACACAGGAGTCCGCCCGCCCACAGCGCCGCGCACGTGAGGTGAACCAGCGTCAGCCCGGAGCCGACCAGCGGAGTGTGTTCGGTCGTGGGGTGCGCGCGCAGGGCCTCCGCCACCACCACGGCGGCAAGGGGCCACACCTGGACGGCGGGGCGGCCCGAACGGGCGCACAGCGCGGCCACCAGGAACGCGTTGAGCTCCAGCAGGGCAACCGTGCCGTCCCGCGACGCGTACAAGCCGCCGACATCGATCTCGGAGAGGCTGTGCGGCACCAGGTTGCCGGTCGCCACGACCGACGCCAGCCCCAGCGCGGCGACGAAACCGGCGGCGGCCGCCCAGACAGCCCAGGAGCGCGGAACATCGGGCGGGGCGCCGGGCACGGCGCGGACCAGCCGGCCCACGAACAGTTCGCCCAGCGGCACACACAGCGCCGCGAACAGCACGGTGCGCAGCAGCGCCACCCCGCCGGCGCCGGGCGCGGCGGCCTCCCCGGTGCCGTGCAGCGCGGCGGACGGACCGAACAGGGGTATCGCCACGGCCAGGATCACCAGGACGAGCACGGCGACCGCCCGGACGGTGCCGGGCCGCCGCGCGGGGCCGCGCCCGGCGGCCGCCTCGGAGGTGGGTCTTGTCAAGGTCACCCCCCGATCTTGACCACAACGGACAGAACCGGGCAACTGCAGAGAAACAAGTGGTGGTAGGGCATTCCACCCATGAGGACGTCCCCGGTGCCACCGCCGGTTCAGGCCGCCTCAGCCCCAGCGCGCCGCGTCCGTGCCCCACCGCACGGGCGGGCGGTTCCAGTCCGCCGGGCCACCCTCGAAGGAGACCGGCGACAGCGCGTACCGCAGCCGCCCGAGCGCACTGTCCGTCTCCGACAACCAGGGCCCGGGACCGTCGTAGGAGCCGCTCCCGGTGTCTTCCGCGGACAGGTCGCCCGGGCCGTCCGCACCCTCCGTCAGCCACCGGGCTGTACGCGCCAGCGCCAATCGGACGAACCGGCTCCCGCCCTCGGACGACTGCTCGGTCAGTGCCCGCAGGACGGCCGCCGCCAGCAGATAGCCCGTCCCGTGGTCGAGGGCCTGCGCGGGCAACGCGCCCGGCCGCTCCGGCGAACCCTCCAGCACCGCGATCCCGGTGGCCGCCTGTACGAGGCTGTCGAAGCCCCGCCGTTCCCGCCAGGGACCGTACGCGCCCCAAGCCGACAGCTGCGCGACGACCACCCCGGGCCGCCGCTCCGCCAGCGCCTCGGCGGACAGTCCGAACCGGTCCAGGGCGCCGGGACGGTACCCGGTGACGACCACGTCCGCCGCCGCGAGCAACTCCTCGAAGGTCTGCCGGTCGGCGGCCAGGTCGAGGGTCGCCGACCGCTTCCCGAAGCCCGTGTCGGCGTGCTGGTCCGGCAGTTCGGGCAGCCGGGGCGCGTCCAGGCGCAGGACGTCCGCGCCGAGCAGGGCGAGCGTGCGGGTGGCGACCGGACCCGCGAGCACCCGGGTCAGGTCCAGGACGCGCAGTCCGGCGGCCGGCAGCAGGGGAGAGGTGCCGACCGGAGTGAAGGTACGCGCGCGTGCCGTGTCCAGTCGCCCTCGTTCGACCAGTGGCCGTCTCGCCACCTCGGCCGCCTGCGGGTGTGCGGCCCACTCCTCGGGGGAGCGCAGGGCGACGGCGAGACCCCCGGCCGCGTACACGGCTTCCTCGACGTCCAGGGCGGACCGCTCGGCGAGCGCCGCCTCGACGGCCGCCGCGTCCTCCGGCACCCTCAGCGCGTCGAGCAGCCGCGCCCGGTGGTGCGGGTAGTTCGCGTGCGTCCGCACCCACCCGTCCGCCGTTCGCCAGAACCGGGACAGCGGGGCGAAGTTGACGGGCGCGCGACCGTCGATCAACAGATGGCGCTCGCTCAGGAACGCCGTGGCCACCGCCCCGTCGTCCACCCGGACGGCCGGCACCTCGGTGAGCCCGGCCCGCCGCGCACCCAGTTCGGCGGCGGCCAGCGCGCACTCACCCACACAGGCGCGCGCCAGCCTCTGCACGGGAAGGCGCCCCTGAAAGGCGCCCTCCCGCACCATGAACTTGATTCCAGTCATGACTGCACTATGCAGTATTGACGGAATCAACATATGGATCGACCTTGATCGATCCTTCCCGCTACTTCGTCACGGCGTCCAGAGCGTCCACCGTGCCCCAGCCGTAGAAACCGTTGCGGTTCTTGGACCCCTCGCACACCGCGTCGACCTTGCCGTCACCGTTGATGTCGTACGGGTCCGTGCACGGCGTGGCGTCGGCCTCCGCGTACAGCAGCGCCTTCACCAGGGCCGGCGGGGCGTACGGGTGCGTCGACTTGATCAGGGCGGCCACGGCGGCGACGTGCGGCGACGCCATCGACGTACCGGCCATGTAGCCCCACTTGCCGCCGGGCAGCGTGCCCAGGATCAGACCGCTGGTCGCGGGCGGCGCGGGCGTCTGGTAGGCCGTCGAGTCACCGCCGGGCGCGGCGACGTCGATGACGCCCAGGCCGTAGTTGGAGAAGGACGACTTGATGCCCTTGGCGCCGGTCGCCGCCACCGTCACGACACCCGGCAGCTGGGTCGGTATGTCGAAGCACTCCGACGGGTCGATCACCCGGTCCGAAGGCGTGCCGTCGTTCGGCGAGACCGGGTCGGTGATCTCGTCGGCCGCGAGGTCGTAGTTCTCGTTGCCGGCCGCGGCCACGTTGACCACGCCCCGCTTCTCCGCGTACCGCGAGGCCCGGGTGACCGCGTCCACGAGGGCCTTCTGGTCCGGGTCGTCGGTGCAGTTGAAGTACCACGGGTCGGTGTAATAGCTGTTGTTGGTGACGTCGACGCCGTGCGTGGCCGCCCACATGAAGCCGCAGACCACGGCCTCCGTGTAGAAGTAGCCTGCGGTGGTCGCCACCTTGATGCCCGCCACCTTCACCCCGGGCGCGACACCCGTCATGCCGACGCCGTTCTTGGCGGCCGCGATCTCACCGGCCACGTGCGTGCCGTGCGGGCTCTCCTGGGCGCTCGGCCGCCAGGCCCCGTCGGTGGTGTCCGGCTTGCCCGTCACGCAGTTGACCGAGGCGGCCCGGTCGAAGTTCGGCGCGAGGTCCGGGTGGGTGTCGTCCACACCGGTGTCGATCACGGCGACGGTCACCTTGCTGCTGCCCAGCGACTTCTCGTGCGCCTTGTCCGCCTTGATGGCGGGCAGGTCCCACTGCAAGGACTCCAGCGGGTCCTGACCGGCGTCGGCGGCGGCCCGCGCGGCGGCCAGCTGCGCCGAGTCGAGCGCCTTCGGCGTCCCCTCGTCTGTCGTCGACTGCGCGGGCAGCGGCGCGTTGCGCGTGTTGCCCGCCGACTCGACCCCGCGGACCCCGCGGACCGTCTTGGCGAAGTCCGGGTTCGACGAGTGGACGACGATCACGCCGATCTGGTCGTACGACGTCACGATCGTGCCGCCGGCCTGGGCGATGGCCTTCTTCACCTGGGCGGAAGGGCCGTGTCCGGGGCGGACGTTGACGACGTAGCTGAGCGCCGTCCCGTCCGTGGCGGTGGAGGCGAGGACGTCGCTGACGGCACCGGGGGCACCGGCGGTGGTGCCGGACAGGCCGGACGCGGACGCCGTGGCGCCCGGCAGGAACGCCATGGCCGTCGCGACGGCCATACCGAACGGGATCGCGAGCGTGCGCCGGTAGCGCGGATGGGGCCCTGTCATGATGGGTGTCTCTCCAGTTCGTTCTCGGTACAAGCGGTACAAGCGGTCCGTGCGGGAGGTGCGGGAGGTCCCGGCGGGGCGAAGTCGCGGGACGGGCGGGTCACTTGACCGCGCGCAGCGCGTCGACGATCCCGAAGCCGTAGAACCCGTTGACCCGGGGACCGCCCTCGCACACCGCGTCCTGCGTGCCGTCGCCGTCCTGGTCGTAGGAGGCCGGGCAGCTCGTCGCGTCCGCCTGTGCCTTGAGCAGCGCCTGCAACTGGGCCGGGCTCGCCTTGGGGTGCGTCGACTTCAGCAGCGCGGCGACGCCCGCGGCGTGCGGCGAGGCCATCGAGGTGCCCTGGAGGAAGCCGTACGCGCCGTTCGGCAGGGTGGACAGGATGCGGCCGTTCTTCGACGGTGTGTCCGGGATCTGGTAGAGCCGGTCGCCACCGGGCGCGGCGACGTCGATGACGCCCTTGCCGTACGAGGAGTAGTACGACTTGAGGTTCTTGACGCCCGTCGCGCTCACCGTGACGACACCCGGCAGCTGCGTCGGCACGTCGAAGCACTCGTGCGGGTCGATCGTGCGCTCCACCGCGGTGGAGTCGTCGGGGCTCGAGTCGTCGACGATCGCGTGGGAGTCCAGGTCGTCGTTGGAGTTGCCCGCCGACGCCAGGCTGAGCGTGCCCTTCTTCTGCGCGTACAGCTGCGCCCTGTTGACCGAATCAACAATGGCCTGCTGATCGGGGTCGTCCATGCAGTTGTACAGCCATGGATCAACGTAGTAGCTGTTGTTCGTGATCTCGACGCCGTGGTCGGCGGCGAACACGAACGCGCACACGACGCTCTCCGGGTAGAAGAGGCCGTTGCTGCGGTCGGTCACGTTGATGGCCGAGACCTTCACACCGGGGGCGACCCCGGCCACGCCGATGCCGTTGCGGGCCGCGGCTATCTCACCGGCCACATGTGTGCCGTGGTAGTCGTCCGCGGTGTACGGCCGCCAGGCACCCGCGCTGGTGTCCGGGACGCCGCCGTCGCAGTTGGCCGACTGGGAGGCCGAGAAGTTCGGCGCGATGTCGGGGTGGGTGTCGTCGACGCCGGTGTCGATCACGGCGACGGTCACCTTGCGGCTGCCCGGGTTGATCCTGGCCGCCTTGTCGGCGCCTATCGCGCGCAGGTCCCACTGGTCGGCCTCGAGGGGCTCGCTGTCGGGCGCGGCGGCCGAGGCCTTGGCGACCTTCGCGGCCTGGGCGGCCGACAGCGTCTGGACCGCGCCCTCGTCCGTCGTGCCGGCCGGGGTCAGCGCCGAGGTACGGGTGGCTCCTGCCGACTGCACCCCGCGCACCGTGCGGATCTTCTGGGCGAAGTCCGGCGCGGAGGAGTGGACGACGATCACGCCGATCTTCTCGTACGCGATCACGACGGTGCCGCCGGCCGCCGGTATCGCCTTCTTCACCGCCGCGATCGTGCGGTGGTCCACCTTGGTGTTGACGACGTACGACAGGTTCGTCGCGTCCGCGGCCTGGGCCGTGGCCCGCGCGGAGGGCGCCGCCGAGGCGGCCGAGGGCAGGAAGCCGAGCGAGGCCGTGAGGGACAGCACGACGGGCACGGCGAGCGCGAGGCTGCCCCGGGAACGTCTCGAACGTCTGGAACGCGGCTGGGACATGGGGTCTCCACATCATCCGGAAACGAAACCGGCCCGAGACGCAGGTGTCGCCCGGGCAGGTACATGACGGGTGGTGCAGGCCGAAGTTATCTCCCGAAGTCGCTGGCCAGCAATGACTTCCCCAAGGTGAGTTCGGAAAGAAGCAAAGCGAGTTGAACCGGTCCCAGCGCGGCGCCGTGACCTTGAACAGGGAACGCGAGGACACTCGCCCCCGATCCCGTCACCACCGCACCCGCAACGCGAGGAGAGTCCGTGTCCACCGACGCACCGCCACCCTCGAAAGAGACGCACAAACTCCCCACCACCGAGGAGTTCACCGAGGTGCAGGAGAGCGCGGAGTTCGGTGAACTGCGCCGCTCCTACCGCTCCTTCGCCTTTCCGCTGACCGTCGGCTTCATCGCCTGGTACCTGCTGTACGTCCTGCTGTCCAACTACGCGGGCGACTTCATGGGCACCAAGCTCTTCGGCAACATCAACGTGGCCCTGGCCCTGGGCCTCGCGCAGTTCCTGACCACGTTCCTCATCGCCTGGTGGTACTCGCGCGTGGCCGCCGCCAAGTTCGACCCCAAGGCCGACGCGATCAAGTCCCGGATGGAGGGCGGCGCATGAGCCCCGCGATCACCCTGGCGGCCGGCGAGGCCAGCGAGCACCGGCCGCTGATCATCAGCCTGTTCGCGGTCTTCGTCGTCGCGACCCTCGTCATCACGGTCTGGGCCGGACGCCAGACCAAGGACGCCTCCGACTTCTACGCGGGCGGACGGCAGTTCACCGGTTTCCAGAACGGTCTCGCCGTCTCCGGCGACTACATGTCCGCCGCGTCCTTCCTCGGCATCGCGGGCGCCATCGCCCTCTTCGGCTACGACGGCTTCCTCTACTCCGTGGGCTTCCTGGTCGCCTGGCTCGTCGCCCTGCTCCTGGTCGCCGAACCGCTGCGCAACTCCGGCCGCTACACCATGGGTGACGTCCTGGCGTACCGCATGCGCCAGCGGCCCGTCCGCACCGCGGCCGGCACCTCCACCATCGTCGTCTCGATCTTCTACCTGCTGGCCCAGATGGCGGGCGCGGGCGTCCTGGTCTCGCTGCTGCTCGGCATCACCAGCGACGCCGGCAAGATCGGCGTCGTCGCCCTGGTCGGCGTCCTGATGATCGTGTACGTCACCATCGGCGGCATGAAGGGCACCACCTGGGTCCAGATGGTCAAGGCCGTCCTGCTGATCGCGGGCGCCCTGCTGCTGACCTTCCTGGTGCTGCTGAAGTTCGACTTCAACGTCTCCGACCTGCTCGGCTCCGCCGCCGACAACAGCGGCAAGGGTGCGGCCTTCCTGGAGCCGGGCCTGAAGTACGGCGCCACGGGCACCACCAAGCTGGACTTCATCTCGCTCGGCATCGCCCTGGTCCTCGGCACCGCGGGACTGCCGCACATCCTGATCCGCTTCTACACCGTGCCCACCGCCAAGGCCGCCCGTAAGTCGGTCATCTGGGCCATCGGCCTCATCGGCGCCTTCTACCTGATGACCCTCGCCCTCGGCTTCGGCGCCGCGGCCCTCATCAAGCCGGACGAGATCATCGCCTCCAACAAGGCGGGCAACACGGCCGCGCCCCTGCTGGCACTGCATCTGGGCGGCGTCGACTCCAACTGGGGCGCGATCCTGCTGGCCACCATCTCGGCGGTCGCCTTCGCCACCATCCTCGCGGTCGTCGCCGGCCTCACCCTGGCCTCGTCCTCGTCGTTCGCGCACGACATCTACGCGAACGTCATCAAGCGCGGACAGGCCACCGAGAAGCAGGAGATGAGCGCGGCCCGCTGGGCCACCGTCGGCATCGGCGCCGTCTCCATCCTGCTGGGCGCCCTCGCCCGCGACCTCAACGTCGCGGGTCTCGTCGCCCTCGCCTTCGCGGTCGCCGCCTCGGCGAACCTCCCGACGATCATCTACAGCCTCTTCTGGAAGCGGTTCACCACCTCCGGGGCCCTGTGGTCGATCTACGGCGGCCTGGTCACGGCGGTCGGCCTGGTGCTGTTCTCACCGGTCGTCTCCGGCAAGCCCACCTCGATGTTCCCGGACGCCGACTTCCACTGGTTCCCGCTGGAGAACCCGGGCATCATCTCGATCCCGGTCGGCTTCCTGCTCGGCGTCATCGGCACCTACCTCTCCAAGGAGGAGCCGGACAAGGGCAAGTACGCGGAGCTGGAGGTCCGGTCGCTGACCGGTACCGGCGCCCACTGACCCGCCCCCTGAGCGGCCGTGTCGTAGGTCTCTACGACACGGCCGCTTCGTACGTCGTGGGATCGGGCACTGTCGTTGTCAGTGACGTCACGTAGGCTCGCAAGTGACGGAAAAAGACAGAGCAAGCACAGAGCAAGCACTGATCCGCGACGAGGGAGGGGGCCCACGTGCTCATCGACACCTATGGCCGGCAGGCCACCGACCTGCGGGTCTCGCTGACCGACCGCTGCAATCTGCGGTGCACCTACTGCATGCCGGAAGAGGGCCTGCAGTGGCTGGCCAAGCCGGATCTGCTCACCGACGACGAGATCGTCCGCCTGATCGACATCGCCGTCACCTCCCTCGGTATCGAGGAGGTCCGCTTCACCGGCGGCGAGCCCCTGCTGCGTCCCGGTCTGGTCGGCATCGTGGAGCGGGTGGCGGCCCTGGAGCCGCGCCCCCAGATGTCCCTGACGACCAACGGCATCGGTCTCAAGCGGACCGCGCCCGCGCTGAAGGCGGCGGGCCTGGACCGGGTCAACGTCTCCCTCGACACCCTGCGCCCCGACGTCTTCAAGACCCTCACCCGCCGGGACCGCCACCGGGACGTCCTGGAGGGCCTGGACGCCGCCCGGGAGGCGGGCCTGACCCCCGTCAAGGTGAACTCCGTCCTGATGCCGGGGCTCAACGAGGACGAGGCCCCGGACCTGCTGGCCTGGGCCGTGGAGCACGACTACGAACTGCGCTTCATCGAGCAGATGCCCCTGGACGCCCAGCACGGCTGGAAGCGCGACGGCATGATCACCGCCGGGGACATCCTGACCTCCCTGCGCACCCGCTTCGAGCTCACCGAGGAAGGCGCGGAGAAGCGCGGCTCGGCCCCCGCGGAGCGCTGGATCGTCGACGGCGGCCCCCATGTGGTCGGCGTCATCGCCTCGGTCACCCGCCCGTTCTGCGCGGCCTGCGACCGCACCCGCCTCACGGCCGACGGCCAGATACGCACCTGCCTGTTCGCCCAGGAGGAGACCGACCTGCGCGCGGCCCTGCGCTCCGACGCCGGGGACGAGGAAATCGCCCGTCTCTGGCGCGAGGCGATGTGGGGCAAGAAGGCGGGCGCGGGCCTGGACGACCCGACCTTCGTCCAGCCGGACCGTCCGATGTCCGCGATCGGCGGCTAGGCCCCTTCGGGCGCCTGCCAGTCCTCGAACTTCACGACGTCCTTGAGGAAGCCCCGCACCCCGAGGAACTGCGACAGGTGCTCCCGGTGCTCCTCACAGGCCAGCCAGGTCTTCCGTCGCTCCGGAGTGTGGATTTTCGGGTTGTTCCACGCGAGCACCCACACGGCGTCGGCGCGACAGCCCTTGGCGGAGCAGATCGGGGTCTCGTCACTCACGGATTTCGGCTCACGGATTTCGTTTCAAAGGCGGGTGGAAAAGGCGACGCCGAGCAGCCACGGGGGGAGCTGCCCGGCGTCGGTCTGTCGCTCCGACGGGGGATGCGGAGCGCGTACGAAGTATGTCACGGGTAACCCACGACCCGGCACCGGAACAACATGATTGATCTGAGCTTTTCTTGAGCTTGGTGTCGAGCAGACCTGTCACGTCCGCTCGCGCGGCTCACCGCGTGCGCCCGGCGCCGCCCCCCGCGCACCGTCTTCCGGCACGGGTTCCGCGAAGCCGTCGTCGGCCCGCGGCGGCATGATCACCGGCCGGGTCGGAGCGGTCACGAAGGTCGACGGCAGCGAGGGCGCGTTCTCCCGCCCCGCGTTGGCGATGACGACGGCGATATACGGCAGCACCGCCCCCAGCACCAGCGCGACGATCGCGACGTGCCGTTCGACGTTCCAGAGCGTGGCCGCGAGCACCACCGACAGCGTACGGACCGTCATCGAGATGACGTACCGGCGCTGACGTCCGCGCACGTCCTCCTGAAGGCCCGCCCGGGCGCCGGTGATCCGGAACACCTGGGCGCTGCCGCCGCCATGCTGCTTCCGCATCAGATTCCACCATCCGCCCGCATCGGATTCTTCCCGCTCCGCCTCCGCTCCGTACCCGGTGGAGGTACCGGGCCCGGACAGCTCCCACGTTACGCCGCGCCTGCGCCGCCTACGAGACCGGGGCACCTCCCGCCTGGGCCAACGGCCTCGCTCCCGGCGCGTACGGCGGTACCCGACATGCGGCGTAGCGCGAACGGACCGACACTGGCGGTAATGCTCACGTAGAGCCGTACGAGGAGGCAGCCATGGGCTGGTTGTGGGCGATCATCGTGGGATTCGTGCTGGGCCTGATCGCCAAGGCGATCATCCCCGGCAAGCAGCACAGTCCCCTCTGGCTGACCACCATCTTCGGCATGCTCGGCGCCATCGCCGGCAACGCCATGGCACGCGGGTTCGGCGTGGACGAGACACCCGGCATCGACTGGAGCCGCCACGCCTTCCAGCTCATCGCCGCGATCATCATCGTCGCCGTCGGCGACATGCTCTACATGGCGACGCTGGGCAAGAGGAAACAGCGGCGGGTCTGAGAGCCGTACGACGAAGGGGGCGCCCCCCGGTGACGAGGGGCGCCCCTTCTGCCGTGCAGAGACCTACGCGGACGTGACCTCGACCGCCGCCAGGTTCTTCTTGCCGCGGCGCAGCACCAGCCAGCGGCCGTGCAGCAGGTCCTCCTTGGCGGGAACGGCGTCCTCGGCGGCGACCTTGACGTTGTTCACGTAGGCCCCGCCCTCCTTCACCGTCCGCCGCGCGGCCGACTTGCTGGCCACGAGACCGACCTCGGCGAACAGGTCCACCACGGCGCCGAGCTCGGCGACCCGGATGTGGGGCACCTCGGAGAGCGCGGCGGTCAGCGTCCGCTCGTCCAGCTCCGCCAGCTCACCCTGCCCGAAGAGCGCCTTCGAAGCCGCGATCACCGCGGCCGTCTGGTCCGCGCCGTGCACCAGCGTCGTGAGCTCCTCCGCCAGCGCCCGCTGCGCGGCCCGGGCCTGCGGCCGCTCCTCGGTCTGCTTCTCCAGCTCCTCCAGCTCCTCGCGGGACCGGAAGGACAGGATGCGCAGGTAGGTGGAGATGTCCCGGTCGTCCACGTTCAGCCAGAACTGGTAGAACGCGTACGGCGTCGTCATCTCGGCGTCCAGCCAGATGGCCCCGCCCTCGGTCTTGCCGAACTTGGTGCCGTCGGCCTTGACCATCAGCGGCGTGGCCAGACAGTGCACCGAGGCGTCGGGCTCCAGCCGGTGGATCAGGTCGAGACCCGCCGTGAGGTTGCCCCACTGGTCGCTGCCGCCCTGCTGGAGCGTGCAGCCGTAGCGCCGGTACAGCTCGAGGAAGTCCATGCCCTGGAGCAGCTGGTAGCTGAACTCCGTGTAGCTGATGCCCTCCTGGGACTCCAGCCGGCGTGCGACCGAGTCCTTGGTGAGCATCTTGTTGACGCGGAAGTGCTTGCCGATGTCCCGCAGGAACTCGATGGCCGACATGCCGGCCGTCCAGTCCAGGTTGTTCACCATCGTCGCGGCGTTCTCGCCCTCGAAGGACAGGAACGGCTCGATCTGCGCGCGCAGCCGGGTCACCCAGGCCGCGATGGTCTCCGGGTCGTTCAGCGTGCGCTCCGCCGTGGGGCGCGGGTCGCCGATCTGACCGGTCGCCCCGCCCACCAGCGCCAGCGGGCGCAGACCGGCCTGCTGGAGGCGGCGCATGGTGAGGACCTGCACCAGGTGACCGACGTGCAGGCTGGCCGCGGTGGGGTCGAAACCGCAATAGAACGTGACGGGACCGTCCGCGAGCGCCTTGCGCAAAGCGTCCTCGTCAGTGGACAGGGCCCACAGCCCCCGCCACTTCAGCTCGTCGACGATGTCCGTCACGGTTCTCGTATCTCCTAGAAATGGTCCTCGGGCAGTCGGGTGACTACCGGCTACGAGGTTATACGCCCTGACTGACAGAACTCATATTGAAATCCGGCACCCGCAGCGCCGGCATCGCGGCCCTGGTGAAGTAGTCGCTCCACTCCCGCGGCAGCGTCTTCTCCGTCCGCCCCGCCTCCGTCGCCCGCCCCAGCACGCCGACCGGCGACTCGTTGAACCGGAAGTTGTTGACCTCGCCGGTCACCTCGCCGTTCTCGACCAGGTACACACCGTCCCGGGTCAGCCCGGTCAGCAGCAGCGTGGCCGGGTCGACCTCGCGGATGTACCACAGGCAGGTCAGCAGCAGCCCGCGCGTGGTGTCCGCGACCATCTCCTCCAGGGAGCGGTCCTGGCCGCCGTCCAGGATCAGGTTGCCGATCGCCGGGGCGACGGCGAGCCCGGTCAGGCCCGCGCTGTGCCGGGTGGTGGTCAGATGCGCCAGCGTGCCCTGCCGTACCCAGTCGGTCGCCCCGACCGGAAGACCGTTGTCGAACACCGACTGGTCGCCCCCGGAGGAGTGCGCGACGACGAACGGGGCGGTCTCCAGGCCGGGCTCGTTCGGGTCGCTGCGCAGCGTCAGCGGCAGCTCGGTCAGCTTCTCGCCGAGGCGGGTGCCGCCGCCGGGCTTGGAGAACACCGTCCGCCCCTCGGCCGCGTCCCGGCCCGACGCCGACCAGAGCTGGTAGATCAGCAGGTCCGCGACCGCGGTCGGCGGCAGCAGGGTCTCGTACCGGCCGGCGGGCAGCTCGACGCGCCGCTCGGCCCATCCGAGGCGTACGGCGAGCTCGGCGTCCAGCGCCGCCGGGTCGACGTCCTTGAAGTCCCGCGTGGAGCGTCCGGCCCAGGCCGAGCGGGTGCGGTCCGGCGACTTGGCGTTGAGCTCCAGCGTGCCGTTGGGCTGGTCGTGGCGCAGCCGCAGCCCGGTGGAGGTGCCCAGGTAGGTCGAGACGAGCTCGTGGTTGGCGAAGCCGTACAGCTCGCGGCCGCCCGCACGCGCGCGTGCGAAGGACTCGCCGAGCGCCGGCGCGAAGTCGGCGAAGACGGCCGAGGAGGTCTCGGCGGGCGCGTCCGTGAAGTCCGGGGACTCCGGTACGCCCGTGACCAGCGGCTGGGCGTCCTCGGCGGGCGCGGCGCCCCGCGCGGCGGCCTCGGCGGCCCGCACCAGCGGCTCCAGTTCGTCCGCGGTGACCGCCGACCGGGAGACCACCCCGGAGGCGGTGCCCTCCTTCCCGTCGACGGTCGCGACGACCGTGAGCGTGCGCCCGCGCGTGACGCCGTTCGTGGTGAGCGCGTTGCCCGCCCAGCGCAGGTTGGCGGTGGACTGCTCGTCGGCGATCACGACACAGCCGTCGGCCCGGGACAGCGCGAGCGCCCGCTCGACGATCTCGTGCGGCTTGTTGGTACGCGGGCTCATCGACCGGCCTCCTGCGTGGTGTTCAGAATGTTGACGCCCTTGAAGAGGGCCGACGGGCAGCCGTGCGACACCGCCGCGACCTGGCCCGGCTGGGCCTTGCCGCAGTTGAAGGCGCCGCCGAGGACGTAGGTCTGCGGGCCGCCCACCGCGGCCATCGAGCCCCAGAAGTCGGTGGTGGTCGCCTGGTAGGCGACGTCCCGCAGCTGCCCGGTGATCCGCCCGTTCTCGATCCTGAAGAACCGCTGGCCGGTGAACTGGAAGTTGTAGCGCTGCATGTCGATCGACCAGGACCGGTCCCCGACGACGTAGATGCCGCGGTCCACGCTGCCGATCAGATCCTCCGTCGACATGCCGGCCGGATCCGGCTGGAGCGACACGTTGGCCATGCGCTGCACCGGCACATGGCCGGGGGAGTCGGCGTAGGCGCACCCGTTGGACCGCTCGAACCCGGTCAGCTTCGCGATCCGCCGGTCCAGCTGGTAGCCGACGAGGGTGCCGTCCTTCACCAGGTCCCAGGACTGGCCCGCGACGCCCTCGTCGTCGTACCCGATGGTCGCGAGGCCGTGCTCGGCGGTGCGGTCACCGGTCACGTTCATCAGCTCGGAGCCGTAGCGCAGCTTGCCGAGCTGGTCGAAGGTGGCGAAGGAGGTGCCGGCGTAGGCCGCCTCGTAGCCGAGGGCGCGGTCCAGCTCGGTGGCGTGGCCGATGGACTCGTGGATGGTCAGCCACAGGTTGGACGGGTCGACGACGAGGTCGTACAGGCCCGCCTCGACGCTGGGCGCCCGCATCTTCTCGGCGAGCAGCTCCGGGATCTGCTCCAGCTCGCTCTCCCAGTCCCAGCCGGTGCCCGTGACGTACTCCCAGCCGCGTCCGACCGGCGGCGCGATGGTCCGCATGGAGTCGAACTCGCCGCTGGACTCGTCGACCGACACGGCGGTCAGCTGCGGGTGCAGCCGGACCCGCTGCTGCGTGGTCACGGTGCCCGCGGTGTCGGCGTAGAACTTGTTCTCGTGCACGGTGAGCAGCGAGGCGTCGACGTGGTTGACGCCGTTCGCCCCCAGCAGCCGCGCGCTCCAGTCGGCGAGCAGCGCCGCCTTCTCCTCGTCGGGCACGGTGAACGGATCGATCTCGTACGACGAGATCCATGTGCGGTCGGCGTGCACGGGCTCGTCGGCGAGCTCCACGCGCTCGTCGGAACCGGCGGCCCGGATCACCTGCGCGGACAGCTTCGCCATCGCCACGGCCTGCGAGGCGACCTTGGCGGCGGCGTCCAGCGTCAGGTCCACGCCCGACGCGAAGCCCCAGGTGCCGCCGTGCACGACCCGCACCGCGTACCCGAGGTCGGTGGTGTCCGAGGACCCGGACGGCTTCGCGTCCCTGAACCGCCAGGACGCGCTGCGCACCCGCTCGAGCCGGAAGTCCGCGTGCTCGGCCCCGAGCGCACGCGCGCGTGCCAGCGCGGCGTCGGCGAGGGCACGTAGGGGAAGCGCTGTGAAGGCTTCGTCGATCGTATGAGGCACCTGGGTCTCTTCCTGTCCTGTTGTGGTGGGCGTCCGGTATGAGGGTGGGCGGCTGCTCCGATCATGTCGCGACGACCGGTGCTCGGACCACACGTTTGGGACCGCCGCCGGCATCTTTCTGTAGGGACCCGACAGCGAGTCCCGTAAGCCACTGTCGGTGCCCGAATGTCCTCCGGCGGGGGCGGCCCGATAGGTTTTCGGAGAAGCCGCCTGTCATCCCAGGTGTTCGGGCGGGTGTGTCAGACACCTATGGAAAGGGTGATCCGTTGAGCCGCTCGGTTCTCGTCACCGGAGGCAACCGGGGCATCGGCCTCGCCATCGCCCGCGCCTTCGCCGACGCCGGCGACAAGGTCGCCATCACGTACCGCTCCGGTGAGCCGCCGGCAGGCTTCCTCGCGGTCAAGTGCGACATCACCGACTCCGAGCAGGTGGAGCAGGCCTACAAGGAGATCGAGGCCGAGCACGGCCCGGTCGAGGTCCTGATCGCCAACGCCGGCATCACCAAGGACCAGCTCCTGATGCGGATGTCCGAGGAGGACTTCACCTCGGTCGTCGACACCAACCTCACCGGCACCTTCCGCGTGGTCAAGCGCGCCAACCGGGGCATGCTGCGCGCCAAGAAGGGCCGGGTCGTCCTGATCTCCTCGGTCGTCGGCCTCTACGGCGGCCCCGGCCAGGCCAACTACGCCGCCTCCAAGGCCGCCCTGGTCGGCTTCGCGCGGTCGCTCGCCCGTGAGCTGGGCTCGCGCAACATCACCTTCAACGTCGTCGCGCCCGGCTTCGTCGACACCGACATGACCAAGGTGCTCACCGACGAGCAGCGCGAGGGCATCGTGAAGCAGGTGCCGCTCGGCCGTTACGCGCAGCCCGAGGAGGTCGCCGCGACGGTGCGGTTCCTCGCCTCGGACGACGCCTCGTACATCACTGGAGCCGTCATCCCCGTTGACGGCGGACTGGGAATGGGTCACTGAACACCATGAGCGGAATTCTCGAGGGCAAGCGCGTCCTGATCACCGGTGTGCTGATGGAGTCCTCCATCGCGTTCCACGCCGCCAAGCTGGCCCAGGAGCAGGGCGCGGAGATCATCCTGACCGCGTTCCCGCGGCCCACGCTGACCGAGCGCATCGCCAAGAAGCTCCCCAAGCCCACCAAGGTCATCGAGCTCGACGTCACCAACGACGAGCACATGGGCCGCCTGGCCGACGTCGTCGGCGAGGAGCTCGGCGGCCTCGACGGTGTCGTGCACTCCATCGGCTTCGCGCCGCAGGACGCGCTCGGCGGCAACTTCCTGAACACGCCGTTCGAGTCCGTGGCCACGGCCATGCACGTCTCGGCGTACTCCCTGAAGTCGCTCACCATGGCCTGCCTGCCGCTGATGCAGAACGGCGGCTCGGTCGTCGGCCTCACCTTCGACGCGCAGTACGCCTGGCCGCAGTACGACTGGATGGGCCCGGCCAAGGCCGCCCTGGAGGCCACCAGCCGTTACGTCGCCCGTGACCTGGGCAAGCAGAACATCCGCTGCAACCTGATCTCCGCGGGTCCGCTCGCCTCGATGGCCGCCAAGTCCATCCCGGGCTTCAGCGACCTGGCCGCGGTCTGGGACAACCGTTCCCCGCTGGAGTGGGACCTCAAGGACCCGGAGCCGGCCGGCAAGGGCATCGTCGCCCTGCTGAGCGACTGGTTCCCGAAGACCACCGGCGAGATCATCCACGTGGACGGCGGCCTGCACGCCATCGGCGCCTGATGCCGTACGTCCTCGACGCCCCGTTCCCGCAGGGAGCGGGGCGTCCCCCGTTCGGCCTATCAGGCCGGGCGCGCACGGTCTGCAACTGGGCACCCTGGATTACGCGTTCACCCGAGATTCCCTCCCCAGCACGGCCGAGGAGGTCCCCTTGTGCGCCTGTCCCGCAGTCTGGCCTCAGTGACCGCAGCCGTCTGTCTCGTGATCTCCCTGGCGTACGAAGCGACGCCACACGCACGCGTGGACGAGCCCGGAGCCGCCGCTTCGGAGCTGTTCGGCGCCTCCTGCCGCAGCAGGGTCACCGGATCCCGGGTGACCACCTACTGCCACAACCCCTATCCGCGCACCGACGGCGTCCGCCTGCACATCGAGTGCGACCGCTGGTGGGACCTGGACAGCGACGGCGCCGAGGTCGCGGCCGGGCCCGCGCAGACCGTACGGCTGACCGGCCGGTGCTGGAAAGAGGTCCGCTCGGTGTGGGTCAGCCACCGGAAGCTGGCGCTGTGAACCGTCCAGGACGGCACAGGAAGGGGTAGCCGGCCGCCTCCGCGGCGGCGGCCGCCGCGTCGCCCGCGCGGATCGCGTCGACCAGCCGGGCGTGGTCCATGTACGTCTCCGGCGTCAGCTCCTCGCCGACGTCCTCGCGCAGCCAGTCCCGCAGCACCTCGCCGAGATCCGCGTACATCTCGGTCATCACGTCGTTGTGCGAGGCGGCCACCACGGCCAGGTGGAAGGTGGTGTCCGCCGTCACGAAGGCCTCCGCGTCCCCCGACTCCCAGGCCTCCTCGCGCCGCACCAGGAGCGCGTCGAGCTGCTTGAGGTCCTTCTCGGTGCGCCGCTCGGCTGCCAGCCGCGCCGCGGACGACTCCAGCGTGGACCGCAGCTCGGCCACATGCCGGGGGTCCGCGTCGGCGAACCTGCGGTGCATCACCCCGGCCAGCTCACTGGTGGCCACCACATACGTCCCCGAGCCCTGGCGGATGTCCAGCAGACCGTTGTGCGCCAGCGCGCGGACGGCCTCGCGGACGGTGTTGCGGGCCACCCCCAGCTGCTCGACCAGCTCGGGCTCCGTCGGGATCCGGGAGCCCACCGGCCACTCACCCGAGGTGATCTGGTTGCGCAGCGCGGCGATGACCTGCTCGGACAGTGCCGAGCGACGCGGATGGCTCAGGGGCATGGCACACCTTCGCACGGGCGGGACGACAGCGGACGACCCGGGGATGGACAACCAATCATCCCATGATTCTATGATGGGTGTCATGGCCAGCGAGGAAACCCGGACAGTGAAGTCCACGAGCGCACGCAGTTCCGCGACCCCGCCCGAAGGGGCATCCCCGGTGCCCGCCCCGCGCGCGTGGGCGGTCCGCCTGGTCGTCGTCGGCATCGTCCTGTCCGCCCTGAACCTCCGCCCCGCCATCACCAGCCTGGGTGCCCTCCTCGAAGAGGTACGCGACGGACTCGGCATGAGCGGCAGCGTGGCCGGCCTGCTCACCTCGGTGCCCCCGCTCTGCTTCGCCGTCTTCGGCGTCACGGCCCCCCGCCTGGCCCGCCGTTTCGGCGCGGGCGCGGTGGTGTGCGCGGGCATGGTCGCCATCACGACGGGCCTGCTCATACGGCCGTACACGGGCTCCACGGCGGGCTTCCTGGCCGCCAGCGCCCTCACCCTCATGGGCATCGCCGTCAGCAACGTCCTGATGCCGGTCATCGTCAAGCGCTGGTTCCCGGACCGGGTCGGCTCCATGACCGGCCTGTACTCGATGGCGCTGGCCCTCGGCACCGCGGCGGCCGCCGCCGTGACCGTCCCGGTGACCGAGGCGCTGGGCGGGAGCTGGCAGTCCGGGCTGGCGGTGTGGGCGGGCCTGGCCGCGGCGGCCGTACTGCCGTGGATCCCGCTGATACGGGAGCGGGAGGCCGCGCCTGTACGGCGGGGTGTGTCCCGGCACGTACCCGCGCGCGTGGAGCGCGCGGGGGAGGTCCGGCACGTGCACGCGCGCGTGGAGCCGCCCGCGCTGCGGATCACCCGGAGCCGGACCGCCTGGGCGCTCGCCGTCTTCTTCGGGCTCCAGGCCACCGCCGCCTACATCACCATGGGCTGGATGGCGCAGATCTTCCGGGACGCGGGCGTGTCCGCCGGCACCGCCGGGCTGCTGCTGGCCGTCACCATGGTGATGGGCGTTCCGCTGGCCTTCGTCATCCCGCGCGTGGCCACCCGGCTGCCCCACCAGGGCCCGATCGTGCTCGCGCTCGGCGTCTGCGGCCTCGCCGGATACGCGGGCCTGTACCTCGCCCCCGCCGGCGGCGCCTGGGCCTGGGCCGTGCTGCTCGGCGTCTCCAACTGCGCCTTCCCCCTGGCGCTCACCATGGTCGGCATGCGCGCCAGGACCGGCGCGGGCGTGGCCCAGCTGTCCGCGTTCGCGCAGAGCACCGGCTATCTGATCTCCATTCCGGGACCGCTCCTGGTCGGGGTGCTCTACCAGCACAGCGGCGGCTGGGGCCTGCCGATCGCGCTCATGATCGGGCTGATGGTCCCGCAGATGGCGGTCGGGGTGCTGGCGGGCCGCGACCGTACGGTGGAGGACGAGGCGGCCCGCTGAGGTCACCCCGGCAGCCTTGGTAAGAGACCGGGGTGCGAGACTGGCCGCATGCCAGTGCTCGACCCGAATCCCCAGAACGGCCAGAAGAAGATGCTGCTGGTCTTCGGCTCGTTCTTCGCCATCTTCGTCATCATCGCGATCATCGCGACGATCGCCTCGCCCTGACCCGCCCACCCGCTCCCCGGCGCGGCGGTGGGGTTAACCCCCCTGTCCCCTAGGGGGCGAGTGTCAGGGTCAACTGGGTGGATCACCGGATGGGTTGAGGGCGTCGGCTTCCGTACCTTCGAGATGTGGCCGCGAGGAGCGGACCACGGAGGACTCGAAGACCCGCGGAGGCACTCATGTCGGCCCCTACGCAGACCCCGACCCACCCGGCGTCCCGGGGCGGCGTCGACATCCGGCTGCCCTGGTGGGCCCTCGCGCTGCCGACGCTCGCCTTCGTGGTGCTCCTGGCCCTCATCCTCAATCCGGCCGACGCCCACGCGGCCTCCGGCGACCCCCTCGTCACGCAGTTCCTGGAGCGCGTACAGCAGCTCACAGCGCGCTGAGCACCCGCAAAGCCGCCCGTCAACTCCCTGCGCCCGATGGCCTGTTTCATGCGAAGCTGGATCCCATGAGCGTCGCAGATCCCCGCAGGATTGTCCTTTTCCGGCATGCGAAAGCCGACTGGCCACAGGTCACCGACCATGAGCGGCCGCTCGCCGACCGGGGCCGGAAAGATGCAGCCGAAGCCGGACTGAGACTGGCCGACTCCGGCATCCCCTTCGACCTGGCCCTGTGCTCCACCGCCGTCCGGACCCGTGAGACCTGGAAGCTCGCCGTGCAGGAGTTCCCGCACCGGCCGAAAACGGTCTACGAGGAGCGGATCTACGAGGCCTCTCCCGGTGAGCTGATCGCCGTTCTCAACGAAACCCCCGACGACGTGCACAACGCCGTCCTGATCGGCCACAACCCGGGGGTGCAGGGCCTCGCCGACGTCCTCGCGGGTGCCGCCGAGGGGGATGCCCGCCAGCGGATGACCGGACGGGGCTTCCCGGCCGCGGCTTTCGCCGTCCTGTCGTTCAGCGGCCCCTGGAAGGCCCTGGAGCCCGGCGTGGCCACCCTCGTCGACTACTGGGCGCCCGCCGACTGACGACGGCCTCGACCACCCCACTCGCGCGCGACATGGCAGGGGCCCGGCACCGTGGTGGTGCCGGGCCCCTGCCGATCCGTCGTCGGAGGTCAGTCCTCCTCGTGCGCGTCCGCCGCCTCGACCTCTTCGCGGGTGACACCCAGCAGGTACAGCACCGTGTCCAGGAAGGGCACGTTCACCGCGGTGTGCGCGGCCTCCCGCACCACCGGCTTGGCGTTGAAGGCCACCCCGAGGCCGGCCGCGTTCAGCATGTCCAGGTCGTTGGCGCCGTCGCCGATCGCCACCGTCTGGGACAGCGGCACGCCCGCCTCGGCGGCGAACCGGCGCAGCAGCCGCGCCTTGCCCGCGCGGTCCACGATCTCCCCGGTGACCCGGCCCGTCAGCTTCCCGTCGACGATCTCCAGGGTGTTGGCCTGCGCGAAGTCCAGCCCCAGCCGGTCCTGCAGATCATCGGTGACCTGGGTGAACCCGCCCGAGACGACACCCACTTGGAAACCGAGCCGCTTCAGCGTACGGATGAGGGTGCGCGCGCCCGGCGTCAGCCGTACTTCGGAACGCACCTTGTCCACGACCGAGGCGTCCAGCCCCTCCAGCAGCGCCACGCGCGCGTGCAGCGACTGCTCGAAGTCCAGCTCGCCGCGCATCGCGGCCGCGGTCACTTCGGCGACCTCGTCCTCGCAGCCGGCGTGTGCGGCGAAGAGCTCGATCACCTCGTCCTGGATGAGCGTGGAGTCCACGTCCATGACGACCAGCCGCTGGGCCCGGCGGTGCAGACCGGCGGCGACGACGGCCACGTCCACGCCGAGCTTGCCGGCGTCCGTCACCAGGGCGGTGCGCAGCGGCTCGGTCTCCACGCCGGACACCGCGAACTCGACGGCCGTCACCGGGTACTTGGCCAGGCGGAAGATACGGTCGATGTTGCCGCCCGCCTTGGCGATCTTGGCGGCGATCGCGGCGGTGGCCTCCGCGGTGAGCGGGTGACCGAGCACGGTGACCAGGGAGCGGCCCAGCCCTCGCGGCCGGTTGTCACCGAGACCGGAGATGATCTCCGCCTGCATCTTGATCGACTCGGCCCAGCTGTGGACCGTCGCCCGCAGATCGCCCTCCAGCGCCCGGGGCGGCGCGGTCACGAGCGCGCACAGCACCATCCGGCCACGCGTGACGACCTGCTCGATGTCGACCACGTCGACGGAGTAGGCGGCGAGGGTGTCGAAGAGGCCGGCCGTGATGCCCGGCCTGTCCTTCCCGAAGATCTTGACGAGAAGGGTGGGGACGTCGGAGGACGAGGTCTGCTCAGCGCTCATGGTGTTCCCACCGTATCCGGCACCCAGTGCCTTCTGCTCCCGCGGTCCGTCTGACGGACACGGAACAGTCGGTGTCGGGCGGGTGGCGAGATCCTTACGCGCAGGACACGTCCGCGGTGCGGTGCGCTGCGGTGGAGACTCAGCGCCGTCCCTTCGGCTTCCCGGGCGGCGGCGGAGGAGGCGGAGGAGGAGGGGGCGGTGGGGGCGGCGGGGACTGCGGCCCGTCGTCACGGGAGGGTGAGCGCCGGCTGCCGGGCCGTCGCGGAGGCGGGTCGATCGGAGCCGCCATCGTGGGGGCGCCGTAGACGTGGTCGGGCGGAGGCGAACCACCCGGCCGGCCCGGCCCCCTCGGCTCGTCCGACGGCCGAGAGCTGTCCGCGTCGGGCGGCACCGCGCCGCCCGTCTCCGCCGGGCCACCTGTGTCCTCCGGCTCCCGCAACTCCTCGGGCACCCGCAGATAGGGGTTCGTCGCCGGGTTCGGAGCCCGATACGGCGTACCGGGCACATACGGCCCGACCCCGCCGCCGTACGCCCCGGCCTCGCGACCATGGGCCCCGGACCCGCCCTGGTCCGCCATGAAGCCGCCGTCCTGCGGGTCTGGCCGCCCGGCGTCACGCCGGTACGGCCGGCTCTCGCCGTGGTGCGGTGCGGTTCCACCGGGGTACGGCCCGGCCTCGCCGTGGTGCGGTCCGGAGCGGGCGTCATGGGCCTCGCGCCCACTGTCCTGCGGTTCCACCTCGCCTCGGTAGGCCCCGGAACCGCCGGCGGACGCCCGGGCCTCGCCTTCGTACGGCCCGGACGGGCCGTTGTAGCCCCCGGGTCGGCCGGCGTCCGTCCAAGGGGCGCCAGCGCGCGCCCCGGACCCGCTCTCGTACGGCCCGGACCCGCCGTCGTACACCCCAGGTCGGCCAGTGTCCGCCCTGGGCCCACCAGTGCCCGGCACCGCGGACCCGCCTTCGTAAGGCCCAGAGCCGCCGGGATCGCGCGCCCCCACTCCGTCCTCGTACGCCCCGGCCCCCGCTCCGTGCGGCCCAGCCCCACTGCCGTAGGGCCCAACCCCGCCGGCGGAAGCCCCGCTCCCACCTCCGTACGGCCCGGACCGACCGTCATACGCCCCGGCTTCGCCTCCATGGGACCCGGCGTCGCCGTCGTATGCCCTGGCCCCGCTTTCGTACGGGCCGGCCCCACCTCCGTACGGCCCCGCCCCGCCCCCATGCGACCCCGCCCCACCGTCGTACAACCTCGCCGTGCCATCCCCGTACGGCCCAGACCCACCCCCATGGCCCCCAGCCGGGCCCCCGTACCCCCCGCCCCGATACGGCTCAGTTCCCCCCTCGTACGCGACACCCCCGCCCGCATACCGCGGATCACCGACCGCCCCCACCGTTCCCGCCCCCGCTCCCGCCGAGTCACGCAGTGCCAACCCCGCCGCCCGCGACCCCGCCGCCCCCGTCGCCCGGGCCAGCAGCGCCCCCGCGGCGCCCGCTCCCGCACCCCACAGCGCCCCGAGCAGGACCGCCATGCCGAGTTGCCCCCGCAGCCGGACCCCGGCGCCGAACGCGTCGAAGCCCAGTACCGACAGCGAGGCGTCCACCGACACCTCCGTCAGCCAGGCCAGCAAGGGCAACGCCAGCGCGGTAGCGACCCCCAGCCGCACCGCGCACCGGCCCGCGAAACCAAGGGCCCCCGGATCCCGTACGGCTTCGGAACCCACCCGCATCCCCACCGGCGTCCGCACAGCGCTGAGCACGCCCGCGAGCAGCATCATCAGCGCCGCCGCCACGCCCAGCAGCCACACCCGTCCGTCCAGCTCCGCCAGGCGCCCCAGCGACACCGACTGGTCGGAGCCCGAGTCGAGCAGCCGGTCCAGCGGGTCCGGGAGGAAGTTCGTCAGTACCCCCGTCGCGCGGCCGTCGAAGGGCACGAACAGGCCGACGGGAATGCCCAGCCACACCCCGTTCGGCGCCCCGAGCAGCGCCGCTCCCGCGATCCGCTTGGGGTGGTCGTCGCCGATCGCCGCGTACGCCGCCGCCGAGAGCCCCGCGGCCACGGCGATCAGCAGCACCGTGACGAGGGCGGACACGGCCGGCCGTACGACCCGGTGGACCGCGTCCCAGCCTTGCGGCAGCGGTGTACGACGGGACGCCAGCAGCGCGACCAGCAGGATCCCGGCCGACCAGCCCAGCCCGCCGAGCAGCGTCGGCGCCGTGTCCACCGTGAAGCCGACCGCGGCCTTCGCGTCGATGAGGTTGCCGATCCGGTCCGGCAGCAGTCCGCCGATGTCCCCGACGTCACCCAGCCCGGGGATGTCGAGACCGCCGCCCCCGCCCGCGCCGGGCAGCTTGTCGAGCCCGAGCGCGCCCCCGTCGATGGTGATGACGTCGTGCCCGGCCCAGGCCAGCCCGCCCATCATCGCCGTGAACAGGACGACCACCGCGCCCGCGCGGGCGAGGAGTTCGGAGGGCGCGATCACCGCGCCGGCCCGCCGCAGGGACCGTAGGAAGAACCATGACAAAAGCACCGCACCGACCAGGCTCACGCCCAGTGGCGTGATCTCGATGGCGGTCGCCGCCTCCGCCCCCTTCAGCCCGAACGCGGACACATCACCGGAGGGCGTCACCGAACCACCCGCCGCAAGGGCCACAACCGCCGCCGTCATCGGACCCAGCGACGCCGCGGAATCGGCCTCCAGCAGATGCAGGCCGAGCGCCGCCGTACCCGCCATCCCGATCAACGCCCAGCTCACGGCGGCCATGGCGGACAGCAGGATGTCTCCCCACGGCAGCCTCGCGCCGTGCTTCGTGGTCTCCGCGTTCATCGACGCGTTCATCGACGCACTCATGGCAGACCCCCCGATCCGCGGCACGGCCGAGACCGCGCTTGTCCCCCTCGCGTGGATTACCCACTCTCCGGGTCGGTTTCAACCCCGTCAACGGAACCGGCCGAAGCGCGCGAACGTGGTGTTCTCGGGGCTCGACTTTCGGTCAGGAGGGGGATCCTGAAATAGTTCCCGACGATGTTCGACATCCCTACACTCCCTGTGACGGGGGCAATTCGGGGGACTACTCAGTGGGGCTTGGAGTGCCGGAACTCGTACTGGAAGCGAACGGACGTACCTGGACGCTCGATTCGTCCAGGCCGTACCGCCTTGGACGCGATCCGCAGGGGGACATCGTGTTCGACGACGCCAGAGTCTCCTGGCGTCACGCCACGATCAGCTGGGACGGGCGCGGTTGGGTCATCGAGGACCACAGCAGCACCAACGGCACCTTCGTGCACGGCCGGCGGATCCATCGGACGGAACTCGGCCCCGGCGCGGCCGTCCACCTCGGCAACGCGAGCGACGGCCCGCTGCTGAGCCTGACCGGCACCGCGGCCCCGGTCGCGCAGGCGCAGCCTCAGCCCGAGCAGCAGCCGTACGCCGCGCAGAGCGCGAACCCGGGCTGGGCCCAGCAGACACCACACCAGAGCCCGCACCAAAGCCCGCAACAGGCGCCACACCAGGCGCCGCACCAGACCCCGCACCCGGCCTCGTCGCAGCCGGCGCAGGCCGCGCCGTCCGGCTGGCCCCAACCTCAGCCCCAGCAACAGCAGCGGCCGCAGTCGCAGCCGTACTCCCACCAGCCGCCGCAGAAGTTCCCGCAGCAGCAGGGCCCGGGCGCGGCGGCAGGGGCGGGGGCGGGGGCCGACGGGGGCGCGCCGCCGGTCTACGGCGACCGCAGCCCGACCACGTTCCACCAGTTCACCATCGGCCGCATCATGCGCATCGGCCGTGCCCTGGAGAACGACCTGGTCGTCTCCGACCTCCAGGTCTCCCGCAACCACGCCGAGTTCCACTCGATGCCCGACGGCCGTATGGAGATCCGCGACCTCGGCTCCCACAACGGCACCTACGTCAACGGCCAGCCGATCCCCAAGGGCGGCTCCACGCTGCTCGGCCCGAGCGACATCGTCGGCGTCGGCCACTCCACGTTCCGGATCGTCGGCGACCGCCTGGAGGAGTTCGTCGACACCGGCGAGGTCTCCTTCTCCGCCCGCCACCTCACCGTCACGGTCGACGGCGGCAAGCAGATCCTCAAGGACGTCTCCTTCGGCGTCCCGGAGAAGTCCCTGATCGCGGTCATCGGACCGTCCGGTTCCGGCAAGTCGACCCTGCTCAAGGCGCTCACCGGCTACCGGCCGGCCAACCAGGGCGACGTCCTCTACGACAACCGCAACCTGTACAAGCAGTTCGCCGAGCTGCGCCAGCGCATCGGTCTGGTCCCGCAGGACGACATCCTGCACAAGGAGCTGACCGTCAAGAAGGCCCTCAAGTACGCGGCCAAACTCCGCTTCCCCGCCGACACCACGGGCGAGGAGCGCGAGCACCGCATAAACGAGGTACTGCGCGAGCTGAAGCTCGACATCCACCGCGAGAAGAAGGTCACCGCCCTCTCCGGCGGCCAGCGCAAGCGCGTCTCGGTGGCCCTGGAACTGCTCACCAAGCCGTCCCTGATCTTCCTCGACGAGCCGACCTCCGGCCTCGACCCGGGCATGGACCGCGATGTCATGCAGCTGCTGCGCGGCCTCGCCGACGACGGCCGTACGGTCCTCGTCGTCACCCACTCCGTGGCCGAGCTGGCCCTGTGCGACAAACTCCTGGTGATGGCCCCGGGCGGCGCGGTCGCCTACTTCGGCCCGCCCGAGGAGGCGCTGAACTTCTTCGGCTACGACACCTGGGCCGATGTCTTCTCCGCCTTCGAGAACTACCGCGACTACGACTGGGCCGGCCGCTGGAAGGGCTCGCAGCACTACCAGATGTACGCCGCGGACATAGACGCCGTTGCGCCGCAGTCCGTACAGACGCCTCCGATGCAGGGCATGAAGCCGCCGAAGCCACAGCGCTGGATGGGCCAGTTCGGCACCCTCGTGCGCCGCTATGTCTCGGTCATCGCGTCCGACAAGGGCTTCCTGGCGCTGACGGTGATCCTGCCGCTCGTCCTCGGCTCGGTGAGCCTGCTCATCGACTTCGGCGACAACCTGCTGCCCAAGCCGGTCGACCCCAGGACCAAGCTTCCCGAGCCGAACAGCACCGCCACCACGGTCCTGCTGATCCTCGCGGTCGGCGCCTGCTTCGCGGGCGCGGCCAACTCCGTCCGCGAACTGATCAAGGAACGGGTCATCTACGAGCGGGAGCGCGCCACCGGCCTGTCCCGCTCGGCGTACCTGATGTCCAAGGTGGTCGTCCTGGGCGTGATCACCATCCTGCAGGGGCTGATGGTGGGCCTCATCGGCTTCGCCAGCCGCGGACTGCCGAAGGAGGGGCTGGTCCTCGGCAACGCCACCCTCGCGGAGCTGTGCCTGCCGATCATGGGGCTCGGGTTCACGTCGATGATGTTCGGGCTGATCATCTCCGCGCTCGTGAAGACCTCCGAGAAGACCATGCCGCTGCTGGTCATGTTCGCGATCGTCCAGGTCGTCTTCACCGGTTGCCTGTTCCCCCTGCACGGCACCCTCGGCGTCAACGAGCTCTCGTATCTGATGCCCTCGCGCTGGGCGGTCGCCGCCGCGGGCGCCACCCTGGACTTCAACCAGGTCAACCCGCCCGTCAAACCGGGCGACACGACCGACCCGCTGTGGGACCACACCGTCAGCACCTGGGGCCTCAACATGATCGCCCTCATCGCCATCGGCGTCGTCTGCGGATTCCTGGTCTCCCGCTTCCTGCGCCGCCACGAACCCGAGGTCATGCGCAAGTGATCACTGTCGTACGACGGTGAAGGGCGGCACCCGACAGGGGTGCCGCCCTTTTGCGTACGAGAGGTCCGCGCGACCTCAGTACGCGCTGTTCACGTTGTCCATCGAGCCGTACCGGTCGGCCGCGTAGTTCGCCGCGGCGGTGATGTTGGCCACCGGGTCGTAGATGTTCCAGGACGTGCCCGCGACGTGGTACGCCTGGAACGTCGGCGGGATGACCTGGAGCAGCCCCTTCGAGGGGATGCCGTTGATGGCGTTGATGTCCCAGTTGTTGATCGCGTTCGGGTTGCCCGACGACTCCCGCATGATGTTGCGGTACAGACCGTTGTAGCTGCCCGGGATGCCCTTGGCCCTCATGATGGCCAGGGACTCCTTGATCCAGCCGTCCAGGTTGTTGGCGTAGCTCTTCTTCGGCGCGGCGGCCTTGAGCTTGGCGCGGTGGGCGGCCCGGCTCGCAGCCTCCTTGGCCTTGCGCGCCTGCGCGGCCTTCTTGGCGGCGGCGGCAGCGGCGGCCTTCTTCTTCGCGGCGGCGGCCTTGGCCTTTGCCTTCGCCTTCGCCGCAGCCTCTGCCTTCGCCTTCGCCTCGGCGGCCTTGCCCTGGAGGGCCTTGGCGGCGAGCTGCTCGCTGACGTCCGCCTGGAGGCCCTTGAGCTGCTCGGAGGAGTACTTCACGGGGGCCGAGTAGGTGGCCGCCTCGGACGTGGTGGTCTCCGCGTTGCCCGGAACCGCGCTGAAGGCGACGGCGGCGGCGCCGAGCGTGGCGACACCAGCGACGGCGATCTTGTGGCGCTTGGTCAGCGCGCGACTATGACCACGGGTGAAAGGGTTCTTGGGCATGCGGGAATGACCTCTTCGGGATAGCGCGGAGGTCGCTCGCTGTCCGTCGGGGGACACGGGTGCTTCCGGCACAAACGCCGCGGGGGGAACCCGCGGCGCTGAGCGACGTTGGCCATTCTTAGCTGCCGCAAAACACCCGGGCAAAGGTGTGACGTACGACCCCGGATAGTGGACCGGGGGAGGGCAAAACGGGACAGACTGGAACGTCTGCCCCGTTCATGCGGGAACCCTTTGTCTCCTATTTCGCTTCGTACGTGATGTGCGCCCTATGCGCGGGCTCACATGGTCTCCACAGCAGCCTCACCAGCAGTTGCTGACGCAATGCTCTGCGTGAGGGTCCTCCGCCGGGAGGAGGAGATGCAGGTCCCCGAACTCGTGCCACAGGTACCGCCGGCGCAACGCCTCTTCGTAACCGCGGTCGATCGCCGCCCGCCCCGCGACCGCCTCCAGCATCAGCAGATGCGAGGCCTGCGGCTCGTGCAGCCCCGTCAGCAGCCCGTCCACCACCCGCACCCCTCGCTCCGGGGTCACGACGAGATCCGTCCACCCCTCACGCGCGCGTACGATCCCGTCGGCCCCGGCGGCCGACTCCACGGCCCGCACAGCCGTCGTCCCCACGGCGACGACCCTGCCGACCCCGGCCCGCACCCCGTTGATCAGCCGCGCGGAGGCCTCCGGCACCGAGAACCGCTCCGGATACGGCGGCTCGTGCGCCTCCGCCGAGGCCACCCCGGTGTGCAGCGTGACGGGGGCGAACCGCACGCCCCGGCTCACCAGCTCCGCCACCAGCCGCGCGGTGAAGGGCCGCGCCGCACTGGGCATCTCCGCACTGCCCGACCCGTCGCCGGACGGCAGCGCGAACACCGTCTGGTAGACGGACAACGGCTGGTCCCGCTCCGTGTAGGCGTACCGAATCGGCCGCCCGTGCTCCCGCAGCAGCCCGGCCACCTCCCCGCCGCGCACCCGTGCCCACCACAGCCGCCCGCTCACCGCCTCCTCCAGGACCAGCCGGCCACCCCCGGGCAGCCGCACCTGCGTCCCCGCGGGCCCGCCCGCACGCGCGCGCGTGGTCCCCCTCCCGTCGGGATCCCGCAGCTCGACCGCCCACCGGCCGTCGTCCCCGCGCGTGGAGAAGTGCACCACCACACGCGCGTGCCCGATCCGCCCGTCGACGGCCGCGGCCAGCGTGGGGGAGGTGTTCACCACGAGCAGGTCCCCGGCCCGCAGCAGCCGCGGAAGCTCCCCGAACGAGTGGTGCGACACCTCGGTGCCCCGCGACACCAGCAGCCGTACGGCGTCCCGGTCGAGCCCGGGCCCGCGCTGCTCGGCCGGCACCCGAGCCGACAGTTCCTCCGGCACGCGTACCGCGAGCGTCATCGCCCCTCCAGCAGCGCCGGGGCCCCGTACCGCCCGCTTGCCGGCCGCTCGTCCAGCAGCCGCAGAAACGCCGGTACCACGCTCGCCGGCTCGGGCCGTGGGCCGGTGTCGTCCGGTACGGCCGCCGCGTACAGGTCCGTAGCCATGTCCCCGGGGTCGACGGCCCACACCCGCAGCCCCGGCTCCTCCGCGCCCAGCACCGCCGCGAGGTGGTCCAGGGCGGCCTTCGACGCCCCGTAGCCGCCCCACGTCTCGTAGGCCTCCGAGGCGGCGTCCGAACTGACCGTGATCACCGTGCCGGCCTCCGCCGCCCGCAGCAGCGGCAGCGCCTCCTGGACCAGGCCCAGCGCGGCCACGACGTTCACCTCCAGCGCGCGGCGCAACCCCTCCAGGGGCAGCTCCTCAAGACGCGCCAGCGGTTCGGCGCCCAGCGCGCTCGCGTTGTTCACCAGCAGGTCGACTCCGCCGAGCTTCCAGGCGGCCGCCACCAGCTCGGAGCGGTGCGCCGGATCCGTCACGTCCCCGGGCAGGGCCGTCACCCGGGTCCCGTGCGCGGCGAGCGCGGCCGCCGACTCCCTCAGCACCTCCGCCGCCCTCGCGTCGAGCACCAGGTCCCAGCCCCGCGCGGCCAGCGCCTCGGCGAGCGCCCGTCCCAGCCCCTTCGAGGCCCCCGTGATGATCGCTACCGGCATGTCGCACGTCCCCTCGTCCTCCACGCCTCCTGATGGGCGTGCCCCCAACGTAGGAACGGGAGCGCCCCTGCCGCCTCGGACGCGGGCCGCAGAGCGGCGAGGCCCTTCGCCCTAGGTCCCCCGCCCTACCCGGAGGCGGTCACAGGTCCGATCCGCGCTGTCACACCCCGCCCGTACGCTGAGGTCATGAGTCAAGGCCCCCGGTCCGGCCTCGCCGCGGTGAGCTCCGCGCTGCTGGCCATGAGCAGGCATCTCGAGGTGCGCGACGTCCTCAAGACGATCGTCGCCTCCGCCCGCGAGCTGCTCGACGCGCAGTACGCCGCCCTCGGCGTCCCCGACGACCACGGCGGCTTCGCCCAGTTCGTGGTCGACGGCGTCAGCGACGAGCAGTGGAAGGCCATCGGCCCCCTCCCGCGCCAGCACGGCATCCTCGCCGCGATGCTCCACGAGGCCACCCCGGAGCGCCTCGCCGACGTCCGCAAGGACCCCCGCTTCGAGGGCTGGCCCTCCGCCCACCCCGACCTGGTCGACTTCCTGGGCCTGCCGATCCGCGACGGCGACGAGGTCATCGGCGCCCTGTTCCTGGCCAACAAGAACTGTCCAAAACCGGAAGGCAGTTGCGGCTTCACCGAGGAGGACGAGGAACTGCTCTCGATCCTCGCGCAGCACGCCGCCATCGCCCTCACCAACGCCCGCCTCTACGAACGCAGCCGCGAGCTGACCATCGCCGAGGAGCGCTCCCGCCTGGCCCATGAACTGCACGACGCGGTCAGCCAGAAGCTCTTCTCCCTGCGCCTGACCGCCCAGGCAGCCGCAGCCCTCGTCGACCGCGACCCGTCCCGCGCCAAGGGCGAGCTGCACCAGGTCGCCGTGCTCGCCGCCGAGGCCGCCGACGAACTGCGCGCCGCCGTGGTCGAGTTGCGCCCCGCCGCCCTGGACGAGGACGGCCTGACCGCCACCCTGCGCACCCACGTCCAGGTCCTGGACCGCGCCCACACCGCCCGCGTGACCTTCGCCGCCCGCAGCTTCCGCGCCCTGCCCGCCGCCCAGGAGGAGGCCATGCTGCGCGTCGCCCAGGAGGCCCTGCACAACGCGCTGCGACACTCGGGCGCCGAGCATGTCGACGTGACCCTCGACCGGCGCGGCTGCGGAGCCGTCCTGCGGGTCACCGACGACGGCAGCGGCTTCGAACCGCAGGCGGTCCGCCGCGCGGGACGCCACCTCGGCCTGGTCTCCATGCGGGACCGCACCAACGGGGTCGGCGGCAAGCTGACCGTGGAATCGGCGCCCGGCAAGGGCACCACGATCGAGATGGAGGTCCCCGGTGGCTGACGCGATCAGGGTCCTGCTCGTCGACGACCACCAGGTCGTCCGCCGGGGACTGCGCACCTTCCTCGAAGTGCAGGACGACATAGAGGTCGTGGGCGAGGCCGCCGACGGCGCCGAGGGTGTCGCGCGCGCGGAGGAACTGAAGCCCGACATCGTCCTCATGGACGTGAAGATGCCGGGCATGGACGGCATCGACGCCCTGCGCAAGCTCCGCGAACTGCACAACCCCGCGCGCGTGCTGATCGTCACCAGCTTCACCGAACAGCGCACGGTGGTCCCGGCCCTGCGCGCGGGCGCCGCCGGCTACGTCTACAAGGACGTCGACCCCGACGCCCTCGCCGGCGCCATCCGCTCCGTCCACGCCGGGCACATCCTGCTCCAACCCGAGGTCGCGGGCGCCCTGTTGTCCCAGGAGGAGAACAACTCCGGCCAGGGGAGGGGCGGTTCGCTCACCGAGCGGGAGCGCGAGGTGCTCGGGCTGATCGCGGACGGCCGCTCCAACCGGGAGATCGCCCGCGCGCTGGTCCTCTCCGAGAAGACCGTGAAGACCCACGTCTCGAACATCCTGATGAAACTCGACCTGGCGGACCGGACACAGGCGGCGCTGTGGGCGGTTCGTCACGGAGTGGCCGGATAGGACTTCATACTGTCGTGGGAATGTCCCTCGGATGGCGCATCCTCTGTGGATCTCCACCGTTCTCCAGTGCGTGCTGCGGCGACTGCCGCGGCAATCGTTAGGGAGGGCTCAGAAGTGAAGAACCTGAAGAAGGCAGCGGCCGTGACGATGGTGGCCGGCGGGCTGATCGCCGCCGGAGCCGGTATGGCCTCCGCCACCGACGGGGCGCACGCCGACGGCAAGGCCGTGGGCTCGCCCGGCGTCGTCTCGGGCAACCTCGTCCAGGCGCCGGTGCACGTCCCGGTGAACGCCGTGGGCAACAGCGTGAACGTCATCG
Source organism: Streptomyces sp. NPDC001668 (assembly GCF_042893155.1). Classification (NCBI taxonomy): domain Bacteria; kingdom Bacillati; phylum Actinomycetota; class Actinomycetes; order Kitasatosporales; family Streptomycetaceae; genus Streptomyces; species Streptomyces sp. NPDC001668. The sequence goes on from NZ_JBIAUQ010000010.1 coordinate 318,024, forward strand.
GCGTGCTGAACCCGGCCTTCGGAAACCTCGGCCTCAACCACTGACGTCCCGCGCCGAGCGGGCAGTGACTTCGGCCTCCCGGATGCGTCACGCACCCGGGAGGCCGGTCCGTTTGCCGGGCGAATGAGCCCCTGAAGTCAACGGCGACTTGAGGGACCCTTGGTGCTGCCCGTGGGCGCCGGCACACGCCGCTCAGCTGCACCCACTCAGGGGCGCGGGGAACTGCGCGACCAGCCACGACGCACCCGCACCGCACAACTCACCGCACCCCTCGCTCCCGCTCCTCCACATACGCGTTGTACGCGGCCACCTGCGCCCTGCGGGCCGTCCTCTCCACCGGCCTCAGCGCCTCGGACCGCGCTCCCATCTCCCCGGCGGTGACGGCCGCCCCGTGTCCGTTCTCGTACGCCAGCGACACCAGCAACCCCACCCGCTGAGCCAGCTCCAGCACCCGCACCGCGCGAGGCGGATACCCCGGCGCAAGAACCTCCCGCCCCCGCTCGGCCCGAGCCCGGTACGCCCCGAGCGCCGCCTCCGCCACCGGCCCCGACGCGGCCACGTCCAGCCGCGACAACACCTCCGTCGCCTCCCGCAGGGCCTCCGCGAGCTCCCGCTCCGCCTCGCCCAGCGAGGGAACGTCCGCCGGCGGGGCCTCCCGCACCGGCAGCACGTGCCACACCACCTCGACATGCACATCACCCGAGGGCCCGGCCTCGAACACCTCCGGAACCAGGCCCAGGGCGGCGCCGTGGCAGACCACCGCCTCCTCCGCCTCCAACGCCCGCGCGTTGAACTCGGGCGGCCCGCTCAGCCCCAGCGGATGCCCGGGCGCGGGCAGGGCCACCCGAAGGCCGGTGACCCCGAGCGACCGCAGCCGCCCGAGCGCCAGCGTGAGACCGACGGCCGAGGTCTCCCCGGGCAGCCCCTCCACCCGGTGCACGGCATCGTCACCGACGATCGCCAGTACGGCGTCGTCCGGCGAGACAAGTCCGGCCAAAAGGCCGTTTCCCCAAGCGGCAAGGCGTCCAGAGCGCGGTTCCGAGAGCATGCCCCCAGCCTAAGGACCGGACCGATGGACGGGAGCAGCCGACCGGTGGCGTAGATTTCTTCGAGGGCTGCGCCCAAAAGCGCGCACGCGACAGCCGAGACGTCGACACCGTCACACTGCAAGGGGAGACAACGCGCTCATGAGCGATGTTCTGGAGCTTCAGGACGTATCCGTGGTCCGTGAGGACCGGGCTCTGGTGGACCAGGTCTCCTGGTCGGTCAAGGAGGGCGAGCGCTGGGTCATCCTCGGCCCCAACGGCGCCGGCAAGACCACGCTCCTGAACCTCGCCTCCAGCTACCTGTACCCCAGCAAGGGCACCGCCACCATCCTCGGCGAGACCCTCGGCAAGCCCGGCACCGACGTCTTCGAGCTGCGCCCGCGCATCGGCATGGCCGGCATCGCCATGGCCGACAAGCTCCCCAAGCGCCAGACCGTCCTGGAGACCGTGCTGACCGCGGCGTACGGCATGACCGCCGGCTGGCAGGAGGAGTACGAGGACATCGACGAGCAGCGCGCCCGCGCCTTCCTCGACCGCCTCGGCATGAGCGACTACCTGGACCGCAAGTTCGGCACCCTCTCCGAGGGCGAGCGCAAGCGCACCCTCATCGCCCGCGCCCTGATGACCGACCCCGAGCTCCTCCTCCTCGACGAGCCCGCCGCCGGCCTCGACCTCGGCGGCCGCGAGGACCTGGTCCGCCGCCTCGGCCGGCTCGCCCGCGACCCGATCGCCCCCTCGATGCTCATGGTCACGCACCACGTCGAGGAGATCGCCCCCGGCTTCACCCACGTCCTCATGATCCGTCAGGGCAAGGTCCTCGCCGCGGGCCCCCTGGAGCTCGAACTCACCTCCCGCAACCTCTCCATGTGCTTCGGCCTCCCCCTCGTCGTCGAGCAGGTCGGCGAACGCTGGACCGCGCAGGGCCTGCCTCTGTCGTGATCACGTGAAGTCCCCGCAAAAACACGGGTAAGAAGCCCGTCCACGCTCCATCGCGCCCTGTCGGCGGCAGTACCCCCGGACCTACCATGACCATGTGAACGACATCGACGCATGGGTGTGGTGGCTCGTCGGCGCGGCAGCGCTCGGAATCCCGCTCGTGGTGACCGCGATGCCCGAGTTCGGCATGCTCGCGGTCGGCGCCGTCGCGGCAGCGGTCTCGGCCGGCCTCGGTGGTGACGTCGTCGTCCAGGTGCTCGTCTTCGTCGCCGTCTCGGTGGCCCTCATCGCCGTCGTACGGCCCATCGCGAACCGGCACAGCTCCCAGCGGCCCCAACTCGTCACAGGAGTCGACGCGTTGAAGGGCAAACAGGCCGTCGTCCTGGAGCGCGTCGACAGCGCGGGCGGCCGGATCAAGCTCGCCGGAGAGGTCTGGTCGGCCCGCGCCCTCGACACCGGCCGTGCCTACGACGTGGGCCAGGAAGTGGATGTCGTGGACATCGAAGGAGCCACGGCGATCATCATGTGACCTCGCAGGATGCAACTGAACCGAACGCACCACGAGTTGCACGACGGTCTGTCAGACTCGACCAGCAAGATCTTCAACAACCATAAGATCTTCCGAAAACGCCGAGGCGGAGAAGGGCACGGGGAGCACGATGGAACCGGTCATCATCGTCTTGATCATCCTGGTGGTGTTGGTCTTCATCGCCCTGATCAAGACGATCCAGGTCATCCCACAGGCCAGTGCGGCCATCGTGGAGCGCTTCGGCCGCTACACGCGGACACTCAACGCGGGACTGAACATCGTCGTCCCGTTCATAGACACCATCCGCAACCGCATCGACCTGCGTGAACAGGTCGTGCCGTTCCCGCCCCAGCCGGTGATCACCCAGGACAACCTGGTCGTCAACATCGACACGGTCATCTATTACCAGGTCACCGACGCCCGCGCCGCGACCTACGAGGTCGCCAGCTACATCCAGGCGATCGAGCAGCTCACCGTCACCACCCTCCGCAACATCATCGGCGGCATGGACCTGGAGCGGACCCTGACCTCCCGCGAGGAGATCAACGCGGCCCTGCGCGGCGTTCTCGACGAGGCCACCGGCAAGTGGGGCATCCGCGTCAACCGCGTCGAGCTCAAGGCGATCGAACCGCCCACCTCCATCCAGGACTCGATGGAGAAGCAGATGCGCGCCGACCGGGACAAGCGCGCCGCGATCCTCACCGCCGAAGGTACGCGCCAGGCCGCCATCCTCACGGCCGAGGGTGAGAAGCAGTCCCAGATCCTGCGCGCCGAGGGCGAGGCCAAGGCGGCCGCCCTGCGCGCGGAAGGCGAAGCCCAGGCCGTCCGCACGGTCTTCGAGGCGATCCACGCCGGCGACCCGGACCAGAAGCTCCTCTCCTACCAGTACCTCCAGATGCTCCCCAAGATCGCCGAGGGCGACGCCAACAAGCTCTGGATCGTCCCCAGCGAAATCGGCGACGCCCTCAAGGGCCTCTCCGGAGCGATGGGCAACTTCGGCATGGGCGGCGGCTCGAACGGCGGCAACTCCGGCTCGGAACGCCGGGAGACCCCGAAGATCGACTGACATGCGTACGGAACTGGGCTCACCTCGCCGGAGGTGAGCCCAGTTCTGCTTCCGGCCACGGCCTAGGCGGCCTCTCGGGCCAGCCAGTCCGGCAGCGCGGAGAAGTCCTCGTGCCCCAGGGACAGCAGCATCGCGTCCGCCGGAGTCGGCTCGAACGGCTCCCGCAGCAGCGGCATCCCCGCCTCCGCCGGAGTCCGGTTCGCTTTGCGGTGGTTGTCCTCCGCGCAGGAGGCCACCGTGTTCAGCCAGGTGTCCTGACCACCCTGGGACCGCGGCACCACGTGGTCCACGGTCGTCGCCCGCCGCCCGCAGTACGCGCACCTGTGCCGGTCACGCACCAGAACACCCCGCCGGGACCACGGAGCTTGTCTTCGGAAGGGCACCCGTACGTACCTGCACAGCCTGATCACCCGGGGCGCCGGTATGTCGACCGCGGCTCCGCGCATGCGCAGTTCGGGGTGGGACTGCTCGACGACAGCCTTGTCCTGAAGCACCAGAACGACGGCTCGATTCAACGTCACCGTCGACAGCGGCTCAAAGCTCGCGTTCAGTACCAGCGTCTCCCGCATGACCAGCCCACCTCCCGTTGCGTACCGGCCCACCCCTGGCGGGCTTGGGCTTGGATCAACTCTGGCCGGGCACGCCGAGATGGACAACGCAATAAAAAGTGCCCGCCTCTGATCAATTCCAAGACCAGAGGCGGGCAAACGCTCAATGAACGTCAGTCTTCGGCGGGCACCTCGTACTCACCGATCAGCTGAGCGCGCGCGATCGCGTGGAAGCGCAGGTTGAAGCCCACAAAGGCGGGAGAGGCGTCGGAATCCGGCCCGAGCTTCTCCTGGTCCACCGCGTACACGGTGAAGACGTACCGGTGCGGTCCGTCCCCGGGCGGCGGAGCCGCCCCACCGAAGTCCTTCGACCCGTAGTCGTTCCGCGCCTGTACGGCACCCGCCGGCAGCCCTTCGAACGTGCCGCTGCCCGCACCGACCGGCAGCTCGGTCACCGAGGCCGGAATGTCGAACACGACCCAGTGCCAGAACCCGCTGCCCGTGGGCGCGTCGGGGTCGTAGCAGGTCACGGCGAAGCTCTTGGTCTCCGGCGGGAAGCCCTCCCAGCGCAGCTGCGGAGAGGTGTTGCCGGCCGCGTAGACCTGAGCGTCCTTGAGCGTGCCACCCTCCTGCACGTCCTCGCTCGTCACCGTGAACGACGGGACGGGCGGATGGAAGTCATGGGGGAGCGGCCGCCGCTTGAGCTCGGTCACCTCGGTACCTCCTGATCGATTACCGGAATCAGCAGTTCCGAGCCTAGAACCAGTTGCGCTTGCTGCCGACCTCGGACAGCCACTGGTTGAGATAGGCGGCCCAGTCGGTCCTCTGGTAGTCGTGCAGACCCACCTGGAAGGACCGGAAGGTGTCACTGCCCTCGCTGAACAGCCCCGGCTTCTTGTCCATCTCCAGCACGACGTCCATCGCGTTGCCGTCGGCGACAAAGCTCAACTCGACCTGGTTGAGCCCGCGGTACTGCTGCGGCGGGAAGAACTCGATCTCCTGGTAGAACGGCAGCTGCTGACGCGTCCCACGGATGTGGCCACGCTCCAGGTCCGCGTTCTTGAAGCGGAAGCCGAGCTGCATGAAGGCGTCCAGGATCGCCTTCTGCGCCGGCAGCGGGTGCACGTTGACGGGGTCCAGGTCACCGGAGTCCACGGCCCGCGCGATCGCCAGCTCGGTCGTCACGCCGACGTTCATGCCGCGCAGCGCCTGGCCGTCGATCATCGTGATCGGCGTCTCCCAGGGGATCTCGAGCCCGAACGGCACCGCGTGCACCGCGTTCGCCTGAAGCGTGAAGGCACCACCGAGCGAGACCTTCGTGAACTCGATGTCCTGCTTGTACTCCTGGTCGCCGCTCTCGACCTCGACCCTGGCCTGGAGCCCGACCGACAGCCCCTCGATCTCCTGGTCGACGGACCCGCCCTGGATCCGCACCTCGCCCTGGACGACACCACCGGGGACGACATTGACCTCGGTCAGCACCGTCTCCACCGAAGCCCCACCGGCCCCCAGGCTCGCGAGCAGCTTCTTGAACGCCATGTCTCTCCTCTTAGAACGCGCGGATTCCTGATCCCTACAAACGCGATCCGGCCGTGGTCGGTTCCGCGCCCTCACCCTGGCAAGCGGACGGACCCTTGACCACCCCTTGGCACACACCCGTCTGGACTACGCTCGTTTGCCATGATCACGCCCCCGGACCGTACGCCACTGCCACGAGAGTTCTTCGACCGCCCTGTACTGGAAGTCGCCCCCGACCTCCTCGGCCGCACCCTCGTCCGTACGACCCCCGACGGCCCGATCGCGGTGCGCCTCACTGAGGTCGAGGCATACGACGGCCCGAACGACCCCGGCTCCCACGCCTTTCGCGGCCGCACGGCCCGCAACGACGTGATGTTCGGTCCGCCGGGGCATGTCTACGTCTACTTCACGTACGGCATGTGGTTCTGCATGAACCTGGTGTGCGGACCGGAAGGCCGGGCGAGCGCCGTCCTGCTCCGCGCCGGAGAGGTCCTCGAAGGAGCCGAACTGGCGCGCAAACGTCGACTCTCGGCCCGAAATGACAAGGAACTGGCCAAAGGACCGGCCCGCCTGGCCACCGCCCTGGGCGTGGACCGGGCCCTGGACGGCACGGACGCGTGCGCCCCGGGTGACACCCCACTGAGGGTGCTCACCGGTACCCCGGTCGCCTCCGACCAGGTACTCAACGGTCCGCGGACCGGGGTGGCCGGCGAAGGCGGCGTGCACCCCTGGCGGTTCTGGGCCGCCAACGACCCGACCGTGAGCCCCTATCGGGCGCACGTCCCGAGGCGCCGCTCAAGTTGACTCGCTCTTGGAAGATGCGTAACGTGGCCCGAGCCGCTTGACCCGGTTACGGCGATCGCCAGCAGCCGAGAGCGGCCAAACCACTACCTACGACTTCCCCTCAGCGGGGGCGATTTCGGCGTGCTTGCATGCCCGAATTCGAACTCGCGGAACTCGATTATGAGTTGGCGAGGGAATCGGCTAACGTAGTGAATGTCGAAAGGCCCCGCCGACAGGGAATCAGGCCCGAAAGGATCTGATAGAGTCGGAAACGCAAGACCGAAGGGAAAAGCCCGGAGGAAAGCCCGAGAGGGTGAGTACAAAGGAAGCGTCCGTTCCTTGAGAACTCA
>NZ_JBIAUQ010000011.1:0-188431 GCF_042893155.1 Streptomyces sp. NPDC001668
CGCCGTCGACCTCGCCGCCGAAACCGGCCTCACCCTCGTCGGCTTCCTGCGCGGCCACTCCATGAACGTGTACGCGGGAGAACACCGGCTCACCCTGGAGGCGACGACCGCCCAGAGCTGACCGACTCCAGGGCCGGCACCCCCTATGGAGTCGCCGACGCATACCCCTGTCTGATGCGTCTGAGAGGTCGGCCCACCACGACCCGCAACGGTTCAGCCCGCCACGAACCGCACCTGATCCCCCGTCACCACCGTTCCCAGACGCGGGAAGTCGAGCCGTGCGGAGGCCTCGTGCTCGGCGGCGGTGAAGGCGGCCATGGCGTCCTCCACGAAGACGAGGTCGTAGCCGAGGTCGAGGGCGGCACGGGCGGTGGACTCGACGCCGAGGTTGGTGGCGATGCCGCCGAACACGAGCGTGGTGACGCCGTGTTCGCGGAGGCGGGCGTCCAGGTCCGTGCCCTGGAAGGCGCCGATGGTCCGCTTCACGATCTCGATGTCGCCGGGGTGGGCGAGGCCGGTCACGAATCCGCTGCCGGGCGGCTGGTCGGCCACGCCGGGCCGCTCGACGCGCACGAGGACGACAGGCGCGCCGGCATCGCGAAAGGCGGTCGCCAACTCCTCGGCGGCGGCGAGCACTTCGGTGCCTTTGCGGGGTTCCAGGGGCAGCGCGACGATCCGGTCCATCAGATCGACGAGTACGAGGGCGCTGCGTGCGGGATCGAGCACGAGGGGTCCGGTCATGACGGAACGTTATCCGTCATCAGCCCTGCGTACCGGAGATCCGGATCAACAGGTCCATGAACCGGTCGCGTTCGGCCGCCGAGAGCGGGGCGAGCAGTTCGTCGTTGGCGGCCCGGGCCAGCTTCTCGCAGCGATTGAGCAGCCGTGCTCCCTCGTCCGTGAGGGAGACAGCGTTCTTTCGGCGGTCCGCGGGGTCCGGTTCGCGCCGGACGAGGCCGGCGGACTGGAGGTCGTTCAGGACGCCGACGAGGTCCTTGGGGTCGAGTCGCACCCCGCGGCCGAGGTCGGCCTGGGCCACGGGGGCGAGGTCACGGACGGCGGAGAGCGCCACGTGGTGCCACATCTTCATGCCTTCGGTGGCCAGCGCCTCGGCCACCAGGGCCCGACCGCGGGCGGCGGCGCGGCCGAGGAGCCAGCTGGGGAGGGAGCGGATCGCGGGCAGGGGTGCTTCGGCCATGCGTCCAGCCTAGTCACTATTCATTGGACTTCCCCACGACCATCCACCTATCGTTGGGATCCCCAATGAATCCACGGGAGGCCGGATCGATGCGTCGCGTCCGTTACGAGTCCACGGGCGGCCCGCTGTTCCTGGAGGAGGCACCCCTCCCCGAGCCGGGCCCGGGCGAGCTCCTGGTGCGCTGCGAGGCGATCGGCGTCACCCTCCCGGTCGTCCGCAAGGTGACCGAGGCCGCGGAGCCGATTCCCCTCGGCGGCGAGGTCGCCGGTGAGGTGGTGTCCGTCGGCGCCGGCGTCACCCGCTTCCACCCCGGCGAACGCGTCACGGGACTGTGCTTCGGCCACGGGTACGCCGACTTCGCGCTGCTGCACGAGGCCATGGCCTCCCCCGTCCCCGACGACGCCTCGGCAATCGACGCCGTAGCCCTGGTCCGCAGCGGACTGGTGGCGCTCGGCGCACTGGAGACGGCGCGCCCGGAGCCGGGCGAGACGGCGCTGATCACGGCGGCGGCCGGCGGGGTCGGCCACCTCGCGGTGCAGCTCGCTCGGTCCCGGGGAGCGTCCCGGGTCGTGGGCGCGGTCTCCGATCCGGCGAAGGCGGACTTCGTGCGCTCGCTCGGTGCCGACGCCACCGTCCTGTACAGGGACGGCAGTTGGGGAGATCCCGTCGACTACGTCCTCGACGCGGTCGGCGGCGAGCTGCTCACCCCGGCGCTCGCCGCGCTGGCCCCGGGCGGGCGGCTGGTGGCGTACAGCTCGGGCGGCGGGACGATCGAGGCGTACGACCTCCTGGCGGGCGCCAAGTCCGTGACGGGCTTTCAGATGGCACGGATCGCTCGTGAGCGGCCGCAGTTGTACGAGCGGTGGCGACAGGAGCTGTGGCGGATGTTCATGGACGGAGCCCTTCGACCCGTCGTGCACGGGGAGTTCGCCCTGGAGGACGCGGCGAAGGCGCACGAGGTGATCGGGTCACGGAGCAACCTCGGAAAAGTCGTACTCCATCCGTGACAGGACACGCCCACGGTTCTTGAGGGGCACCGGGCGCGGAACTACCGTCCGTGCCCAAAAGGTCACATTTCCGGATGTACGGACAATTGAAAGGGCAGGTTCGCCCGTGCCGTCGAGTCGCGCACGTCTGAGATCCTTCCTGACCGCCGCGCCCACCACCGCTGCCGTGCCCACGACCGCCGCCCTGCTCGCCTTCACCGTCGCCCTGGCCCTGCCGAACCCGGCTCACGCACAACTCCGTCCTGCCACACCGGAGTTCGAGCAGCAGATTCTCTTCAAGGCCGACCGGGACCCCGGTTACGCCTGTTTCCGTATCCCGGCGATCGTCCGGACCACCGGCGGCACCCTGCTCGCCTTCGCCGAGGGCCGGGTCCTCGACTGCGGGGACGCCGGCGACATCGACATCGTCCTCAAGCGGTCCACCGACGGCGGCCGTACCTGGGGCCCGCTCCAGGTGGTCAACGAGGGCGCGGGCGACACCCACGGCAACCCGGCCCCGGTCGTGGACCGCGTGACGGGCCGTGTCCTGCTGGCCGAGACGTACAACACGGGCCGTACGGACAGCGGGAACTGCACGGTGCCCTGCGACCGCACCCCGCACCTCCAGTACAGCGACGACGACGGTCTCACCTGGTCCGCCCCGCGCGACCTGAGCGGCGAGATCCGGCCCCCGCGGTGGAACTCCTGGTACGCCACCGGCCCCGTGCACGGCATCCAGCTCAGCCGCGGCCCGCACGCCGGGCGGCTGGTCCTCGGTGTCAACGCGGAGACCGGCAGTCGGGTCACCGCCAACCACGCGGCGCTCGTCGTGAGCGACGACGGCGGAGAGCACTGGCGGGTCGGCGCCACCGACTCCTGGCCGGTCGCCGCCGACGGCACCTTCCGGCAGAAGCCCTCCGAGATCACCCTCGCCGAGCGCACCGACGGTTCGGTACTCGTCAGCGGACGCGAGCAGGACGGCACCGACCTCGGCCACCGCAGCCAGGCGGTCAGCCTCGACGGCGGCGACAGCTTCGCCTCCCCGTTCCAGGCCCTCCCGGACCTGTACGCGCCGCAGGTGCAGTGCGCCGTCCTCGATCTCGGCGAGCGCCTGCTGCTGTCCTGCCCGGCGGACCCGGACCGCCGGCGCACCATGACGATCCGCTCCTCCTACGACGGCGGCCGCAGCTGGGACACCCCCGACCGCGGCACGGTCGTCACCCGGGACTGGTCCGGCTACTCCGACATGGCACCGGTCGACCAGGACACGGTGGGCCTGCTCTACGAGGGCGGCACCGCGGACGCGCGCGACGAGATCCGCTTCGCCCGCTTCACCGAGGACTGGCTCACACCGCGCCGCGACCCCGACCCGACCACCCCCGACCTCGCTCCCCTCGCCCCGGGTGCGACCGTGCTCGGCGGCGCCCGCGAGACGACCGGGGTCATCGGCCGCGCCCTGGAGTTCGACGGCGCCGACGATGCCGTACGCCTGCCGTACCGGCCGGAACTCCCGCTCGGCAGCGGGGACTTCACGGCGTCCCTGTGGTTCCGGTACACGGCCACGGACGGGCAGCAGCCCCTGCTGTGGATGGGTGGCGTCGGCGGCACCCAGCCGCAGGTGTGGCTGCGCGGGGAGCCGGCGAGCGGCCGGGTGCGCGGGCTGATCACCGTGCGGGAGGGCGCCACGAGCGTGCGGTCGGCATGGGTGAGCACCGACGGCGCGTACAACGACGGGGCATGGCACCGGCTGGCCCTGCGCCGGGGCGGCGGACGGCTCACGCTCTTCGTCGACGGTACGGCGACCGGCGCACCGGACGTGCCGGGCTCCGTCAGCCGCGCCTCGCCCTTCGGTGTGCACGTCGGGCAGCGCGTGGACGGCCGGGCCTTCTTCACCGGCGCGATCGACGAGGTCCGGGTCTGGGACCGGGCCCTCACCGACGCGGAGATCACCGGCGCGAGCACCCCGTCGGCGGACACCGTCCTGTGGCTGCCCATGGACCAGGTGAACGACAGCCGCTAACGTCGCCAACCGTGCCCGAGGACCTACGAGCACGACAGCGAACGGGCACCGGCGTCGGTCTGCTGCTGGCGCTGGTGCTCGGAGCCGTGCTGATCACCGCCCTTCCCGACGGCGACGGGCGGGACTCCGGCGGCTGCACACCGCGTACCGTCGGCTCCTGGTCGGCGGACGACCGGCTCACCGGCGAGTTCGCCCGCTACGGCGACGACTCCGGCCGCAGCGACGACTGGACCGGCGGCGACGGCACCCACTCGGTGCGGCTGCCCGACGGGCGGCTGCTGTGGCTGTTCTCCGACACCTACCTCGGCCAGGTGTACGGCCCGCCCAACCCGTTCGGCGAGTCGCACGCCTGGCGCGACACCACCGCCCCCCTGGTGCGCAACTCCGCGGTGCTGATGCGCGACGGCCGCCTGGAGGCCACCCTCCCGGCGCCCCTGTTCCCGGACCCCGGCCCAGGCCAGTGGCGCTGGCCGGTCGCGGCCCGCGTCGAGCCCCGCTCCCCCGGCTCCGACGAGCAGGTCGTCCGGGTCCTGCTGTGGGTGCGTACGGCCGGCCAGTACCCGTGGATCTACGGCGTCCCGACCGCCACCGAGGTCGCCACGCTCTCGCTGCCCGGCCTGCGCGTCGAGTCGGTCACGAAGGTCCTCGACGAGCAGCGGGTCAAGGACCCGTCCCGACGGGTGCTGTTCGGCACCACGCTGGTCGAGGACGGCGAGTGGACGTACGTCTTCGGCGGCGACGACGGCCGGGCCGCGTCCCGCTCCGCCTCCTCGGCGTACGTGGCCCGGGTGCCCGAGGGCGCGCTCGCGGAGCCGGGTGCCTGGGAGTACTGGGACGGCTCGGCCTGGACGACCGGTGCCCGCCCGCGCCCGGTGCTCGGGGACGGGCGGCGCACCGGGGTGGGCAGCGCCTTCTCCGTCGTACGCCACGACGGGACGTACGTGCTGTTCACCATGGCCGCGGGGACGAAGGGGCTCGCGGCGGTGACCTCGTACTGGGCCTGTTCGCCCACCGGACCCTGGCACGGTCCGGAGAAGGACTTCACCCCGCCCCTGCCCTCCGGCCAGGTCGCCGCCTACAACCCGCAGGCGCACCCCGAACTCAGCGGCGCGGGGCGGCTGGTGCTCAGCTACGACGTCAACTGGCTGGAGACGGCGGCCGCTTCGGCGCAGCTCAACCGGAACGTGGGGCTGTACCGACCGCGGTTCGTGACGCTGCGGCTGACTCCGGCGAGCTGACCTGCCCGGTCTCCCCGGCCTCCGCCGGGACGGGGTCGTGCGAGCGGCGCTTGGCGATCACCGCGCAGACCATCAGCTGCATCTGGTGGAAGAGCATCAGGGGCAGCACGGCGAGCGAGGCGTGCGCGCCGAACAGAACGCTGGCCATGGGGAGTCCGGAGGCGAGGGACTTCTTGGAGCCCGCGAACTGGATGGCGATGCGGTCCCCCCGGTCGAAGCGGAGCGCCTTGGAGCCGTACCAGGTCAGGGCGAGCATCAGGGCGAGGAGCACGCCCTCGACGATCATCAGGCCGCCGAGCCTGAGCGGGCTCACCTGGTGCCAGATGCCCTGGACCATGCCCTCGCTGAACGCGGTGTAGACGACCAGCAGGATCGACCCGCGGTCGACGAGGCCGAGGACCTTCTTGTGGCGGGTGATGAAGCCGCCGATCCAGCGGCGCGTCAACTGGCCCGCCAGGAACGGCACGAGCAGCTGGAGCACGATCTCCAGGAGCGAGTCCGCGGAGAACCCTCCGCCGCTGCTGCCGAGCAGGGCGGCCGCGAGGAGCGGGGTGATGACGATGCCGACCAGGGAGGAGAAGGAGCCGGCGCAGATCGCGGCGGGCACGTTGCCCCGGGCGATCGAGGTGAAGGCGATGGAGGACTGGATGGTGGAGGGGACCAGGGTGAGGAAGAGCAGGCCCTGGTAGAGGGGGTCCGTCAGGAACACCGGGACGAGTCCGCGGGCGGCCAGGCCGAGCAGCGGGAAGATCACGAACGTGCAGGCGAGGACCGTGACGTGCAGGCGCCAGTGCTTGAGGCCGTCCAGGGCCTCACGGGTGGACAGACGGGCGCCGTACAGGAAGAAGAGGAAGGCGATCGCCGCCGTGGAGGCTCCCGAGGCCACGTCCGCGGAGGTCCCGCGCGCCGGGACGAGGGCCGCGAGACCCACCGTGCCGAGCAGCAACAGGATGTACGGGTCGACCGGCATCCAGGCCGGCCACTTCAGGCGCTTCACGGTGCTCCACTTGCTCGTGTTCGACGGTGGTACGGGGTCATGACGGGCACCTCCCCTCAGGACGGGGGGTCCCCCTCCATCGTCCTCCTTCACCCCTTGATCGGGAATCCCGCATACCACTCTGACTGTCATCACGTTCCGCGATAAGCTCGCGGGATGTACGACCCGTCGCAGTTGCGTACGTTCCTGGCGGTGGCGCAGACCCTGAGCTTCACGCAGGCCGCCCGGCGGCTGGGGCTGCGTCAGTCGACGGTGAGCCAGCACGTACGGCGCCTGGAGGACGCCACTGGACGGCAGCTCTTCACCCGGGACACCCACTCCGTGGAGCTGACGGAGGACGGCGAGGCGATGCTGGGGTTCGCACGGCGGATCCTGGAGGTGCACGACCGGGCGACGGCGTTCTTCACCGGCACGCGCCTGCGGGGGCGGCTGCGGTTCGGGGCGTCGGAGGACTTCGTACTGACCCGGCTGCCGGAGATCCTGGAGGGCTTCCGCTCCGACCATCCCGAGGTCGATCTGGAGCTGACGGTCGAGCTGTCGGGCACGTTGCACGAGCGACTGGCCGCCGGAAAGCTGGACCTCGTGCTCGCCAAGCGGCGGCCGGAGGACCCGCGGGGCGAACTGGTCTGGCACGACCGGCTGGTGTGGATCGGGGCGGAGCGGCTGCGGCTGGACGCGGACCGCCCGGTGCCGCTGATCGTGTATCCGCCGCCGGGGATCACCCGGGCGCTCGCGCTGGAGGCCCTGGAGCGGGAAGGGCGGGAGTGGCGGATCGTCTGCACCAGCGGAAGCCTCAACGGCCTGATCGCGGCCGCACGGGCCGGGCTGGGGGTGATGGCGCACTCCCGCGGTCTGGTGCCGCCGGGGCTGGTGCGGGTGCCTGACCGTTTCGGGCTCCCGGAGCTGGGGCGGGTGGACTTCGTGCTGGTCCACGGCCGCCGACGTACGGCCGCTCAGGAGGCGGCCGACGCACTCGCCGGCGCGATCCTGGCGGGCGGCGACCGGCTGCACCGACGGTGAGGCCCTTCCTCCGCGGCTCCGGCCCCGGTCACCTCGCCGCACGCTGATAGGTGAGCTGCTTCACCCGCCGCAGGAACGGTGTCGCCTCCACATGGCGGACGCCCTCCAGGCGGCCCAGCGGACCGCTCAGGTAGGCGTAGAGGGCCGCCGTGTCCCTCACCACGCCCGTCACCACGATGTTGGACACGCCGGCCGTGGCGCTCGCGAAGGCGATCTCGTCGTGCCCCGCCAGGGCCTGCCCGACGGACTCCAGCGCACCCGGTTCCGTGGTGATCCACAGGGCGGCCCCGCGTCGGTAGCCCAGGATCTCGGAGTGGTACTCGATGTCGACGTACACCGCCCCCGAGGCGAGCAGCGCCGCCAGCCGGCGCTTGACGGCGGACTCGGAGCGGCCGGTGGCGCGCTGGAGTTCGGGGTAGCCGGCCCGGCCGTCGCGCTCCAGGACGGCCAGCAGGGGTTCGTCCTCCGGGTCGATCCGGGCGGGGCCGCTCACCGGGCCGGGGTCGGGGCGCAGGGCGGCGACCTGTTCGTCCGTGAGGGCGCGGAACTTCTGGAGCCAGCCGTTCGGGCCGCCGTAGAAGCGGTGCAGCAGTTGGTGGGCGCGGATCTCCACGACGTTGGGGGTGCGCGGGAGTCTGCCGAGGAGCAGTTCGTCGTGTTCGGCGGGGTTGCGGGGGCGGGTCATGCAGACGATCTCGGTGCCGCCGGAGGCGAGTCCGATCCAGCCCGTGTCCGGGCGTTTGGCCAGGGCGTCGGAGATGGCCGTGGCGCTGTCGGGGGCGCAGCGCACCCGCAGCATCCACTGGTCCTGGCCGAGCCGCTCGGCGTCCCGGAGCAGGACGACCCGCAGCCCGCCCTCGGCGCACAGCCGGCGGTAGCGGCGGGCGACGGTCTGGTCGGAGACCCCGAGCACCGCGCCGATCCGGCTGAAGGAGGCCCGCCCGTTGATCTCCAGCGCGTAGAGCAACCGCAGGTCGAGCTCGTCGAAGGTGTCGGATTCCATCGTCAGCATGTCCGCTCCCGTCGGATTACGGCGATCCGGGCGCGGAGTCCGGTGCGATCGGCCGCCCGCTGGCCATCGTACGGAGACAACACGCATCCGACACAAGGGGAGTTGAGGACATGCGTACGTGGGGACCGCTGACGGCGGTGTGCCTGGGCACGTTCATGCTGTTGCTGGACGTCACGATCGTGGTGGTCGCGCTGCCGGACATGGCGGGATCGCTGCACGCCTCACTGGGCGATCTGCAGTGGGTGGTGGACGGATACGCGCTGGCGCTGGCCGCGCTGCTGCTGGGGGCCGGGGCCGCCGCGGACCTTCTCGGGCGGCGGCGGGTGCATGTGGCGGGCGTGGTGGTGTTCGCGGTGGCGTCGCTGCTGTGCGGGCTGGCGCCGGGGCCGGGGACGCTCGTTGCGGCGCGGGCGGTGCAGGGGGCCGGTGCGGCCGCGATGCTCGCGACGACGCTGCCGCTGCTCGGGTCCGTGTACCAGGGGCGGCAGCGGTCGGTGGCGCTCGGGGTGTGGGGCGCGGTCAGCGGTGGGGCCGCGGCGGTCGGGCCGGTGCTCGGCGGACTGCTCGCACAGGGGCCGGGCTGGCGGTGGATCTTCTTCGTGAACCTGCCGGTGAGCGTGGCCGCGGTGTGGCTGACCCTGCGGGCCGTGCCCGAGTCGAAGGGCCCGCGTGGAATGCGGGTGGACTGGCTCGGCACGCTCGCCTTCGCGGGGTTCGCGGGAGGGACGACGTACGGCGTGGTGCGTGCGGGTGAGGACGGCTGGGCCGCGACGGCCCCGCTGGTCTCCTTCGGTCTCGCGGCGCTCGCGCTGCTGTTCTTCGTCGTCGTCGAGCACCGGGTCACGCATCCGCTGCTCGATCCGTCGCTGATGCGCCGGCCCGCGTTCGTGGGGGTGATGGCGGGGGCGCTCGCCTTCAACGGCGTGGCGTTCGGGGTGCTGGCGTACACCTCGATCTGGATGCAGACGCTGCTCGGGATGACTCCGGTGCACGGCGGCCTCGCCCTGCTTCCGCTCACGGGGGCCGCGGTCGTGGTCGCGGTCCTCGGTGGAAAGCTGCTGCACGGTGTGCTGGCCCGGCTGACCATCGGGGGCGGGCTGCTGCTGGTCGGCGCCGGCTCGTTCGGTCAGGCCGTGCTCGGCGCGGGTTCGACCTGGACGGCGCTGGTTCCGGGGCTCGTGCTGGTGGGGGTGGGCACCGGGCTGGTGTCCCCGGCGCTCGCGGGGGCCGCGCTCGCGGCGGTGCCGGCCGAGCGCGCGGGCATGGCCGGCGGCGCGGTGAACACCTTCCGGCAGCTCGGGTACGCGCTCGGGGTCGCGGTCTGCGGCACCGTACTGACGTCCCGGCTCGGGGAGACGCTTCCGCACGAGGCGGCGCACACCCTGGCGGGCGGCGGGGCGGCGGCCCTGCGGGACACGTTCGGGGAGCAGGCGCTGCGCTCCGCGTTCGCCTCGGGGCTGAACACGGCGTACGCCGTGCTGGGCGCGACGGGGGTCGCGGCGGCGGTGCTGGTGTTCGTCCTGGTCCGGCCGGATCGCGCGGCCCGCACCGCGGTGACGAAATCCTCACCGGTGACGCTGATGGAAGAGGAGACGGCATCCCGGGGATGACCGTTTCTGCAAGGTTCCGGGCCGTAACCGGGTCGTACAGATTCGGTGGAGATTACGGTCCGGAAGCTTACTCAACCGTCGGTTTTGTGTCCGACCCTTCCCCATGTGAGCGCATTTTCCGGTACTGACCTGGCCATACGTGAGCACCGCTCGGCTTCGGCCCCTCTCCCGCCGGATGCCCGGGTGGGGTAGCTTTCACGGCGCTGTGCGGAGCGTCACTGAGCGCCAGGGAGAGCGGGGAGCGGGGTTTGCGCGAGTTCACCAACCCTCCGTTGGCGTTGGCACCCCCCGTGGGCGGACTGGCCGACGTCGTCTTCGAGCATGCCCAGAACGACCCCGCGCACATCGCCCTCGGCCGCAAGGACGAGCACGGACGGTGGCGGGACGTGACGTCCGCGGAGTTCCGTGACGAGGTCATGGCCCTCGCCAAGGGACTGCTCGCCCAGGGCATCCGCTTCGGTGACCGGGTCGCGATCATGTCCCGCACCCGCTACGAGTGGACCCTGTTCGACTTCGCGCTGTGGACCATCGGCGCGCAGGTGGTGCCGGTCTACCCGACCTCCTCCGCCGAGCAGTGCTTCTGGGCGCTGTACGACGCCGAGTGCACGGCCGCGATCGTGGAGCACGAGGACCACGCGATGACGATCGCCACCGTCATCGACCGGCTGCCGCAGCTGCACCGGCTGTGGCAGCTGGACTCCGGCGCGGTGCAGGAGCTGTACGACGCGGGCACCGCCATCGAGGACGAGGTGGTGCACCGCCACCGGCAGGCGGTGACCCCGGACTCGGTCGCGACGATCATCTACACCTCCGGCACCACCGGCCGCCCCAAGGGCTGTGTGATCACCCACGGCAACTTCATGTACGAGGCGGACACCGTCATCGAGCGCTGGGAGCCGGTGTTCCACTCCAAGAAGGGCGACGAGGCGGCGACCCTGCTGTTCCTGCCGCTGGCGCACGTCTTCGGGCGAATGGTGCAGGTCGCGGCGATTCGCGGCGGCGTCCGCTTCGGCCACCAGCCGCAGATGAACGCGGCCGCTCTGCTGCCGGACCTCGCCGCGTTCAAGCCGACGTTCTTCCTCGGGGTGCCGTACATCTTCGAGAAGGTCTTCAACGCCTCCCGCCGCAAGGCCGAGAAGGAGGGCAAGGCCGGGCCGTTCGAGAAGGCCGTCGACGTGGCGGTGAAGTACGCGGACGCCATGGAGGCCAAGGCCTGGGGTCTGGGTCCCGGGCCGTCGGCGGGACTGCGGATGCAGCACCAGCTCTTCGACAAGCTCGTCTACGGCAAGCTGCGGGCGGCGATGGGCGGCCGGATCCGGCACGCGATGACCGGCGGCTCGGCCATGGACCGCAAGCTGGGGCTGTTCTTCGCCGGCGCGGGCGTGCACATCTACGAGGGGTACGGCCTCACCGAGACCACGGCGGCGGCCACCGCCAACCCTCCCGAGCGCACCCGCTACGGCACCGTCGGCCAGCCCATCCCCGGCATGACCGTGCACATCGCGGACGACGGCGAGATCTGGCTGCACGGAGCCAACGTCTTCCAGGGCTATCTCAACAACGAGAAGGCCACCGACGAGACACTGCACGACGGCTGGCTCGCCACCGGTGACCTCGGTTCCCTCGACGAGGACGGCTACCTCACCATCACCGGCCGCAAGAAGGAGATCCTCGTCACCTCCGGCGGCAAGAGCGTCTCGCCCGGTGTGCTGGAGGAGCGGGTCCGCGACCATCCGCTGGTCTCGCAGTGCATCGTCGTGGGCAACGACCGCCCCTACATCGCCGCCCTGGTCACCCTCGACCAGGAGGCCGTCGAGCACTGGCTGGGGATGCACGACAAGCCGCGGATGTCCGCGGCGCAGCTGGTGCGGGACCCGGACCTGGAGACCGAGGTGCGGCGGGCGGTGGTGGCCGCCAACACCCTGGTCTCGCAGGCCGAGTCGATCCGCACCTTCCGCATCCTGGCGCAGCCCTTCACCGAGGAGCACGGGCTGCTGACCCCGTCGCTGAAGCTCAAGCGCAAGGCGATCGAGACGGTGTATGCGGACGAGGTCGAGGCGCTGTACCGGGCCTGACGGTCCGTCAGTCCCCGGCTTGGCTCTGACGGCCTGTCAGCTTATTGTCACGCGAAAGATCTTGTCCGATCCGTCCGCCGCTCCTCCGTTGTTGTCGCAGTTGGTGGTGGACAGCCACAGCTGGTCGGCGCCCGGCACCTTGGTGACCGTGCGCAGCCGGCCGTAGGTGCCCACGTAGTACGCGGACGGCGTGCCGACGCTCTCGCTGTCGCCGTTGATCGGGATCCGCCACAGCCGCTCGCCGCGCAGGGAGGCCATGTAGACGACGTTGCGCACGATGGCGATGCCGCTCGGCGAGGCCTCCGCGACGTTCCAGGTGGCCTTCGGGTTGGTCATCCCCGCGGTGGAGCAGGTGCCCTCGCAGACCGGCCAGCCGTAGTTGGCGCCGGGTTTGATCAGGTTCAGTTCGTCCTTGGAGCTGTTGCCGAACTCCGCTTCCCACAGGCGGCCGCCCCGGTCGAAGGCGAGGCCCTGCGGGTTGCGGTGGCCGAGGCTGTAGACGTAGGTGCCGAACGGGTTGCCCGGGGCCGGTTTCCCGTCCGTGGTCATGCGCAGGATCTTGCCGTTGAGGGAGTTCTTGTCCTGCGCCAGGTCGGGCGTCTGGGCCTCGCCGGTGGAGACGTAGAGGTAGCCGTCGGGGCCGAAGGCGAGGCGGCCGCCGTTGTGGTAGCGGTTCTTCTTGATGCCCTGGAGGAGGACCTTGTAGTCGCTCAGAGCGGTCCCGTCGTACGTCATGCGGACCACGCGGTTGCCCTCGGACGCGGTGTGCATGAAGTAGACGCGGTGGTTCGTCTCCCACTTCGGGTCGACGGCGACGCCGAGCAGTCCGCCCTCGCCGTTGGTGGTGACGGCGTTCGGGACGGTGCCGACCTGCGTCCTCGTGCCGTCCTTGGTGACCTTCCAGACCCGGAAGTCGTCCCGCTCGGTGACCAGTGCCGTCTTTCCGTCGGGCATCCAGAAGATGCCCCAGGGGATGGTCCAGCCGGAGGAGAGGGTGGAGACGGAGGACGGGACGCCGCCGTCGGTGGCGCAGGCCTTGGTGGTGAAGGTGACCGTGTTGCTCGGCTGGGAGACATTGCCGGCCGCGTCACGGGCGACCACGTTCAGGCTGTACGGGCTGTCGCAGGCCAGTCCGGTCAGCGTGGTCGAGGTGCCGGAGGTGACGGACTTGTAGACGGTGGTGTCGCTGCGCACGTCGTAGCCGGCGACCGCCCGGTCGTCGGTGGCGGCACCCCAGCTCAGTGCGGCGCTGTTCGCCGTGACGTCCGCCGCGGACAGGGTGCCGGGCCTGGTCGGCGGGGTAGTGTCGGAGCTGGGTTTGGTGGTGCAGTCGACGACGGGGCTCGCCGGGGACGTGTTGCCGGCCGCGTCGCGGGCGATGACGGTGAGGTTGTAGGTGGTGCCGGGGGTCAGGCCGGTGAGCGCTTTGCTGGTCGAACCGCCGGGCGCCTCACCGATCTTGTTGCCGTGCTCGTAGAGGTCGTACGCCGTCACGCCCACGTTGTCGGTGGCGGCGCCCCAGGCCAGCGTGAGGCCGTCCTCGCCGATGTCGGAGCAACTGGGCTGCCCGGGACGGCTGGGGGCCTGGGAGTCGGTGGCCGCTGCGACGCCGATGCGGTCGAGGTTGGGACCGCCGCCGGCGGTGGTGGCGGTCGCGCGGATCTTGACGGAGCCCGCCGTGAGCGGGACGTCGACGGTCCTGGTGGCCCAGGTGTTCCAGTCGGCGGTGGCCGGGAAGGAGACGGCCGGCGACACGACCGTGCCGTTCACGGAGATGTCCATCGGACGGTCGGTCGCGGTCCCGTTGGCGTAGCGGAAGGTGACGGACGTGGTGCCCGCGGAGGGGGCGCTCACCGTGAACTCCACGTACGAGCCTTGGACGTTGGTGTAGTCGACGAAGCCGGTGCCCGTGTAACCGGTGTGGTTGGTGGCCACCGTGCCCTGCACGACGGTCGCGTCCTCGGCCTGGTAGTCGGTGGCCGCGAGCGCGCTCCCCTGGCTCAGGCCGGCGAGCGGCAGGGCGAGGGCGGCGGCGAGGCCGTAGGGCAGAAGCCTGCTGATTTTCACGGTTGTTCCCTTCAGCCCGTGTACTGGGTGAAGACCTTGAGGTAGTCGTACGGCTGCTGCGTCACACCGCTGCAGGAGTCGCCGTCGGTGCCCGAGCCGCAGGGGCGGTCACGGTTGACGGACCAGTAGGTGAGGCGCCCGATGTGGTGCTGCTGGGCGTAGGCGAGCATGGTCTTGAAGTCGGCGACGCGGACACGCTCACCGGAGTCGTCGGTCTTTCCGTTCATCGACGACAGGCCGATGTGGGCGTAGGCGGCGGTGTCGCCGTAGCCGTAGGCCGACTTGACGCGGGCCTTGAGGCCCTCCATGGCCTGGGTGGTCAGGGTGCCCATGTTCGTGGTGCCGCCGCCGAAGTCGAACGGCATGACGCACCAGACGTCGTTCGCCAGGCCCGAGTTGGCGGCGCGCTTGATCATGTCGACGCCGGTGGAGTCGGGGCCGCTCGTGGTGGTGCCGAAGGTGATGACGGTCTTCAGGCCCGGGTTGTTCGCCTTGACCGTCTTCAGCGCGTCGACGACCCGCTGCCGTACGGTCGCGTTGGACCACTCGGTGTTCTCGATGTCGACGTCGAGGGCCTTCAGCTGGTAGGCGTTGATCACCTTCTGATAGGCGCCGGCGAGCGCCGAGGCGCTGGAGCACTTCTCGCCGAGCTTGTTCCCGCTCCAGCCGCCGACGGAGACCATCACGTCCCCGCCGGCTCCTCTGATCGCGTTGATCTTCGCCTGGTCGTCGCCGCCGGTGAGCGGGCGGGAACCGTCCC
The DNA here is from genome assembly GCF_042893155.1 of Streptomyces sp. NPDC001668. NCBI lineage: Bacteria > Bacillati > Actinomycetota > Actinomycetes > Kitasatosporales > Streptomycetaceae > Streptomyces > Streptomyces sp. NPDC001668. The sequence goes on from NZ_JBIAUQ010000011.1 coordinate 14,984, forward strand.
ACTTCGGATTGCAGGTGCCGTCGGAGAGAATGAAGGCGAGCGTGAACCACTTGACGCCGGTCGCCGACATCACAGCAGTGGGGTTCTGGGGGCTGCCCCAGCCGAGGTACTCGTAGGGGGCGACGGCCATGCCCGGTGAAGCCACCGCCGCCTTGAGAGAGTTGACGGGCTTCACGCGGATCAGCCGGGTCTCGCCCGGGCGCAGGGTCGCGCTGTAGGAGTCCGCGATCACGCCCTTGTGCGCGCCGGACCACAGGTCGGTGACGTCACCGGAACCGGTGAAGCCGGCCTGCGACCAGTTCACGCTCACGGTCGCGTTGCCCGAGCTGCCGGTGTTGAACAGGGCCACGACGTACTGGCCGTCGCTCTCCTTCTTGCTCCAGACCTGCCGCACACCACTGTTGACGATCCGCTTCGCCGCGACGCCGTCCTGGTCGACGCCGATCAGCCGGTCGTTGGTCAGCATCGCCTTGTCGACGGTGTCGAGGTGGGTGAGGTCGGTGCCGAGCAGCAGCGGGGAGGCCGCCATCGCCCACAGGGTGAAGTGGGAGCGCCGCTGGTCGGCGGTCAGGCCCACCTGGTCGCCGTTGCCGATCTCCAGCGAGTCCAGGTCGTTCCAGCCGCCCGGTCCGGCGTACGGCTGCCAGGAGGCGGCCGTGTCGAAGCGCTTGGAGACGTGGGACCAGTCGGTGAGCGGATAGCCGCTGCCGTTGGCGCCGGGTCCGCAGTAGCACTCGACGTCACCCTGGGTGCGCCAACTGTTCGCCAGTTTGCGCCAGGTGGCGGCGTCGGCGATCGGGAGGTTGTTGGAGAGCGCGTAGTTGATGGGCCGTCCGCTCGCCCTGAGTGCCTTGTCCCAGGCCTGGACGTCGGGGATGTCGGCATTGCCCACCCCGTCGATCTTCAGGTAGTCGACACCCCAGGACGCGAACTGCTTGGCCCAGGAGTTGACGAACTCCTGGGCGCCCGGCTTGGAGTAGTCGATGTAGTACATGTTCTTGCAGTTGTAGTTCTTCTCGGTCTTCGAGGTGTCCGCGATGTCCTTGGCGTGGTACGGGGTGCCCTCGATCGGCGTGTTCTTCGTGACGGCGTTCTTCGCGATGCCGGGCGTGACGTAGAAGCCGAACTTCAGGCCCTTGGAGTGGATGTAGTCGGCCAGGGCCTTGATCCCGCCGGGGAACTTGGCCGTGTCGACGGCCCAGCGGCCGTGGTCGTCGACGACGAAGCCGTTGGAGTCGCACTTCTGCCAGAAGTCGTCAAGGTTGACGTGGACGAAGCCGTGGTCCTTGAGGCCACTGGCGACCAGCGCGTCGGCCTGCGCCTTGATCTTCGCCTCGGTCGGCGTGCGGCGCACGAAGCTCCAGCTGGACCACCCCATGGCGGGCCGGACGGACTGGCCGTTGTCGGAGGCGGCCGCCGGACGGGCGGTGCCCACGAGCGGCACCAGCGCGGCGAGGAGCAGGCCCGCCACCGTGGCCGTGAGCGATCTGATACGGATCATGACTGTCCCCCGTTCGCGGGTGTGGCGTACGACGTGCCGATCCACGCCTCGTCGATGCGCAGTCGCTTGTAGCGGGTGGTGTCGGTGGAGGCGGCCCAGGTGGAGTCGACCTCCAGGCGGACGTAGCGGGCATCGGCGGCGGCGGTGAGGTCAATGCCCTGGATTCCGCGGCGACTTGGCAGCTGACCGGTCTTGACCGCGCTCCCCCAGGTCGAGCCGTCGGCGCTCAGGTACACCTTGTAGTCCTTGATCCGTGCGGACTGCTCGGTGTCCGAGCGGGCGTAGGCGACGGAGTCCTCGCGCTGGTTGAGGCCGAGGTACTGCACCTTCTTCGCCGAGCCGAGGTCGAAGGTGAGGTTCACCGGCAGCGTCTTGTTGCTGTCCCAGTAGGTGAGGTAGTCGCCGTCGCCGGCCGCCGACGCGGCGTGTCCGCTCGCCGAGGCGCTCGCGCTCACCTTGACGCCGGTGAGGATGCCCTGACGGCCGGCGGTGGTGACCTTGAAGACGGTGTCGTACGGGTCCCAGTCGCCCAGGCCGGTCAGGGTGAGCACGCCTCCGGACTGGGACCAGGAAAGCGCCTTTCCCGTACGGAGGTTGGTGACCGAGGCGATGCGGTATCCGTTGTCCCGGACGCGCAGGGTGCTGGTGCTCGGCGGGGTCAGGACGTGCACGTACTGCCGGTTGGCGTCGGCCTTCGCGATGGTCGTGACGCCGTAGGCACCGTCGTTCCAGGCGCCCGGTTTGAGGCCGCCGTACATGTAGCCGCCGCCCTCGGTGCCGTGCAGGGACTCCCAGATGGGGTCGAGGTAGGAGTCGGCGAAGGTGTTGAAGGCGGCCTGGTTGGCCGGGAACGTGCCGTTGACCTGGGCGGTCTCCGCCATCAGCGCCTTGACCGACGAGCCCGCGTTGGTGATCAGACGGCCGAGGGTGAGCGCGCGGTCGACGGAGGGGTTCGAGCCGTCGTACCACCAGGCGCCGGACGAGGGCAGTTTGAAGTCGGCCTCGGTCAGGCGGGGTTGGGCGGTGTAGACGGCCTGCGGGTAGTCGTAGGCCGGGGTCATGCCCGTCTTCTGCTCATTGCTGATCATGTCCATGATCGGCGTGTCCTCGTTGTTGTTGCTGAGCGTGTAGTTCGGGCGCTTGTCGTAGATCTGCCGGTAGAGGTCGTGGCTCTCCCAGTAGGCGTTGTCGTTGTCGATCCAGAAGCCGCCGAGGTCGGGGTAGCGGTCCATGACCTCGAAGAAGTTGTCGTAACTGAACTGCCCGAAGCCGTCGTTGGTGGTCAGGTCGACGTTCTTGCCCTTGTAGGAGGAGTACGCGGCGGAGTCGAGCCACTCGTGGCCGCCCTCGTCGTGCCACTGGGGGTCGTTGGTCATGTAGAGGATGACCTTCATGCCCTTGGCCTTGGCGGCCGTGATCAGCTCGCCGAGGAAGTCCCGCTTGGTGGAGCAGGAGCCGGGGATCTTGGAAGGCCAGGGGCGGGCGTAGCCGAGGCGGCTGTGGAAGGTGGCGAGGACGAGGTACTGGGTGTGGAGCTTCTGGGCCTCCTTGACCCAGTAGTCGGGCTTCCAGCTCCCGTTCGTGACGTCGTTCTCCCAGGCGGTGCAGCTGGTGTGGGCGGGTGCGGTGCGCAGGCCCCAGTGCAGGAACAGCCCGCCGACGGAGTTGCGCAGGAAGTCCTGGCGGGGGTTCTCCAGGTCGAGCGGCTTCACCGCCGTACTGCCGCAGTCCTGGGTTCCCGAGACCCGCAGGGCGCCCCCGGAGGTGTTGTGACTGTCCGTCAGGCAGACGCCGGAGGCCTCCTGGAGGCCCACGTCGTACGGGGAGCCAGAGCCCTTCTGCGCGGTGAAGCGGGTGAGCCGGATGCCGTCGGCCGCGTTGGCGATGAACGCGGGCCGTCCGTCGTCCGCGGCGAACTTCACCGAGCTGTCGGTGAAACGGATGTCGTCGGCGTTGTGGAGGTACCAGCCGTAGGCCGGCCGGGTGCCGATGGCCTTGGGGTTGTAGTCGTTCGGGTCGTTTGCCGGCACGCCCGTGGACATGGTGCCGTTGCCGCCCGGGACCGTGATGTCGACGTGGTTGAAGCTCACGCCCTTGATACGGTGGCCGGTCTCGCCCCACAGGGTCGGGCTGAAGGACGGGCTGCTGCCGGTGGCGGTGATGTCGTCGTAGGTGATGTCGCTGATCGATCCGACTCCGGGACTGTTGCCGCACCGTTTTCGCGTGCCGATCTTCTGCATGATCGGCGAGTGGACGTTCGTCATCGTGATGTCGCGGTAGTGGACGTCGGAGATCTTCGCGCCGTCCATCGACACCATGCCGAGGCCGGACTTGTCGGCGCCGTCGATGCGGATGTTCTCGAACCGGTAGTCCGAGAAGTCGCCGCAGGTCTCCGAGCCGAACATGAGGGCGTTGCAGCAACGGGCGGACAGGAAGCTGTCGTTGACGCGGACGTGGCCGTTGGGGAGCTTGGCGCCGAGGGCGTAGTCGCTCTTGAAGACCAGGGCGTCGTCGTTGGCCCGGATGGTCGCGTTGGTCACCGTGACGTCCGTCGTGGAGATGATGTTCCAGCCGTCGCGGTCGCTTGCGGTGTCGATGGTCAGGTGGTGCGAGGTCACGTTCTTGCAGCCGTTGACGAGCGCCGCGAAGTGGCCGCCGCGGCGGAGTGTGAGGCCGTCGCCGATCGTGAGTCCGTCGCACCGGGTCAGCGAGATGATCTTGTCGGCCTCGCCGGACTTCGGGTTGCCGGTGATCAGGTTGCCCATGCCGTCGATGACGCCCTCGCCGACGAAGCCGATGTCGGTCAGCCGGTCGCCGTGGATCATCGCGTCGTGGAAGTGGCTGTGCCCGTAGTCCTGGTAGCCGTCGTACGGATTGGACTCGGCCTTGTCGTAGGTGTCGGCGCTGGAGCCCTGGAGGGTGGCGCCCTTGTCGAGGCTGAGCGTCACATGGCTCTTCATGTGGATGGTGTTCTTCGACTTGTAGTCACCGGGCGGGAAGCGGACGGCTCCGCCGCCCGCCGCCGAACTCGCCGCGGTGATCGCCTTGTTGACGGCGGGGGTGTCGTTGGCGGAGCCGTCGCCCTTGGCGCCGTAGTCGCGTACGTCGAAGACGGCGGCGGCCCGGGACGGGGCCTGCCGGGCGGCCGGGACCGCCGGGTGGCCCAGTCCGAGGACGAGGGCGACGACGAAGAGGACGGTCGCCGCCGCTCGGGAGCGGGAGCGTGGACCTGTGGGGGGTTTCAAGGTGACGGCTCCTCAGACGAGTTGGTAGCCGCGCAGGTTGGTCAGCAGCAGATAGGTGTTCTGGAGGGAGCCGGAGGTGTCGCCGAGGGAGCGGTAGATGCCCCACTTCGGGCGGACACGGTCGGCCAGGAAGGTGTCGACGCCGGTCTTGGACGCGTCGATGACGGTCGAGCCGCCGGACTTCAGGATCCAGCGGACCGAACCGGCCGCGCCGTCGCCGACCTTGATCTGGAAGTCGACGTCGGTCCATTTGTCGTGCAGCGGGTCCAGGTCGGTGCGGCCGACGAGGATGTCGTCGATGGCGAGCTTCAGCTCGATGGTCTGTTTGCCGTTCACCCGGCGCAGGGACTGCACGACGATCGGCGAGGTGCCGCTGCCGGGCTGCTTCATCTGCATGATGTGGGTGAAGGTGGTGGTCGCCTTCAGGGAGCTCGGGATGTACATCGAGTACGTGAGCCGCCAGGTCTGGCCCTTCGTCCACTTCAGGTAGTTGCCGCCGCTGCCGTTGCGCAGCCCGGTGACCTCCTGGCGCTGGCGGTCGGTGGAGGTGTCGCGGTCGACGGTGTGCATGTCGAAGCGCCAGTTGTTGCCGGTGGTGTAGATGTGCGGCGATCCGGCGGGGTGCGAGTCGGCGCGGTCGTCCTCGATCGTCTCGAAGGCGCCCAGGCCGTCTCCGCTCGCGGACGGGGCCCACTTCTGCTGCCAGGAGGCGGCATGGGCGGTGGTCGCCTGCGGCAAGCCGACCGCGGCCGCCGTGGCGCCGCCCAGCGCGGCGCCGAGCAACGCCCTTCGTGATGTGCTCATGACACTAATCACCTCGCAGTTGTTCGTTCATGATCAGGAAGGCGCCCAGGCCGTGGAAGTCGTTGACGGCCCGGGTGCGGGCGACGTAGTACGCGTAGTCGCCGACGTTCGTGCCGACCGAGATGTCGGCGAGTTCGGTACGGCCGTCCGAGCCGACCGACAGTTTCGCCAGGACGCCCTGGTAGCCGCGCCGGGCCACGGCGGCGTAGCGCGGGACCAGGTAGCCGCGCTCGGCGCCGCGCGAGAGGGCGTAGGTGAACATGCTGGAGCAGGACGTCTCGGTCCAGTTGTCGCTCCGGCCACCCTTGTCGATCACCTGGAACCAGCGGCCGGTCGCCGGGTCCTGGTACTTCTCGAGGCCGGCCGCCAGCTTGCGCAGGATCACGAGGAGTTGGGCACGATGGGGCTGGTCCGCCGGGACGGCGTCGAGGACGTCGACGATCGCCATGGAGTACCAGCCGACCGCACGGCACCAGTGCTCGGGGGCGAGCCCGGTCTCCGGATCGGCCCAGCTCACGCTCTTCGACTCGTCGTAGGCGTGTCTCAGCAGCCCGTTGGCGGCCTGGAGGTGGCCGCCGTAGACCGCGAGCTGCCGTACCGCCTCGGCGTCCGTGCTCCCGCTCTCGCCGAACTCCGCGCCGTACTCGACGAGGAACGGGTTCACCATGTAGACGCCGTCCGCCCAGAGTTGGTGGGCGCGGCTCGCGGTGTCGGCGTGCCAGAAGCCGCCGTCCTCCGTGCGCGGGTAGGTGGTGAGGCGGTCGAGGATCTTGCGCGCGGCCGTCCGGTAGCGGGCCTCGCCCGTCTCGTGGTGGAGGATCACCAGCAGCCGGCCCGCCTGCATGCTGTCCAGGCTGTTGAACGACTGGCCGATGGAGCCGTCGGCACCGACGAACCGGTCGACATAGCTCTTGATGTACGCGAGGTAGCGGGCGTCGTGCGTGCGCCGGTAGGTGAGGTACTGACCGTAGAGATACAGGCCGACCGGGTAGGACCAGCCTCCGATGGTGCTCGGCGTGTAGCGGGCCGTGGTGGAGTCGACCATGGCGACGGACCAGTCCCGGTCCGGGCCCGGGCCCGGGCCGGCCGAGGGACCGGTGGGCGGGGGTGCGGCCGCCGGCACGGTGACCAGGGTCACGGCGGCGAGTGCGAGGGTCGTCAGTGCCGAACGCAGACGACGGCGTTTCATGTTCCTCCCTCTCCGTGAGTCAGGAGACACGGGAAACATCGGATGAAAGCCAACGCGGATTCACGTACATGAACTGAGTTCAGGATTCCGCCCGTTGGCGCGATCCAGAGTCGCGGCAGGACCGCCAGTGGTCAATGGTCCGTACCGAAGACGTCGGATGCATTTCCGGCCAATTTCGGCCATCGCCTGCTGACCGGCGGGTCAGTCCGGACGGATTCCGCGGTCAGGAATGCATCACGGCCCGTGATCGTTGACGATAGGAGTTCCACCTGACGACAACCGTAAGGATCAAGAGCTCGTGAGCAGCAAGGTCCCCCCGATCATCCTCAACAACGGCGTCGAGATGCCCCAGCTGGGTTTCGGCGTCTGGCAGGTGCCGGACGACGAGGCCGAGCGCGCCGTCGCCACGGCGCTCGAGGCCGGGTACCGCAGCATCGACACAGCGGCGATCTACGGCAACGAAAAGGGCACCGGCAAGGCGATCGCCGCCTCCGGAGTGGCCCGTGAGGACATCTTCGTCACCACCAAGCTCTGGAACAGCGACCAGGGTCACGACGCGACCCTGCGCGCCTTCGACACCTCGCTGGACAAGCTCGGCCTGGACTACGTGGACCTGTACCTGATCCACTGGCCGACGCCCTCCCGCGACCTGTACGTCGACACCTACAAGGCGTTCGAGAAGCTGCACGCCGACGGCCGGATCAAGGCCATCGGTGTCTCCAACTTCGAGCCCGACCACCTGGAGCGGCTGATCGCCGAGACGTCCGTCGTCCCGGCCGTCGACCAGATCGAGCTCCACCCGCACCTTCAGCAGCACGCGGCCCGCGAGTACCACGCGGAGCAGGGCATCGCCACCGAGGCGTGGTCGCCGCTCGGCTCCGGCAAGGGCCTCCTGGAGGTCCCGGCGATCGTGGCCATCGCCCGCAAGCACGACCGCACCCCCGCCCAGGTCGTGCTGCGCTGGCACCTCCAGCTCGGCAATGTCGTGATCCCCAAGTCCGTGACCCCGTCCCGGATCAAGGAGAACATCGAGGTCTTCGACTTCAGCCTGGACACCGAGGACCTGGCGGCGATCAGCGCGCTCAACGAGGACCGGCGCCTCGGCCCGGACCCGTCGACGTTCAACGCCGCCTGACGGCACAGCCGTACGGCCGACGGCGGACCCCTGTCGCAGGGGTCCGCCGTCGGTGTGTGCGGCGCCCGCCGTCAGACGGGCTGCCCGATCGGCCGTACGACGACGGTGTTGATGTCGACGCCCTCGGGCTGCCGTACGGCCCACACGACCGAGTCGGCGATCTGCTCGGCGGTGAGCAGGTGACCGGGCGGGAGGCTGCCGTAGGCGTCCCAGAACGGTGTCTCCACGCGGCCGGGGGCGACCAGGGTGACGCCGACGCCGAACTCGGTGACCTCACGGCGGGCGTTCTCGGCGAGCCCGGTCACCGCCCACTTCGTCGCCCCGTAGATGTTGCCGGGGCCGTGGACGAACCCGGCGACGCTGCCGATCAGGACGATCCGGCCGCGGGTCTCCTTGAGCGCGTCGATGGAGGCGCGGATGAGGAGGGCCGGGCCGAGCACGTTGGTCAGCACCATCTCGGTCCAGCCGGCCGGATCTCCCCCGGCGACGGTGTCATGGGTGGCGAAGCCCGCGTTGGCCACGACCGTGTCCAGCCGGCCGAACTCCTTGAGCGTGCCGTCCACGGCGGCCTGGATGTCGCCGTATTCGGCCGCGTTGCCGACGAAGGTCAACAGCCCCTCGGGGTTGCCCAGTTCCTCGGCGAAGGCGCGCAGACGTGGCTCGCCCCGCCCGGTGACGGCCACCCGGTGGCCCGCGTCGAGCAGTTGCCGTGCGACCGCGGCGCCGATACCACTGCCACCGCCGGTGATGAGCGCGACCGGTGCGTCGGACATTGCTTCCCCCTGGGTTCGTACGTCATCTCGTAACGGCAGGGAGTACATCAGTTGGAGCGTTCTCGAAGTCAAGGGCCGCAGGTACGGCGGTAGTCGGCCGAGGGGAACCAGCGCCGCCACTGCGTCCGGACGAGCCCCGTGTGCGTCCGGGCGCACACCGTGCGCGGCCCGGCCGGGGCCCAACGGGAGTGCTCTGTCGGCCAGATGGGGTGTGGCGAGGTGCAACTCCGCGCGGTCCGGGGTGAATCCGAGGGCCAGTACCGGGGCGTCCCCCACGGGCGGGATCGCGGGCGGGAGGACGGGGGCGCCGGTCTCCCAGACGTGCACGGATCCGTCCGGATCACTGGCGGCCACCAGGGAGGCGTCGGCGGAGAAGCCGAGAGCGGGTGCGTGCCGGTTGGAGCCGCCGGACTTCAGGGCAGCGAGTCCGCGCCAGGTGCGCGCGTCCCACAGGGTCACGCGGCCCTGGACGTCGGCGGCGGCGAGGTACCGGCCGTCGGGGCTGAACGCGGCCTCGGTGAGGTAGTCCTCGCCCCGCACACCGGCGAGTCCCTTCGGCCGTCTGCCCGTCGCGAGGTCCACGAGCGAGCCCTCGGAGGTCAGCGCGGTGCGGCCGGCCGGGTCGACGGTCACGGTCTCCTCACCGTTCACCGTCACCGGCTTCCTCACCGGGACCGGCCTGCCCCGTTCCTCACCGGGACCGGCCTGCCCCGGAGGCCGAAGGCAGCGGACTGCGCCGCCGGCCGTCCGCAGGGCCCGACGGGTCTCGGGCAGGTCGGCCACCCGCCAGGCGGCCGGCGCCAGCTGCGCCGCGGTGCGCGGATCGCTCTGCCGGAGGGTGTCCACCAGCTCGGCCGCGCCGCGGGCCTCGGCCTCGTCCCGCCGGCGCGCGCTGACCCCGCTCTGCTGCCAGGCGGTGACACCCGCGACCACAGCCAGGCACAGCAGCACGGCGAGCGCCGCGGTCAGGGCGCGCAGGCGGCGCGCGACCCGGGCGGCGGCACGGCGGCCGCGTTCGTACGTCTCGGCGCTCGCCGTCAGGAAGTCCCGTTCGAGCTGGTTCAGTTCGCCTTCCCTGCCGTCTCCCGCACACGCCTCGTCGTCGCCGAAGGTCTCGCGGGCCCGGATCAGCCGCGTGCCCCGGTACAGCGCGCCCGCGTCCCGCCCCAAACCGTCCCAGACGAGGGCGGCTTCGGTGAGGGCGCGGCTCGGTGCAGCCCTCGACCGCCTGGGCCGGACCCGGGCCCTCGCCCTGGCCACGGCCGGGCTCGCGCTGCTGCCGGTCACCCTCCAGTTGCGCACCCCGGAGAGCCGCACCGACGACGCCGCGGCGGTCACCCGAGCCCTGAGCACCATCCGGGCGGACGGGGTCCTCTACCTGCCCTCCCGCCGCCGCGTGTGGTCACTGGCCGACCCGGACTCGGTACGGCGCCTGTCCGACCTGGCCCTGGACCGCGGCCCGGCGGCTTCGGGAACGCTGTACGGCACGGAGGTGCGGGCCCCGGTGATCCGCGCCCGCATGCTGGCGGCGGGCCGGATCGTCGCCGTAGGAGACCCGGTGGGCCGGCCACGGGACCGGACTGCGGAAGAGACCGTCGAACGACGGGTACTGGCCGAGTACTTCACCCCCACCCGTGTCAGGAACGTCCGCGGCGCTCTGGTCAGCGAGTACACCCGCGCGCCTTCAGGGGCGCGGGGAACGGCGCGACCGGCCACCGACGACCCGTGGCGAACGCGCGCCCTCAGCCGGTCCGCACAGCGGTGTGCACCGTGTGTACCGCCAGCACGAACACATCCGGCCGCCGATGCACACTCGCCGTGTCCTCGGGATCCAGCAGACGATCGAGAGTGTCCCGGTCGTCGGATTCCAGGTACTCCCCGAACACGTCCCGCAGCCGCCCGAGCGACGCGGCGATGTACGCACGGGCCCGGTCGGTCGTCGGCGCCGGGAGGTCCAGCATGAAACTCCGCGTGCCGGTGTGCCGCAGCCCGGCGGAGGCCATCAGCGCGGGCCAGTCCTCGACCTCGGAGACGGCGTCGGCCAGCCCCGCCCGCATCTGCGCGAACCACTCCTCCTCCAGCGCGTCGAGCCGCGCCTGGAGGCCCGGCCGCCCGATCCCGATGTCCCGCGGCAGGAAGCGCGGGGGCAGCCCGCCCTCCATCAAGGCCAGCGTGCCGCCCCGCGCCAGCCGCGAGGCGAACGCGGCGATCCCGGCCCGCTGGTCCCCGAGGTGGTGCAGGCTGCGGCTGGCCCAGAGCAGATCGACCGGGTAGTCCAACTCATCCAGGATCCCGGGCAGTTCACCCGTCAGAGTGCCGAAACGGTCGGCGACACCGAGCCGTCCGGCCCGGGCCTGCGCCCGCTCCAGCAACGGCCCGGCCCCGTCCACGGCGACCACCCGGGCCCCCGGAAACGCCTCGGCGAGCAGACAGGACAGCACCCCGGGCCCACTGCCCGCGTCGACGATCAGCCCTGGCTCGGTCTGCTTGTGCCCGAGCCAGGCCAGGGCCCGCTCGTACAGGGGCGTGAACAGCTCCGCCTGGGTCTCCAGGTGGTGAGCCAGCGCGGACCAGTCGATGTCGGTGTGGTCGTGGTGGTGGTGACCGTGATTGCCATGATTGCCGTGGTTGCCGTGATCGTGCGCCATGGTGTCAGCCTCTCCTCGGGATGCTGTCAGCGTGCGCCGACGCACCGCGAAGACGCCAGTGAAGTTGCCGCGACAGCAAAAAACGCGGCAAAGCAGACGCAAAGAAAAGGGGATGCGCCCGCCCCGGCCGATCCCGCACGATGGCCCCATGGACGACGAACTGGTGGAGCGCTTCCTCGAAGACGGATTCGTGAGGATCGAGGGCGCCTTCACGCCCCGCGTCGCCCAGCACTGCGCGTCGCTGCTGTGGCGGGAGACGGGCTACGACCCCGAGGACCCGGCCTCCTGGAAGGACCCCGTGGTCTGGGTGGCCGACATGGCGCAGGGCCCGTTCGCGGCGGCCGTGAACTCACCGGTGCTGCATGAGGCCTTCGACCTGCTGGTGGGCGTGAACCGCTGGCACTCCCGCTACTCGCTGGGCAGTTTCCCCTTGCGGTTTCCGCACACCGAGGAACCCGACGACGCGGGCTGGCACATCGAAGGCAGCTACCTCCCCGAGGACGCGCCGGCCGGCATGTACCACACCAACCTGCGCTCCAGGGACCGCGCCCTGCTGATGCTGTTCCTGTTCAGCGAGGTCACCGGGACCGACGCCCCGACCCGCATCAGGGTGGGCTCCCATCTCGACGTGCCCTCGATCCTCGAGCCGTACGGCGAACAGGGCGCGTCCTTCCTGGAGTTGGCCCCGAAGGTGGACAAGGCATCAGCCCATCGCCCGCTCGCCCACGCCACCGGCAGCCCGGGGGACGTCTACCTCTGCCACCCGTTCCTGGTCCACGCGGCCCAGCCGCACCACGGCACGAAGCCCCGCTTCATGGCCCAGCCGCCGCTGCTCCTGGCAGAGCCGAACGAGTTGGACCGCCCGGACGGTGACTACTCGGCGGTCGAGTTCGCCATCCGCCGGGGCCTGGCAAAAGAGCACTGACCAGGCCCCGAGCGGCATGACTCCCCAGGGGCGCGGGGCGGTATCGATGTGCGGCTCCGCCGCGCGGGCGCGACCGGCAACAACGGACCGGCACCCGCAGCCCCACCGCACCCGGCCCAGCTAGAGCGCGGGGTACGCGTTCTTCATGAGCTCCTGGAACTGCGCCGAGAACCAGTGCCCCGACAGCGGAGCGTTCGGCAGCGCACCGGACATGTTGTTGTTGTTCCTCGGGTTGCCGGTGTACGTCGGGTCGCACATCCGGTCGAAGCCCTTGCCCTCGTCGTTCGCGATCGCCGAGCTGGACCCGTCGGACTCACCCGGAGGCTTGATCCACACGTAGGCGTCGATCCCGGCAGCGGGGCTGGCCTTCGGGCGCTCACCGAGACCGGCACCCGACTGGTTGCACCAGTTGCCGACATGGATGCGCCGGTCGATCCGGCCGCCGTTGACGTAGGTGTCCACGTCCGTCGTGGCACCGGGACCGGTCGGCCGGGCGGTACCGCCCCAGCCGTTGCGGGAGGTGTCGATCAGCATGCCGACGCCCGAGGGGAAGCCCTGGTTCACCGCTTCCTGACGGAAGGCCTGGGCGTAGGAGAGCTCGTCGGTGTACCGGTTCCAGTCCACCCACTTCGACTCGCGCACCGACTTGCCGGCCACGGAGTCGTTGATGGTGAAGTACTGCTCCTTCAGGGCACTGTAGTTGGCGGTGTTGGTGATGAAGCCCTGCACGTTGTTGACCGTCGAACCCTCGGCGGTGGCCGCCTGCTTCATGATCTGGACGCTCGCCGAGAAGTTGTCGTCCCAGCCGAGCCAGCCGTGGTGACCCGCGTCCACGTAGTTGTAGACGTTGGAGATGGCGCCGAGCTTGTTCAGCGCGTAGCCCACGCCCTTGACGTAGTTGCCGTTGGCCTTCATCGTGTCGCAGTTCGCGGTGGCGGTGGCTCGCGGCGAGACGTTGGTGACGAGGTTGGGCAGCGAGTCGATCTCGATCGTGTTGACGATCCGCAGCGAGGCGTACTTGGGGTCGGCGAGGATCGCCGCGATCGGGTCGATGTACTGCGTCTTGTACTTGTCGATCTCCGTCGGGCCGAGTTCGCCGTTGGAGGCGAGCGCCGCGCAGTCACGGCCGGGCAGGTTGTAGATGACCAGCTGGACGACGAGTTCGCCGCTGCCCTTCTGCTCCAGGGCCTTGTCGAGGTGGGCGCGCAGGCCCATCCCGCCGTTGACGCCGTTGATCGCGGCGATCCGGTCCAGCCACACCCCGGTGGGCTGGTTGGAGATCCGGCTGCCGCCGGGTTCCGCGGCGGCCTTCGCGGACCACTCGGGGTTCACGTACACCTTGGCGCCGGCGTACGGGTTGTCGACCTTGGTGCCGCCCCCGGGGTCCGGTGGGTTTGTGGGCCCGCTGCCGCCGTCGTCGACGTTGCAGGTCACACCGTCGAGGGTGAAGGTGGCCGGGACGGCATTGGTGCCGCTGTAGGTGCCCTGGAAGCCGAAGCTGACCGAACCACCGGTGGCGAGCGTGCCGTTGTAGCTCTCGTTGGTGGCGGTGACGGCCGTGCCGCTCTGGCTGATCTTGGAGTTCCAGAAGTTGGTGACCTTCTGGTTTCCGGCGTACGACCACTTCAGGGACCAACTCGACTTGGCCGCGCTGTTGTTGGTGATCGTGACGGCGGTGGTGAAGCCGGTGTCCCACTGGTTCTGCACCTTGTAGTCCACGGTGCAGGGGACGGCGGCGATGCCTGCCTCCGCCGGGGCCACGGCGAGCGCGGTCCCGGAGGCGCCGGCGACGAGCGCCAGGGCAGCGAGGAGCGCTGTTCTCGTACGACTCATGAGTGCGGGTTTCCTTCTCGGTCGCGGGTGTTGTCCGTTGAGCGGGTGTTGTCCGTCGATCGGGTGCTGTGCGTCGATCGGGTGCTATCCGTTCAGGGCGCGCAGATGGTCACGCAGCCCGGTGCCGAACGCTGTGGGTGTGCCGTCGTAGCCGCTGATCAGGGACGGTCCGGAGGAGCAGTCCCAGGTGTTCCAGGTCCAGCCGAGGTACGACAGACCGCGGTCGTCGAACCACTTCATGACCTGGTCGATCAACCCGTGCGAGCAGGTGTTCTCGCCGATCTCCCCCGCCACGAGGGGGACCTGGGCGGCCACCGGGGCCAGCGTGGAGTTCCAGCAGCTCGCGGTGGAGCAGGTGTTGAAGTTGTACACGTGCCAGGCGGCGGCGAGATTCCCCGCCGGGTCACTCGGCTTGTACGTCAGCCACTGGCTGAGGTCGTTGGAGTAGGCGATCCCTCCGGCCAGGATCAGGTTCGTGGCGCCGGTGCCCCGGACACTGTCGACGAGATCCTGCATACCGGCGACCTCGTACCCGATGCCCGGGCAGCTGCCGCCGTCCCGCCAGCACTGCCACGCCTGGGTGGTCGTGGAGGTGGCGCGGTCCGGGTAGGGCTCGTTGAACAGGTCGAAGACGACGGCCCGGTCGCCCTTGAAGGTGTTCGCCACCGAGGCCCAGAAGGAGGGCGTGTACTGCATGTCGGGCATCGGCTTCTGGCAGCCGGCGTGTACGTCGGAGCAGCCGGCGGAGTTGCCGGTGTACTGCCCGTAGGTCCAGTGGAGTTCGACCACGGGTGTCATGCCGTGGGCCTTGACCTTGGCGACCAGGTCCTTGACGGCGTTGATGTAGTTCGTACCGGCGTAGGCCGGGTTGATGTTGGACAGGCCGAGCCAGCACTCCTCGTTGAGGGGAATGCGGACCGCGTTCGCCTTCCAGTCGGCGATCGCCTTCACGGAGGCGTCGTCGACCGGGCCGTCGAAGATGCCGCGGCCCTGGACGCACATGAACTCGCCGCCGGACCGGTTCACTCCGAGCAGACGGCGGGTGGCGCCGCCGGCGTCCACGAGCTTGTTGCCGGACACCCGCAGAGCGGGGGGCGTGCCGTCACCGGGGCCCGGTGAGGGGTCCGTGGGCCCCGGTGTGGGTTCGGTGGCCGTGTTGCAGACCGTGCCGTTGAGCTTGAACGAGGTCGGTACGGCGTTGCTCCCGGACCGGGACGCGATGAATCCGGCGCTGACGCTCGCCCCGGTGGCCAACGAGCCGTTGTAGCTCTCGTTGGCAGCGGTGACCGTCGTGCCGGACTGGGACCATTTCGCGTTCCAGCCCTGGGTGAGCTCCTGGCCGCCGGTGAAGTCGAAGGAGAGGCTCCAACTGCTCATGGCAGCCGTGTTGTTGGTGATCCTCACGGAGCCCTGGAAGCCACTGTCCCACTGGCTGGTGACGGAGTACTCCACCGAGCAGGCAGGGGTGGCGCCGGACGCCGTGACCACCGGCACCGTCACGGCCCCGATGAGGGAGACCGCGCCGGCAACAGCTACTGCGCTTACCCGGGGGATTGCCCCCGGACCCCCAGCAGAACGGGCCGGCCGACGTGACCGATGCGTCCGCTGCGAGGTCCTCTTGAGTAAACGTACTGAACGCGGGGGGTGTCGCATGAGCGACTCCTTGCAGATCAGCGCGCCGTTACGGACGCGTCGACTGATGGAATCGCTCCCACTGGTGCCAAGGAAGGTAGCGCCAAGTGACGGCAAAGAACAGAGGGGTCACTTGACTTTTCCGAAGCCCCATTCGTCGAATCTTTTCGACTCTTCAAGCACCTTGACCCCTTGAATGCCCGTCCCCACTATGGGAGCGCTCCCACTGGTTCAAGCCTTGACTTCTCCGAGCCGCACAAGGAGGAACCAGCAATGCCCCCCACCAGGAGACGCCGGGCCGTCCGGCGATTGTGGACCGCTGTCGTGGCGGCCATGGCACTGCCGTTCGCGATGCTGAGTGCGGCTTCAACTCCCGCACAAGCAGCGGCAGTTCAGTGCAGTGTCGACTACAAGACCAACGACTGGGGCTCCGGTTTCACCGCGGATCTGACGATCACCAACCGCGGCACGGACGCCATCAACGGCTGGACCCTGACCTACGGCTACTCGGGCAACCAGAAGCTGAGCAACGGCTGGAACGGCACCTGGTCGCAGTCCGGGCAGACGGTCACGGTCAACAGCGCCTCGTACAACGCGAACATCGCCGCGGGCGCCGCCGTCACCACCGGCGCGCAGTTCACCTACAGCGGCACCAACACGGCCCCGACCAACTTCGCGGTCAACGGCACCTCGTGCACCGGCGCCCACCAGCCGCCGATCACCGTGCTGACCAGCCCGGCCGCGGGCGCGGTCTACACCCAGGGCACCGCGGTCCCGCTCGCCGCGACGGCCGCCGCCGTGGACAACGCGACCATCAGCAAGGTGGAGTTCTACGACAACACCACGCTGCTCGGCACCGACACGACCTCGCCGTACTCGCTCTCGGCCTCAAGCTTGACCGTGGGCAGTCATTCGCTGCTCGCGAAGGCGTACGACAGCCTGGGCGCGTCCGCCGAGTCGACGCCGGTCGGCATCACGGTCGCCTCGGGTCCCGCGGTCGTCGCCTCGGCCACCCAACTCGCCGTCCAGCAGGGCAAGACGGGCACGTACACCGTGAAGCTGTCGACGCAGCCCTCGGCCAACGTGACCGTCACGACCGCCCGTACGGGCGGCAACGCGGGTCTCTCGGTGACCGGTGGGGCCTCGCTGACCTTCACGCCGTCGAACTGGAACACCGCCCAGACGGTCACCATCACCGCCGACGCCTCCGGCACGGGAGCGGCGACCTTCGAGTCGACGGCCACCGGCCACGCCAAGGCCTCGGTGAATGTCACCCAGATCGCGGCGACGGGCACCTACAACGCCCGCTTCCTGGATCTGTACGGCAAGATCACCAACCCGGCGAACGGCTACTTCTCCCCCGAGGGCATCCCCTACCACTCGGTCGAGACGCTGATCGTCGAGGCGCCGGACCACGGCCACGAGACCACCTCGGAGGCGTACAGCTACCTCCTGTGGCTCCAGGCGATGTACGGCAAGGTCACGGGCGACTGGTCCAAGTTCAACGGTGCCTGGGACATCATGGAGAAGTACATGATCCCCACGCACGCCGACCAGCCGACCAACTCCTTCTACAACGCCTCCAAGCCGGCGACCTACGCGCCCGAGCTGGACACCCCGAACGAGTACCCGGCGAAGCTGGACACCTCGGTCTCGGTGGGTTCGGACCCGATCGCGGGTGAGCTGAAGAGCGCGTACGGCACGGACGACATCTACGGCATGCACTGGCTCCAGGACGTCGACAACGTCTACGGCTACGGCAACTCGCCCGGCAAGTGCGAGGCGGGACCGACGGACACCGGGCCGTCGTACATCAACACCTTCCAGCGCGGCGCGCAGGAGTCGGTGTGGGAGACGGTGCCGCAGCCGACGTGTGACGCCTTCAAGTACGGCGGGAAGAACGGCTACCTGGACCTGTTCACCGGTGACGCCTCCTATGCCAAGCAGTGGAAGTTCACCAACGCCCCGGACGCCGACGCGCGCGCGGTGCAGGCCGCGTACTGGGCCGACGTCTGGGCGAAGCAGCAGGGCAAGGGCTCGGACGTCTCGGCGACCGTGGGCAAGGCCGCGAAGATGGGCGACTACCTGCGGTACGCGATGTACGACAAGTACTTCAAGAAGATCGGCAACTGTGTCGGCCCGGCCGCCTGCCCGGCCGGCAGCGGCAAGAACTCCTCGATGTACCTGCTGTCCTGGTACTACGCCTGGGGCGGTGCCACCGACACCTCGGCGGGCTGGGCCTGGCGCATCGGATCCAGCCACGCGCACGGCGGCTACCAGAACCCCATGGCCGCGTACGCGCTGAGCTCGTATGCCGACCTGAAGCCCAAGTCGGCCACCGGCGCGGCGGACTGGAACACCTCGCTGGGCCGGCAGCTGGAGTTCTACCGCTGGCTGCAGTCCGACGAGGGTGCCATCGCGGGCGGTGCGACCAACAGCTGGGCGGGCCGCTACGCGACTCCCCCGGCCGGCAAGTCGACGTTCTACGGCATGTACTACGACGAGCAGCCCGTCTACCACGACCCGCCGTCCAACCAGTGGTTCGGCTTCCAGGCGTGGTCGATGGAACGGGTCGCCGAGTACTACCAGCAGACGGGGAACGCGCAGGCCAAGGCGGTCCTCGACAAGTGGGTCAAGTGGGCGCTGTCCAAGACCACGGTCAACCCCGACGGCACCTACCGGATCCCCTCCACCCTTCAGTGGTCGGGCCAGCCCGACACCTGGAACGCCTCAAGTCCCGGCGCCAACAGCCAACTTCACGTCACCGTCGCCGACTACACCAACGACGTCGGCGTGGCCGCCGCGTACGCCAAGACCCTGAGCTACTACGCCGCCAAGTCGGGCGACACGGCAGCGAAGACGATGGCGAAAGCGCTGCTGGACGGCATGTGGACCAACTACCAGGACAGCCTCGGCATCGCGGTGCCGGAGAACCGGGCGGACTACAACCGGTTCGACGACCCGGTGTACATCCCGAGCGGCTGGACCGGGACCATGCCCAACGGCGACGCCATCAATTCGTCGTCGACCTTCGCCTCGCTGCGGTCGTTCTACAAGAGCGACCCGGCCTGGTCGAAGATCGAGGCGTACCTCGCCGGCGGCGCGGTGCCCTCGTTCACGTACCACCGGTTCTGGGCCCAGGCGGACATCGCCCTGGCCATGGGTTCGTACGCGGAGCTTCTCGAATAACCAGCCCCCGCCGGGCGCTCCGCGGGTTGCGCCGTGTTCTGACTGCGGGTCCGTCGTGGCTGGTCGCGCAGTTCCCCGCGCCCCTGGAGGGGCGCCACAGTGCACAGCGTTTCCTCGGAACCGCCTGAAAGGCTCCGCGTATGAGGTCCCGCCACCTGACGGCGGGGCCGACCGGCCGGGCGGCCCCCTCCCGCACTGGGGGCCGCCCGGCACCTCTCGCACCGTACGGAAAGCGCTTTCCCCCCCCACACTCCCCCCTTTCCGGAGCCGCCGGCTCGCCGTCACGTCCATCCCGCAGACGACCTCGCCGACCTTGTCCTGCAGCAGCGGTCAAGTCGCGTCTCCCCATTGGCGGTCGAGTCGACGCGGGGCTCCGGGCGGCCAAGTCCTTCGAGCCGTCGAGCGGTCTCTCCCGTGACAGCCGTACCCAGAACCCCTGGGCCCTCCGATCTCACGAATGACCAGATCAGACCCCCGACTTGAAAGGCAGGACCCTCCCGTGCGAAGAACCCGCATCCTCACGGCCGTGCTCGCGCTCGCGGCCGGGCTGCTCGCCGGCACCCCGCCCGCACTGGCGGCCGACAGCGCCGCGAAGGTCCCGCTCGCCGCCGACACGTACACCTGGAAGAACGCCCGGATCGACGGCGGCGGTTTCGTCCCCGGCATCGTCTTCAACCGCAAGGAGAAGAACCTCGCCTACGCCCGCACGGACATCGGCGGGGCCTACCGCTGGCAGGAGTCCTCGAAGACCTGGACCCCGCTGCTCGACTCGGTCGGCTGGGACGACTGGGGGCACACCGGCGTGGTCAGCCTGGCCTCCGACTCCGTGGACCCGAACAAGGTGTACGCGGCGGTCGGGACGTACACCAACGGCTGGGACCCGAAGAACGGCGCGGTCATGCGCTCCTCGGACCGGGGTGCGAGCTGGCAGAAGACCGTGCTGCCCTTCAAGCTCGGCGGCAACATGCCGGGGCGGGGCATGGGCGAGCGGCTGGCGGTCGACCCGAACAAGAACAGCGTGCTGTACCTCGGGGCGCCGAGCGGCAAGGGGCTGTGGCGGTCCACGGACTCGGGCGTGAGCTGGTCGCAGGTGGCGAACTTCCCCAACGTCGGCAACTACCAGCAGGATCCGGGCGACACCAGCGGGTACGCCAGCGACAACCAGGGCATCGTGTGGGTCACCTTCGACGAGAGGACGGGCACGTCCGGCAGCGCGACCGGGACGATCTACGTCGGGGTGGCCGACCTGCAGAACTCGGTGTACCGGTCGACGGACGGCGGTGCGACCTGGAGCCGGCTCGCCGGGCAGCCGACGGGCTACCTGGCCCACAAGGGTGTCCTGGATTCGGTGAACGGATACCTGTATCTCTCCTACAGCGACAAGGGCGGGCCGTACGACGGGGGCAAGGGGCAGGTGTGGCGGTACGCGACGGCGACCGGCACCTGGACGAACATCAGCCCGGTCGCGGAGGCGGACACCTACTACGGCTTCAGCGGGCTGACGGTGGACCGGCAGAAGCCGGGCACGGTCATGGCGACCGCCTACAGCTCCTGGTGGCCGGACACCCAGATCTTCCGCTCCACGGACAGCGGGGCGACCTGGACGAAGGCGTGGGACTACTCGTCGTACCCCAACCGCGCGAACCGCTACACCATGGACGTGTCGTCGTCGCCGTGGCTGACGTGGGGCGCGAATCCGTCGCCGCCGGAGCAGGCCCCCAAACTCGGGTGGATGACCGAGTCGTTGGAGATCGACCCCTTCAACTCCAACCGCATGATGTACGGGACGGGCGCCACGCTCTACGGCACGGAGAACCTCACGAACTGGGACTCCGGCAGCCAGTTCACCATCAAGCCGATGGTGCAGGGCCTGGAGGAGACGGCGGTCCTCGACCTCGCGTCGCCGCCCTCGGGCGCCCCGCTGCTCAGTGCCCTCGGCGACATCGGCGGCTTCCGGCACACGGACCTGACCAAGGTCCCGTCGATGATGTTCACTTCACCGAACTTCACCACGACCACGAGTCTGGACTTCGCCGAGACGAACCCGAACACGGTCGTGCGCGTCGGCAACCTGGACTCGGGCCCGCACATCGCGTTCTCGACCGACAACGGCGCCAACTGGTTCGCGGGGACGGACCCTTCGGGCGTGAGCGCCGGCGGGACGGTGGCCGCCGCCTCGGACGGCAACCGGTTCGTGTGGAGCCCGGACGGCACGGGTGTGCAGTACACGACGGGCTTCGGTTCGTCCTGGACGGCGTCGAGCGGGATCCCGGCGGGCGCGATCGTCGAGTCGGACCGGGTCGACCCTCGGACCTTCTACGGCTTCAAGTCGGGGAAGTTCTACGTGAGTACGGACGGTGGGGCGACGTTCACGGCGTCCTCGGCGACCGGGCTCCCGGCCGGGGACAGTGTGCGCTTCAAGGCGGTGCCCGGGGCCAAGGGTGACGTCTGGCTCGCGGGCGGGTCCACCGACGGGGCGTACGGGCTGTGGCACTCGACGAACGGCGGCACGAGCTGGACCAAGCTGTCGAACGTCGACCAGGCCGACGCGATCGGCTTCGGGAAGGCGGCCGCGGGGGCGTCGTACCAAACCCTGTTCACCAGCGCGAAGATCGGTGGCGTCCGGGGCATCTTCCGCTCCACGGACAAGGGCACCAGCTGGACCCGCGTCAACGACGACGCCCACCAGTGGGGTTGGACCGGCGCGGCCATCACGGGCGACCCGCGGGTGTACGGCCGGGTGTACGTCTCGACGAACGGCCGGGGGGTGATCTACGGCGACAGCTCCGACCCGAGCGGCGGAGGCGGCACCGATCCCACGGACCCGCCCGACCCGGCGCCGACGGGCGCCTGCGCGGTGACGTACAAGATCACCAGCCAGTG
Organism: Streptomyces sp. NPDC001668; assembly: GCF_042893155.1. NCBI lineage: Bacteria > Bacillati > Actinomycetota > Actinomycetes > Kitasatosporales > Streptomycetaceae > Streptomyces > Streptomyces sp. NPDC001668. The sequence goes on from NZ_JBIAUQ010000011.1 coordinate 36,741, forward strand.
GGCGGGCGGCTTCCAGGCGGACGTCCAGCTCAGCAACACGGGTTCAAGTGCCTGGACGGGATGGTCACTTGGCTGGACCTTCCCCAACGGCCAGACGATCTCCCAGTCCTGGAACGCCGACTCGACCCAGTCGGGCTCGACGGTCACGGCGAAGAACGTCGGCTGGAACGCCAACGTGGCCTCCGGCTCGTCCGTGAGCTTCGGCTTCACGGGCAGCTGGTCGGGGACCAACGGGAAGCCGTCGGCTTTCAGGATGGGCGACCAGAACTGCACGACCGCCTGAGCGGACCACGGAGGGCGCGTACCGCACCGGGTACGCGCCCTCTCCCCTGCACGACGAATGTCCAGGTCACAACTGAATCACCCTGCTCGCGCGACTCTCACTCTTTCTTCACACCTCCCGTTACGCTCATCACCCACGAAAGACCTCAGGGGGGACCATGTCGTACACCCAGCCGCCACCGCCGCCGCTCTCGCCGCCGCCCGGTTTCGGGCCGCCGCCCATGCCGCCGGCGCCGCGGCCCGGATGGGCGCGCAAGCGGGTGCTCATCCCCGTGGCCGCGGGCATCCTGCTCCTCGGCGTGGGCATCGGAGCCGCCGGCGACGGTGGTGGTGGCGGCGGGAAGAAGGCCGCCGCCGAGCCCGCCCCCACCGTGACGGTCACCGCCACCGCGCGGGTCGACGCCGCGGCGAAGCCCGCGCCGACGGTGACCGTCACCAGGACGGCCACGGCGAAGGCAGCGGCAAAGGCAGAGGCAGACACGGCCGACAACGCCCCCAGCGGCAAGGCGGTGTTCAAGGTGTGGGGCTCCGCGCCCGCGGGGGTCGACATCACCTACGGCAGCGACGGCACCAATCTCCAGGGCAAGGGACTGCCGATGGAGAAGACCCTGACCGTCGACGGGGACGCCCTCTATTACCAGGTGAGCGCCCAGCTCATGGGCGGCGGTGACGTCCAGTGCTCGGTCACCATCGACGGTGAGACGAAGAAGGGCCGGGCCCAGGGCGGCTACAACATCTGCTCGGCGCAGCTCAACAGCGATTTCAGCGGCGGCTTCAGCTAGGCGGCCGGGTGGGTGCGTGCCCCCAACGGCGCACGCACCCACCGGACTTCACGGCGTGTACACCGTCGGCCGAGGTGCCGTCGCCATCCCGTTGCCGATGAAGAAACTCGGGTGCGGAGGCTGGTTGTACGCGGTGTTCTGCCAGGCCAGGCCCGTGCGGTACATCGTGTCGTGGAGCAGGGTCGTGATCTTCGTCGTCGTCTCGTACGGCGTGGAGTAGACGCGCAGCGCCTTGTTGTCCGACGTCGGCCAGACGACCTCCTCGCGCCAGTCGCCGAGGATGTCGCCGGACAGCGACGGGGTCGCCTTGGTGCTGTTGTTGGAGTGGACCGACTCCCCGGTCAGCAGGCGGGTGTCCGACGAGGTGCCGTACTTGTCGATGTGGGTGCCGTCGAGGAGTTCGCGGACGGTGTCACCGTCCCACCAGGACAAGAAGTTGACGGAGGACGGCTCGCGGCCCTTCGTGGCACCGGCCTCGTCGCGGATCGAGGTGTCGGAGGCCGACCAGACCTCGGCACCGTCGTTGCCCGCCCAGATGTCCCCGGCGACTCCGCGGCCGTTGTCGCAGCACGCGGCCAGTTTCCAGTTCACCGTGCCGTTGGCCGGGTTGATGTACAGCTCCGCCGGCTGGGAGGTGGACTCCGAGACCTTGAAGTACTCGAGACCCGCGTGGGAGGGGTCGAGGTCGCCGAGGTGCTGGGCGTCGCCGTGGCCGGTCTTGGTGGTCCACAGCCCATTGCCGTTGTCGTCGACCGCCATCGCCCCGTAGACGATCTCGTCCTTGCCGTCGTTGTCGACGTCCCCGACGGACAGACTGTGCGAGCCCTGACCGTCGTAGCCCTTGCCGCTGTTGGTCGAGGAGCTGGTGTCGAAGGTCCAGCGGCGGGTGAAGGCGCCGCCCCGCCAGTCCCAGGCCGCGATCACCGTACGGGTGTAGTAGCCGCGCGCCATGATCAGCGACGGCCTGGCGCCGTCCAGGTACGCCGTTCCCGCGAGGAAGCGGTCCACGCGGTTGCCGTACGAGTCGCCCCACGACGACACCGTGCCGCGTGCCGGGACGTAGTCGACGCTCTGCATCGCCTTGCCCGTCTGGCCGTTGAACATGGTCAGGTACTCGGGACCGGCCAGCACGTATCCGCTGGAGTTGCGGTGGTCGGCCGACGCGCTGCCGATCACCGCGCCCGTCCCGTCGACCGTGCCGTCCGCCGTCTTCATGGCGACCTCGGCCTTGCCGTCGCCGTCGTAGTCGTACGCCTGGAACTGCGTGTAGTGCGCGCCGGAGCGGATGTTGCGGCCCAGGTCGATGCGCCAGAGGCGGGTGCCGTCGAGCTTGACGCCGTCGAGGATCGTGTTGCCGGTGTAGCCGGACTGGGAGTTGTCCTTGGCGTTGGTCGGCTGCCACTTGAGGACGAAGTCCAGGGCCCCGTCGCCGTCGAGGTCGGCCACGGAGGCGTCGTTGGCCTCGTAGGTGTAGGCGACACCGTCGGGGGTGGTGCCGCCGGCCGGCGGGCTGATCGGCACGTCCTTGTAGCCGCTGCGGAGTTGGACCGCGTGGACCGAGTCGGCCTGCTCGACGCCGCCGACGATCGCGCGGACCGTGTAGTCGGCCTCGGCGGGCGCGCCGGAGTGGAAGTAGTTCGTGGAGCCGGTGACCGGGGTCGGGTTGACCTTCGTGCCGGCGCGGTAGACGTTGAAGGACACGTCGTTCGGATCGGTGCCGAGCCAGCGCCAGCTGACCAGGTTGCCGCTGCTGGTGTGCACGCTGACGACACCCCGGTCGAGCTTCTCGACCTGGCGGGCGGTGGCGGCTTCGGCCGTGCCGGGCGACAGGGCGGTCAGACCGGCGGCCAGGAGGGCCGCGGCGGCGGTCGTCGCCGCGAGGAGGACTCGGCGTCTGCGGTGCGGATGCGGGTGCGGGTGCGGGTGCTGCACGGGTGAACCTCCGTAGCAGTGGGGGGCGGACGGGTTCTGCCCCCTCAGTCGCCGCACGGGGAAGCCGGGTTGCCGTATCTTTCGGCCAGTTCGGCGGCGGTTCGCGCCATCCGGGCGCGCAGCTCGGGGGGTTGGGAACTGCTGAGGTTTGACTGAGTACGAGTGTGTTCTGGCGTGTGTGGGTGAGCACGGAGGGTGTCGGCGGAGGTCTGGGGCGTTGCCCCGGGAGGGGAATCAGGGTTCGCCCATCGAATGTGTGACCTTTGCGGGTGGGGCTCGTTGGGTGTGATGAGCGGGTTGTCGAGGGGCCGTATGGGGGTGCGGGGTGGGCGGGTTGCGGGAGGTTGTGGCGTCGTTCGTCGTTCCCGGTCCCTCGGGGGTGGCGGTCCGTACCCGGCTCAAGGAGCTGACGCCCGCCGATGAGAAGGTCCTCGCGCTGGTCGGTGCGCACCTCGGGTCCCTCGCCTCCCGGGATCTGAAGGTGCGGTGCGTGCAGGGGCTGGAGCATTCCGCGGAGAAGTGGGCGGCGCGTAAGCGGGATCTGACGGCGGTGTCGTCGTCCCGGTGGGCGGGGTCGCTCACCAAGGCCACGCACGATCAGTGGGCGCTGGCCCGGCGTGGCCAGCTCGCGCACCTCCAGTCTCTGGAGGCGGGGATCCGTACGATCGCGCACCGGCTGTCGCTGCCACTCGGCGTCAAGGGCTCGAAGAACACGCCGGGCGGTTACCGCAGCAGGCGGGAGTGGCATGCCAAGTCCCGCCGTCTGCGAGTCCTGGAGGACCGGCTGGAGCGTGCGCGGGCCGACTGGGAGGCCGGGATCGTGCACGTCGTGCGGGGCGGGAAACGGCTGGCCCGCATCCGCCATCACCTGTCTGACGCGCGGCTGACCGAGGACCAGTGGCGTCGGCTCTGGGAGGCGGAGCGCTGGTTTGTGCAGGCGGATGGCGAGTCCGGCAAGCGGTACGGCAACGAGACGATCCGTATCAGCCCGGAGGGTGAGGTCAGCATCAAGCTCCCGGCCCCGCTGCGGGAGTTGGCGAATGCCCCGCACGGCCGGTACGTGCTCGCTGCGCGGGTCGGTTTCCCGCACCGCAGGCAGGAGTGGGCGGACCGGGTGGCGGCCAACCGGGCGGTCGCCTACCGCATCCACCTCGATGTGGAACGCGGCCGCTGGTATGTGACCGCCGCCTGGCAGATCCCGGTCTCCCCGGCGGTACCACTGCAGGCCGCGCTCGCGGACGGTGTGATCGGCGTCGACATGAACGCCGATCACCTCGCCGCGTGGCGCCTCGATGCCCACGGCAACCCGACCGGCAGCCCCCGCCGATTCGCTTTCGATCTCACCGGCACCGCCGAGCACCGTGACGCCCAGGTCCGCCACGCCCTCACCCGGCTGCTGCACTGGGCCCAAACCTGCGGCGTGAAGGCCATCGCGGTCGAAGACCTGGACTTCACCGCGGACAAAACGCGCGAGAAACACGGCCGCAAGCGCCGCTTCCGGCAGCTGATCTCCGGCATGCCCACCGGCAGGCTCCGCGCCCGGCTGACCTCGATGGCCGACCAGACCGGCATCACGATCATCGCCGTGGACCCCGCATACACCAGCCGGTGGGGCGCACAGCACTGGCAAAAGCCCCTCACCGGCACCACACGCAAGACGACCCGCCACGAGGCTGCCGCCGTGGCGATCGGACGGCGCGCCCAGGGACACCCGATCCGGCGACGGACGGCACCGCCCCCTCACGACCGGAGTGATCGTGCGGGGCATCGGACCGTCCAGGCCGAGCGGCGTGCCCCTGGGCGTGAGGGACCCCGCCCTCCCGTTCCCGGACCACGCACCAAATGCGTGCCGCCGGACCGCGGAGCGAACGCGGGCGACCAGAACGCCCAACACCGTTCGGGACGTTCGGCTGAGCATGAATCCTGGCAACAGGACTCACTCCCGCTCAGTCTCTAGGAACGGTTCCAGCACCTCGATCCCGGTGCCCAGGCGCAGGAACTCGCCATGGGCGTGCTCGACGGACTCGATGGGGACCCTGGCGAGGGTCCAAGGCGGGGCGAGCCGGGTGACCAACCGGACCATGGACTTCAGCCGGCCTTCCGGAACGCACGGACGCTGAACACCGGGTCCGGGCGCGGGAGTTCCTGGTCGGGCAGGGCCTCCAGACGGGCGGCGAAGCGTTCCGTGAGCGGGGCTCCGGGCGGCAGCAGGGTGAACCAGCCGCGCCGCAGGTCGGCGGCCGTGCGCCGGGGACTGCGGCCCTGCCCCCGGCCCGGGAAGCGGGCCTGCCCGGCCGGATGCAGGAGGTGGGCGGCGGCGTACGACTCGACGAGCGGTGCCGCGTCCGGAGCGGGGCGGCGCGGGCGCGGGACGAGCACGGCGTCGATGTCGCTGCCCACGTCGTGGGCGGCCGCCTTGTCGACGGTCGTGACGTACACCCCGCCCGGTCGCAGGACCCTGGCGCACTCGGCGACCACGGCCCGGACGTCCTCGGGCCGGTCGAGGAGGTGCAGCAGCCACACGCTGGTGACGGCGTCGAACACGCCGTCGGGGAACGGCAGCGCGCGGCTGTCCGCGAGTACCACCGCGCCGGGCAGCCGTACGGCGGCCACGCGGGCCATGCCGTACGTCAGGTCGGCGCCCGTCACCCGGGTCGCGGGCCGGGCGGCGGCGAGCCTGCGGGTGACGATGCCGGTGCCGCACGCCACGTCGAGGAGGCGCCTGGCGTCCGCGGGGATCAGACCGAGTACGGCGTCGGCGGCCGCGGCGGCCCTGGGCTCACCGCCGCGGGTGGCGTCGTAGGCGTCGGCCTCCTTGTCGTAGTCGAGCACGGGCTCACTGGGCCCCGTGACCGGCGGCGAGCGCCTCCACCCGCCGTGCGAGCTCGAAGTCCTTCTCGGTGAGGGCGCCGCCCGCGCTGTGCGTGTGCACGGACAGCGCGACCGTGTTGTAGCCGAGGGTGAGGTCGGAGTGGTGGTCGAGCTCCTCCTGGACCTGGGCGATGTGCACGACCATCGCGGTCGCGGCGAAGTGGGTGCCGAGGCGGTACGAGCGGGTGAGGCGGCCGTCGTCGACGGACCAGCCCGGCAGTTCCGCGAGCCGGTCCTCGATCTCCTTCTGCGACAGGGGTTCGACGGGCATGACCTGGCTCCTTCCTGGGGTCGCATTCTTGTCCAGGCTGCCACAGGACAGCCGCTGTGGCCCTGGTCGGAGGGCTCCCTCCGGGTCACAGGCGAAATGCCGCGGGGGCTGCCCTCGGCATGGGCGGCATGGTCGGGGCGGTCCGGGGAGAAGAGCTCGACCGGGGAACCGAGGGCGTCACCCGGCGCGCCTCCCTCCAGCCGACAGCCCCGCACCCTGGCGCGGTACACGGCCGCGCTCTGCGTCGTCCACGGCCCGTTCACGCGCCGCTCCTCGGCTACGGTCGTACGCATGACCACTGTCCACTCCGCCCCTGCCACCCCGCCCAGCCAGGGCGTCGGCCCGCTCCTGCGTGCCTGGCGGGAGCAACGGCGGGTCAGTCAGCTGGAGTTGGCGCTGCGGGCGGACTCCAGTGCCCGGCACATCAGCTTCGTCGAGACGGGTCGCTCCCGCCCGAGCGAGGAGATGGTGCTGCGGCTCGCCGAGCATCTGGAGGTGCCGGTGCGCGAGCGCAACGCACTGCTGCTCGCGGCCGGTTACGCCCCGCGCTTCCCGGAGACCCCGCTGGACGATCCCGCGCTGGACGCCGTACGTGAGGGGATCGAGCGGCTGATCCAGGGCTACGAGCCCTACCCCGCCCTGGTGTTCGACGCCTCGTACCACGTCGTGGCCGCGAACCGGGGGATCATGATGCTCCTCGACGGCATCCCGGAGTCCCTGCTCCGGCCCCCGCTCAACACGATGCGGCTCACCCTGCACCCCGAGGGCCTTGCCCCGCGCATCCGCAATCTGCGGGAGTGGCGCGGTCATCTGCTGGAACAGATGCGGCGGCAGATCGCCCTGCGCCGGTCGGAGCGGCTGCGGGAGCTGTACGAGGAGGTCGCGGCCTATCCGGTGCCGGGCCCGGAAGAGTCCGACGCGTCCGACGACGGCCGGCCGGCCGGGCCCGTGCCCTACTTCGCACTGCCGATGCGGATCGAGCACGAGGGGCGGACCCTGTCATTCGTCTCGTCCACGTCCACCTTCAACACCCCCATGGACGTGACCGTCGCCGAGCTGGCCATCGAGACGTTCCTCCCGGCCGACCCGGCGACGGTCAAGTACCTTCACTCACTGCTGCCCTGACGGGAGGAGGGAACCGGTCGCGACCGGTGAGGCCGGCGCGGGAACATGGCACACTGCACGCAAGCTTCGACGCGTAGGGGAGGCGTGGCGTGAGTGAGCGGCGACCTGCGCCGACCGTGGGCCAGGTGGTGCTCGGCAGACGGCTTCAGGAACTGCGGGAGGCGGCCGGCCTCAAGCGCGAGGAGGCCGCACAGGTACTGCGGGTGGCCCCCGCGACCGTACGGCGGATGGAGATGGCCGAGGTCGCCCTGAAGATCCCGTATGTCCAGGTGCTCCTGGAGACGTACGGAGTCCCCGACGACCACGCCGAGGCCTTCGTGCAGCTGGCCGAGGAGGCGAACAAGCCGGGCTGGTGGCAGCGGTTCCACGATGTGCTGCCCGAGTGGTTCAGCCTGTACGTGAGCCTGGAGGGCGCGGCCGGGATCATCCGCTCCTACGAGCCGCACTTCGTGCCCGGTCTGCTGCAGACCGAGGACTACGCGCGTGCCGTCATGGAGGCCGGCACGATCGGCCAGGCGGGTTCCGAGTCGCTGGAGCGGCACGTGTCGCTGCGCATGGCCCGGCAGAAGCTTCTCGAGCGCCCGAACCCGCCCCACCTGTGGGCGATCATGGACGAGACGGTGCTGCGCCGCCCGGTCAGCATCCGCCCCGAGGTGATGCGCGAACAGCTGGACAAGCTGCTGGAGTTCGCCGAGCGCGACCGGATCACGCTCCAGGTGTGCGAGTTCGCGCAGGGCCCGCACCCGGGGACGTACGCGCCCTTCTCGCTGTTCCGTTTCACCGAGCCGGAGCTGCCCGACCTGGTCTTCACCGAGTACCTGACCGGTGCGCTGTACCTCGACTCCCGCCAGGAGGTCGCCACGCACCTGGAGGTCCTGGACCACATGTCGGCGCGGGCCGCGTCGGCCGAGCGCACGAAGAAACTGCTGCGGGAGCGCCGTGAGGACTTCTGAGCGGCCTCACGCCATCCGACGCGACAAGGGAGAAGACTCCGCATGACCGGATCCGACGCCGCGGCCCCCGCCGTCGACACCAGCCGGCCGCACCCGGCCCGGGTGTACGACTGGTGGCTGGGCGGCAAGGACAACTACCCGGTGGACGAGGAACTGGCACGCCGGATCCTCGCCGTGGACGGCACGGTGGTGCGCGGGGCGCGTGCCAACCGGCGCTTCATGCACCGCGCGGTGCGGACGGCGGCGGAGGCCGGCATCCGCCAGTTCCTCGACATCGGCACCGGCATCCCCACCGAGCCCAACCTGCACCAGGTGGCGCAGGGGGTCGCCCCGGAGTCGAAGGTCGTGTACGCGGACAACGACCCGATCGTCCTCAGGCACGCGCAGGCCCTCCTGCGCAGCACGCCCGAGGGCGCCACGAACTACGTCCACGCCGACGTCCGCGACCCGGACACCATCCTGCGGCAGGCCGCCGAGACCCTGGACTTCGCGCAGCCGATCGCGCTGTCCCTGGTGGCGCTCACCCACTACCTCAGCGACGAGGCGTACGGCCTGCTCAAGCGGTACGTCGACGAGCTCGCCCCCGGCAGCTTCGTGATCCTCTCGCAGGTCACGCCCGATCTGAGCCCCGAGGCCATCGAGAAGGCCGCGGAGCAGTTCCGCCGCAGCGGCACCCCCTTCCATCCGCGTTCGCTCGCCGAGTTCTCCCGCTTCTTCGAGGGCCTGGAGCTGCTCGGCCCCGGGGTGATCCCGGTGTCGGGCTGGCGTCCGGGCCCGGAGGACGTGGCGGCGCAGGCGGAGGGCATCGTGCCGGTGTACTCGGGGGTCGCGCGCAAGGTCTGACCCGTACGGGTGCCGTGAACGGGTGCGCTCCCCGGCCCCGCCCTAGGTTCGAACCGAGCCGCGGGTCGGCGGAGGGAGCGCACATGACCGGCACCCGAACAGCGCGGAGGAGGCCGGCGCGGCCCTTCCCCGTGCTGGGCGGCGGCAGACCACTCACGACGCGCAGGAGGTGTGATGCCCTCGGACGCAGTGCTGTACCAGGCGGCGGCGCTCTGCCTGACGTATCCCGACGAAGACTTCCGGGCCCGGCTGCCGCTGCTGCGGGAGGCGGCCCCGCAGCTGCGGGAATTCGTCGACCACGCGGCGGTGACGCCCGCGCAGCAGCTGGCGGCGCACTACCTGCGGGTCTTCGACGTCACGAACCGGCACAGTCTGCATCTGAGCCGGTGGCAGGACGGGGACACCCGGCAGCGCGGGATGTCCCTGGTCCGCTTCCAGGAGGTCTACCGGGCCGCCGGTCTGGAGCTCACCGGCGAGGAGCCGCCCGACTTCCTCCCTGCCGTGTTGGAGCTCGCGGCCCGTACCGGGGACCTCGGCCTGCTCACCGGGCACCGCGACGGTCTGGAGCACCTGCGCTCCCGGCTCACCGACCTCGGCACGCCGTACGCGACGGTCCTGGACGCCGTGTGCGCCACGCTGTGAGAGGGAGGCCGGGCTGACGAGGCGTCAGGCGGCCCCGCCCTTCTGGTCCTTCTCGTCGTCCACGATCTCCGCGTCCACCACGCCCTCCTCCTGCGACGGTGCGGCGGGTTCGTCCTGCGAGGGCTGCTGCTGGGCCTGGGCGTACATCGCCTGGCCCATCTTCTGGCTGACGGAGGCGAGTTGCTCGACGCCGCCCCGAAGGGTGTTCGTGTCGGCGTCCTCCTCCAGGAGCCGCTTCAGGTCCGCGACCGCCGACTCGACCTCCGTCTTCGTCTCGGCGGGTACCTTGTCGTCGTTCTCGCGCACGAACTTCTCGGTCTGGTAGACGAGTTGCTCGGCCTGGTTGCGGGTCTCGGCGGCCTCGCGGCGGTTGCGGTCCTCCTCCGCGTACTGCTCGGCCTCGCGCATCATGCGGTCGATGTCGTCCTTGGGCAGCGCAGAGCCGCCGGTCACGGTCATCTTCTGTTCGCGCCCGGTCGCGAGGTCCTTCGCCGACACGTGCATGATCCCGTTGGCGTCGATGTCGAACGCGACCTCGATCTGGGGGACGCCCCGGGGCGCCGGTGGGAGCCCGGTGAGGTCGAAGACGCCGAGTTTCTTGTTGTACGCGGCGATCTCCCGCTCCCCCTGGTAGACCTGGATGCCCACCGAGGGCTGGTTGTCGGTGGCCGTCGTGAAGATCTCCGAACGGCGGGTGGGGATCGTGGTGTTGCGTTCGATGAGCTTGGTCATGATGCCGCCCTTGGTCTCGATCCCCAGGGACAGCGGCGTCACGTCGAGCAGCAGGACGTCCTTCACGTCGCCGCGGATGACACCCGCCTGGAGCGCCGCGCCGACCGCCACGACCTCGTCGGGGTTGACCCCCTTGTGCGGGTCCTTGCCCGTGAGCTCCTTGACCAGGTCGGTCACCGCGGGCATCCGTGTCGAGCCGCCGACGAGGATCACGTGGTCGACCGCGGAAAGCTTGACGTTGGCGTCCTTGACCGCCTGGTGGAAGGGCGTCTTGCAGCGGTCGAGCAGATCGGCGGTGAGCTCCTGGAACTGCGCGCGGGTCAGCTTCTCGTCCAGGTGCAGGGGCCCCTCGGCGGAGGCGGTGATGTAGGGCAGGTTGATCGTGGTCTCGGAGGACGACGACAGCTCGATCTTCGCCTTCTCGGCCCCTTCCCGCAGCCGCTGCAGCGCCATCTTGTCGTTGCCGAGGTCGACGCCGTACTGCCCCTTGAAGCGTTTGACCAGGTGCTCCACGATCCGGTGGTCCCAGTCGTCGCCGCCCAGATGCGTGTCGCCGTTGGTCGCCTTGACCTCGATGACCCCGTCGCCGATCTCCAGCAGGGACACGTCGAAGGTGCCGCCGCCGAGGTCGAAGACCAGGACCGTCTGCTCCTCGCCCCGGTCCAGGCCGTACGCCAGCGCCGCCGCGGTGGGCTCGTTGATGATCCTCAGCACCTTGAGGCCGGCGATCTCCCCGGCCTCCTTGGTGGCCTGCCGCTGGGTGTCGTCGAAGTAGGCGGGCACCGTGATCACGGCGTCGGTGACGTCCTCGCCGAGGTAGGACTCGGCGTCCCGCTTCAGCTTCTGCAGGACCCGCGCCGACAGCTCCTGCGCCCGGTAGCGGGTGCCGTCGATGTCGCCCTGGTCCGGGAAGCGCCAGCTCCCGTCACCCATGTGCCGTTTCACGGAGCGCGCGGTGCGCTCGACGTTGGTCACGGCCTGCCGCTTGGCGACCTCGCCCACCAGGACCTCGCCGTTCTTGGCGAAGGCCACGACCGACGGTGTGGTCCTGGCCCCCTCCGCGTTGGCGACAACCGTGGGTTCACCGCCCTCCAGTACGGCCACCACCGAGTTCGTGGTACCGAGATCGATCCCGACCGCACGTCCCATCGCTGTTCCCTTCCGCCAGGGAGCGTCCCGACTCCAGCACAAAACTTGAGTGCTTTCTTGTCAATGGGACGGGTACCCCGAGGAACGCTCTTCGCTCGGCTCCGCCCGCAGCGCCACGGCCCGCCGCGGCCGGTCGGTGATCAGGACGTCGACCCGGGGGTGGCCGAGAAAGGTCCGCATCAGGGTGTCGTCGTTGACCGTCCAGACCATGGTGAACAGGTCGTGCCGGACCGCCTCGCGCAGCACGTTGGCCCGGGCCAGCCGCTGGTGCACGGCCACCCCGCTCGCGCCGCAGGCGCGCACCCGGCGCATCGGCAGGAGCTCGCTCAGCCGGACGCCGGCCAGCCGGGAGCGGGCGATCTCCTTGCCGTCCCGCCCCAGCGACAGGGCCGTGCGCACCCGCGGGAAGGCCCGCGCGATGGCGGCGACGGAACGGTCCTCCAAGGTGGTGGCGACGAAGCCGTCCGCGCCGAGCAGGGCGACCGCCCGGTCGATGAGCTCGCGCTCGTAGCCGCTCTCCTTGAGGTCCAGGTGCCCGACCAGCTTGCCCGAGATCAGGGCCATGACCTCGTCGACCACGGGCACGGCGTACCCGGCCCGCTCGCTGAGCTCGGCGTGGGTGATCTCTCCCAGAAGGGGACCGGTACGTCCCGCCCGGGGGTCGTGGTGGACGACGAAGACCCCGTCGGCGGTACGCCGGATGTCGAACTCGACGTACTCCGCGCCGGACCGGATGGCGTCCTCGTAGGCCTCCCAGGTCGCGGCGCCGGCACGCTCGGACCCGCCCCGGTGGGCGGAGACGGCGGGACGTCGTGGCATACGGCTCTCAGCTCCCGGACGGCGGGCGCTGGGCGGGGACCGGGACGGGCGTGGTCAGCAGGGGGCCGGAGCGTCTGCCGGTGCGGATGATCCGGACGTATCCGATCGCGGCGAGCACCAGGAAGGGAACCCAGGCCAGGAGGTACGCCGGGAGGTAGTGCGCGTCGAAGACGGAGCGGTGGGGATTGACGGTGGTGGCGTTGACGCCGAAGAACGCGAGGAGCAGCGTCGGCGGCAGGGCGATCAGGGTGGCGATCGCGACCAGCACGGACACCGTACGGTCCCGGCGGTCGTCGCGCTCCGAGAGCTCGGCGTCCAGGGCGGCCGAGCGGGCACTGATCACCGAGGTCAGCCGCTCCACCATGCGGGCCGAGTTGTCCAGGCTGTCGCGGATGCCGAACGCGTCGCGCAGGGAGGACTGGAAGGCCTCCATGACCATCTCCGGGATCAGCAGGCTGTCGACGTACGCCTCCACCCCGAAGGCCAGGTCCAGCTGGAGCTCGTTGACCCCCGCGGACAGCTGTGAGATCAGCGAGCGGATCTCGTACGGCGAGCTCGCCGAGGCCTGCTCGTTCGCCCGCATCGTCGCGAACGCGGCCAGCCGGGTGCGCTGGAGGACGGCGAGCGCGGAGACCATGCCGATGGCGACCAGGGCAAGGCCGTTCTCCACCTGTTCGGCCCAGCCGACGTGCACGGACACACCGCGGCCGTGCGCGGAGAGCGCGGTGCCGTGGCTTTTCAGGTTGGGCGCCTCCGACGTGGCCGTCCGGCCGCGGTAGACGATCTCGTTCAGCACGACCGACTGCCGGGCCGTGTCGACACCGAGCAGCTCCTCGCGCAACTCCCCGCCGGGGAAGACGAGTTGGTGGACGTTCTGACCGAAGGCGAGGGGCTCCACAAGAGCGAGCCGCTGTCCCAGCGCGTCGAGCAGCGGGCGGCCGCCGAGCGTGATCAGGTCGCGGTCGAAGCAGGTGTCGGCGAGCCACGCGGCCAGCGCGCCCGGGGCTGTCCGCCCGGCGAACTCGCAGTCCAGGACCAGAGTGATGTCGCCGCGCGGAGTGGCGAGGACGGCGAACTCGGCCGAGGCCAGGGCGAGTCCGCGGTCGCCGTGGGGCAGACGCAGCACCCCGGGCGCCACGTCCTCCACGAGCACCGGCACGGGAAGCACCGCCTCGCTGGACTTCAGGTGCAGGGCGAAGCGGCCGAAGTCGAAGCGGTCGACGAGGCTGCCGAGCGAGGGCTCTCGCGGGGCCAGGCTGCCGCTGAGGCTGAACAGCACCAGGGCGCGGGTGCGTTGACGGGTGCCGGAGTCGAGTTCCGCCGTACCGCTGGACGTTGTTCCCGAGATCATCGCGTCCCTTCCGCCGCCCCGGACTTTCTCCACGAGCCCGGCTGCGCGCAGACCGCCCCGGACAAGCGGCCTGCGCGCCCCGGTGCCCCGGGTTCAGGCGAGCTTCGCGTCCAGCGTGATCGGGACGGACTTCAGGGCCTGGCTGACGGGGCAGTTGGCCTTGGCGTCGTCCGCGGCGGCGGCGAAGCCCTCCTCGTCGAGGCCCGGCACGGTGCCCTCGACGGTGAGGTGGATGCCCGTGATGCCCTCGCCCGGCTGGAAGGTGACGTCGGCCGAGGTGGTGAGCTTGGTGGGCGGGGTGCCCGCGCCGTTCAGGGCGTGCGAGAGCGCCATGGAGAAGCAGCTGGAGTGCGCGGCGGCGATCAGCTCCTCGGGGCTGGTCTTGCCGTTGGCGTCCTGGGAGCGCGAGGCCCACGTGACCGGCTGTGCCGCGATGGCACCGGAGGAGTCGAAGTTGACGACACCGCTCCCCTCGAGGAGGCTGCCTTCCCAGACGGTGTGTGCGGAGCGCGTGGTAGCCACGATCAGTCCTTTCGTATGGTCCCGCTTACGGGGGTGCGGGATCCATTCGATCACTCTACGACTCAGCTCACGCGGAAGACGGGCCCTCGTGCGGTGAACGGCAGTCCGGCGCCCTGGGGGGATCAGATAGGCGTGCTCGCGCGGCACCCACAGCACATCGCACCAGCCGTCGGTGATGACCAGCACGGGCGCGCTCGCGGGGAAGTCGTCGGCGCGGTGCAGGAGATCGATGCCGGGCTGCAGGACGGTGCCGCCGCGGCCGTGCATCCGGACCCGCTCGGCGATCTCGGTCACGGGGAGATAGCCCGCGTCGTGCGGGGCGGCGTCGCAGAACACGACCCGGGCGGCCGGTACGTCCCGGGCCCCGGTGTAGGAGGCGATCGCGCCGAGGGCCTTGCCGAGCAGGGTGCGGCTCATCGAGCCGGAGGTGTCCAGGACCACGCCGAAGGTGCACCGGGCGGTCTCCTCGGGCGGGAAGCAGCGGCCGGCGCGCGGGATGCCGGGGGTGGAGGACTGGCGGCGCGAGGGACGGGCGTAGGACCTGACGGGCTGCGGGCTGGGCACGAACTCGTCGAACCAGCGGGCCAGTCGCGCGTCCCAGGGCAGCGGTGGGTGGCTGAGCGCGCGGATCTCCTCGACCAGGCCGCCGGGCAGGAACCCGCGCTCCTGCCGCTGGTGCAGGTCCAGGCCCTGGGCGAGGCCCCGGCGGTAGAACTCGTCGAGGTCGACGTGGTCGCGGGGCGAGCCGAGCGGGCCGCCCAGGATGTCGCCGGCGCCCTTGCCGCGGAGGGTGGCCAGACGGCGCATGCGGCGCAGGTCGCCCGCGATGCGGTCGTAGACCTCCTCGGAGGACAGGCCGGTGAGCTCGGGGTCGTGGAGCAGGCCCTCGGGCATGGTGCCGACCTGCATCTCGTTCAGCCAGCCGTTGATGACGTAGTCGCAGGCGATGCTGAAGAGGTAGGGGTCGCGGGTGCCGCAGCGGCCGCCGTGGCGCAGGGCGGCGCGCAGCATCTCGTGGGCGAGGATGAACCGCCATTCCTCGTCGTCGAAGCGGCGCAGCGGGTCGACGTAGATCTCGGCGGCCTCGGTGTCGACGGCGGCGATCGCGATGCCGTGGGCGCGGGCGAGTTCGGCGTCGGCGACCAGGGTGATGCCGGCCGCGATGCCGCCGAGCAGCGGGAAGGAGGAGACGAACCAGCTCAGGGCCCGCTGCCAGGGCTGCTGCCGGGGCAGCTCGAATTTCTCAGGGGGCCTGGACCCACCAGGGGCGCGGGGCTGTATCGATATGCGGCTCCGCCGCGTGGGCCCGACAAGCCCCCACCGGCCCGCGGACAAACAACTACGCGGCCTTCTCCTCGGCCTTCTCCAACGGCACTTGAGGACCCCCCGCCTCATCGAGCCACCCCCGCAGCACATCGTGAACCCGCTCCGCCCCCACCAGCCCTTCCGGCGGCGCGGACAACGCCAGCGGCGACAACAGGAACGGCTTCCCCTGCGCGCCCCCCAGCCCCCCGTGCGACCCGATCTGCTCCTCGAACGCCAGCACCTCCCCCTCCGCGGGGTCGTACCACGAGTTGACCATGATGTCGGCGGCGTGCGGAAAGGAGTGCGTACGCCGTACCGCCTCCACCGCGCCGGGCCCGAAGTCGGCCAACGGCCCCGGATTCTCGTCCAGTTGCTCCAGCGGGATCTCCGTGCCGAACGGCCCGAGGACCACCCCGCCGTGCTCCTCGCTGCGCACCAGGAGGAACCCGATCCCGGGATGGTTGGCGAGCGTGGTCAGCAGCGCCGGATGCCGCGCGTCGATCTCCTCCTTGCTCATCCGGTGGTCCACATCGGGGAAGGACACCAGTCCGAGATTCCCCGAGGCCAGCACGATCGGTTCGGAGTCACGCGCGGGCCGGTACTGCTCGCGCGCCTCCTTGCCCGGCCGGCGCAGCGCCGCGCGGACGGCGGCGCGGGCCTCGGCCCCGCTGTGGGTGCGCTCGGCCTTGCGCGGCACGGGCAGCCCGCAGCCGGCCCGGACCAGGTCGCCGAGGGTGAGCCCGTAGCGGGTGCGGAAGGTCTCGCCCGGGCTCTGGCCGTGGTCGGAGAGGACGACGATCCGGTAGGGGCGCGGGGCGTGCTCGGCGACGTTCCCGATCAGCGCGAGGGAGCGGTCCAGGCGCTCCAGGACCTTCGCGGCGTCGCGGCTCGTCGGCCCGGAGTGGTGGGCGACCTCGTCGTAGGCCACGAGGTCGGCGTAGACGGCCGTACGGCCGGCGAGCATGTCGCCCATGACGGCGGCGACCACGACGTCCCGCTCGACGACGGTCGCGAAGGCGCGGACGAGGGGGTACAGGCCGCCGCGGCCCACCCGTGGGCGCTCCTTGCGGGCCCGGGCGCGGATCGACTGGCCGATCTCGCGGCCGACCTCGGCGGCGAACGAGAGGGCGGTGCGCACGGCGTTGGCGGGGTCGGAGAAGTAGGCGAAGTAGCCCGCCCGGGAGCGGTTCTCGCGGCTGCGGCGGCGGGTGGCGATGGACAGGACGAGCGCCTGCTCCTCGGCGCCGCCGGAGAACAGGTTGCCGCGGCTCGCGCCGTCGACGGCGAGGAGTCCGCCGTGCCCCGCCTGTTCCACGGCCCTGCGCTGGAGTTCGACGGCGCTGGTCGGGCGGTTGCAGACCATCACCTCGCCGCGGTCCTTCTCGTACCAGCGGAAGGCGGGGACGTCGTGGTTGCTGCCGTGCAGGATGCCGAGCTGGCTGGCGCCGGTCTGGCTGGACCAGTCGGTGCGCCAGTGGGTGAGCCGGTGGGTGGGGCGGACGCCGCGGCCGGGGGTCTCGCTGTGACCGATCCAGCGGGCGATCGTGGGCATCAGGCCCTTGCCGACCGCGGCCAGCAAGATGTCGTGGCCGACGCCGTCGAGCTGGAGGAAGACGGTGCCGGGGGTGGCGGGGCCGACGGGGCCGCGTCTGCGGCGGCGGTCGGCGAGACGGTACAGGCGGCGCCGGTAGGCGTCGTCGTCGCGGACCGCGAGGGCACCGCCGGTGGCGGAGGCGACCGCGGACATGACGGCGGCGACCACGACCGCGGTCTCGGGGGCGGCGTCGCCGCGCTCGGCGGGGTTGAGGCGCAGGGCGAGCAGCAGCAGCGCCCCGTTGAGGAAGAAGACGAGGAGGCCGAGCACCAGTGTCGGCACGAGCAGGAACAGCCGGACGAGCAACGGCCACACGACGGCCGACAGCACACCGAAGGCGCCGGCGCCGAACGCGGCCGTGACCGCGATCCGGGTCGCGCTGTCACCGGTCGGGGACTGGAGCCGGAAGTCCGGCAGGATGCCGGCGAGCACCAGCATGGTCAGGGTCGAGACGACCCATACCGTGACGCTCCGCCCGACCTGACTGGCCACCCGCCGCCAACGCGCCGCACCCACGCCCCGTACACCTCACGTCCCGGCCCGTCGTCGGTGCGGGCGCTGGGACCAGCGTGTCATACGGGTCGGACAGTCAGCGTCCGTCGTATCCCGCGGTCGGCATCGAGAGCCTGCGGTGCACGCTGGCCTTCATCTGGGCGTCGTAGAGGGGCTCCGCGAAGCCGACCGTCTCGACGCGTACCCCGCGGCGGGCGCATTCGGCGGTGAACTCCTCCACGGAGGACAGGGCGCTCTCCAGGACCCGGCGGCTGGGGGCGACGAACAGGTCCCGGCCCGCCCGCACCCCGTCCCACAGCACGCAGTGGTCGGCGCGCAGGCCTCGCACCAGCAGTTCGCGCCGCACGGTGTACCCCCGCTCCGCGGCCCAGCGCGCGCACATCGCGTGCTGGCTGCGGGAGTCCACCAGAAAGGGATCGGCGTCCAGTTCCTCGAGCGGCGTCAGACTCGCGATCGCCGTGACACGGACCGCTCCCATGGTGTCCCCCTCACCTCCGGGTTTCGCCGCCGACCATACTCCAGCCCGTAGGCTTCGGGGAGTCGCGCGAAGGAGGCAAAGAGGTGCCGGTGGAGATCACCTGGTGGGGTCACGCCACCTGTACGGTCACGGATTCGGACGTACGTGTGCTCACCGACCCTCTGTTCACCCGCCGGCTCGCGCATCTGCGCCGGCGCCGCGGGGCGGTGCCCCCGCCCGAGGCCTGGCGGGCGGACGTGGTCCTGGTCTCCCATCTGCACGCCGATCACCTGCATGTTCCCTCGTTGGCGCGGCTGGAGCCGGGCACGCGCCTGCTCGTGCCCCGGGGCGCACCACGCCAGGTGCCGGGGCTGCGCCGGCTCACCCATCTGCGGGTGGAGGAGGTGGCGCCCGGTGACGAGCGGCGCGTCGGCGACCTGCTGATACGCGTGGTGCCCGCATGGCACGACGGGCGGCGGCTGCCGCTCGGGCCGCACCGCTCCCCCGCGCTCGGTTACGTCGTCGAGGGCTCGGCCCGGACGTACTTCGCCGGGGACACCGGGCTGTTCGACGACATGGCCAAGGAGGTCGGGCCTGTCGACGTGGCGCTGCTGCCGGTCGGCGGCTGGGGGCCGTATCTCGGGGAGGGGCACCTCGACGCGGGGCGGGCGGCCGAGGCGCTGGCCCGGCTGGGGCCGCGCAGTGCGGTTCCGGTGCACTACGGGACGTACTGGCCGATCGGGATGGACGCGGTGCGGCCGCACGAATTCCACGCTCCGGGCGCGGAGTTCGTGCGGCTGGCGGCCCAGTTCGCGCCCGGCGTGGACGTGCACCGGCTGGAGCACGGGGAGAGTGTGCGGCTGGAGGTCGCGCGGTGACATGGCTCGCGGCCGCCACCACGGGGGCGACACCCGGTGCCGCCGGGCAGGCGATCGGGTATCCGACGCTGTTCCTGCTGGTGTTCCTGGGGGCGTTGGTGCCCGTGATACCCACGGGGGCGCTGGTGAGTTCGGCGGCCGTGGTGGCCTTTCACCAGACCGCGCCCCTCTCCCTGCTGTACGTGTTCGTCACGGCCTCCCTCGCCGCGTTCCTCGGGGACATCGCCCTGTACTGGCTGGGGCGGCGCGGGATGAAGTCGAAGAACGGGTCGCGGTGGCTGGAGGCGCTGCGGTCCAGGGCGCCGGAGGAGCGGCTCTCCCAGGCGCAGGGGAAGCTGGCCGACCACGGGGTGGCCGTCCTCGTGCTGTCCCGGCTGGTGCCGGCGGGGCGGATCCCGGTGATGCTGGCCTGCCTCATGGCCGAGTGGCCGCTGCGGCGGTTCGTGCGGGGGAACCTGCCGGCCTGTCTGGCGTGGGCCGTGACGTACCAGCTGATCGGGATCCTGGGCGGGTCGCTGTTCAAGGAGCCCTGGGAGGGTGTGCTGGCGGCGGTCGCGCTGACCCTGGCGATCAGCGCGGCGCCGACGGTCTGGAAGCGGGTCCGCTCCTGAACGGCATGCGCTCCTGAGCGGTATGCGCTCCTGAGCGGTATGCGCTCCTGAGCGGTATGCGCTCCTAGGGGCTCTCCAGCACCCGTGACCCCCCGACCGGCAGGTCCCACAGGTCCTCGCGTGCCAGGCCCGCCTGCTCCCACGCCTGCCTGACCCTCGTCAACGGCTCCAGGACCGGTTCGGCCGACAGCACGAAGGTCGCCCAGTGCATCGGCGCCATCCGCCTCGCGCCCAGGTCCTGGGCCGCCCGCACCGCCTCCTCCGGGTCGCAGTGGACGTCGCTGAGCCACCAGCGGGGGTCGTAGGCGCCGATGGGCAGGAGGGCGAGGTCGATGCCGGGGTAGCGCCGGCCGATACGGGAGAACCAGTGGCCGTAGCCCGTGTCGCCCGCGAAGTAGACGCGCTGCCCGTCCTGCGCGGTGAGGACCCAGCCGCCCCACAGGGTGCGGCAGGTGTCCGTGAGGGAGCGCTTGGACCAGTGGTGGGCGGGGACGAAGTCGAAGCGGACGCCGTCCAGTTCGGCTGCCTCCCACCAGTCGAGTTCGGTCACCGCGGTGAAGCGGCGGCGGTGGAACCAGCGGGCCAGGCCGGCCGGGACGAAGACCGGGGTGTCGCGCGGCAGGCGGCGCAGGGTCGGGGCGTCCAGGTGGTCGTAGTGGTTGTGGCTGATGACGACCGCGTCGACGCGCGGCAGGGCGTCCCAGTCGATGCCGACCGGGGTGATGCGGGCCGGGGTGCCGAGGATGCGGCGGGACCAGACGGGGTCGGTGAGGACCGTCAGGCCGCCGATCCGGACCACCCAACTGGCGTGTCCCGCCCAGGAGACGGCGACCGTGCGGGCGTCGACGGCGGGGAGCGGGGCGGGCGCGTAGGGCAGCTTCGGGATGTCGGCGAGGCCCTCGGGTCCCGGCCGTACGGCGCCCTCGCGGGCGAACCGGGCCATGGACTTCAGGCCGGGCAGCGGGGCGGTGAGGCGGTCGTGGAAGGACTTCGGCCACACTCTGCGCTCCCCGAGCGGGCGGGGTTCGGCGAGCGGCGGGGACGGCGGCGCGAAGGAGGAGGGGGCCAAGGGCTCGTCGGCCACTCGCATGCTCGTGGTCGACTCGGACTGCTGCGTCATCGAGGAGGCTCCCATCGCTGAGCGTCGTCGCGGAGGTCGTCGAAGACCGACTCCAGGGTGTTCAACGCGCGTTGCACCTGTGGCAGTTCCAACGGCGCGGGTGAGGTGAGGCATTCCGCACGCTCCTCGTCCGAGCCGCCGAGCAGGGGCCCGGTGGACAGCCGTACGCGCAGCGCGCCGAGGTCGTCGCCGAAGCGGTGGCCGCCGGGGGCGGGCATGCCGAGCCGGGCGGTGAGGAAGTCCTCCAGGTCCTGCGCGTCGCCGACGCCCCGCGCGGTGAGCGCGGGGCGCAGCGGGCCGAGGTCGACGTAGAGGTGGCGTCCGGCCCGTGGGGGCCGGCTGAGGGCGCCCGCCCCGACGACGGCGGAGTGCGCGGCGCCGGCCACGCGCGCGTGGAGGCGTCCTGCGGCGGTGCGGCGGGCGGTGACGGGTTCGGGCTCGGTGAGGGCGTGCGCGGCGGCCGCGGCGACGGGGGCGGCGACGCGGGCGCCCAGGGCGGTCAGGATGTCCAGCACACGGGCGCGCAGCCCGTCGCCGCCGCCGTTCGCCGGGAAGCGGGCGAAGGCGGCCGGCCAGCCGGCCGGGAGCAGGCTGCCGGCCAGGTCGGTGACGACGGTGACCCGGTCGGGCAGCATCTCGGCGGGGCTGAGCCAGACGGTCTCGTGCGGGGCGTGCACGGTGTCGCGCCAGGTCTCGTCGCTGACCAGCTGCAGGCCCTCGGCCGCGGCGGCCTCGACGGTCTCGTGCAGCACCTCGGGCGGGGCGACAGTGGCGGTGGGGTCGTCGGCGACGGACAGCACCAGCAGCCGCGGGTCGCCGCCCTCGGCGCGCACCCGGCGCACGGTCTCCAGGAGGGCGTACGGGTCCGGGACGCCGCCGCACTCGGCCGGTGTCGCCACGTGGAAGACGGGTCTGCCCAGCAGGCGCGCGTACGGCGCCCACCAGGCGGCGCACGGGCGGGGCACGAGGACGTCGCCGCCGAGCGCGGCGGTCAGTGCGAGCAGCAGGGCGGGTGCGCCGGGGGCGGCGGCCACGTGGTCGGGTTCGGCGGGCAGTCCGCGCCGGGCCGCGTAGCCGCAGGCGGCCTCCAGGAGCGGGGTGCCGCCGCCGACCGGTTCGGCGCGGGGCCGGGCGGCCGCGGCGGCGAGGACGGCGGTGAGGTCGGGCAGGACGGGCAGCCCGTCGTCGGGCAGTGGCGGGCCGTAGCGGACGGGGCCGTGGCCCTCCGGGT
Source organism: Streptomyces sp. NPDC001668 (assembly GCF_042893155.1). NCBI lineage: Bacteria > Bacillati > Actinomycetota > Actinomycetes > Kitasatosporales > Streptomycetaceae > Streptomyces > Streptomyces sp. NPDC001668. The sequence continues at coordinate 58,724 of NZ_JBIAUQ010000011.1, forward strand.
CGGTCCGCATGCTCACCTCCGCAATCCGCTCTCCGGTGGGCTCGTCCGGTCCGCCGTCTCGTTCGTTCGCGCCTGGCGCGCGCTCCTCGCGCTCCGAGTACCCACGGGACGGTCTGCCCATGGGCGCCCGCGCGGGTTGCGCCTGTCACACGGACGTGAGGTTTCGTTCTCAGACGTCGGTGGCGTCGGAGGCGGGAGCCTTGCGGCGCAGCCGGTACACGGCGCCCGCGGCGGCGCCCGCGATCAGCAGACCGCCGGTGACCAGGGCGGGCACGGAGTCGGTGAAGGAGCCGCCCTGACCGGCGCGGACGGGGTTCTGGACGGCCGCGGTGCCGCAGCTCTCGGTGCGTGGCTCGGTCCCCGGCGCGATGCCGGGCTCGGTGTGCGACGCGGTGCACGGGCGGTGGCCGGCGTCGGTGGCGGTGCCGCGGGTGACGGTGAAGGTGGCGCTCCAGGCGCTGCCGGGTGCGCGGTCGGAGGTCGGGCAGGTGCCGTCGACGGTCCACGCGGAGTCCGGTCCGACACCGCCGGCCCCGTCCTGGAGCTCCTGGTCGGCGGCGATGCGGGCGGTGCCGCTGTAGGCGGGGCCCGTGACCTGGTCGTCGTTGCCGGGGACCAGTTGCAGGTGGACGGTCTCCGACTCGAAGGCCTCCGAGGTGGCGTCGAGGGTGGCGGGCGGTGTGCCGGTGCCCGGGTCGCAGGAGACGGACACGGTGACGCTGCCGCCCGGCTGGACGCTGCTGGGGCTGACCTCCGCGGCCGGTTCCGCGAAGGCGCTCGGCGCGGCCACGCCCAGGGTGATCCCGAGTGCGGGCAGGACGACGGACAGGGCCCGGAGACGGGCGGTGCGGCGCATGGGGTGGACTCCTTCGGCCGACGGCTGCGGGGCCCGTCGTCGGGGTAGGGGTCACGACGGCCGGGCCGGGGGCACGACGGTCGCACCCACGGCCATCACAGCCCGGCCCTCCCCGTCCCGCGCGCGGCCGGAGGCCATTGGCGGGACGGGGAGGGCCGAGTGGGTGACGCCCGGGCGCCGAAGGGAGCGCTGATCCGAAGCGGTCCGGTCACGCGGCGTCGCGCATGATCTGCTCGCGCAGCCGTCCGCAGCAGCGGTTGATCAGCCGGGACACGTGCATCTGGGAGATGCCCAGCTGCTCGGCGATCCGGCTCTGCGTCATGTCGCCGAAGAAGCGCATGTAGAGGATGGCGCGCTCCCGTTCGGGCAGGGCGGCCAGCCGGGGCCTGACGGACTCGCGGTCGACGACCGTGTCCAGTGCGGGGTCGGCCGAGCCGAGGGCGTCGGCTAGCGAGTAGCCGTCCTCGCTGCCGGGCAGTTCGGCGTCGAGGGAGAGGGCGGTGAAGCTCTCCAGGGCCTCCAGGCCGACCCGGACGTCCTCCTCGCTCATGTCCGCGTGCCGGGCGATCTCGGCGACGGTGGGCCTGCGTCCCGGGATGGTCTGGGCGAGGTCCTGGGAGGCGAAACGGACCCGGTTGCGCAGGTCCTGGACGCGGCGCGGCACGTGCAGGGTCCACATGTGGTCGCGGAAGTGCCGCTTGATCTCGCCGGTGATGGTGGGGACGGCGTAGCTCTCGAAGGCGTTGCCGCGTTCGAGGTCGTAGCGGTCGACGGCCTTGACCAGGCCGAGGGCGGCGACCTGGCGCAGGTCGTCGAGGTTCTCGCCGCGGCTGCGGAAGCGTCCGGCGAGGCGGTCGGCCATGGGCAGCCAGGCCTCGACGACCTGTCCGCGCAGGGTGTCGCGCTCGGGGCCCGGGGGCAGTGCGGCGAGCCTGCGGAAGGCTTCGGCGGTGTCGGGGGCGTCGTCGTGCGGGTGGTGCTTCGCGCTCACTGGAGTGGGCATGTGCGTCGCAGCTCCCTAGATCGTGCTCTGGGTCGGACGATCGGCGGGGGGAAGCGCGTCCACGTGCGGACGGGCGGGGCCGTGGCGGCCGATCGCCGCTCCCACGGACGTGCCTCCGGTCCGAAGCACTGTGGGTGCGCCTGCCCCCGGCCCTCCGCGCCAAACACCGGGGCAGGTTTTCCGTCGGCCCGCAGGGTGACTCGTAAGGCTGCTGCCTGTGCCAACCATGTCCGGGAGGTCAGCCCATGAGCACCAAGGTGTCCGATCACATCCTCGAGCGGCTGCGCGAATGGGGTGTGGACCATGTCTTCGGCTATCCGGGAGACGGCATCAACGGCCTGCTGGCGGCCTGGGGCCGGGCCGACAACCAGCCGCGGTTCGTGCAGTCCCGGCACGAGGAGATGTCCGCGTTCGAGGCGGTCGGTTACGCCAAGTTCAGCGGCCGTATCGGGGTGTGCGCGGCGACCTCGGGACCCGGCGCGATCCACCTGCTCAACGGGCTGTACGACGCCAAGCTGGACCATGTGCCGGTGCTGGCGATCGTCGGCCAGACGCACCGCACCGCGATGGGCGGGTCGTACCAGCAGGAGGTGGACCTGCACACCCTGTTCAAGGACGTCGCCTCGGAGTTCGTGGAGACGGTGACGGTCCCCGAGCAGCTGCCGAACGTCCTGGACCGGGCGATCCGCACCGCGTACGCCCGCCGCTGCCCGACCGCGATCATCATCCCGGGCGACGTCCAGGAGCTCGACTACGCGGCGCCCACGCACGAGTTCAAGATGGTGCCGTCCAGCCTGGACCGCAGCGCCTGGACCGCGGTGCCGTCACAGGAGTCGCTGGAGCGGGCCGCGGAGATCCTCAACTCCGGTGCGAAGCCCGCGATCCTGATCGGCCAGGGCGCGGCAGGCGCCCGCCCCGAGGTGGAGCGGATCGCCGAGCTGCTCGGCGCGGGCGTCGCCAAGGCACTGCTCGGCAAGGACGCGCTGAGCGACGAACTCCCGTACGTCACCGGCTCGATCGGCCTGCTGGGCACGCGCCCGTCGTACGAACTCATGCGGGACTGCGACACCCTGCTGACCATCGGCTCGTCGTTCCCGTACACGCAGTTCCTGCCGGAGTTCGGCAAGGCGCGGGGCGTGCAGATCGACATCGACCCGCACATGGTCGGGATGCGCTATCCCTACGAGGTGAATCTCGTCGGCGACGCGAAGGCGACGCTCCAGCGGCTGATCCCGATGCTGGACGTGGAGCGTGACGGGCGCGAGTGGTTCGACACGGTGTGCGGCAACGTCACGCGCTGGCGCGAGGTGATGGAGCGGCGGGCGCAGCAGTCCGCCGATCCGATCAACCCGGAGTACGTGGCCCACGTCCTGGACCCGCTGCTGCCGGACAACGCGATCGTCACCTCGGACTCCGGGTCCACCGCCAACTGGTACGCCCGGCACCTGACCATGCGGCCCGGCATGCGCTCGTCGCTGTCCGGGACGCTGGCGACGATGGGCCCCGGCGTGCCGTACGCCATCGGCGCGAAGTTCGCGCATCCGGACCGGCCGGCGATCGCGCTGGTCGGGGACGGGGCGATGCAGATGAACGGCCTGGCCGAGCTGATCACCGTGGCCAAGTACCGGGAGCTGTGGGAGGATCCGCGGCTGATCGTCGCCATCTGGAACAACCACGACCTCAACCAGGTCACCTGGGAGATGCGGGCCATGGAGGGCGCTCCGTCGTTCCTGCCCTCGCAGCAGCTTCCGGACGTGCAGTACGCCGCGTTCGCCCGCTCCCTCGGTCTGACCGGGATCCGGGTGGAGAAGCCGGAGGACGTGGAGGCCGCGTGGCGGGCCGCTCTTCAGGCGGACGGGCCCACCGTCCTGGAGTTCCTCACCGACCCCGCCGTACCGCCGATCCCGCCGCACGCCACCTGGGAGCAGATGGAGGCCACGGCCGCCTCGGTCCTCAAGGGAGACCCCGACGCGGCGTCCATGGTGAAGCAGGGCTTCAAGGCGAAGGTGCAGGAGTTCCTGCCGGGGCGGGAGAAGAAGTGACCGCGGGGAGGGCGGCCGGTTCGCGCCGGTCGCCCTTGGGCTCCGGCAGCATCAGTTCCTCGTACCGGCCCAGCGCGAGGACGACGCCGAGCATGAGGATCGGTATGAGCGCGGCGAGGACGACCATCGCCTTGTCCTTCCCAAGGGAGGTGCGCGGGGGGTTCGGACCGGGTCTCCCCGCTTCCGTCCGGCAAACCCTGTGTCGGCCTCCGGTGCACGGGTACGCGGTGCGGACCCCGAAGATCTGGAGGGAAGCATGCAGCGAGGCAGCGACCGGCTGAGCCGCCACCGCGACGACGAGATGAAGCACGAACTCCAGGGTCTGCTCCGCTCCGGGCATCCCACCCGGAGCGAGGAGTGGAACGACCCGGAGCCGACCGCCGACGACGATCCGCAGGTCTGGGGCGGGCCCGTGACGCCGGGCAGCGCCGGGGCGTCACTGGAGACCGTCCGGCTGGAGCTGGCCCGCGTCCTGGGCCGCAGCTCGTTCCCCGCCACTCCCGTCGAGCTGGTGCGGGCGCTGCGCCGTGAGAACGCCCCCGACGCCCTGGCCGAGGCCGTGGAGGAACTGCCGGGCGAGGAGAGCTACGCCAACGTCCAGGAGCTCGCGCTGGCGCTGACCGGGACGGAGGACGCCCCATGAGGGCGGAGCTGGTGAGGGACGTGATGACACCCGGTGTGGTGGCCGTCCGCCCGGACGCCTCGCTGGTGGAGGCGGCGCGGCTGATGCGCGCGCAGGACATCGGCGATGTCGTGGTCGCCGACGGTCAGCGCGTGGTGGGGCTGCTCACCGACCGGGACATCACGATCCGGGCCGTCGCCGACGGGGCCGATCCGCTGACGGTGAGCGCGCAGTCGGTGTGCACGCCGGATCCGCTGACGGTCGCCCCCGGCGACCCGGTGACGCAGGCGGTCGCGCTGATGAGGGCCCACGCCGTACGGCGGCTGCCGGTCGTCGAGGACGGCCTGCCCGTCGGCATGGTGAGCCTCGGAGACATCGCCGAGGGCCGGGACCCGGGTTCGGCGCTCGCCGACATCAGCCGCGCGGACCCCGACCCGGAGCCCGCAACCGACGGACGGGACCTCATATGAGCCGGGTCGGCGCCCGGGCCGCCGAGACCGCCGCCGCGGGGACCACCGTGGACGTGGACGTCTGCCGCGTCGCCCGTGGGGGACGTGCGGACGCCACGCCCGGGGACCGCGAGGTCGAGCCGGCCGAGCCGGCCGCCGCGCCGCGCGCGCGGCGATCCGGACGGGTGGCGGCTCGTGCCGCGCCGGCACGTCCCGTGCAAGGAAAGACCCTTCCAGGAAAGGACGTTGATTCATCATGCGCATCGCGTTTCTGACCGCACCCGAGGGCGTCGAGCAGATCGAGCTCACCGATCCGTGGCAGGCGGCGGTGAACGCGGGACACGAGCCCGTGCTCGTGTCGACGAAGCCCGGCACGATCCAGGCGTTCGACCATCTCGACAAGGCGGACACCTTCCCCGTGCAGGAGGTCGTGGGCGAGACGTCCGCGGACTCCTTCGGCGCTCTGGTGCTGCCCGGTGGGGTGGCCAACCCGGACTTCCTGCGGATGGACGAGAAGGCGGTGGCGTTCGTCGCGGACTTCTTCACCCGGGGCAAGCCCGTGGCGGCGATCTGCCACGCCCCCTGGACGCTCGTCGAGGCGGACGTCGTACGGGGCCGGGTGCTGACCTCCTGGCCGAGTCTGCGGACGGACATCCGCAACGCGGGCGGCACCTGGGTGGACGAGCAGGTGAAGGTCTGCGACCACGGCGACAACAAGCTGGTCACCAGCCGCAAGCCGGACGACCTGAAGGCGTTCTGCGAGACGTTCCTGGACGTGTTCGCCAAGGAGGCCGTCTAGTGGACTCCCCCGACCGCAAACAGCGTCAGCGCGAGGACTTCCACGCCGACGACCCGGCCGCCGGGCCGCTCACCACCGACCAGGGCGTCCAGGTGGACCACACCGACGACTCGCTCACGGCCGGTGAGCGCGGTCCGACGCTGATGGAGGACTTCCACTTCCGGGAGAAGCTCACCCGTTTCGACCACGAGCGGATCCCGGAGCGGGTGGTGCACGCGCGGGGCGCGGGCGCGTACGGCTACTTCGAACCGTACGAGTCCTGCGCCGAGTTCACCCGGGCCGCCTTCCTCCAGGACCCGGCGGTCCGCACGCCCGTCTTCGTGCGGTTCTCGACCGTGCAGGGCCCGAAGGGCTCCGCGGACACCGTGCGGGACGTGCGCGGCTTCGCCACCAAGTTCTACACGTCCGAGGGGAACTACGACCTGGTCGGGAACAACTTCCCGGTCTTCTTCATCCAGGACGGCATCAAGTTCCCGGACTTCGTGCACGCGGTGAAGCCGGAGCCGCACAACGACATCCCCACGGGCGCCTCCGCGCACGACACCCTGTGGGACTTCGTGTCGCTGCAGCCGGAGACCCTGCACGCGATCATGTGGCTGATGTCGGACCGGGCGATCCCGCGCAGTTACCGCATGATGCAGGGCTTCGGTGTGCACACCTTCCGGTTCGTGAACGCCGAGGGGCGCGGCACCTTCGTGAAGTTCCACTGGAAGCCGCGGCTGGGCGCGCACTCGCTGGTGTGGGACGAGGCGCAGGAGTGCCAGGGCCGCGACCCGGACTTCAACCGGCGCGACCTGTGGGACGCCATCGAGGCCGGCGAGTACCCGGAGTGGGAACTCGGCGTCCAACTGGTGCCGGAGGAGGACGAGTTCGCCTTCGACTTCGATCTGCTCGACGCCACGAAGCTGATCCCGGAGGAGCAGGTGCCGGTGCGGCCGATCGGCCGGATGGTGCTGGACCGCAACCCGGAGAACTTCTTCGCCGAGACCGAGCAGGTCGCCTTCCACACCGCCAACCTCGTGCCGGGCATCGACTTCACCAACGACCCGCTGCTCCAGGCCCGCAACTTCTCCTATCTGGACACCCAGTTGATCCGTCTGGGCGGGCCGAACTTCTCGCAGCTGCCGGTGAACCGGCCGGTGGCGCCGGTGCGCAACAACCAGCGCGACGGCTACCACCAGAGCACGATCCACCGGGGCACGAACTACTCCCCGAACTCCCTCGGCGGCGGCTGCCCGGCCCACGCCGGCGTCGACGGGGACGCGTTCAGTCACTACACGGAACGCGTGGACGGGCACAAGATCCGGCGGCGCAGCCCGAGCTTCCAGGACCACTACAGCCAGCCCGCGCTGTTCTGGAACAGCATGGCCGACTGGGAGAAGCAGCACATCGTCGAGGCGTTCCGCTTCGAACTGGGGAAGGTGGACGCCCGGGCGGTGCGGGCCCGCACGGTCGAGCACCTGGCGAAGGTGGACGGCGAGCTGGCGACCCGGGTGGCGGGCGGCATCGGCGTACCGGAACCGTCCGGAGGTCAGACGGCGTACAAGCTCTCCTCCCCCGCGCTCAGCCTGGAGGCACTGCGCGGTGACGGCTCCATCCGCACCCGGCGGATCGCGGTCCTCGTCACCGACGGGATCGACGCCGAGCAGGTGACCTCGGTGCGGGAACGGCTGGCCGCCGAGGGCGCGATCGTGGAGGCACTGGCGCCGGCGGACGGAGAGGTGCGCGGTGCCGACGGCGAGCTGTACACGGTCGACCGCGCGCTGCCGACCGTCGCCTCGGTGCTGTACGACGCCGTCCTGCTGCCCGGCGGCCCCGTGGGCACCCCGCCGGCGGCCGCCGACCCGGACGCGACGCGTTTCGTGCGGGACGCCTACCGGCACGGCAAGCCCATCGGCGCGCTCGGCTCGGGCGTCGGCATCCTGTCGTCGCTGGAGCCGGAGGGGCTGCGCCTGTCCAAGGAGTTCCACCGCGTGGAGTCCGACCACGGTGTCGTGACGGAGACGTCTCCGGGTCCGGCGGGCGAGGAGTTCCTGGACGCGTTCGTGGCCGCGATCGCCGCGCACCGGCACTGGGACCGGCTGCCGACGCGCCGCTGACGCGCCCCTTCGGGCACATCACCGGTGGCCTGCTGATCGCGTGATCGGCAGGTCACCGTCCGCTGTCCGGGGGATCTCCCTGTCCGGGCCGGGGGACCTCCCTGTCCGGGGGATTCTCCCGGTCAGTCCAGCGCCGGTGTGGCCGACTCCCCCGACCCGCGCTCCCGCGCGCCCTCACGGGTGCGGCCCGCGGCCACCGTCCGGCGCGGGTGGCGGCGCAGGTACTCGCCCTCGAGCCGGGCCATGCGCTCGTTGTGGGCACTGAGCGCGTCGTTCGAGCCGTGGAGCAGTGTTTCGTGCCGGGTGCGGTGGATCGTCTCCAGCTCTTTCATCAGCTGCTGGTCGTCCAGCCGGCCGGGGTCGACTCCGGTCATGGTGGTGTCCCGCTCGTCGTGTTCGTTCATGCGCTTCGGGTACCCGCCCCGCGAGCAATACCGCACTGCCCCCGAGCGGCATCCGGGAGGGAACCAATGGATCTCGCTTTCCTGCATCCACTCTACGAACATCCGGGCCCCTGGGCCTCCGTGTACGTCGACGCCCCACGCCCCACCGAGGACACGTCCCACGAGCGGCATCTGGCAGCCGTGGCGGTCGCCCGCGAGCTCTCCACCCAGGGGGCCGACGAGGAGACCTGCGTGGCCGTGCGAGAGGCGCTGGAGGAACTGCGGCACTCGTCGCAGCCGCACGGCAGGGCCGTCTTCGCCCGGGCCGGCGAGGTCGTCCTGGACCCGCCGCTGACCAGGTCCCCGGGCGGCAGCCTGGTCCGCTGGGCCCCGCTGCCGCACACCGCGCCCCTGGTCGAGCTGGCCGGCGAGGACCCGCTGTGCGTGGTGGCGTACGTCGACCGCAAGGGCGCCGACTTCGAGGTGCGCGGGGCGCTCGGCCGGCGCGACGCGGGTTCGGTCACCGGCAAGCAGTGGCCCGTCCACCGGACGAGCAGCGCGGACTGGTCGGAACGGCACTTCCAGCTGCGCGTGGAGAACACCTGGGAGCACAACGCGGCCGAGATCGCCGACGCGCTCGCCGTGTGCCAGGAGGAGACCGGCGCCGACCTGCTGATCCTGGTCGGCGACGAGCGGGAGAAGCGGTCGGTGCGCGAGCGGCTGCCCAAGCGGCTGCACGGGCGGGTCGTGGAGGCCGAGCACGGCGCCGGGAGCCGGCTGCTGGACGAGGACGTGGAGCGGGCCCGCGCCGAACACGTACGGCAGCGCGCGGAGCGCGAGCTGGAACGGTTCCTCGCCGCCCGTACGCCGGGCGACGACGGACGTCCTGGGGCCGTGGAGGGCGTGCCCGCGCTGGTCGAGGCGGCGCGTGAGCACCGTATCGACGAGCTGCTCATCCGCCCGGACGGGCCCGACGCACACCAGGAGGTCTGGGTCGGGGAGGACCCGGACCAGCTGGCGGTCCGCCGTACGGAGCTGAAGATCCTCGGCGAGCAGAACTCCTGGTCGGCCCGGGCCGACGACGCGCTGATCAGGTCGGTGGTGGCGACGGGCGCTCCGGCGCTGTCGGTGACCCCGGTGGCCGAGGAGGTCCCGGTGGGCGGCCTGGGCGCACTGCTGCGCTGGGCCTGAGACGCCCCGGAGGGGCCCGGTGACCTGGGGTCACCGGGCCCTTTCCACGCGTCGTTCGTCCCACACCGGCTCCGGTGTCTCGCGCACCTTCCCGTCCGAGCCGAAGACCAGGAACCGGTCGAAGGACCGCGCGAACCAGCGGTCGTGGGTGACCGCGAGGACCGTGCCGTCGAAGGCCTCCAGGCCCTCCTGGAGGGCCTCCGCGGACTCCAGGTCCAGGTTGTCCGTGGGCTCGTCCAGGAGGAGCGCGGTGACGCCCTGGAGCTCCAGGAGGAGGATCTGGAAGCGGGCCTGCTGGCCGCCGGAGAGCCGGTCGAAGCTCTGCTCGGCCTGGCCGGTCAGCTCGTAGCGGCGCAGCCGGGACATCGCGGCGCCCCGGTCCTGGGCGTGCTCCTTCCAGAGGATGTCGAGGAGGGTGCGGCCGAAGAGCTCGGGGTGGGCGTGCGTCTGCGCGAAGTGCCCGGGCACGACCCGCGCGCCCAGCTTCCACTCGCCCGTGTGCGCCACCGTGCCGTCCCCCGCCAGCAGCCGCAGGAAGTGCGACTTGCCGGAGCCGTTGGAGCCGAGCACGGCGACGCGTTCGCCGTAGAAGACCTCCAGGTCGAACGGCTTCATCAGACCGGTCAGCTCAAGTCCCTTGCAGGTGACGGCCCTTACGCCGGTCCGCCCGCCCTTGAGCCGCATGGTGATGTCCTGTTCGCGCGGCGGCTCGGGCGGCGGTCCGGCCTCCTCGAACTTGCGCAGGCGGGTCTGGGCCGCCTGGTAGCGGGAGGACAACTCATGGCTGATGCTGGCCGCCTGACGGAGGTTCAGCACCAGCTTCTTGAGCTGTGCGTGCTTCTCGTCCCAGCGCCGGCGCAACTCCTCGAAGCGGGCGAAGCGTTCGCGCCGCGCCTCGTGATAGGTGGCGAACCCGCCGCCGTGCACCCAGGCGTCCGCCCCGGCGGGCGAGGGTTCCACGGAGACGATCCGCTCGGCGGCCCGCGAGAGCAGCTCCCGGTCGTGGGAGACGAAGAGCACCGTCTTGCGGGTCTCCTTCAGCCGCTCCTCCAGCCAGCGCTTGCCGGGCACGTCGAGGTAGTTGTCCGGCTCGTCGAGCAGCAGCACCTCGTCCGTGCCGCGCAGCAGCGCCTCCAGCACGAGCCGCTTCTGCTCACCGCCGGACAGCGTCCGCACCTGCCGGAACTGCGCCTTGTCGTACGGCACCCCGAGCGCGGCCATGGTGCACATGTCCCACAGCGTCTCCGACTCGTACCCCTGCACCTCGGCCCAGTCGGACAGGGCCTGCGCGTACTTCAGCTGGGCGGCCTCGTCGTCCACGGTCATGATCAGGTGCTCGGCCTTGTCCACGGCCTGCGCGGCCTGACGGATCCGGGGCGGCGCGACCGACACGAGCAGGTCCCGTACGGTCGTCTCGTCCCGTACGGACCCCACGAACTGGCGCATCACACCCAGGCCGCCACTGACGGTGACCGTCCCGCCGTGCGGCTTCAGCTCACCGGAGATCAGCCGCAGCAGGGTCGTCTTCCCGGCCCCGTTGGGCCCGACGAGGGCCACCACGGCCCCCTCCCCCACCCGGAACGACACATCGCCGAGCAGCGCCCTCCCGTCGGGGAGGTAGTACTCGAGGTGTGCGGCTTCCAGATGTCCCATGAGGCCGCATTCTGCGCGCGCCGACGGGAGCAGGGCAAACGCATATCGCCGGGAGGACCCGCCACTCTCCTTCTGATGGCCCGTCAGTCCACATCGCAATACGGGGGTCTCACCATTCGACATGCGGGCGTACGGTTCTGCGTACCGACGGACATGTCGAAAAGGGGAGTTCAGTCATGCCGACACCGCAGGAGAAGCCGCGGGAGACCGCCGTCTACACGCACGGCCACCACGAGTCCGTACTGCGCTCGCACACCTGGCGCACCGCCGCCAACTCGGCGGCCTACCTGCTCGGTTCGCTGAAGCCGCACATGAAGATCCTGGACATCGGCTGCGGGCCGGGCACGATCACCGCGGACCTCGCGGCACTGGTCCCGGACGGGCACGTCACCGGCGTCGACCACGCGCCCGGCATCCTGGACCAGGCGCGCGCCACGGCGGCCGGACGAGGTCTGACGAACGTCGACTTCGCGGTCGCCGACGTGCACGCGCTGGACTTCCCGGACGACACGTTCTGCGTGGTCCACGCCCACCAGGTGCTCCAGCACGTCGGGGACCCGGTGCGGGCGCTGCGCGAGATGCTGCGGGTCACCAAGCCGGGCGGGTACATCGCGGTGCGCGACTCGGACTACGCCGCCATGACCTGGTACCCGGCGTCCGCGGGGCTGGACGACTGGCTGGACCTGTACCGCCGGGTGGCCCGGGCCAACGGCGGTGAGCCGGACGCCGGGCGGCGGCTGAAGTCCTGGGCGCTGCGCGCGGGCCTGACCGACATCACCGCGAGCGCCGGCACCTGGACCTACTCCACCGCCGAGGAGCGGGAGTGGTGGAGCGGGCTGTGGGCGGACCGCACGGTGGCCTCCGCGTACGCGGAGCGGGCCACCGAGGGCGGGCACGCCGACGCCGAGCAGCTGCGGGCCGTCGCCGAGGCGTGGCGGGAGTGGGGCAAGCAGGACGACGGCTGGTTCTGTGTACTGCACGGAGAAATTCTGTGCCGAAAGCGCGCCTGAATCTCCATTTCCGGGATACCCGGAGAACAGGAGGTTCACATCATGGTTGCCATTCTGCTGGTACTGCTTCTGGCGTTGATTCTGTTCGGCGCCGGATTCGCGGTGAAGATTCTCTGGTGGATCGCACTGGCCGTGCTGGTGCTATGGCTCCTGGGATTCCTGGTGCGCGGAACGACGTCGAGCGGCGGCAGGGGGCGCTGGTACAGGTGGTGACGTTCCCCGGACACCACTGACCATCACTGACGGGGAAGCAGCGGTCCCAGCGGCCCGAGGTCCAGGTTCAGGTCCTCGGGCCGCAGTCCGTACCGCTCGCGGAGTTCGGTCATGCGGTCGTCGAGGAGCATCAGCGTGAGCCCGATCCGCTCCTCCTGCTCCTCGCTCAGGTCGCCCTCGTCGAACCGGCGCAGCGCCTGGCGCTCCATGAGCTGCCGCAGCAGCTCCACGACGGTCAGCACGAGCTTGACCAGGTCACGCTCGACCGTGTCGGGCTCCAGGTCCAGCCGGTTGCGTCGGGCCGTCACAACAACTCCTCGAAAGGTGAGGGGACTTGCGCGTTGACCGAGCTGATCAGCGCGTTCAGGTCGATGCGGACGAGGTCGACGTCGGCGATGCGCAGGGTGATGTCCCCCGTGATGACGACCCCGCCGGCCAGCAGCCGGTCGAGGAGGTCGACGAGGGCCACCTCGCGGCGTTCGATGACGGTCACGGCTGTTGTTCCTCCCCCGCGAAGGAATAGGCAGCCCAGGGTCCTGTGAGTTCCACCCGCATTCCCGGGACTTCCCCCTTCGTCCGGTCCACCATTTCCACGAATTCCTCGGATTCGCCGCGCGGCACGAGATAGGCGGCATTCAGCACGTTCTGCCCCGAGGCCCCGGAAAGCGTGGGGTTCTGCGGGGCGTGCAGGCGGGCGTCCTCGGCGTATCCGGAAAGCGTTTCGTGCAGCCGGGTCGCGAATGCCTCCGCCTGCTGCCACATCTCCTCGTGCGACCGCACCCGCTGGCGGCGCCGGCGCAGGTAGTCCCGCCCCGAGACCGGCTTCTCCGACGCCCGGGCGGGCTCCGGGTCGGCCGGGGCCGCCGTCTCGGCGTACACCTTGACGCCCCACTCCACCCGGTCCTGGAGCCGGTCGAGGGTGCGCCGGAAGCTCTCCTCGCGTTCCTCGATCATCACCCGGACCCCGCTGTCGTCGCGGAAGACGGTGCCGAGCCGCAGCGGCAGCGGGGTGGTGACCACGGTGAGCGCGTCGATCACGCTCTGGTGCGCGCGCACGGTCCCGGTCAGCCACTCCAGGTCCTCCAGATGCCTGCGGAGCGGTTCTTCGGCGAAGTCCCGCTCCGGCACATGGCTCACCACGGCCACCAGGCCGTGGTGGTGCAGCAGTCTGGGCGGATCACCGGCCACCCCGGCCAGTTGGGCCTGGAGCGGGGTGCCGAAGGGGCGGCAGACGGCGTACACGTACCGCAGTCCGGTCATGAACTCTCCTCCTCGGCACGGCGGCGGCTGGGCTCCAGCTCCTCCAGGCGCGCGAGCCGTTCACGCAACTCGTTGTTCTCCCGGGTGAGTTCGTCACGGCGGGCGCGGGAGGACAACGCCGGGTCGTCCTCCCACCAGTCGATCCCCATCTCCTTGGCCTTGTCGACCGAGGCGACGATGAGCCGCAGTTTGATGGTCAGCAGCTCGATGTCGAGCAGGTTGATGCGGATGTCTCCCGCGATGACGATGCCTTTGTCCAGCACTCGCTCCAGGATGTCGGCCAGGTTGGCTCCGCTCCCCTGGCCGTAGGGGTCCGGGAGCCGGCTGGGCATGCTCATCGTCGGCTCCCGCCCTCGGCGTACTCGTAGTCCTCTTCCTCTTCTTCCTCGGGCACCTCGTCCTCAGGCAGGTCCTCCTCGGGCTCCTCCTCCTCGTCGTACTCCTCGTACTCGTCCTCCGGCTCGCCCTCTTCCTCGGGCTCGTCCTCGGGCTCGTACTCGGCGTCGGGGCCCTCCTGCTCTTCCTCGTCCTCTTCCTCGGCGCCCTCGGCCTCTTCTTCCTCCGCCACCGCGTCCTCGTGGCTCTTGACGACCTCGCCGTCCTGGATCTCGCCGCGCCAGCCGTCCTCCGCCTCACCCTTGAGGGTGATGAAGCGGGCGAAGTGCTTGAGGTCGAGCCGGGCCCGGCGGCCCTGGGCGCGCCAGATGTTGCCGGTCTTCTCGAAGAGACCCGTGGGGTAGTACTCGATCACCAGCAGGACGCGGGTGAGGTTGTCGGCGAGCTTGTGGAAGGTGACGACACCCTTGGTCGTGCCCTTGGCGCCCTCCGAGGTCCACTGGATCCGCTCGTCGGGAACCTGTTCGGTGGTGGTCGCCTTCCAGCTGCGGCTGGACCAGAAGATCTTCGCCTGCCAGTCGGTGTGGGTGTCGTCGGCGCGGTTCGCGCTCTTGACGCCCTTCGCGAAGGTGGAGAAGTCCTGGTACTGCGTCCACTGGTCGTAGGCGGTGCGCAGGTCCACGCCCACGTCGATGAACTCGATGATCACCGTGGGCTTCTGGCCCGCGCCGCCCTTTTTCTTGCCCTTGCCGCCGCCGAGGTTCTTGAAGGCACCGACCACGCTGTCCTTGGCACGGCCCGCCCCGACCTCCAGCGCGCTGCGCAGCGGTCCCTTGCCCTCGGCGAGCTTGCGGCCACCGTCGAGGGCGAGCTTGGCGAAACCGGGGCTGTTGCCCTCGGCGATGTCGTTGAGCTTGCCGGTGGTCTCGCCCAGCTTGCGGCCGACGCCGACCAGCATGCGCTGGGCCTGCGCGGATACGTACTCCTGCAGCTCGGCCTTGAGCCGGTCGGCGGCCTCGCTGTGGGCCACGTCGGTGAGCGGGTTGTTCTTCGCCTTGTCGGTGGCGTCACGGGCTGATCCGACGGTGTCGGTCATCACTCACCGCCTCCCTTCGGCAGCCGGGACCGGGTGCCTCGGCCGGCTCCCCTGGCCGCGGTCGCCTTCTTGGCGGCCGTCTTCTTCGCGGTGGTCTTCTTGGCCGCGGTCCTCTTGCCGGCCGTGCGGCCCTGGCTCTGCGCCGTCTTCTTGGCGGCCGGCTTGCGGCCGGGCGCCTTCTTGGCGGCCGTCTTCTTGGCGGGGGCCTTCCTGGCGGTCTTCTTCGCCGCGGCCGGAGCCTCGTCCTGCTCGTCCTCGTCCTCGGCTTCGTCGTCCTCGGCTTCGTCGTCCTCGGCCGCCTCGTCCTCGTCGTCCTCGGTCTCGTCCGAGGGCTCCTCGTCGGCCTCGGCCTCCGGGGTCCCAGTCTCCTCCTCCTCGGCCGCCTCGTCCTCCTCGGACTCCTCGTCCTCGTCGTCGGAGAGGCCCGGGACCTCGGGCGCGATGCCCGAGAGCTGGTCGCGGACCTGGGCGGTACGGCCGTGCAGCCGGTCGGCGATGGCGTCGATCTGCCGCTCCACCATGGCACCGGAGGCCGCCTTGCCGACGCCTCGCAGGTCCTCGCGGAGCGTGTCGCCTATCTCCTTGAACTGCGGGTTCTTCAGCAGCTGCTGGGAGACCAGCTCGGCCATCGCCTTCGGCGTCAGATTCAACCGCTTGCCGGCCACGACCGACCCGACGGCGAACGCCAGCTTCAGTTTCTTCGTACGTCCGAGGACGTATCCGGCCCCTATCGCGAGGCCCAGTCCCATTCGGTTCATCGTGTCGTCCCGTCGCCAGTCCCCGCGCCGCCGCGCAGGCCGATCTCCAGTCGTTCGAGGAGTTCGTCCTCCTGTCGGTCGAATTCCTCCTCGTCGATCTCGCCCGCCTCGAGCCGCTCCTCGAGGCGGGCCAGCTCGGCCCGGACCGCCGCCGGGTCGTAGTAGAGGCGCTCTGCTTCGTGCAGCACCTGTTTGATCGCCCAGGCGCTGCCGCGTACCGGGGCGAACGGCAGCAGCAGCACCTCTCCTATGAGACCCACGGCCGCCTCACTCCTCCGCGTGGTCGATGCCGACCGTGGTGCCGGCGGGTTCCGCCGGGCCCGGTTCGACGAAGCTGTACGGCGGCAGCGGGCCGTTGACCCGCAGGTCGAGGTGCGGATGCGCCTTGCGGAGCTCGTCCACCGCCTCCAGGAAGGAAGCGGCCGCGTCGCGCTCCACGAGGAAGGACACGTTGGCGAGCCAGCCCGAGGACTCGGGGCCGACGCTGATCGCCTCGGCGACCGGTTCCAGGGCGCGCTGCACCTCGCCGGCGTCCTCGGCCTCGCGGGCCTTGACCGCCGCCACGACCATCTCGCCGAGCCGGAGGCGGTCGTCGTAACTGCCGCCGCCCGCCTTTCGGTTGGCCTCGGTCATGGCGCGGAGGTCCGGGTTGTCGGACATCACGCGGTGCAGGACGGCCTCTTCGTCGTGCGTGGCCTTGACGTTGTACTCGACCTTGCCGTCGAGGGTGCGCAGGCGCTCCTTGTAGTGCTCCTGGCGTTCCGCGAGCACCCCGGTGACGGTGTCGTCGTCGGGGGCCACGCTGCCGAACCGCATGGGCAGGATGCAGCCGTCCGCGCCCGCCTCGCTCAGCACGTTCTGGTGGGCGAGGAGGTCACGGCGCTTGGGCCGCAGCCCTTCGGGGGCGTCGCTGACGATGGCCGCCAGCTCGCCCGCCTTCAGTACCCGCACCGGCATCGCGGGGTCACCGACGCCGACCAGGTCCTCGGGAACCGTGGGGTGGGAGGCGGCGGTGATGCCGTACACGTACGTGCTCACTCCTGTTCCTCCTTCCTGCGCGATGCCGTGGACTTGCGGGCCCGCGGCCTGGACTCGGTCTGGCCCTCGCCGTCACGCGCCTGCTTGAAGGCGTCGGAGATGGTCTCCGCGGCGCCGGACAGCGCGCCCTTGGACTTGCCGCGGGCGCCGGACTCGGTCATCTCGCCGACCAGGTCGGGCAGGCCGGGGTCCTTGCGCGGGCCGGCCTCCAGGTCCAGCCGGTTGCACGCTTCGGCGAAGCGCAGATATGTGTCGACGCTGGCCACCACGACCCGTACGTCGATCTTCAGGATTTCGATGCCGACCAGGGAGACCCGTACGAACGCGTCGATGACGAGACCCCTGTCGAGGACCAGTTCCAGAACGTCGTAGAGGCCGCTGGAGCCGCCTCCGCCACCGCCCTGTTGTGCCGGGACAACGGTCATGCCGACCGCGCCTCCTTTTCTGTGTGCTGGTGAACGGATGTCTGTACGGCGGGGCGGTCTAACGGCCGCCCTGCCTTTGTGCGTCCGAGCGCCCGCGTTCGTAACGGCGAACGCGCCGATAGCCGGTGAGCTGTCCTTCCGGGTCGAGTTCGACCTGGTAGCTCGCCATCAGGCTCATGGTGTCGGGGACCCGGGACAGCTCGAGAACCTCGATCTCGAGCGCCCAGCCGTCCTCCGTCTGTTCGAAGGACGACACGTTCTCGGCGGTCATACCGGTGAGCTCGGCCAGCTGGGCGCGCGCGTTGCGCAGCACCTCCATGGGCTTGGGCCGCCGGTTATCCGCCACGTTCTCGTCCGTGTCCTCTTCTGTCCCTTTGCGGGATTTCCGTGAATCCTGTGATTCGGATGAGTTTTTTGTGTTCGTCATGGCACCTCTCACCTCGGGTGGCCGCTCGTTCCTTCGCCAAACCTTCAAGAGCGCATCAAGGCGTTCAACCTGCGCCGGGCGGGCCCGAGGGCGCGCCTTTTGGCCATGACCCCGGCCCACGGGTTGGTGCGGGCCTGTTCGACCGCGTCGGCGATGGTCCAGCGGCGGGCGTCCAGGCCCGGGTCGTCCAGCTGGGTCCAGGCCATGGGGGTGGCCACGGGAGCGCCGGGTTTCGCACGTACGGTGAAGGGCGCGACGGCGGTCTGCGCGTAGCCGTTGCGCTGTACGTCCAGGTAGAGGCGGTCGCCGCGGTCCTTCTTGCGGGCGGCGGTGGTGAACCGGCTGGGGTGGCCGGCGACCAGGGTGTCGGCGACGTCCTTGGCGAACCGCCGGACCTCGTCGAAGTCGTGCCGGCCGTCGAGGGGCACGATCACATGCAGGCCGCGCGAGCCGGTCGTCATGAGCGCCGAGGGCAGTTTCAGCTCGTCGAGCAGTTCCCCGAGCAGCCAGGCCGCCTCGTGCACCGCGCCGAACTCGTCGTCCCCGGCCGGGTCGAGGTCGAAGACCATCCGGTCGGGCCGCTCGACGCTCCCGACCCGGGACAGCCAGCGGTGCACAGTCAGGGATGCCTGGTCGGCGAGGTACAGGAGGGTGGCGGTGTCGTCACAGACGGTGTGGCAGACGGTGCCGCCCTCCTTGGGCACCTCGACGCGGCCGATCCACTCCGGGTAGGAGTCCGGGGTGTTCTTCTGCATGAACCGGGGGCCCGCGAGACCGTCCGGATGCCGTTCCAGCATCAGCGGACGGCCCCGCAGGTGCGGCAGCATGAAGGGCGCGACGGACCGGTAGTAGTCGACGAGATCGCCCTTGGTGTACTCCTTTGCGCCGTCGCCGCCGGGGAAGAGCACCTTGTCCGGCCGGTGCACCTCGACGGTGTGCTTGCCCGCCCGCACGGTCCGTACGCCGTCCCCGGTCACGGCACGATCGCCTGCTCCACCAGCAGTCGTGCGGCGGCCGAGATCGACTCGGCGTCGATGCCCGCGGCGTGCAGCTGCTCCTCGGGCGAGGCCGAGCCGGGCATCGTCCGCACGGCGAGGCGCACCAGGCGGGGTACGGGCCGGCCGTCGGTGAAGGCGTCGAGGACGGCGTCGCCGATGCCGCCCTCCTCGTGGTGGTCCTCCACGGTCAGCAGGCAGCCGGTGTCCTCGGCGGCCTGGCGCAGGGTGTCCCGGTCGACGGGCTTGACGGAGTACAGGTCGACGACCCTGACGCGGATGCCCTCCTGGTCCAGCGCCTCGGCGGCCTTGAGCGCCTCGTGCACGGTGACGCCGGCGGCGACGATCGTCAGCCGGTCGCTCTGGGAGAAGCGCAGCACCTTGCTGCCGCCGACCGGGAACTCCTCGTCGGGGCCGTAGATCACCGGGCTCTCACCGCGGCCCGTGCGCAGGTAGCGGATGCCGTCCAGGGCGGCCATCTCGGCGACCAGGCGGGCGGTCTGGTTGGCGTCGCACGGGTACAGCACGGTCGAGCCGTGCACCGACCGCATCATCGCCAGGTCCTCCAGGCCCATCTGGCTGGGCCCGTCCTGCCCGATGGCGACGCCCGCGTGGGAGCCGACGAGGTTGATCCCGGCCCCGCTGATGGAGGCCATGCGCACGAAGTCGTAGGCCCGGGTGAGGAAAGCCGCGAAGGTTCCGGCGTACGGCACCCAGCCGCGCGCGGCGAGCCCGACGGCGGCCGCGACCATCTGCTGCTCGGCGATGTAGCACTCGAAGTAGCGGTCCGGGTGTTCCTTGGCGAAGAGCTCGGTACGGGTCGAGTCACCGACCTCACCGTCGAGGGCGACGACGTCGCCGCGTCCGGTGCCGAGGGCGGTGAGGGCCTGGCCGTAGGCGTCGCGGGTCGCCACGTCCTCACCGGTGTCCCAGCGGGGCAGTTCGAGGTGCCCGGCGCGGACGGCGTGCAGGACGCGGGCGGCCGGCGGCTCCTGCACCTGGACCCGCAGGTCGCGTACGCCGCCGAGCTCCTCGATGGCGTCGTCGGCGTTCTTCAGGGGCTTTCCGTGCAGTCCCTCGCGGTCCTCGATGTCGGCGACGCCCTTGCCCTTGAGGGTGCGGGCGAGGATCGCGGTGGGCTGGCCCTTGGTGGACGCGGCCTCGCCGTAGGCGCGGTCGATGGCGTCCACGTCGTGCCCGTCGATCTCGACGGTGTGCCAGCCGAAGGCCTGGAAGCGGCGGGCGTAGGCGTCCAGGTCGTGGCCGTGCCGGGTGGGTCCGCGCTGGCCGAGCCGGTTGACGTCCACGATCGCGGTGAGGTTGTCGAGGTGCTCGTGGCCCGCCTGCTCGGCCGCCTCCCAGATGGAGCCCTCGGCGAGCTCGCTGTCGCCGCACAGCACCCACACGCGGTAGTCGGCGCGGTCCAGCCGCTTCCCGGACAGCGCGATGCCTACGCCCACCGGCAGTCCCTGACCCAGCGATCCGGTGGCGGTCTCGACCCAGTCGAGCTTGCGCGGGGTGGGGTGTCCTTCGAGGCGGCTGCCCTCCTTGCGGAAGGTCAGCAGCTCCTCGTCGTCGATGACACCGGCCGCCTTGTACGCGGAGTACAGCAGGGGGGAGGCGTGGCCCTTGGACAGCACGAAACGGTCGTTGCCGGGGTGTGCGGGGCGGTCGAAGTCGTAGCGGAAGTGGTTGGCGAGGAGTACGGCCATCAGGTCGGCGGCGGACATCGAGGAGGTCGGGTGCCCGGAGCCGGCCGCCCCTGCGGCGCGCACACTGTCCACGCGCAACTGCTGGCCGAGTTCGACGAGTTCACCGGTGTTCATGAGTCTCCTTCCGCGGGGTCCGCGTCGGTTCGCTTGACGGGGCCGGGGGTTCGGCCCGGCTCACCGCCCGGTTGGTTCCTGGCGGGTTCACCGCCGGGTTGGTTCTTGGCGGGCTCGGGGGTGGGCTGGTTCTTCGCCGGTTCGCCGCGGGGCTGGCTCTTGGCGGACTCGGGGGTGGGCTGGTTCTTCGCCGGTTCGCCGCCGGGCTGATTCTTGGCGGGCTCGGGGGTGGGCTGGTTCTTCGCCGGTTCGCCGCCGGGCCGGTTGCTCGCCTGCTCGGGCGTCTGCCCCTCGGGCGTCGACCGCTCGGGCGTCGACCGCTCGGGCGTCTGCCCCTCGGGCAACTCCTGCTCGGCCGTCTGCCGTTCACGCGTCTGCCGCTCGGACAGCCCCTGGTCGGGCGCCCGGCGTTCAGGCGTCCGCGACCCGGCCGACTGCCGCTCGGGCGGTTCCTGCTCGGGTGAGGCCACCTCGCGCGCCTTCGCCTCCGCGATCACCGCCTCACCCGCGCTCGCCACGACGGCCGGCTCCCCCGCACCGGCCTCACCGGCCACGGGCTCCTCCGGCCGGGCCCTGCCGCCCACGGCCCCGCCCCGCACGGCCTGCTCAGGCGACCCGGGCTCGGCCACCTCGCGCAGCGCACCCGCACGCGCCTCGCCCGCCGGCTCCTCCCGCTCGGGCGACTCCCCCGGCCCACCCCCCGGCAACGTCTCCTCCTCGGTCGCCGCCCCGGGGCCGGAGCGCGCGTCGGCCTCCTGCCGGGGCCGCGGTCGGCCCGGGACCCGGGCCAGCTCCGGCGAGGCCGTGTCCAGCGGTACCGACCAGGACCGTACGAGGCCCAACTGCACTGCTTGGCGCGGGAGTACGGCGTCCAGGAGCCAGTCGGCGGCGACCCGGACGCGGTTGCCCGGCATCGCGGCGAGGTGGTAGCCGCGGGTGACGGCACCGGCCGCGAGGCCGGACAGCGGGACGCCCAGCGGGTTGGCGGCGGCCTTGGCGCCGCCGAGGTCGACGACGAAGCCGAGGTCCCGGTGTTCGTAGGGGCGGCGCACACCGGCCCCCAGCGAGGCGGCGACGTTGAGGGCCGCGGTACGGCCCTGCCGCCAGGCGTGCTGCGCCGTCATCGGCGTGTACTGCCCCGGGTTCTCCAGATCGGGCACCGCGGCCGCGTCACCGCACGCGAACACCTCGGGCCTGCCCGGCACTTGAAGGTTCGGGTCGACGAGCAGCCGGCCGCGCTCCATGGGCAGTCCGAGCGACTCGGCGAGCGGATCGGGCCGTACGCCCACGCACCACACCAGCGACCGCGTCGCGACGAACTCGCCGTCGGTCAGCAGCACTCCGTCGGGCGTGGCCTCCTTCACGGACGTACCCATCCGTACCTCCACGCCGCGTTCCCTGAGGGTGCGGTCGGCGGTGCGGGACAGATGCGGGTCGAGCTCGGGCAGGACCCGTTCGGCCACGTCGAGGAGGATCCAGCGCGGCCTCATCCCCTGCCGCAGCGGGTGCCTGCGCACCTGCGCGTCGGTGAACAGCTGCCCGTGCGCGGCGACCTCGGTGCCCGTGTAGCCCGCGCCGACCACGACGAAGGTGCACCGGGCGGCGCAGGTCTCCGGGTCGTCGGCGGCCGCGGCGAGCTCCACCTGCCGGGTCACGTGGTCGCGCAGGTACAGCGCCTCGGGAAGGCCCCGGAAGCCGTGCGCGTGCTCGGCGACGCCGGGGATGGGCAGCAGTTTGTTGACGCTCCCGGCGGCCAGCACCAGCCGGTCGTAGCCGAGGGTGCCGCGGCCGCCCTCGGGGCCGGTGTACTGGACGGTGCGTGCGTCCAGGTCGATGCCGTCGGCCTCGCCGAGCACCAGCCGCACCCGCGGCAGCGTGTCGGAGAGGGAGACGGTCACCCGCCGGGGCTCCAGGACACCGGCGGCGACCTGGGGCAGCAGGGGCAGGTACAGGAAGTAGTCGGTCGGGTTGAGCAGGGTGATGTCGGCCTTGCCGCGGGCCTTTCGGGACAGTTCCTTGGCCGTCCGGTACCCGGCGAAGCCGGCACCGACGATCACTATGCGGGGTCGACTCACGGTTCGCCTCCGGGGCTGTCGCGTACCTCGGGAGCCTTCCGCGTCCCCCTGGCCGGAGCACCCAAACGCCGGTTTCCGTACGGGCCGCCGGGTACTCGGAGGAGGCCCCTCTCATCACGGAACCGCCGGAGGTACCCCCCATGCCCGAATACGGCTACTTCCTGTCGTGCGAGGAGTTCGCTCCCGCGGACCTCGTCGAACAGGCGCGGATGGCCGAGCAGGCGGGCTTCAGCTCGCTGTGGATCTCCGACCACTACCACCCGTGGAACGACGCCCAGGGCCAGAGCCCCTTCGTGTGGTCGGTGATCGGCGCGCTCTCGGAGGCGGTGTCCCTGCCGATCGAGACGGCCGTGACCTGCCCGACCGTGCGGATCCACCCGGCGGTGGTGGCGCAGGCCGCGGCGACCTCGGCCGTGATGACGAACGGCCGCTTCCGCCTCGGCGTCGGCTCCGGCGAGGCCCTCAACGAGCACGTGCTCGGCCATGTCTGGCCGCCCGCGCACATCCGCCTGGAGATGCTGGAGGAGTCGATCCAGGTGATGCGCCGCCTCTTCACGGGCGAGGAGGTCAACCACCACGGCACGCACTACACCGTCGAGAACGCCCGCCTGTACACGGTCCCCGACGAGCCCGTCCCGATCGACATCTCCGGCTTCGGCCCCGCGGCCACGGCGCTCGCGTCCCGGGTCGGCGACGGCTTCATCACGATGACGCCGGACGAGTCGATGGTGGAGCAGTTCCGCAAGGGCGGCGGGGCCGGAAAACCGGTCATCGGCGGCACGAAGGTCTGCTATGGCACCGACCGCGACGAGTGCGTCCGTACGGTCCGCAAGCTGTGGTTCAACCAGTTCCTGCCCGGCGAGATGGCCCAGATCCTGCCCTCGCCGCGCCATTTCGAGCAGCTGGGACCGCTGGTCACCGACGAGATGGTGAGCGAGAAGGCGGTGTGCGGGGACGACGTCGACGAGCACGTCTCCGCGCTGAGCGCCTTCGCCGACGCGGGCTTCGACCGGGTCTACGTGAACCAGATCGGCCCCGACCAGCGCGCCTTCTTCGACTTCTACCGTACGAAGGTGCTGCCCCAGCTCCAGCAGGGGTGAGCGATGAAACTGCACCGCCCGGTCGTCTCGGTGTACACGGTGCCGACCGACGCCCCGGAGGCCGACGGCACGCTCGCCTGGGACACCACCACCATGGTGATCGCCGAGGTGACGACGGGCGAGGAGACCGGCACCGGCTGGACCTACGGCCCGGCCGCGGTCGGTGACTTCCTCACCGAGCAGCTCGGGCCGCTGGTCGAGGGCCGCGGCCCGATGGACATCCCGGCGCTGCACGACGCGATGTGCCGGTCGGTCCGCAACGCGGGCCGGCCGGGCATCGCGGCCTGCGCGATCTCGGCCCTGGACATCGCCCTGTGGGACCTGAAGGCCCGCCTCCTGGAACTCCCGCTGGCACGCCTGCTCGGCGTCGCCCGCGAACACGTTCCCGTCTACGGCAGCGGCGGCTTCACGACGTACCACGACACGCATCTGGCCGCGCAGCTCAACGGCTGGGTGCACGGGCAGGGCATCCCCCGCGTCAAGGTGAAGATCGGCGAGAGCTGGGGCCGCGCGGTTGCCCGCGACCTGTCCCGGGTCCGCACGGCGCGTGAAGTCATCGGCCCGGACGCGGAGTTGTACGTCGACGCGAACGGGGCGTACACCCGCAAGCAGGCGGTGCGGGTGGGCAACGCCCTGGCGGAACTCGGCGTCGGCTGGTTCGAGGAGCCGGTGTCCTCGGACGACCTGACCGGTCTGCGCCTGGTCCGTGACGCGCTGGTCTGTGATGTCACGGCCGGCGAGTACGGCTACGACCTGCCGTACTTCGCCCGCATGATCGCGGCCGGCGCGGTGGACTGTCTCCAGGTGGACGCGACCCGCTGCGGCGGGGTGACGGAGTTCCTGCGCGCGGCGGCGCTGGCCCAGGCCCACGGCCTGGAGGTCTCCACCCACTGCGCCCCGCACGCCCATGCTGCCGCGGCGGCCGCGATTCCCAACCTCCGCCACATCGAGTGGTTCCACGACCACGTCCGGATCGAGGACATGTTCTTCGCCGGGGCCCTGGACCCCACGGGAGGCACGGTCCGCCCGGTGGCGGGGGTGGGCCACGGTCTGACGCTGCGGACGGAGGAGGTGGAGGAGTACCGGGTGGCCTGAAGTCCGGCGCCCCGGTGCTCCCCCGCCGCTCAGCCCCGGCGCCGCAGACCGGAGGTCACCGCGATGCCCAGCCCGCCGGCCGCGGCGGCCACGAGCCCCTTGCCCACGCGGGCGCGGTTGCGGGAGACCCAGTCCTGCGGGCTCTTGGACACGGCCTCCTCGTCGAACCGCCCGTGCGCCCCGAAGTCCCGCCCGTGCGGCCCGTCCATGGGAGCCCACAGGTTCCCGGGACCGCCGTGCTCGCCCTCTTCCTGCTGTGCCTCGAAGTTGGTGCGGGCGAGGTAGCGGTCCAGCACCCCCGGCGCGATCGCGTTGGCGATGAGCGTGGCCGCCGTGGATCCGCCGACCCAGTACTCCCGCCGCCGCGCGTGGAAGGCCGCGTGGACGACCGCGCGGGCGGCGACCTCCGGCTGGTAGACCGGCGCGACCGGACGGGCCTTCCCGGGCATCCGGTTCAACACCCAGTCGAACTGGGGTGTGTTGAGGCCCGGCATCTGCACCATCGTGGTACGGACTCCGGTGCCCGAGTGGAGCAGCTCGCACCGCAGGGACTCGTTGAAGCCCTGGATGGCGTGCTTGGCCCCGCAGTACGCCGACTGCAAGGGGATGCCCCGGTAGGCCAGCGCGGACCCCACCTGCACGATCGTGCCGCGGTCCCGCGGCAGCATGTGGTGGAGGGCGGCCCGGGTGCCGAACACATAGCCCAGGTACGTCACTTCGGTCACCCGCCGGAACTCGTCCGGGGTGATCTCCGTGAACGGGGCGAAGACCCCGGTGAAGGCGTTGTTGACCCAGACGTCGATGTGTCCGAAGGCGTCGACGACCTGCTGGGCCGCGTCGTCGACGGCCTTGGCGTCGGACATGTCGACGCTCACGACGAGCGCCTCACCGCCCGCCCGCTGCACCTCGTCGGCGGCGGCCGCGAGGCCTTCGCGGCCCCGGGCCAGCAGGGCGACCCGGGCCCCGCGTTCGGCGAAGGCACGGGCCGTGGCCCGTCCCACGCCGCCGCTGGCCCCGGTCACCACGACGACCTTGCCGTGCTTCACGCGCGCTTCCTTCCCTGCCTCGCGCACCACGCGTCAGGCCCGGTGGTGCGGCTGCTCGGTGTCGGTGTCGCCCGGCCGCGGCGCCGTGCCGGACTCCGGGGTGCCGGGTGTCCCGGGGGCGACCGGCGGCATGGGCGGATACGGCGTCCCGAGCCCGCTCGGCGGCGCGGCCACCGGTGTCACCCCGCCGGCGGCCTCGCCCTGTGCGGCCGCCGTCCGCGCCTCGTGCCCGGCCGTGGGCCGGGACGCGCCGGGCCTGGCGGCACCGCGCAGCACATAGGCCACGGCTCCCAGGATCGCGGCGGTGATCAGCGCGGCGGCCCAGTCGGGCAGCCCGAGGGCGAGGGCGAGGCCCACGGCGAGTGCCAGGGCCGCTCCCGCGTACAGCGCGACGGCTCCGGACGCGGCGTAGAGCATGGCCGTACGGCGCTGCTTGCGCGTCTGCTCGCGCAGCTCCTCCCGTACGGTCTCGCGCGCCACCTGCGCCAGCTCGTCGACCAGATGCTTGTCCAGATGCTCCAGGTGATCCAAGCGCTCCATGGCCGCCGGGTACCCGTACGGGAGTGCGCGTAACGCCACGCCATCTGTGCGGTGCGGGCGGCCGGGCCGGGAGGATCGCGTGAAACGATCTCCGCGGCTCGGCCGCCGCAATTAGGCTCGTCCGCATGGACATTCTGGGAACCACGCTGCGTGTCTGTGTCGACGATCTGGAGGCCGCGGTCGTCTTCTACGAACGGCTGGCGGGCGCGACGGCTCTCCGTTTCGAGCGCGGCGGCGTCCAGGTGGCAGCGGTGGGCTGCTTCCTGCTGATGAGCGGCCCCGAGGCCGAGCTGGAGGTGCTGCGCAAGGTCGCGGCGACCATCGCGGTGAAGGACGTCGACGAGGCCAACCAGCTGCTCACCGACCTGGGCGCCCGGGTCATCGCGGGCCCGGTGCCCACGCCGGTGGGCCGCAACCTGATCGCGATGCACCCGGACGGCGTGGTGTACGAGTACGTGGACCGCAACGTCACCTAGGGCCTGCTCACGTCCGCGGCCGCATCCGGAAGTCGTGGCGCGGTGGAAGCGGTTCGTCGCTGAGGCGGCTCCACAGGTCGCCGATCGCCTCGGCGCCCTCCCGCAGGTCGGCGACCTCGAAGCCCTCGTCGAAGACGGCCCGGGCCGCCTCGGGCCGTCCCTCGGCGAGCAGCAGCCGGGCCTCGATCAGCCGGAACCGGCCGCGCGCCCGGATCGCCGGGTACAGCCGCTCCCACACGGAACGCGCCTCGGCCGTACGCCCTGCCGCGAGCAGCGCCTCCAGCGTCTCGCGGGCGAGCGCGGCGGTGGCCGCCGTCCACGACTCCCCGTCGTCACGCCGCTCCTGGCACAGGTCGTCGAAGGCCTCGGCGTACCGCTCGGCGGCCCGCTCGCGGTTGCCGGTCTCCTGGTCGGCGACGGCGAGACAGCGCAGCAACGGCCAGCGGGACGGCGCCAGTTCGAGCCCCCGCTCCCAGCTGCGCACCGCCTGCGCGCGGTCACCGGAGTGCCACTGGGCCACTCCCAGGTGGTACTCGGTGAGCGGGGTGGCGGGCGCGGTCTCCAGCATGTCCCGCCAGTGCGGGGCGACCAGCGTCTCGCCGGGCGGCCGAACCCGGCGCGGTTCGGGGAAGGACCCGGCTCGCAGCAGCTCCAGCCAGGGCGCCTGCGCCTCCCCCAGGGTGCTCTCGTCGAACGGGGTGCCGGGCAACTTCCAGTCGGCGCGCAGCACTTCGAGGGCGCCCCAGCCCGACCCGACGGCCAGCGTCTCGCCGGGTTCGGTGTCGGCGTACGGCTTCCAGGCGGCGTGGGCCGCGTCGACGGCGGCACGCGGCAGTACGGCCTCCAGGCGCGTCTCCGCCTCCGTCGGCACCGGCGTGGCCTCCAAGGCCCCGTACGCCTCCAGCCACGTCACCTCGCTCTCCGGTTCCAGCCGGACGTGCTCCAGCTGGGTGCGGGCGAGGCCGGCCTGGATCTCGCAGTAGCCGCCGATGCCGGGTTCGGTGAGCCACTCCTGCCAGCGCCGGCCGCCGCTGCCGGTGCCCCACACGAACAGCTTGCGGCCCCGCAGGACGTCGGTGGAGGTCTGCACCAGGCCGTGGCTGTCGGGGTCGAGGGCGGCGATCCAGCGGCGCCGGGTGTCGGGCAGGTCGTAGAAGTAGTCGGCGGCGTAGGGGGTGTCGAGGGGGTCCGGCGGGACGGGCACCGGGCGCAGGTGACGCTCGTGGCCGAACTGCCAGGCCTCCTCGGCGGGGGCGAGCACCCTTCGCCCCTCGGGCACGGCGGTGTTCGACCACCAGTAGCCCGGTACCGGCCGCTCGTGCGGATTGCGGATCCGCACCCCGACGTAGAGGAAGTCCGACCGCTCCGGCAGCCACAGGTCCACCTGGAAGGGCAGGTCGCGCAGTCGCTCCCACTCCCACAGGCGGAGCATCTCCCCGCCGTCCGGAGCGGGTACGCGAGCCGCGTGCAGGGGCGCGCAGGACAGAGTGGTGTGGCCGGTGGCGCCGATGTTCCACTCGATGCCGCCGGAGAACCAGGCGCCGTTCAGCGCGAAGTTCGCGGGCTGGAACACCGGGTTGCGGTACAGGAGTTCACGCCAGGTCGGCTTGTGGAAGAGGGAGGCGACCCGGCCGCCGAGACCGGGGAGGACGGTGACGGTGAGCCGGTCGTTCTCGATCACGATGGTCTCGAACCGGCGGGGTGCGCGCTCTCTGCCGTAGCCGTCCCGGACACGGACCGGCAGCAGGCTGTGCAGCGGCCCGTAGCCCGCCTGCCGGGCCATGTCCCGGGGCAGGTCGTCCCGGTCCCGTACGTCGACGCGGTGGACCTCGTGCGGGAGCCGCAGCGGGGGCAGCGGGTTGTCGGGGCCCAGCTGTGCGGCGGGCAGGGTGAGTACGTCTCGCCGGATCGTCGTCACGATCACCATGGAAACCGCTCGGCGGGGAGTCGGCCAGGGGAGCCGCCGGTCAGGATTGTGCAAAGGCGTCCACGACGATGTCGGTGAGCAGCGCGCCCGCCGTTCCCTCGGGGTCGAGATCGGGGTCGTAGATGGTGATGTTGAGTCCGACGCAGGAGGGGGAGGCGAGCAACGGCCGTAGCAGCGCGAGGAGTTCGGCGGGCAGGAGGCCCTCCGGGTCCGGGCTGTCGACGGCGGGCATGACGGACGGGTCGAGGACGTCGGCGTCCAGGTGCACCCAGAAGCCGTCGATCTCCGGGGTCTCGAAGGCCTGGGCGGTGGCGCGGGCGAGGGCGTCGGCGCCCCACTCCCGGAGGTCGCCGACGGTCACGACCGGGATCTTCAGGGCGGCGAGTTCGGCCCGGTCCTCCTCGAACGCGTCACGGATCCCGAAGAACCGCACGTCCTCGTCGCGCAGGTAGGGCTTCAGCCCCTCCAGGTCCGTGAGATCCTCCTGCCCCCGCCCGGTGCCGAGCGCGACCTCCTCGCCGCCCGCCGCGCCGATCCGGTCGGAGTTGCCGGGGTGCCGGAAGTCCGGCGAGGCGTCGATCGCGGCCAGCCCGTAGCGCCCGACGCGGCGCAGGGCGAGGGAGGCGCCGAGCTGGATGGAGCAGTCGCCGCCGAGGACGACGGGGAAGTCCCCGGCGCGCACATGGCGCTCGATCCGGTCGGCGAGCTTGACGGTGTACGCGGCGATCGCGGCGGCGTTGAAGACGCCGTCGCCCTCCTGCCAGTCCCCGCGGTCGTAGCGCGGCGGCACCACCACCCCGCCCTCCAGGGCGCGCAGCCTCTGCACGATCCGCTGCTCGCGCAGGGCGCCGGCGAGCTTGTAGCAGCCGGGCACGGTGCCGGGGGCGGGCGGACGCAGGCCGAGGTTGGAGGGGGCGTCCAGCACGACGAAATTCCGCATGCGGATCATCCTCGCCGACGTACAGTCGACCGTCCACGGAGATGCGCGAGGGAGCGACAGTGAGTGAGCAGCACACCTACCGGGTGATCGTGCGCGGCACATGGGAGGGGCTCACCGAGGAGGCCCGCGCCCGGCTGCTCGCCGAGGCGGCGGACCACTCCCTGGCGAGCATGCGGTTCTCCGAGGAGGGCTCGCTGTCGTACGAGCCGGCTCCGCTGAAGCACTTCTCGATGCGGTACGTGGTGGTGTCGGACGCGGCGGACGGCGAGGAGATGGCGGGCGCGATCGCCGAGGACCGCGCGGAGACGGCGCTCCGGGAGCTCGGCTACGGCTTCAGGGACCTGAAGTCGACGGTCACGGACCTCGACACCATGAAGATCAACCGGAAGCCCGCATCTCGGCGGTGATCGCCCAGCGCTCGTGGTCCCGCCACTCCCCGTCGATGTAGAGCATCTTCGGGGAGAACCCTTCGAGGCGGAAGCCGCAGCTGCGGGCGAGGGCGAGGGAGGCGGTGTTGCGGGGCTGCGCGTTGATCTCCAGGCGGTGCAGCCGCATCGGCCCGAAGGCATGATCGATGACGAGGTTCAGCCCCTCGCGCATGAGCCCGCGCCCGGCGGCGTGCGCGAAGGCGCCGTAGCCGAGGGCCCCGCACCGGAATCCGCCCTCGACGATGTTGTTGATGTTGATGAACCCGGCGATGCCCCCGCCGCCCCGCTCCTCCTCCTTCTGCCCGCTCTTCTCCCCGTTCTTCTCGCACACCAGGAATCCGGCCTTGGTCCGGTCCTCGATCAGCCGGCCGGCATACGCGAGATACGCGCTCTCGCTGTCCGGCGGGAACAGCCACGGCTGGTGCAGTTCCTTGCTCTCCCTGGCCCGCGCGGTGAACTCGGCAGCGTCCTCGTAGGTGAAGTGACGAATACCGACGCGGGGGCCTTCGGCGAGATAGCGGGACGCGGTGTGCGGCATCCCGCCAGCCTACGACGCCCCTGGCTGCGGCGTTCGGCCAGGCAGCAGCCTCAGCCGGCGAGCAGGGCCCGCATCCACTGGTCTTCGCGTTGCTCGATGTACTCGGCGTCGTTTCGCCAGGCGTCGCCGTGGCTGCCTGGTCGCGCAGGAAGTCGTGCATGGAACGGGTACGGCGCCCCAGGAGAGGGACCAGCCGACGGCGTTCGGACTCGGCCAGACCGTAGGCGTCGGCGAAGACGCGCAGTCGGTCCGCCGCCTCCGGGCTCTGCCGGTCCGGATGCGCGGACAGCGGGATGAACCCGTGAATGGCGTAGGCGACATCCCACAGGCGCGAGCCGGGACCCGCGCCGTCCCAGTCGATGAAGGCCCACCGCGCCTCGTCTGCGACCACGAGGTTCCCTCAGCGGGAATCAGCGGCTGCCACCGCGCATCGGAGGGCGGCGTGAAGTCCTGCACGGCGTCGTGGAAGTCCCGGATCAGCCGTGCCCCGCACGCCAGTTGGCGAACGGGTTCCATCAGCGAGAACCGGTCGGGCCAGACCACGTCTCCCGGCATGAAGGTCAGGACCTCACGACCCTGATCGTCAATGCCGAGCGGACGAGGCGCCGCGCCGGAGTCCAGCTCGTCATGATCACCCCATTTTTCGCGGCAGCGGAACGTGGGCTGAACAATCGAAACGAGCGATCAGACGGCGCGGTCGGCATCGCGCGGCACTACGTGGTCCTCCGCCCGCAACACATAGGCCGCAACACCGGCGTAGGAAGCCTCGATCACCAGAACGGCGGTCAGCAGCGCATGGGGCCACCCATCCGCCACGATGCTGACCAGGCGCCCCACAGCGAGGCCGCTCATGAAGGTGAACAGCGTGACGAGCGAAGTCCTGGTGTAACGCGTGTTGACGGCTCCCAGGCAGAACAAGATCGCCATGGCTACGAACAACGACCCGGAACCGCTCCTGAAAAGGTTCGCCTCCGAGGGTGACTGGATGTCGACCCCGTAGACGTCGAGCAAGAGGTGGGGAACGAAGAGATAGACCAACCCGATCACGGCGATCCCGAGGCCCGCGGAACCGAGAACCACCTTTTTCAGACTCATTCTTTCTGATACCTCCGGTTCGGGAGCCCCTCGCCGTTCGCGACCGCTGTCACCGTCGGCCCCCTGGCGATTTAAATTACGCCCATACTACAATAGAGGGGCTCCAGGCAAGCAAAAGCTCAGCGCAACGCAGCTTCGTCGAGCGTCAAAGTGCCCGCGTCGGCGTCGAGTTCGGCGGTCACGCCGAACGGCATGGTCAGCGCCCCCTCGCAGTGCCCGAATCCGAACTCCTCGACGACGGGCACGCCGAGGCCGCCGAGGCGGTCGACGAGAGCGGCCCGCAGCGGGTCGTACGGGCCGCATCCGGCCCAGGACCCGAGGGCGATCCCCTTGACGCCGTCCAGCCAGCCCGTGCGCAGGAGCTGGGTCAGCATGCGGTCGACGCGGTACGCCTGCTCCCCCACGTCCTCGATCAGCAGCAGTCCGTCCCGGGCCCCGGTGCGGGCGTGCGGGGTGCCGAGGTCGGAGGCGAGCAGGCTGAGGCAGCCGCCCAGAGTGACTCCGCGGGCCCTCCCGGGGGTCAGGGGGGCGCCCCGGGAGGTGAGGACGCGGACCGTCTCCGGGGCGAACAACGTGGCCTTCAGGTGCTCCTGCGCGACGGCGTTCTTGACGAAGTCGACCCCGGCGGCGGCCGGACCGTACAGCGTGACCAGCCCCAGGCGGGTGGCGAACGCCTGGTGCAGGGTCGTGACGTCGCTGAAGCCCACGAACACCTTGGGGCCGGCCGCCCGCATCGCCTCCCAGTCCAGCAGGTCGATCATCCGCTGGGCCCCGTAGCCGCCCCGGGCGCACAGCACCGCGTCCACGGACGGGTCGCACCAGGCCTGCTGGAGGTCGGCGGCGCGGTCGGCGTCGGAACCCGCCAGGTAGCTCAGCTCGGGGTGCGTGGCGAGGGCATGCGGGGCGACCACCGGGTCGAGGTCCCAGGCTCGCAGGAGGTCGAGGCCGGCCTGCAGCCGCTCCTCCACGACCGGGCCGCTCGGCGCGACCACGGCCACGCGGGCACCGGGCGCGAGCCTGGACGGCCGTACGAGTGCTGTCACGTGGTGAGCTCCAAAGTCGGGACGCCGGGCGGGTTCAGCCCGAACACCTGGGCGTACAGGGAGAGTTCGGACTCCAGTGCGCGGATCATCGTGTCGGCACGGCGGAACCCGTGCCCCTCCCCCTCGAAGGCGAGGTAGGCGTGCGGCACCCGCCGGCCGGCGATCCTGGCGAGGAACCGCTCGCACTGCGCGGGCGGGCAGATCACGTCGTCCAGGCCCTGGAGCAGCAGGAAGGGCACGGTGACCCGGTCGGCGTGCTCGACGGGCGAGCGCTCCGCATACCGTCCGGGGACCTCGGCGAGCGGTCCCACCAGACTCTCCAGGTACTGGGACTCGAAGTCGTGGGTCTCCCCGGTGCCCCACCCCGCCAGGTCGAGGATCGGGTAGACGATGGTGCCGCAGGCGTAGACGTCGGTCGCGGTGAGCGAGGCGGCCGCCGTCCAGCCGCCCGCGCTGCCGCCGCGGATGGCGAGCCGGTCACGGTCGGCGGTGCCCTCGTCGGCCAGGGCGAGCGCGACGGCCGCGCAGTCCTCGACGTCGACCACGCCCCACTGCTCCCGCAGCCGGTTGCGGTACTCGCGCCCGTATCCGGTCGAGCCGCCGTAGTTGACCTCGGCGACGCCGATGCCGCGCGAGGTGAAGTAGGCGATCGAGAGGTCGAGGACGAGGGGCGCGTGCCCGGTGGGTCCGCCGTGCGCCCAGACGACGTACGGCGGCGACTCGCCACCGGGCGCGGTGTGTTCGGGGTGGTGGGGCGGATAGATGTGGGCGTGGATGTCCCGGCCGTCCGGTCCGGTGAACGTGCGGATCTGGGGCTCGGGGTAGTACACGGGGTCGACCGGGTCGTCGTGCGGGGCCCCGGTCACGCGGGCCCGGCCCGTGCGGGTGTCCACCTCCACCACCTCGTAGGCGGAGCGCGGGCTGGCGCCCACGGCCACGACCCGCTCTCCGTGCACCGCGAGGGCGGGGGCGAACTCGGTCCAGGGGCCCGCCGCGTCGACGAGTTCGCCGGTCTCGGGGTCCAGGATCCCGAGGGCGGTCGAGCCGGCGCCGTGCACGACGGCGATCAGCCCGCTGTCCAGCGGGGCGAACCAGCGGTGGCCGAGTTTCCACAGGGCGCCGCCGAACTCCTCCTCGCGCGGGCAGAGTTGTTCCCCGTCGCGGTACAGGTTCCACCAGCCGGTGCGGTCGCTCGCGTACAGGAGACGGCCGTCGGGCGACCAGTCGGCCTGGGCGACGGACTCCTCCGGGCCGCCCGCCACGGTGCGGGGCTCCCGGAGCGTGCCCTCGTGGACCTCGGCGACGATCAACTCCGTGCCGTCCCAGGGCATCCGCGGGTGGTCCCAGGCGAGCCAGGCCGCGCGCGAGCCGTCGGGCGAGACGCGGGGCCCGGTGACGAACCGGTGCCTGTCGTCGGTGAGTTCACGCACCCTGTCCCGGTCCTGCACCGCCGAACCGTCCAGCGGCACGGCCGCGAGCACCCGGCGGACGTCGGTGGGCCCGTCGCCGGTGAACTCCTCCAGCACGCACCAGACTTCGCCCAGGTCGAGCCTCAACTGCGGCTCCGCCCAGCGCAGTCCGCCGCCCACCGGGGAGACGG
Source organism: Streptomyces sp. NPDC001668 (assembly GCF_042893155.1). Lineage (NCBI taxonomy): Bacteria > Bacillati > Actinomycetota > Actinomycetes > Kitasatosporales > Streptomycetaceae > Streptomyces > Streptomyces sp. NPDC001668. The sequence goes on from NZ_JBIAUQ010000011.1 coordinate 93,108, forward strand.
GCGTGAGGGGGCGCGGCTCGCCCCCGGGCTCGTACCGGTACAGCCGCTGATCGGCGAAGTGCACGAACACCACGAGCGGTTCGCCGGCCACCGTCGCGCCGGCCCAGGGGTGACCGCCGTACTCGATGACCCTGCTGCGCACGTTCCACGGCGCGGGCAGTGCCGACTCCTCGGTCCCGTCGTCGCGTCTGCGCACCAGGGTGCGGCGGCCGCCCTCGGCGGGCCGGGGTTCGGTCCACCACACGTCGTCCCCGACGAAGCCCAGCCATTCGGGGTGCCCGTCGTGCGCGGCCGCGAGCGCCGCGTCGATGGGTGAGGGCCAGGAACCGTATGGCGACGTCTGCACGTTCTCCCCCACTCGCTCAGGCCGTTCGCAGGAAGCGGTCGAGTACCCGCACCCCGAAGTGCAGCGCCTCGACGGGGACACGCTCGTCGACCCCGTGGAACAGGGCCTGGTAGTCGAAGCCCTCCGGGAGCTTCAGGGGCGCGAACCCGTACCCGGTGATGCCGAGCCGGGAGAACTGCTTGGCGTCCGTGCCGCCGGACATGCAGTACGGCACCACGTACCCCTCGGGCGCGAACTCCTCCACCGCGGCACGCATGTTGGCGTACGTCGTCGAGTCGACCGGCGCCTGGAGGGCCACCTCGCGGTGGCTGAACTCCCAGTCCACATCGGGTCCGGTGAGCTGGTCGAGGGTCGCGCGGAACTCGTCCTCGCCGCCGGGCAGACAGCGGCCGTCGACGTAGGCCACGGCCTCCCCCGGGATCACGTTGAGCTTGTAACCGGCTTCCAGCATGGTCGGGTTGGCGCTGTTGCGCACGGTCGCCTCGACCAGCTGGGCCGCCGGGCCCAGCTTCTCCAGCAGCGCGTCCACGTCGTGGAGGTCGGTCTCGATGCCGTAGAGCGCGGCGAGTTCGGTGAGCGCCGCGCGGACGGTCGGGGTGAGCCGCAGCGGCCACTCGTGCTCGCCGATGCGGGTCACCGCGGCGGCGAGCCGGGTGACCGCGTTCTCCTTGTTGACCTTGGAGCCGTGTCCGGCCCGGCCGCGCGCGGTGAGCTTCAGCCAGCCGGTGCCTCGCTCCCCCGCCGCGATCGGATAGATCTGCCGGCCGGCACCGTCGTGGAAGGTGAACGCCCCCGACTCGCTGACCCCCTCCGTGCAGCCCTCGAAGAGCTCCGGGTGCTCGTCGGCGAGGAACCCGGAGCCGTCCACGGCGCTGGCCTCCTCGTCGGCGGTGAACGCGATCACGAGGTCGCGCCGGGGCCGTACGCCCTGTCGGGCCCAGCCCCGCACGACGGCCAGGATCATCGCGTCCATGTTCTTCATGTCGACCGCGCCACGCCCCCAGACGACCCCGTCGCGGATCTCCCCGGAGAAGGGGTGCACGCTCCAGTCGGCGGCCTCGGCGGGGACGACGTCCAGATGACCGTGGACGAGCAGCGCGTCCGCCGACGGGTCGGTGCCCTCGATCCGGGCGACGACGTTCGTACGGCCCCTGGTGCGCTCCAGCATCAGGGGCGCGAGGCCCGCCCCGGCCAGCTGCTCGGCCGCGTACTCGGCGGCGGGGCGCTCCCGGCAGTCGCCGCCGCCCCGGTTGGTGGTGTCGATACGGATGAGGTCGGAGGTGAACCGGACGACCTCGTCCAGTGCCTGCTGGTCAGCCATACTGCTCCTCCACGGCGGCCGAGACGATGGTGGTGACCGCCTTGAAGGTACGGATTCCGGCGTACATGGTCTCGTTCGTGTACGCCACCTTCCGCACCCCGATCCGCTCCACACCCGGCACCACGGTGGCGGCCATCGCGAGATGCTCGGCGTCGAACTCGACCGCGATCGTGAACGGCCCCGCCTGCACGGGTTCCTGACGGACCGCCAGCTGGGCCGCCGCCTTGGCCGCGGCCCGGATGTCGGCGGCGGTACGGGCCGGTGTGCGGCACACCGCGGCATACCGCGAGACATGGTCCTTGACGGCGACCTTCAGCGCCTCGGGGGCGTACCCGAGGGCGTCCTCGCAGGCCACGTCGTCCCCGGTGACCAGGACGACGGGCACGCCGTACTCCGCCACCACGTGCGCGTTGAGGTAGCCCTCGCTGGCGGGGACGTCGTTCAGCCATACCCCGGTGATGGAGTTGGCGAGGTAGGTGTGGGCGAGGACGCCCTCCTGACCGGCGCCCGCGTGGTAGCCGAGGAAGGCGATGCCGTCGACGTCACTGTGCTGCACGCCCTCGACCATGGACAGCGACTTGTGCCGCCCGGTGAGCATCTGCGCCCGCTCGTCGAGCCGCTCCAGGAGCAGGTTGCGCATGGTCCAGTGGGCCTCGTTGACGAGCACCTCGTCGGCGCCGCCGTCGAAGAAGCCCAGCACGGCGGCGTTCACGTCCGAGGTGAACATCGACCGGCACCGCTCCCACTGCGGGGTGCCGGGCAGCACGTCGGCCGGCCAGGTCACACCGGTGGCGCCCTCCATGTCGGCGCTGATCAGGATCTTCATGGTGCGCCACGTTACGCGGCGCGGAGGTTTGCGTCGCCCGCAAGCGGTGAGGCGAGCCGCATGCCGCTCACCCCTGCCGCACAGGCGACTCACGGAAGACGCGTATCCTCCCTCGCGGGTTCCACAGGAGACGGCCAAGGAGAAGAGTGAGCGACACCGCACAGCCCGTCCGGTCGGCGGCCCCCCGGACGACGGCGACCACCGCGCCGGGGAACCCGCCCGGACGCCCGAAGCAGCGCGACGCGTTCTTCGACAACGCCAAGTACCTGGCGATCGTCCTCGTCGCCATGGGACACGCCTGGGAGCCGCTGCGCTCCGGCAGTCGCGCCGTGACCGCGCTGTACACGATCGTCTACGCCTTCCACATGCCGGCGTTCATCATCATCTCCGGCTACTTCTCGCGCACCTTCGACGCGAGCCCGGCGAAGATCAAGCGGCTGGTCACCGGGGTCGTCGTCCCTTACGTCGTGTTCGAGACGGCGTACACCTACTTCACCCGGTGGTCGGACGGGGTTCCGGACCGGGCGATCACTCTCCTGGACCCGCTGTATCTGACCTGGTTCCTGGCCGCCCTGTTCATCTGGCGGCTGACCACGCCGATCTGGCGCAGCGTGCGGTGGCCGCTGCCGATCGCCCTCGCGGTTGCCGCGCTCGCCACGCTCAGCCCGTCCATCGGCGACGACCTCGACCTCCAGCGCACCCTGCAGTTCCTGCCGTACTTCGTGCTCGGCCTGCGCCTGCGGCCCGAGCACTTCTCGCTGGTACGGCAGTGGCGGGTCCGTCTCCTGGCGGTACCGGTGTTCGCGGCCGCGGTCGTGTTCTCGTACTGGGCGGTGCCGCGCATGGACTACGCCTGGTTCTTCCACCGCGACGCCGCCGAGCACTTCGGTGTGCCCGACTGGTACGGGCCCCTGATGACCCTGGCCCTCTTCGCCTGCTCGCTGGTCCTGGTCGCCTGCTTCCTGTCCTGGGTGCCGGGGCGCCGGATGTGGTTCACCACCCTGGGCGCGGGCACGCTCTACGGCTATCTGCTGCACGGTTTCGTCGTCCAGGCGGGCAACCACGTCGACTGGGCCGGCCACCGCTGGCCGCACACGCCGCTCGGCGAGATCGCCGTCACGCTCGTGGCCGGTGCGGTGGTGACCGCGCTGTGCACCGCACCCGTGCGGCGGGTCTTCCGGTGCGTGATGGAACCGAGGATGGAGTGGGCGTTCCGGAAGACCGCGCCCGCCGACACCGCCGGGGTGCCCGCGCAGGCGCGCCGCTAGGGCCTGCCTCCGGGGAGGCGGGCCCCACCGCCCGTCAGCCGGCGCGTCCCACCACCCACCACTTCGAGGGCAGCTCGATCCGGGTGCCGTCGGACCGGTACTCGGTGGTGATGAGCGGCAGCTCACCGCTCCTCACGATCGTCAGCCCGGCCGCCCCGAGGTACACCGGCACCGCTTCGTCGGCGACCTCACCGGGCGCTATGCCGTGCCGGAAGACGGGTGCCAGCTTGGCGGGCGGTCCGTCGGGGCTCTGGGCGAGGCCGACCAGAATCGACTTGGCGGCCTCGGACAGCTCGACGAGGAAGGCCCGGCCGCGCTCCCCGACGAGCGTGGCGATCCCGTCGACCAGCTGCTGCCGGTCCTCGGGCGCGGCCTGGTGCAGCACGCCCCGCATGTAGACGTTGGCGTCCCCGAGTTCGGCGTGCAGGTTCTCCGGCTCGCTCTTGTCGGAGGCGTCCAGCAGCCGGTAGGTCACCTGCTCGTCGGGGTCGGCGTCGCGCGCGCGGTCGAGGGCGGCCGCGGACAGGTCGACGCCGACGACCTGGGTGAAGTGGGCGGCGAGGAACCGGCTCTGGGTGCCGTTCCCACACCCCAGGTCCACGAGCGGCAGCCCCGGATCGACCAGGAGCGGCTCGAAGTGGGCGAGGTGGACTCCGGCGGTCAACACCGGTTCCGCGTCCCAGAACACGGCCCCCTGCCGTCCCGGGGCCTCCCGCCAGAAGCCCTCCCAGGACTCCCGGTACCGACCAGTCACGCTCATGCCCAACTCCCCAGGATGCGACACAATCCCGCCACACTTGACGGGCCAGTACGGTGTATCGCGCCAGGGTCACACGGACAAGCGCATGGCGCATTCCTTCACCGCCAGTTCGACGACGGACCCGTGGCGCCCCGCTCTCAGCGACGAGGCAAGGTCAGTTCGAACCAGACGGTCTTCCCCGCCTTGGTACGGCTGGCACCCCACTCACGCGCGAGCGTGCTCACCACCCGCAGCCCCCGCCCCTGCTCGTCGGTGTGCCCCGCGCTCAGCAGGTTCGGCAGCTCGTGGTCGTCGTCGTCCACCTCGCACAGCAGGGTGTCCCCGCGCACCAGCCGCAGCTCCACGGGCCGCCGGTGCGAGTGCCGTACCGCGTTGGTCACCAGCTCGCTCACCATCAGCTCGGCGCCGTCGGCCAGCTTCGCCAGCCCCCAGTCGTGCAGCTGCTCCCGCACCGCCGCCCGGGCCCGGCCGACCTCGGCCGGATCGAGGGAGATCCGCCACTCGGCGACGTCGTCCGGCTCGATGCCGTTGAGCCGGGCCATGAGCAGCGCCACGTCGTCCTTGCGGCCACCGCGCGGGTTCAGCGCGCGGATGATCGCGTCGCAGGCGTCGTCCATGGACGCGGCCGGGTGCGCGGCGGACTCGGTGAGCGTGGCGAGACCCACCCCTATGTCCTCGCCGCGCACCTCCACCAGCCCGTCGGTGCACATCAGCAGCCGGTCACCGGGCTCCACGCGCACGCGTACCGCCTCGAACGGCACCCCGCCGACGCCGATGGGCGCCCCGGTGGGCAGGTCGAGCAGCTCACTGCGCCCGTCGCCGGCCCGGACGATCACCGGCGGGATGTGGCCCGCGTTGGCGATGTGGAGTTCGCTCGCGATCGGGTCGTAGACGGCGTAGAGACAGGTCGCGAGGTAGGTGTCGCCGAGCCGCTGGGCGAGGTCGTCGAGGTTGCGCAGCAGCTGGGCCGGCGGCAGGTCGAGGGCTGCCATGGTCTGTACGGCCGTACGCAACTGGCCCATCATGGCCGCCGAGTTGAGACCGTGCCCCATGACGTCACCGACGACCAGGGCCGTCCGCGCGCCGGGCAGCTTCACCGAGTCGAACCAGTCGCCGCCGACGCGCCCCAGGAGCGTGCCCGGCAGATAGCGGGTGGCGATGTCGCAGCCCGCCATGCGCGCCGGGATGTGCGGCAGCATGCTGTCCTGGAGGGTCTCGGCGACGGACTCCTGGAAGGTGTACATGCGCGCGTTGTCGAGCACGAGGCCCGCGCGGGCGGCGAGTTCGGCGCCGGTGACCCGGTCCATGTCGTTGAACTCGACGCGCTCGGGGTGCCGTAGCAGGATCATGAACCCGAGGACCACATTGCGGGCCTTCAGCGGTACGACCAGCATGGAGCGGCCGGTGATCAGCGGCCTGATGTCCCGCTTCTCGAACTGCGAGGCGATCGCGTGCCCCATCTGCTCGCTGATGCGGGGCACGAGGACGGGCTCACCGCTGGTCATGCACTGGAAGAACGGGGTGTGCGCGGGGAACGGCATGGCCTCGCCGACCGGCACCACGTCGTCCCAGCGGCCGGGTTCGTCGGTGTGCTCCAGGGCCACCCGGTGCCACATGGTGGTGGTGTCCGGGACGCCGTCGGGGAACCCCTCGCCGGCGACGACCTGTTCGCGCAGATAGGTGCCGGCGACGTCGGTGAAGCGGGGCACGACCGCCCTGCTGACCTCGACGATGGTCTGCGACAGGTCGAGGGAGGTGCCGATCTTCCCGCTGACCTCGTTCAGGAACTCAAGACGCTCGCGTACGGCGACGTACTCCAGGTCCTCGCCCTCGTCCGGGTCGTCCTGCGGCGACGGCAGGCCCTGCGCGGCCGCCCGGGCCGCCCGCTCACGGCGGGCCCTGCGCTCGGCGCGCCGGGGCACACCCCAGTCCGGGGTCACGGGCACCCGGTCGTTCTGGCTGAACTCCAGGACGGGGTAGCCCAGTTCGAGGACCTGCGCGACGATGCGGGCGCTCTCGCCGACGCTCATGCTGGGCAGGATCTCGGGCAGTCTGCGGGCGAGTTCGTCGGCGCCGGGGAAGTCGGTGTGCAGGGCGAAGGCGGGTGCGATCCGCTCGACGGCCGCGGTGCCCTCGTCCAGGTCGAGGTCCCGGCGGAGTCCGCCCGCGTCGGCGGCCAGCACCAGCAGACGCTCCCGGCCGGGGCCCACCAGCGGGTAGGCCCACCACAGCACGTCGACGCGGTCCGCGCCGGGCACGGTGAGACGGGCGCGGCCCGCGGCCGGGTAGGAGAGACCGCCGTCGAGGGAGGACTCCAGATCGGGACCCAGTCCGTCGTAGGCCGCGTACCCGCCGTACGACGTCGTGTCCTCCGCTTCGGGGAGTGCTCCGGAGACGGGCAGCAGGTCGGCGGCGGCGCGGCCGATGGCCTCCTCCTTGGCGGCGCCGAACAGGCGGCTCGCGCCCCGGCTCCAGTGGGAGACCAGGCCGTCGCGGTCCACCACGACCACGGCCAGCGGGACACGGCCGGCCGCGGCGGGTCCGTCCGCCGCGCCGTTCCCAGCTCCGCGGCTGGGAGGTGCGCCCCTCTCGGTGCCACGGTCCATGGCCCAGGTCCTCTCTCCGCAAGATCTGTGCCGCCTACTCCACCGTACGGCGCCGGGCGGTCACGGTGTGCGGCAATGCGGGAATTGGCCCGGACCGGAGCGCCCCGGCGCGCGCCCCGCGCTGACGCACCGTCAGTCCTCGTGTCCCAGCTGCAGATCGCGCTCCGTGCGCCCTCCTGTGGCCACCTGGAGGACGGTGGCGACCGGCGGGTAGCCGGCGGCGATGACGGTGTACTCGCCGCCGGACAGGTCGACGAAGCGGAAGGTGCCGTCGGGGCCGGTCGTGAGGGTGTTGACGACGTTGCCGGCCATGTCGAGGAGTGTCACGCGCGCGTCCTCCACGGCCCGTCCGCCACCGGCCCGCACGGTGCCGCGCAGCACCGCGCCGCCCGCGAGTTCGACGTCCTGGTGGGTCTCCCGGGAGGCCCGGACGGTGACGGACAGCGCGGCGGGGCGGAAGGCGGGCGCGCCGGCGGCGAGGGTGTACTCCCCCGCGACGAGTTCGGTGACGGCGTAGGCGCCCTCATGTGAGCTGCGGGTGGTGGCCACGACCTCGCCCTGGGCATCGGTGAGGGTGACGGTGGCGTGGGGGACGGGTGTGCCGTCGGCGGTCCGCACCCGGCCCGTGAGCCGTCCGGCGCCGCCGAGGACGATGTCCAGTTCGACGGGCCGCTCGCCGATCGTCACGGAGACGGCCTGCGGCTGGTGGCCGCCCGCGGCGGCGATGAGGACGTACGCCCCCGGTCCGGGCGTCGGCAGCGTGTACCGCCCGTCCTCGCCGCCGGCACCGCGCCCGAGCTGCGCCCCGGTCAGGTCGATGAGGGTGAGCGCGGCCCGGGGCACGGCGGTCCCGTCGGTGCGCCGCACCGTGCCGCACACGGGGGCCCCGGCGCTGCGGGGTGAGCGGGCCTGCGGGATCGGGGCGGTCTCCGGGTCGGCGGTCTGGTGGGACACCAGCGGTTTCTCCTTGAGGAAGAAGGCGATGAGCAGGCCGAGGACGAGCACCGGCACGAGGTAGAGGAAGATCCTCGGCATGGCGTCGGCGTAGGCCCGGATGTAGCCGTCGCGCAGCGCCGGGGGCAGACCGTGGACGAGCTGCGGGGTGAGGGACTCGGGGTCGGGCAGCCCTTCCGCGCTGGGGAGCCGCCGTTCCAGCGAGTCCGCGAGCCGGTCGGCGAAGAGCGTGCCGAAGACCGCCGCTCCGACACTGCCGCCGATCTGCCGGAAGTAGTTGTTGGCGCTGGTGGCGGTGCCGAGGTCGGCCGGAGGTACGGAGTTCTGCACGGCGAGGATCAGCACCGGCATCACCATGCCGATCCCGGCGCCGAGGACTGCCATCCAGAGGCTGTAGTGCAGCCGGGGTGTGTCGACCTCCAGGCGGGACAGCAGCCACATACCGACGACCGAGAGGGCGCTGCCGAGGATCGGCCAGATCCGGTAGTGGCCGGTGTGGCTGATGAGTTGTCCGGAGACGACGGAGGCGCCGACGATGCCCGCCATCATGGGCAGCATCAGCAGTCCGGACTCGGTGGCGCTGGCGCCGTCGACCATCTGGAGGAAGGTCGGCAGATAGCTCGCCGCCCCGAAGAGCGCGACGCCGATCACCAGGCCCACCAGGCCGGTGACGTTGAAGACGGAGTCCCTGAACAGCCTGAGGGGGATGAGGGGTTCGGCGGCGACGTGCTCGGCGACCAGGAAGAGGACGGCGGAGGCCACCGCTCCGGCCCCGAGGCCGAGGATCACCCGTGAGTCCCAGGCGTACTCGGTGCCGCCCCAACTGGTCAGCAGCACCAGGCAGGTGGAGGCCGCAGCGAGCAGCAGCGCGCCGAGCACGTCGAGCGGGCGCCGCACACGCGGCTTCGGCAGCTTCAGTACGGCGGTGACGACGGCCAGGGTCAGCAGTCCGAAGGGCACGTTGACGTAGAAGCACCAGCGCCAGGAGAGGTGGTCCGTGAAGTAGCCGCCGAGCAGCGGGCCCGCGACGGAGGCGAGTCCGAAGGCGGCGCCGATCAGGCCCATGAAGCGGCCGCGCCGCCGGGGCGGCACGATGTCGGCGATGATCGCCTGCACACCGATCATGAGGCCGCCCGCGCCGACGCCCTGGACCGCGCGGAAGGCGATCAGCTGGTCCATGGTCGCGGCCCGTCCGGCGAGCGCGGAGCCGGCGACGAAGACGAGGATCGCGAACTGGAAGACGCCCTTGCGGCCGAGCAGGTCGCCGAGCTTGCCGTAGACCGGCAGTCCGATGGTGGCGGTGAGCAGATAGGCGGTGATCGCCCAGGACATCCGGTCCAGGCCGTGCAGCTCACCGACGATCTTCGGGAGCGCGGTGGCGACGATCATCTGCTCCAGCGCGGCCAGGAGCAGCGCGAGCATCAGCCCGAAGAAGACCAACCGGACCCGGCGCGGGCCGAGTTCGACGGCCGGGGCGGGGGCCTCCGGTGGCGTTTCGACCCGTTCCTCGTGCGTCGCAGTCGTCACGCCCACGTCCCGCTCCCCTCGTCACGCCTGCCACGCATTTCCCGCATAAGGCGACAACTACGAGCAAGCGCGACGAGTTACGGCATTCCGGCGGGCCGTCCGGAGATCCACTCGATCCGGTGACCGAGATCAACATCCGCCGCGGGACGAGGACTTGCCTGCCCCGAGGGGCGGGGACCTACTTCTCGACCTCGGCGGCGAGCCGGTCGAGGAGGGAGTCGTAGATCCGGCCGAGGCCCTTGGGGGCGAAGGTCTTCTCGAAGAAGCCGCCGATGCCGCCGGCGCCCTGCCAGGTGGTGGTCACGACCACGCGGGACCTGCCCTCGCCGGCCGGGGTGACCCGCCAGGTGGTGACCATGGAGGAGTTGCGGTCCTTCTCGACGAGCTCGCCGTCGGTGGGCTCGGTGACCTCCAGGAGGCAGTCGCGGATCCGCTTGCTGGTGGCCTGGAGCTTCCAGTGGACGAGGGTGCCCTCGCCGTCGCCGCCCTCGCGCACCTCGTACTCGCTGAACTGCTCCGGCAGCACCTTGCCGCGCGTACCGCTGTAGTCGGCGACGGCGTCGAACACCTTCTCCGCGTCCGCCGCGACGATCCGCTCCGTAGTGGCCTCGACCTGCGCCATCGACTTCCTCCAGGACTTCAAGTTCTCGGGCTTGGAGCAAGCCAACCACCCCCGCCCACGGCCGCCCAAATCGGGGTTGCGCAGAAAATCGAACAAGTGTTTCACTCGTGGGGCAGTGCTACCGAGGAGGCCTCATGCGCTGGGAGAACCTCACCGAGTCCGCCGAACACGGACGGGCCGACGCCGCCCTCTTCGGCGCCGACGCGGTGGTCAGCCGTACGTTCGACACGCCCGAGTTCGCCGGGATCACGTTCCACGAGATCCGGGCCCGTTCGATCATCAACCGGGTGCCGGGCGCCTCCCGCATGCCCTTCGAGTGGACCGTCAACCCCTACCGGGGCTGCACGCACGCGTGTGTGTACTGCTTCGCCCGCAAGACCCACAGCTATCTCGACCTGGACACCGGTCTCGGCTTCGACTCGCAGATCGTGGTCAAGGTGAACGCCCCCGAGCTGCTGCGCCGCCAGCTGGGCTCGCGCCGCTGGACCGGCGACCACATCGCGATGGGCACCAACGTCGACTGCTACCAGCGCGCGGAGGGCCGCTACCGGCTGATGCCGGGCATCATCGCCGCCCTGCGCGACCACGCGAACCCCTTCTCGATCCTGACCAAGGGCACGCTGATCCTGCGCGACCTCGACCTGCTGCGGCAGGCCGCCGCGGTGACGGACGTCGGCATCTCGGTCTCGGTGGGCTTCACCGAGACCGAACTGTGGCGCACCGTGGAGCCGGGCACGCCCGCCCCGGAGCGGCGCCTGGACGTCGTACGGACCCTGGGCGAGCACGGCATCGGATGCGGGGTGCTGATGGCGCCGGTGATCCCGTTCCTGAGCGACCGGCCCGCGCAGCTGCGGGCCACCGTGCGCGCGATCGCCGCCGCGGGGGCCACGTCGGTGACCCCGCTGGTGCTGCATCTGCGGCCGGGCGCCCGTGAGTGGTTCATGGCCTGGCTGAACCGGGAGCACCCGTATCTGGTACGCCGTTACGAGCGGCTGTACGCGGACGGCGCCTACGCCCCGAAGTGGTACCAGCGCCGGATCACCCGTCAGGTACATGAACTGGCCCAGGAGTACGGCATCGGGCCGGCGGGCGCCGGAATGCCGCGGCGGATCCGGGAGCCGGAGCCCGAGGTCGAGCCGGTGTCCGAACCGACCCAACTCACGTTGATCTGAGAGCGTTCGAGCGCATCGGACTGACCAATCGGGTCAAGTATTGCCAGAACACGTTCTTCCGGGCGGACTTTCCGGGACGATGCGGCATGGACCGTGACCCTCGCGGTCCATCACCCTCCGTCCTGGGAGGACCTCATGAGAAAACGCGCAGCCGTGCTGTGCGGTGCCGCGGTCGTCGTGGCCGGGACCTTCACCGCCGTCCCCGCCGACGCGAGCACCCCGCAGGCCACGCGATCCGCTCAAACCGCCAAGCTCACCTGGAAGAAGTGCGGCACCTCCGACTACCCGACGCTTCAGTGCGCGTCCCTCAAGGTGCCGCTCGACCACGCGAACCCGCGCGGGCGGCAGATCACCCTCGCGCTGTCCCGGGTCCCGCACACCGCGAAGAAGTACCAGGGCCCGCTGCTGGTCAACCCCGGCGGTCCCGGCGGCAGCGGTGTCACCTTCGCCGGGTTCGTCGCCTCCGGCCTGCCCAAGGCCGTCGCGGCCCAGTACGACGTCATCGGCTTCGACCCGCGCGGGGTCGGCGCGAGCAAGCCCGCCCTGAACTGCAAGCCGGGCCACTTCAAGCCGGTGCGCCCGAACTCCCTGCCGACCACGCCGGCGATCGAGAGGGCCAACCTCAAGCGCGCCAAGTCCTTCGCCGCCGCCTGCGGCCAGAAGTACGCGAGCGTGCTGCCGTACATCGACACCATCAGCGCGGTGCGGGACATGGACGCCATCCGCCAGGCCCTCGGCGCCCGGCGGATCAACTACTTCGGCTACTCGTACGGCACCTATCTCGGCGCCGTCTACGCGAAGCTCTTCCCGCACCGGGTGCGCCGCCTGGTCCTGGACTCGATCGTGGACCCGACCGGCGTCTGGTACGACGACAACCTCGCCCAGGACTACGCCTTCAACGACCGGCACCGGGCGCTGATGGCGTGGATCGCCAAGTACGACGCGACGTACAAGCTCGGCACCGATCCGGAGAAGATCGAGGCCAAGTGGTACGCGATGCGGGCGGCCCTCGCCAAGAAGCCCGCGGGCGGCAAGGTCGGCGCCTCCGAGCTGGAGGACACCTTCATCCCCGGCGGCTACTACAACGGCTACTGGCCCTACCTCGCCGAGGCGTTCGCGGCGTACGTGAACGGCAAGGACGCCGACCCGCTGGTGGAGGCGTACGAGAACTTCGGCGCCGTGGACGCGTCCGGGGACAACGGCTACAGCATCTACACCTCGGTGCAGTGCCGTGACGCCTCCTGGCCGCGCGACTGGCGCCAGTGGCAGAAGGACAACTGGGCCGTGTACGAGCAGGCCCCGTTCATGACCTGGAACAACGCATGGTACAACGCGCCGTGCGCGTTCTGGCCCACCGGGTCGCTGAAGCCGGTGAACGTCGCCAACGGCAAGCTGCCGCCGACGCTGCTCTTCCAGGCGACCAACGACGCGGCCACCCCGTACGAGGGCGGCGCCACGGTCCACCGGCTGCTGGCGGACTCCAGCCTGGTCGTCGAGGAGGGCGGCGGGAACCACGGCATCACGCTGAGCGGCAACAAGTGCCTGGACAAGTACCTGGCCGCGTATCTGACGGACGGAAAGGTGCCGCGTGGCGGCGGCGAGGCCGACGCGGTGTGCAAGGCGCTGCCCGACCCGAAGCCGCTGACCTCCAAGGCGGCGTCGACGTCCTCCCGCGGCGCGGCACTGCACGGCCTGCTCGGCACCCGCGGCTGAGCGCCCGACGCCCCCCGACGGGGTTGCCCCCGCGGCCCAGTACTCCCACGTGGTGCTGGGCCGCGGCCGTTTCGTGGCGCCTCACCTCTGCCGGGGAATCCGCGCAAGCGCCCGCACCGCCGCCTCCGCCAGCGCGGGATGCGCCAGGGCCTCGTTCAGTACGGGTCTGGCGCGGGCGTCCTCCAGGGTGCCGAGGGCCTCCACGCAAGCGAGCGCGACGCGGCGGTAGGGGTCGTGCGGGCGCAGCCGGCGTTCCAGTGTGGTGATGAGGGCGGGGACGGACTCGGGGGCGCGGAGTTCCGCCAGGAGCTGGACCGGGTGCAGGGCGTAGGCGACCCGCAGTTCGTTGGTGGCGAGGGCGGCGGCCGCGCGGGCCGTGCGCGGGTCGTCGAGCCGGGCCAGGGCGTACGCGGCGGCGGCGCAGCGCGGGGGATCCCGGTGGTTCAGCAGCAGGACGAGCGACTCGAAGGCCCGGCGGTCCCCCGCGAGACCGAGCCGGAACGCGGCCAGCTCACGGGCCCACAGCGGCTGTCCGGGCTCGGTGAGCACCGCGGCCAGCTCGTCCAGGTCCTCGGTCGCCACCAGACGGTCGACGGCGGCAGGCGCTCCCGACTCCTGCCGTAAACGCTCCGTGAGCGATCGCAACTCTTCGTCCATGAACCCGAGGTTAGGCGGCCCGCCCGCAGCGCGGGACGTACATCACAAATCCGGGGGCTGGCGCGCTCGTTACCCACCGGTTAAGCTCAGACGAGCGAGTTACCCACTCGTGGAACTCCTTGCGGTGGCCTGGTGACGCAGCCGCCGCGTGGGGGCACCTCCCACGCCTTCAAGGCAGTGGGGGAAGTCGGTTCGGTGCCTCGAGTACCACCAGTACGACCCGGCCTGGGACAGGGCCGGTCGGATTCCACCGTTCTCCGGGCCTGTGCAAGGCCCGCGACCACGGACCGGGCGTGTGCGCTCGCAGCCCGGCAACACCCGCATCCAGCAGTTCCCCACGCACCCGGTGCGCCCCTCGGCGTACCGGGTCGCGCTCCCAGTCGTCACCCTCATTCCTGGAGTCCCGCGATGGCCACTCCCCTGTCCGACCCCTCCCTGTCCCCGCTCAACACGGTCGCCGTCGTCGGCCTCGGCACCATGGGCACCGGCATCGCCGAGGTCCTCGCCAAGGCCGGCCGCGAGGTCGTCGGCATCGACATCAGCGAGGCGCAGGCCGCCAAGGCCGTCGCCGCCCTGGAGACCGCGACCGCCCGCGCCGTGGAGCGCGGCCGGCTCACCGAGCAGGAGCGCGCCGACCTCCTCTCCCGTGTCCACATCTCCACCGACCTGCGTGCGGCGGCCGACGCCGACCTCGTCATCGAGGTGGCTCCGGAGTCGTACGAGATCAAGCACCAGATCTTCCGGGAGCTCGACGGGATCGTGCGCCCGGAGACGATCCTCGCGACCGGCACCAACGCCCTGTCGGTGACCCGCCTGGCCGCCGACTCGGCCCGCCCGGAGCGGGTGCTGGGCCTGCACTTCTTCAACCCGGCGCCCGCGATGAAGCTGGTCGAGGTCGTCTCCTCGGTGCTCACCGCGCCGGCCGCCGTCACCGCGGTCACCAACCTCGCCCTCGACCTCGGCAAGGAGCCCGTCGCGGTCGGCGACCGGCCCGGCTTCGTCGCCGACGGGCTGCTGTTCGGCTACCTCAACCAGGCGGCCGCGATGTACGAGGCGAAGTACGCCTCCCGCGAGGACATCGACGCGGCGATGCGGCTCGGCTGCGGTCTGCCCATGGGCCCGCTCGCCCTGCTCGACCTGATCGGCGTCGACACCGCGCGCACCGTCCTGGAGGCCATGTACGCCGAGTCCCACGACCGGCTGCACGCCCCCGCCCCCATCCTCAAGCAGCTCAGCGAGGCGGGCCTGACCGGCCGTAAGTCGGGACGCGGCTTCTACACCTACGAGGCTCCGGGCAGCGCGACGGTCGTGCGGGACGCGCTGACGCCGCTGGAGAACTCCACGCGGGCCCCGGGCCGCGAGGTCCGCTCCGTCGGCGTCGCCGGCTCCGGCACCATGGCCTCCGGTATCGCCGAGGTCTTCGCCAAGGCCGGCTACGAGGTCGTGCTCGCCGCCCGCAGCGAGGAGAAGGCGCAGACCGCGAAGGCCCGTATCGGCAAGTCGCTTTCCCGCTCTGTCGACAAGGGCCGGATGACCGCCGAGGCGGCCGCGCAGACCCTGGACCGGATCACCACCGCGGGCTCGTACGAGGCGTTCGCGGACGTCGACCTGGCCGTCGAGGCCGTCGCCGAGGACCTGGAGATCAAGCAGCAGCTCTTCCAGGCGCTCGACAAGGTCTGCAAGCCGGGTGCCGTCCTGGCCACCACGACCTCCTCGCTGCCCGTCGTCGCCTGCGCCCGTGCCACCTCGCGCCCGCAGGACGTGATCGGCATGCACTTCTTCAACCCGGCGCCCGCGATGAAGCTGGTCGAGGTCGTCCGTACGGTGTTGACCGGCGAGGACGTCCACTCAACAGTGCACGAGGTGTGTGGGCGGATCAAGAAGCACGCGGTCGACTGTGGGGACCGTGCGGGGTTCATCGTGAACGCCCTGCTCTTCCCCTACCTCAACAACGCGATCAAGATGGTGCAGGAGCACTATGCGTCTCTTGACGACATCGACGCGGCGATGAAGCTGGGCGGCGGCTACCCGATGGGTCCCTTCGAGCTCCTGGACGTGGTCGGCCTGGACGTCTCGCTTGCGATCGAGAAGGTCCTGCACCGCGAGTTCCGCGACCCGGGCCTGGCTCCGGCCCCGCTCCTGGAGCACCTGGTGGCCGCGGGCTGCCTCGGCCGCAAGACCGGCCGTGGCTTCCGCGAATATGCCCGCCGCTGAGCACGTCGGCGACTGGTTCACGGGCGGCGAGGACTGGGGCGGACTGCTCGATCCGGGCAGTCTCACCCCGCCCGCGGGACCCGGCGGCCCCCGGCCGGGTCCGGGTGGGACAAACCCCGGACACGCGCACCAACCTGCGCACATGCAGTACGTTCGGGTCATGTCCCAGCCCGCCAAGTCGTCTCGTACACCAGCCACGCCCGACGCGCCGGAAAGTGCCGCAGGCAGCCGCGCGGCCGCCCAGCGGCTCAAGATGCGCCGAGAACTGGCGGCCGCCGCGATGGAGTTGTTCTCCACCAAGGGGTACGAGGCGACCACCGTCGACGAGATCGCGGCCGCGGCCGGGGTCGCCCGCCGCACCTTCTTCCGCCACTTCCGCTCCAAGGAAGAGGCGATCTTCCCCGACCACGACGACACGCTGGTCCGGGCGGAGGCGGTACTGAACGCGGCCCCCGCGCACGAGCACCCGCTCGACACGGTGTGCCGCGGCATCAAGGAAGTCATGAAGATGTACGCGGCCCGGCCGGAGATCTCGGTCGCCCGCTACAAGCTGACGCGCGAGGTGCCGACGCTGCGGGAGGCGGAGATCGCGTCGGTGGCCCGCTACGAGCGGCTCTTCACGCGCTATCTGCTCGGCCACTTCGACGAGCACGCCCACGACGACGACGCGAACGACGATCCGCTGCTGGCGGAGGTCGCCGCGTCGGCCGTGGTCACGGCGCACAACCACGTACTGCGGCGGTGGCTCCGGGCCGGGGGGCAGGGAGACGTGGAGGCGCAGCTCGATCACGCCTTCGCGATCGTGCAGAAGACGTTCGGCACGGGGATCGGGGCGGGCCGGGACACCTCCGTGCCGCGGTCGGCGCCGGCGTCCGTGGCCTCCCAGGGCGAGGTGCTGGTCACGGTCGCGCGGACGGACGCGCCGCTGGACGAGGTGATGCGGGCCATCGAGCAGGCGCTCAAGGAGCGTTGAGCGGCTCTTCGACGCTGTGATGACGGCCACCCCTCGGGGTGGCCGTTTTGGCATGTCAGAGACCCTTTTCAGGCGGCTTCCGGACCCCGTTCGATCGATCATCGCTCATGTGTTACGTAAAGATTTCATCTGAGAGCAATCTATGGCACTCAGTGCCTTGCACGGTGGCACGCGGTGTCTTACGTTGAGTGTGTCCGGGCGGCCGGCGTGCAGAGACCTTTCGTACGCCGGCTGTCCCAGCAAGTCATCGACCTGCCCGTCCGGACGCCTGCGTCACAGGCAACCTCTCGCGCCACAAAGCGCTGCCGAACAAGCACGACCGCCGAACCGACGGCACCGACGTAACCCTCAGCGTCTCCCCTCAAGACGCCATTCGCCGGAGGCAACACCGTGACCGTGAAGGACATCCTGGACGCGATCCAGTCGCCGGACTCGACGCCGGCCGACTTCGCCGCCATGCCGCTCCCCGAGTCGTACCGCGCGATCACCGTGCACAAGGACGAGACGGAGATGTTCGCGGGCCTGGAGACCCGCGACAAGGACCCCCGCAAGTCGATCCACCTCGACGACGTGCCGCTGCCCGAGCTCGGCCCGGGCGAGGCCTTGGTCGCCGTCATGGCATCGAGTGTCAACTACAACTCGGTGTGGACCTCGATCTTCGAGCCGCTGTCGACCTTCGGGTTCCTGGAGCGCTACGGCCGCACCAACGAGCTGGCCAAGCGCCACGACCTGCCGTACCACATCATCGGCTCCGACCTCGCGGGCGTCGTCCTGCGCACCGGCCCCGGCGTCAACGCCTGGAAGCCCGGCGACGAGGTCGTCGCGCACTGTCTGTCCGTCGAGATGGAGTCCTCCGACGGCCACAACGACACCATGCTCGACCCCGAGCAGCGGATCTGGGGCTTCGAGACCAACTTCGGCGGCCTCGCCGAGATCGCGCTGGTCAAGTCCAACCAGCTGATGCCCAAGCCCGACCACCTGTCGTGGGAGGAGGCCGCCGCCCCCGGGCTCGTCAACTCCACCGCCTACCGCCAGCTGGTCTCGCGCAACGGCGCCGGCATGAAGCAGGGCGACAACGTCCTGATCTGGGGCGCGAGCGGCGGACTCGGGTCGTACGCCACGCAGTTCGCGCTGGCCGGCGGCGCCAACCCGATCTGTGTCGTGAGCAGCCCCCAGAAGGCGGAGATCTGCCGTTCGATGGGCGCCGAGGCGATCATCGACCGCAACGCCGAGGGCTACAAGTTCTGGAAGGACGAGCAGACCCAGGACCCCAAGGAGTGGAAGCGCTTCGGCAAGCGCATCCGCGAACTCACCGGCGGCGAGGACATCGACATCGTCTTCGAGCACCCCGGCCGCGAGACCTTCGGCGCCTCCGTCTTCGTCACCCGCAAGGGCGGCACCATCACCACCTGCGCCTCGACCTCGGGCTACATGCACGAGTACGACAACCGCTACCTGTGGATGTCGCTGAAGCGGATCATCGGTTCGCACTTCGCCAACTACCGCGAGGCCTGGGAGGCCAACCGGCTCATCGCGAAGGGCAAGATCCACCCGACCCTCTCCAAGGTGTACTCCCTGGAGGAGACCGGCCAGGCGGCCTACGACGTGCACCGCAACCTCCACCAGGGCAAGGTCGGCGTGCTGTGCCTGTCCCCCGAGGAGGGCCTGGGCGTGCGCGACGAGGAGAAGCGCGCCCAGCACATCGACGCCATCAACCGCTTCCGCAACATCTGAGACACCCGGGGTCATAGATGACTGAGCGTCAGCCCGCCGAAGGCAAGCGGGAGAAGGACCGGCCGTGGCTCATGCGCACGTACGCCGGTCACTCCACGGCCGAGGCGTCCAACGAGCTGTACCGGCGCAACCTCGCCAAGGGCCAGACCGGTCTGTCGGTGGCGTTCGACCTGCCGACGCAGACCGGCTACGACTCCGACCACATCCTCGCCCGCGGCGAGGTCGGCCGGGTCGGCGTGCCGATCGCGCACCTCGGTGACATGCGCCGGCTGTTCCAGGACATCCCCCTGGAGCAGATGAACACCTCGATGACGATCAACGCCACCGCCATGTGGCTGCTGGCGCTCTACCAGGTCGTGGCCGAGGAGCAGGGCGCGGACATCACCCAGCTCCAGGGCACGACCCAGAACGACATCGTCAAGGAGTACCTGTCCCGCGGGACGCACGTCTTCCCGCCGGGGCCGAGCCTCCGCCTGACGACCGACATGATCGCGTACACGGTCTCCCACATCCCCAAGTGGAACCCGATCAACATCTGCAGCTACCACCTGCAGGAGGCGGGCGCCACGCCGGTCCAGGAGATCGCGTACGCGATGTCGACGGCGATCGCGGTCCTGGACGCCGTCCGGGACTCCGGCCAGGTGCCGCAGGAACGCATGGGCGACGTCGTCGGCCGGATCTCCTTCTTCGTGAACGCGGGCGTCCGGTTCGTCGAGGAGATGTGCAAGATGCGCGCCTTCGGCCGCATCTGGGACCAGGTCACGCGAGAGCGCTACGGCATCGAGAACCCCAAGCACCGCCGTTTCCGGTACGGCGTCCAGGTCAACTCCCTCGGGCTGACCGAGGCGCAGCCGGAGAACAACATCCAGCGGATCGTGCTCGAGATGCTGGCCGTGACCCTCTCCAAGGACGCACGCGCGCGTGCCGTGCAGCTGCCGGCCTGGAACGAGGCCCTGGGCCTGCCCCGGCCCTGGGACCAGCAGTGGTCGCTGCGGATGCAGCAGGTGCTGGCCTACGAGAGCGACCTGCTGGAGTACGAGGACATCTTCGAGGGCTCGCACGTCGTCGAGGCGAAGGTCGCGAAGCTGGTCGAGGATTCCCTCGCGGAGATCGAGCGGATCCAGGAGATGGGCGGCGCGATGGCCGCCGTCGAGTCGGGCTACCTGAAGTCGCAGCTCGTCGCCTCGCACGCCGAGCGGCGCGCTCGTATCGAGTCCGGTCAGGAGAAGATCGTCGGCGTCAACATCTTCAACACGACCGAGCCCAATCCATTGACCGCGGATCTCGACACGGCCATCCAGACGGTTGATCCGGCTGTCGAGGCCCGCGTCATCGCCTCGCTCCAGCACTGGCGCGACACCCGCTACCAGCCGCCCTTCAACCATCCGCGCCCCTGCAAGGCGCTGGAGAAGCTCAAGGAGGCCGCCAAGGGCACCGCCAACCTCATGGAGGCCACCCTGGAGTGCGCCCGCGCGGGTGTCACGACCGGTGAGTGGGCCGGGGCCCTGCGGGAGGTGTTCGGTGAGTTCCGGGCGCCCACGGGCGTCTCGTCCGCGCCGGTCGCGGTGCCCGCGGAGGAGGGCTCGGCCATGGCCGAGGTCCGCCGGAAGGTCGAGGTGACCGCCAAGGACCTCGGCGTCGGCAAGCTCCGCTTCCTGGTCGGCAAGCCCGGCCTGGACGGGCACTCCAACGGCGCCGAGCAGATCGCCGTCCGCGCGCGTGACGCCGGCTTCGAGGTGGTCTACCAGGGCATCCGGCTCACTCCGGAGCAGATCGTGGACGCGGCCCTCGCCGAGGACGTGCACGCGGTCGGCCTGTCCATCCTGTCCGGCTCGCACGCCCAGCTGGTGCCGGACGTCCTGGACCGGCTCCGTGTGGCCGGTGCCACAGATATACCGGTGATCGCCGGTGGCATCATCCCGAATGGTGACGCCGAACAGCTGCGGGCAGCCGGAGTGGCCGCGGTCTTCACCCCGAAGGACTTCGACATCACCGGAATCATCGGCCGGATCGTCGACGAGATCCGGAACGCGAACAAGCTCGACCCCCTGGAGGTCCCCGCATGACCGTCAACCGTCTGCGTCCCCGCCGCTCGTGTCTCGCGGTACCGGGAAGCAACCCCCGCTTCCTGGAGAAGGCGCAGGGCCTCCCGGCGGACCAGGTCTTCCTCGACCTGGAGGACGCGTGCGCCCCGCTCGCCAAGCCCGAGGCGCGGCACACCATCGTCAAGTTCCTCAACGAGGGTGACTGGACCGGCAAGACGAGGGTCGTGCGCGTCAACGACTGGACGACCGAGTGGACGTACCGCGATGTCGTCACGGTCGTCGAGGGGGCCGGCCAGAACCTCGACTGCATCATGCTGCCGAAGGTGCAGACGGCCGAGCAGATCGTCGCCCTCGACCTCCTGCTGACGCAGATCGAGAAGACGATGGGCTTCGAGGTCGGCAAGATCGGCATCGAGGCGCAGATCGAGAACGCCCAGGGCCTCAACAACGTCAACGAGATCGCGACGGCCTCCCAGCGCGTCGAGACGATCATCTTCGGCCCGGCCGACTTCATGGCGTCGATCAACATGAAGTCGCTGGTCGTGGGCGAGCAGCCGCCCGGCTACCCGGCGGACGCCTACCACTACATCCTGATGAAGATCCTGATGGCCGCCCGCGCCAACAACCTCCAGGCGATCGACGGCCCCTACCTCCAGATCCGCAACATCGACGGCTACCGCGAGGTCGCCCAGCGTGCCGCGGCCCTCGGTTTCGACGGCAAGTGGGTGCTGCACCCGGGCCAGGTCGAGGCGTCCAACGAGATCTTCTCGCCCTCCCAGGAGGACTACGACCACGCCGAGCTGATCCTGGACGCGTACGACTACTACACGTCCGAGGCGGGCGGCAAGAAGGGCTCGGCGATGCTCGGCGACGAGATGATCGACGAGGCCAGCCGCAAGATGGCCCTGGTCATCTCCGGCAAGGGCCGCGCGGCCGGCATGCAGCGCACCAGCAAGTTCGAGATCCCGGAGGGCTGAGCGCGATGCAGTTCGGACGCACGTACGAGGAGTTCGAGGTCGGGGCGGTCTACAAGCACTGGCCCGGGAAGACGGTCACCGAGTACGACGACCACCTCTTCTGTCTCCTCACCATGAACCACCACCCGCTCCACATGGACGTCAACTACGCCGAGAAGACGACGGACTTCGGCAAGAACGTGGTGGTCGGGAACTACATCTACTCCCTGCTGCTCGGGATGTCCGTGCCGGACGTCTCCGGCAAGGCGATCGCCAACCTGGAGATCGAGTCGCTCAAGCACGTGGCGCCGACCTTCCACGGCGACACGATCTACGGCCAGACGACCGTGCTCGACAAGTGGCCCTCCAAGTCGAAGAACGACCGCGGGATCGTCTACGTCGAGACCAAGGGCTACAAGCAGGACGGCACGCTGGTCTGCGTGTTCCGCCGCAAGGTCATGGTGCCCACCGAGACCTACATCAAGGAGCGCGGCGGCGAACAGCCCGGCCGCCCGGAACTTCAGGAGGGCTGACCGACATGGCACGCCTCGCCCAGACCCACGGCCTCACGGACGTCCAGCAGGAGATCCTGTCCACCGTCCGGGACTTCGTGGACAAGGAGATCATCCCGGTCGCGACGGAGCTGGAGCACCGCGACGAGTACCCGCAGCAGATCGTCGACGGGCTCAAGGAGTTGGGCCTGTTCGGCCTGATGATCCCCGAGGAGTACGGCGGTCTGGGCGAGTCCCTCCTGACGTACGCGCTGTGCGTGGAGGAGATCGCCCGCGGCTGGATGTCGGTGTCCGGCATCATCAACACCCACTTCATCGTGGCGTACATGCTCAAGCAGCACGGCACGCAGGAGCAGAAGGACCACTTCCTGCCGCGCATGGCGGCCGGCGACGTCCGGGGCGCCTTCTCGATGTCGGAGCCGGGCCTGGGGTCGGACGTGTCCGCCATCACCTCGAAGGCGGTCAAGGACGGCGACGAGTACGTCCTGAACGGCCAGAAGATGTGGCTGACGAACGGCGGAACGTCAACTCTGGTCGCCGTTCTCGTCCGAAGTGACGAAGGACACCCTGAGGGCACCGCGCCCCACAAGTCGATGACGACCTTCCTGATCGAGAAGGAGCCCGGTTTCGGAGAGGTCCGTCCCGGCCTCACCATCCCCGGGAAGATCGACAAGATGGGCTACAAGGGTGTCGACACCACCGAGCTGATCATGGATGGCCTGCGACTTCCGGCCGATCGGGTGCTCGGCGGGGTCACCGGCCGAGGTTTTTACCAAATGATGGACGGCGTGGAAGTGGGCCGCGTGAATGTGGCGGCGCGTGGCTGCGGCGTCGCTCAGCGTGCCTTCGAGCTGGGCGTCTCGTACGCCCAGCAGCGCCACACCTTCGGCAAGGCGATCGCCCAGCACCAGGCGATTCAGTTCAAGCTGGCCGAGATGGCTACCAAGGTCGAGGCCGCGCATGCGATGATGGTCAACGCGGCACGCAAAAAGGACTCCGGGGAGCGAAACGACCTTGAGGCAGGGATGGCGAAGTACCTCGCCTCCGAATACTGCAAAGAGGTCGTGGAAGACGCCTTCCGGATCCACGGCGGCTACGGCTTCTCCAAGGAGTACGAGATCGAGCGCCTCTACCGTGAGGCTCCGATGCTGCTGATCGGTGAAGGTACCGCCGAGATCCAGAAAATGATCATCGGTCGCAGGCTGCTCGAAGAGTATCGGTTCCAGGGCTAGATGTCCGGATACGGGGTGTTTTCTTGGAGAAGAAGATCACACCCCGTCAAGTCGGTTCAGACGCCGACTCGGCTTCCTGGCTTGCCCAGTTGTGGCCCGCGACCGGTACGATCCCGGAAAGCCGCCGTCCCCCGTCTAGTGCGCGGCATCATCCGCTACGAAGGTCATCCATGCCCCACAGCCAAACCTCTGCACATCGCGACAGCCTGGCAGGCGTACGCCTCGCGCGCGGAGCATCGCCGTGGCTCCTCCCGACCGTCGCCACCGCAGCACTGAGCCTGGTACGCGCGCGCAAGTCGGGCGCCGCCAAGGCCGTCGCCGTGCCCGCCACCGCGCTGGCGGCGGGCATGCTGTGGTTCTTCCGCGACCCCGAGCGTGAGATCGCCCCGGGCCGGGTCATCTCGCCCGCCGACGGTGTGGTGCAGAGCATCATGCCGTGGAAGGACGGTCGCACCCGCGTCGCGATCTTCATGAGCCCGCTCAACGTCCACGTCAACCGCGCGCCGCTCTCCGGCACGGTGACGTCGGTCGAGCACATCCCCGGCGGGTTCGTTCCGGCGTTCAACAAGGAGAGCGAGAACAACGAGCGCGTCGTCTGGCACTTCGACACCGAACTCGGTGACATCGAGATGATCCAGATCGCCGGCGCGGTGGCCCGCCGCATCGTGCCCTACATCCCGCAGGGCACGAAGGTCGAGCAGGGTGACCGCATCGGTCTGATCCGCTTCGGCTCGCGCGTCGACATCTACCTGCCGGAGGGCGTGGAGGTCGCGGTCGAGGTCGGCCAGAAGACGACGGCTGGGGTGACTCGCATTGACCGTGACTGATCCTGAGACCCAGGCGGGCTGGGTGCCCGAGGCCGACGCGGTGGACGACGAGGAGGAGATGCCGCTCTCTCTCCGCCTCTCAATAGCGGACACCCTCACCCTCGGCAACGCCACGTGCGGCTTCATGGCGGTGTACTTCACCACCACCGGCATCCTGATCCCGCACCTCACCGACAGCCAGGAGTCCGGCATGGCGCGCAACAGCGCGGCCACGGCGGTCATCCTCATGCTGTGCGCGGCGGTCTTCGACCTGTTCGACGGCCTGGTGGCGCGCAAGCTGCGCTCCTCGCCGATGGGCGCGGAGCTGGACAACCTCTCCGACCTGATCAGCTTCGGTCTGGCGCCGGCGTACTTCGTCCTCGTCTACGGCATGGTGGCGGACGACGCCTCGCAGAAGGTGGCCGCGGTCGGAGCGGTGGTGGTGCTGCTGGCCGTGGTGCTGAGACTCGCGCGGTTCTCCTGTGTGACGGTCAAGGACGGCACCTTCCAGGGGATGCCGTCGCCGTTCGGCGCGCTCACCGTGGTCTCGATCGTGCTCCTGGAGCTGCCCTTCGTGGCGACGCTCCTGGCGATCGTGGGTACGGCCTGGCTGATGGTGAGCCGGGTCGAGTACCCGAAGCCGCGGGGCCGCCTCGCGGTGGCGATGCTCTCCTGGATCGTCCTGGGCATGGGCCTCCTCGCGGCCTGGGCGTTCGGCGCCCCCAGCGGCCAGCTCCTCCTCCAGACGGGCTGCGCCCTCCAGCTGGTGATGGGCGCGGTGATCCCCCTGTTCGCCACCGCCCGCCGCGTGAACAACTTCCGCGACAACAGGCGCGAGGCGAGGGCGGCCCAGCTGCCGTAAGGCTCCGCCGCAGCACGTCGCCGAGGGGCCCGAACCGATACCGGTTCGGGCCCCTCGCTGTTCACCGTACGACGTCTGCGCCGGCCCTGGGATCGCGCCCCCGGACAGGTCCCCTCAGACGAGGAAGTCCCGCCCGATCCGCTCCGCCACGTCCTCCAGGATCGGGCCCGCCTCCGCGATGCACCGCTGGATGTCCGGCTCGGCGTCGGTGAGGGGGTAGGCGCGGCGGATGCCGGCCCTGCCGATGGCCTCCGGGGGCAGCGCGAGGCGGCCGCAGACCGCGACGACCTCCTTGTCCTTCGCGCGGGCGGCCGCGGCGACGCCCGCCGGGGCCTTGCCGTGCAGGGTCTGCTCGTCGAGGGAGCCCTCGCCGGTGATGACCAGGTCCGCCCACTCCAGCGCGGGCGCGAAGCCGAGCACGTCGAGCATGACCTCGATGCCGGGGCGGAAGCGGGCGCCGAGGAGGAGGGCGCCGTACCCGATGCCGCCGGCCGCGCCCGCACCCGGTGAGGCCGCGTACTCGGCGGCCTTCGCGCCGACGGCCTTCTCCAGCACCTGCGCGTAATGGGCCAGGGCGGAGTCCAGTGCCTCGACGTCGTCCGGGGAGGCGCCCTTCTGCGGGCCGTAGACCGCGGGGGCGCCCTTGGGTCCGGTCAGCGGGTTGTCGACATCGCTGGCCAGGATGAACTCGACGGAGGCGAACCGCGGGTCCAGGTCCGACAGGTCGGCCGAGGCCAGGTGGGCGAGGCCTCCGCCGCCGGGGGCCACGGGCTCGCCGTCGGCGTCCAGGAAGCGGGCGCCGAGCGCGGAGAGCATTCCGGCGCCGCCGTCCGTGGTGGCGCTGCCGCCGACCCCGAACACGATCGTGCGGGCGCCCGCGTCCAGCGCGGCGCGCAGCAGTTCTCCGGAGCCGTACGTCGATGCCGTGAGCGGGGCGAAGACACCCGCGGGCAGCCGTTGCAGACCGCTGGCCTCGGCCATCTCGACGACGGCGGTGTCCCCGCGGACCGCGAAGGCGGCGGTGATCTCCTGTCCGAGGGGCCCGGCGACCGCCACTTCCCGGCGTTCGAAACCGGCCGCGACCGCCGCGGCGACGGTGCCGTCACCGCCGTCGGCGACCGGCAGCGCCTCCACCTCCAGGCCCGGCACGACCCGGCGCAGCCCGGCCTCCACCCGCTCGGCGACCTGCACGGCCGTCAGCGAGCCCTTGAACTTGTCCGCGGCGATGAGCACGCGCTGTGTCACGTCTTCCCCTTGCTCTCCGGGCCTCGTGCATGTCAAGGCCAGTCGCGCCGCTGCGACCTTAACCGGAGACACACCCCGCCGTCATGCACCGCCCGGAGGCTGAGAAGGCGTTGCGAACCCTCTGTGCGCTCCCCCGGAATGGGGTAAACCGGAGCTATGACCCCTGTGGGCACTGAGCCAGAGCTCGGCGACCGCATCCTCGGGGGCTGGCTGGGCCGGATCGCGGGCAACATGCTCGGCAAGCCGGTCGAGCAGGGCGACCTGTGGACGCGGGACCGGATCGACCGCTATCTGCGGCAGGCCGCCGCCCTGCCCCTGACCGACTACCTTCCCGAGCCCGTCGGCGAGAGCGACGGCTTCGAGCTGCGGCCCGAGTGGCGCCAGTGCGTGCGCGGCCGCATCCACGGCAGCTGCCGTGACGACGACGTCGACTACGCCATCCTCGGCCTCGACCTCCTGGAGACCCACGGCTTCGCCTTCAGCACCGAGCAGGTGGGCGACCAGTGGTTGCTGAGGCTGCCGTATCTGCAGACGTTCACCGCGGAGCGGGCCGCCTACCGCAACCTCGCCAACGGGCTGAAACCGCCGCTGACGGCGACGTACGACAACCCCTGCCAGGAGTGGATCGGGGCGCTCATCCGGGCCGACATCTACGGCTGGACCAGCCCCGGTGCCCCACGCCGCGCCGCCTCGCTGGCCCGCCGGGACGCGGTGCTCTCGCACACCGGTAACGGCGTGTACGGGGCGATGTGGGCGGCGGCGCTGATCTCGGCGGCGTTCACCGTGGGCACCGTGCGGCAGGCCGTGGACCAGGCGCTCACCGTGATCCCGGCGAGCAGTCGGCTCGCCCGGACCGTGCGCCGGGTGGTGTCCCTGCACGACACCCGGATGACCTGGGAGGACACGCTGACGACGGTCGCGGAGGAGACCGCCGGGCTCGGCTGGATCCACACCATCCCGAACGCGGCCGTGCTGACCGCGGGCCTGCTGTACGGCGACGGCGACTTCACCCGCACCATCACGCTCACCGTCCGCGGCGGTCTGGACACCGACTCCAACGGCGCGACCGCGGGCTCGGTGGCCGGAGTGCTCACCGGGGCGGACGCGATCCCGGACCAGTGGAAGGAGCCGCTGGAGGACCGGGTGCGCAGCGCGGTGTTCGGCTTCGACGGGGTGCACATCAGCGAACTGGCGGAGCGGACGGTGCGGTTGGCGGGGGCAGGGGCGGAGGGCTGAGACGGCCGGGCCGGGGCGCGCGGAAGCCACGGGGGCGCCCCCTGAGCCCCGTGACCACCTGCTGAGCCGGTGAAGGCGGCCGCGGATGCTGGTTACCCTTCGAGGATGACCACCACCCCTGACTTCGCCGCGTACATCGCCGGTCTTCCCCGGATCCTCGCCGGTGCCGCCGCTCTCTTCCGTGACGCCTCGGGCCGGGTCCTGCTCGTCGAGCCCAACTACCGTGAGGGCTGGGCGCTTCCGGGCGGCACGATCGAGTCCGACGAGGGCGAGACCCCGCGCCAGGGGGCGCGTCGCGAGACGCTCGAGGAGATCGGGCTCGACCGCGACCTCGGCCGGCTGCTCGCGGTGGACTGGGTGTACCGGCCGACCTGGCCGCCGCTGGTGGCGTACCTCTACGACGGCGGTGTCCTCGGCGAGGACGACCTCAAGGCGATCCGGCTCCAGGAGGAGGAGTTGCTGTCGTGGCGGCTCGTGCCGCACGAGGAGCTGGCCGACTATCTGCCCGACGGGCTCGGCCGCCGGGTCCTGGTCGCGCTGGACGTGCTGGCGGACGGGTCGGGGACGGCGGAGCTGGAGAACGGGCGCCGGGTGGGCTGAGCCGGCGCGCCGTCGGCCCTCATGGTTGCTCGCGCCCTGCCGGTGGGATATCCGCTCGCCGCACCCGGATCACCCATCCTACCCTCGGCTCATGACCAAGCCCCTCGTCGCGCTCCTCAGCGGCGCCGGTATCTCCACGGACTCCGGGATCCCCGACTACCGCGGCCCGAACGGCCTGTGGCGCAAGGACCCCGAGGCCGAGAAGCTCGTGACGTACGACTACTACATGAGCGACCCGGAGATCCGGCGCCGCTCGTGGCGGATGCGGCGCGAGAACCGCACGCTGCACGCGGAGCCGAACGCCGGGCACCGGGCCGTGGCCGAGCTGGAGAAGTCCGGTGTGCCGGTGCGGGTGATCACGCAGAACGTGGACGGGCTGCACCAGCTCGCCGGAATGCCCGCCCGCAAGGTCCTCGAACTGCACGGCACCGCACGGCAGGTGGTCTGCACGAAGTGCCACGCCCGCGGCCCGATGGAGGACGCCCTCGCCCGGGTCGACGCCGGCGAGGCGGACCCGCCGTGTCTCACCTGCGGCGGCATCCTCAAGCCGGCGACCGTGATGTTCGGCGAGCACCTGGACCCCGTCGTCCTGGGCGACGCCGTCGCCGTCACCAAGGCCTGTCAGGTGTTCATCGCCGTCGGCACCACCCTCCAGGTCCAGCCGGCCGCGGGCCTCGCGGGCGTCGCCGCCGACCACGGCGCCCGTCTCGTCATCGTCAACGCCGAGCCGACACCGTACGACGGCCTCGCCGACGAGGTGATCCGGGAGCCGATCGGCACGGCACTGCCCGAACTGCTGCGCCGGGTGGGCGCCCGCGGCGACTGACAGGTCTCGGCGCGGGGCCGGTCTCACCCCGGAGGAGCGGACCGGCACCCACGCCGAGCAGAGAGGGTCAGGGATCAGCTCAGCCCGAGATTGGCCAGTGCGGTCGTCCAGTCCGTGACGATCGCGTCCTGGGCGTCGGCGAGGGTGACCGTGCCGGCACAGACGGCCTTCTTGAGCTTGTTCTCGACGGTGTCCTTGTTGGCGGCGGTCGTGGTGCCGTACTCCGGCTCGGGCCAGAGGTTGAGCTCGCTCTTGGGGGCACCGCCGAGTTCGAGGGGGACGAAGTGGTCCTCCTCGTAGTCCGAGGTGCTGGTGTCCGTGTAGCCGTACTCGACGATCTGCGTCTTCTTCAGCGCGGTGGTGTAGGAGCTGGACGGCCGGACGGTCGCGGTCCATCCGGAGACGCAGATCGTGGAGCCGATGGTGGACTGGGTGACGTCCGGATTGAAGTCGCCGGGCTGGCAGCTGGGGTCGGGGAGGGGGAGGTAGTCCTGGCTGCAGCTCTGCGCGTGGGCGGTGCCGGCTGCGACGGTGAGGCCGGCGGCGGCGAGGGCGAGGGAGGAAAGCGCTGTGACCAGCGAGCGGGATATTCGGGGCATGGGGGGCTCTCCCGGAGCGGTGCCCGGCAGGAATTCCGGGCGGTCGGGAGCATGTCAACATCGGAAGTATCTATGCGGGTAGAGCCGTTTGCCGACCGCAGAGATTCCTTGCTGAACATTTGCGTTCGGTGGGGCGGGTGGAGAGCAGGTCATGGACCGCGCTTGGTTGTCGGTACCGCGCGCCAGGCCCGCTGACGGGCCTCTCGACACCTCAACTAAGGCTGTTCGAGAGGCCGATGGAGAAGCAGCTGACCGAAGTCCTTGGGCGAGGTCCGCTCAGACCGCCATCAGCGCCGCCAGGGCGCGGTCCATCGCGGCGTTGAACTCTTCCGGCATCAGCGGCAGACGGGACTTGACGTCCCGACTCCACTGGTCGGCGAGGACCTCGGCGGAGCCCGCCTCCACACCGTCGAGCGCCGCGTCGGCAAGGTCCGACGGAGCGATCTTGGCCACTGGCCAGCCCGCCGCCATGTCGGTGTCGGCCATGCCGAGGTGTACCGCTGTGACCAGGGTGCCCTGCTCGGCGAGCTCCAGGCGGACGCCGTTGGTCATGGCCCAGGCGGCGGCCTTGGTCAGGTGGTAGGCGCCCGCGCCCCTGCCCCCGAACCACGACATGGCGGAGAGGACGTTGACGATCGCGCCCCCGCCGTTCCCGGCGAGCGTCGGCGCGAACTCCCGGATCATTCCCAGGTGGCCGAACATGTTGGTCTCCAGCTCGTGCCGCACCGCGTCCAGCGAACCGGTCACCAGGTCGGTTCCGGTGCTGATTCCCGCGTTGTTGACGAGCAGCGAGACGTCCGGGGCGGCCTCGGCGGCGGCCCGCACGGATGCGGGATCGGCGATGTCGAGGGGCAGCACCTCGACCCCGGGCAGGTCCACGGTCTCGGGCCGGCGGGCCGTCGCGTAGACCTTGCGGGCGCCCCGTTCGAGCAGGCGCTGGGCGAAGGCGCGGCCCAGGCCGCGGTTGGCTCCGGTGACAAGGGCGACGGAGTTGTTGATGTCCATGGCCGGTACGCTAAAACCTGACGCTGACGTCAGAGGCAAGTGCTGATCGTCAGAACAGCGACGCGCCCCGCTCGAAGTCCAGCAGCCGCTGCTTGCGCTCCAGTCCGCCGCCGTATCCCGTGAGGCTGCCGTCGGCGCCGACCACGCGGTGGCAGGGGACGATGATGCCGATGGGGTTCCTGCCGTTGGCGAGGCCTACCGCGCGGGAGGCCTTGGGGTTGCCGAGGGCGTCGGCGAGTTCGCCGTAGGTGCGGGTCTGACCGTGCGGGATCCGGCGGAGCTGTTCCCAGACCGTGCGCTGGAAGGGCGTTCCGTGCAGGCGCAGTTCGAGTGTGAACTCCTGCAACTCGCCGTCGAAGTAGGCCTTCAGCTGGTCCTCGGCCTCCTTGGACCATCCGTCGTCCGGTTCCCCGAAGGTCTCCGGTGACGGGCGGTGGCGCTGGTCGGTCATGTAGAGCCCGCACAGGACGCCGTCGTCGGCGACGAGGGTCAGAGGGCCGTAGGGGCTGTCGATCACGGTGTGCTGTCTCACTGAACGTCCTCACACGGGAAGGAAGTTGATCGGGTGGCTGTCGGTCGCCCACAGGTACTGGACGGCGTAGGCCCGCCAGGGCCGCCAGGCCGCCGCGCGGGCGGTCAGGGCGGCCGGGGTCGAGGGCAGGCCCAACTCCTGGGCGGCGCGGCGGATCCCGAGGTCGGTCGGGAGGAAGGCGTCGGGGTCGCCGAGGGCGCGCATGGCGATGACGTCGACCGTCCAGGGGCCGAAGCCGGGCAGGCCGAGGAGGCGGGTCCGGGTCTCCGTCCAGTCGGTCTCCACGCCCAACTGGAGGGATCTGTCGGCCAGTTGGGCGACCAGGGTCGTGAAGGTCGTACGGCGGGTGCGGGGCATCGCGAGCGAGGCGGGGGCGAGCGCGGCGAGTGCCTCGGGGGTCGGGAAGAGGTGGGTGAGGCCGCCCTCGGGGTCGTCGACGGGATCACCGTGGGCCGTGACCAGGCGGGCCGCGTGAGTGCGGGCCGCCGCCGTGGAGACCTGCTGGCCCAGCACGGCCCGTACGGCGAACTCCGCCTCGTCGACCGTGCGCGGGACGCGTCGGCCGGGCGCCTTGTCCACCAGGGGTGCCAGGAGCGGGTCCGTGCGCAACTGGTCGTCGATCGCGACCGGGTCGGCGTCGAGGTCGAGCATCCGGCGGCAGCGGCTGATGGCGACGGTCAGGTCGCGCAGGTCGCTCAGCCTCAGCCGGCAGGCGACGTGGTCGGGGCGGGGTGTGAGGGCCACGATGCCGTGTCCGTACGGCAGTCGCAGCGTGCGCCGGTACGCGCCGTCCCGCCACTCCTCCACTCCCGGCACGGCGGTGGCCGCGAGGTGGCCGAAGAGGTTGTCGGGGTTGAGGGGGGCGCGGAACGGCAGGCGCAGGGAGAGGAAGCCGGGGGTGTCCGGCGTGGACTTCTTCGCGGCCCGCGTGCGCAGGTCGCTCGGCGAGAGCGCGAAGACCTCGCGCACGGTGTCGTTGAAGGTGCGGATCGCGGAGAACCCGGCCGCGAAGGCGATGTCCGCCATCGGGAGCGCGGTCGTCTCGATGAGGATCCTCGCGGTCTGGGCGCGCTGGGCGCGGGCGAGGGCGAGCGGGCCGGCGCCGAGTTCGGCGAGCAGCTGGCGTTCGATCTGCCGGGTGCTGTATCCGAGCCGGGCGGCGAGACCGGGCACGCCCTCGCGGTCGACCACTCCGTCGGCGATCAGCCGCATCGCGCGGGCCACGAGGTCGGCGCGCTGGTTCCACTCCGGCGAGCCCGGACTGGTGTCGGGCCGGCACCGCTTGCAGGCGCGGAACCCGGCCTGCTGGCAGGCGGCCGCGCTCGGGTAGAAGGTCATGTTCTCGGGCTTGGGCGGTACCACCGGGCAGCTGGGCCGGCAGTAGATGCGGGTCGTCAGGACGGCGGTGAAGAACCATCCGTCGAACCGCGCGTCCTTCGACTGCACGGCGCGCACACAGCGCTCGGTCTCGGTGTACATCCCCGTCTGCATGCGTCCAGCATCGACCACCCGGCCGGCCCGGGCTGGCGAGAATCCGACATCAACCTCGCGTGCCCTGGGCCGGGGCCCGCTCCTGGCGCCACGCGGACTCACGCAGCAGCCGCAGCCCGTTGAGGCCGACGAGGACCGTCGAGCCCTCGTGCCCGGCGACTCCGAGCGGCAGCGGGAGGTGGCCGAGGAGGTCCCACAGGACGAGTCCGGTGATGAAGGCACCCGCGATCAGCAGATTCTGCAGGACCAGCCGGCGGGCGGCCCGGGACAGCCGTACGACCGCCGGAACGGTCGCGAGCTCGTCCCGCACGACGACCGCGTCCGCCGTCTCCAGCGCGAGGTCGGAGCCCGCACGGCCCATGGCGATGCCGGAGTGGGCGGCGGCGAGCGCGGGTGCGTCGTTGACGCCGTCCCCGACGAACAGCACCTTGCGTCCGGCGTCCTGGAGCTCCCGTACGGCGTCCACCTTGCCCTCGGGCAGCAGGTCGGCGCGGACGTCCACCAGGCCGGTGGCCTCGGCGACCCGGGCGGCGGCCCGGGCGTTGTCGCCGGTGAGCAGGACGGGCGCGGTGCCGGTCAGGGTGGTGAGCGCGGCAGTGGTGGCGGGAGCGCCGGGGCGGAGACGGTCGGTGAGGGCGAGGGTGCCGAGGGGGACGCCGTCGCCGGTCACGAGGACGACGGTGGCGGCGGCCTCAAGGGGGTCCGCGCCGTTGTCCGGGAGGTCGAGGGCCGCCCGCCCGACCCCGATGACCTGCCCTTCGACCACTGCCGTCACCCCGCGCCCGGGCACGGCGGCGAAGTCCCGCGCGTCCGCGATCCGCAGCCCCCGCTCCCGTGCCGCCCTGACGACCGCGCGGGCCAGCGGATGCTCGCTGGGGTGCTCGGCCGCGGCGGCCAGGGCGAGGAGGGTGTCCGGGGTCAGCCCGGAGCCCGGCAGCGGTCGTACGGCCGAGACCTCCGGCGCTCCCTCCGTCAGCGTTCCGGTCTTGTCGAGGGCCACGGCGTCCACCTCGCCCAGCCGTTCCATGGCGACCGCCGACTTGACCAGGACGCCGTGCCGGCCGGCGCTGGCGATGGCGGACAGCAGGGGCGGCATGGTCGCGAGGACGACCGCGCACGGCGAGGCGACGATCATGAAGGTCATCGCGCGCAGCAGCGCGTCGGTGAGACCGGCGCCGAACAGCATCGGCACACCGAACACGGCGAGCGTGGCGATCACGACGCCCACCGCGTACCGCTGTTCGATCTTCTCGATGAACAGCTGCGTCGGCGCCTTGGTGCGGGAGGCCTCCTCGACCAGGGTCACGATGCGGGCGATCACGGAGTCGGCGGGGTCGCGCTCCACGCGGACGCGCAGCGCGCCGGTGCCGTTGAGGGTGCCGGCGAAGACCTCGTCGCCGGGGCCCTTGGCGACGGGGAGGGGTTCGCCGGTGATGGTGGCCTGGTCGGCCTCGCTCGCGCCGTCCAGGACCCGGCCGTCGGCGCCGATGCGCTCGCCGGGCCGGATCAACAGGACGTCACCCACGGCGAGTTCACCGGTCGGGACGGTCTCCTCGCCGTGTTCCGTCACCCGGGTCGCCGTCGTGGGCGCGAGGTCGAGCAGTCCGCGTACCGAGTCGGCGGTGCGGGCGGTGGCCAGGGCCTCCAGCGCGCCGGACGTGGCGAAGATGACGATCAGCAGGGCGCCGTCCAGGACCTGGCCGATCGCGGCCGCGCCGAGCGCGGCGACGATCATCAGCAGGTCGACGTCCAGGGTCCTCCCGCGCAGTGCCCGGAGCCCTTCGAGGGCCGGTTCCCAGCCGCCGGTGGCGTAGGCGAGCGCGTACAGCGGGCCGTACGCCCACCACGGCAGGCCGCCGAGGTCCAGCGCGAGACCGAGCAGGAACGCGGCGGTCGAGGCCAGCGCCCAGCGGGCCTCGGGGAGGGCGAGCACCCGGGTGCGCCGGGGCGCCGGCCGAGCGGGTGGGGGGACACGGACGGGGGTCAGGGTCGTGGACACCCGAACACCATACAGGAACACATGAAGACTCATTCATCTGTTCAAGTGTGATGGGTAAGATACCGCCCATGGGTCATGGAGCCGTCACCACCGCGCAGGAAACCGCCGAGCGCGTACGCCTGGACGCGGCGAACGTGGCCAAGGTCGCCACCACCCTCCAGGCCCTCTCCACCCCCTCCCGCCTGCTGATTCTCGCCAGGCTGCGCGAAGGACCGCTGCCGGCCACGGAGTTGGCCGCCGAGGTGGGCATGGAGCAGTCGGCGTGCTCGCACCAGCTGCGGCTGCTGCGCAACCTGGGCCTGGTCGTGGGCGAGCGCCGGGGCCGGTCGGTGGTGTACGCGCTGCACGACCACCATGTCGCCGAGCTGCTCGACCAGGCCGTCTACCACGTGGAGCACCTTCGGCTGGGGCTCAGTGACGCCACCGAGTGAGCCGCCCCGGCGCCTGATGTGGCCGCTGTACGCGGCCGGGTTCACCACCGCCTTCGGCGCGCACGGCATCGCCGCGAACCTCGGCGCCGATTCGGCCGACGCGGTCACCTCACTGCTCGTCCTGGGCGGACTGCTCGCCCTGTACGACGGTGCCGAGGTCCTGCTCAAGCCGCTGTTCGGCACGGTCGCCGACCGGATCGGGGCGCGTCCCGTGCTGCTCGGCGGACTGGTGGCCTTCGCCGTCGCGTCCGCGCTCTACGCCCTCGCCGACAGCCCCGGCTGGCTGTGGGCCGCGAGGCTCGGGCAAGGTGCGGCGGCCTCCGCCTTCTCCCCTGCCGCGTCCGCGCTGGTGTCCCGGCTGAATCCGGCCGCCAAACAGGGCCGGGCCTTCGGGAGTTACGGCTTCTACAAGTCCGTCGGCTACACCCTCGGCCCGCTGCTGGGCGGGGTGCTGGTGTGGGCGGGCGGGCTGCGGCTGCTGTTCACCGTGCTGGCGGTGCTGGGCGCGGCCGTGGCGGTGTGGGCGCTGCTCGCCGTACCCGTCGTACCGCCGCTCCCGCGGGCCCGGCAGACGGTCCTGGACCTGGCGCGACGGCTGGCCGACCCGGCGTTCCTGATCCCGACGGCCGCGCTCGCCGGGGCGACGGCCGCGCTCTCGGTGGGCGTCGGCTTCCTGCCCGTGTCGGGCGCGGTGGCGGGACTCGGCACGGTGGCGACGGGGGCCGCGGTGTCGGTGCTCGCGGCCTGCGCGGCGGTCGTACAACCGCGCGCCGGGCGGGCGTTGGACGCGGGGCGGGTCACGGTACGGGGTGGGCTGAGTGCCGGGTTGGTGCTGGCGGCGGCGGGTCTGGGCTGCGCGATGCTGCCGGGACTCGCGGGTGTGCTGCCGGCGGCCGCGCTGATCGGCGTCGGGACGGGGCTGATCACCCCCCTTGGGTTCGCGGCGCTCGCGGCCTCGGCTCCTCCGGAACGGCTGGGGCAGACGATGGGGGCGGCCGAGCTCGGGCGTGAACTCGGGGACGCGGGTGGGCCGTTGCTGGTCGCGGCAGTGGCCGCGGCGGCGACCCTGACATATGGCTACGGGGTGCTGGCGGTGCTGCTGGCGTGCGGACCATTGGTGGCGGTGGGCCTGCTTCGCCGGCGTGGGTGAGGCGTTCCCCGGCGTACCGGGGGCGCCCCACCCGCGCTGTGCGCTAGGAGGTGGCGGTCGGCCGTCGTGAGGCCGCCGTCGCGCGGGTCACGTCCGTCAGCGGCCGCAGCCGGTACGTGTACGCGTAGTCCCGGTCGGCGAACAGCTTGTACTCGTCGTGGGTGTGCGCGCCCCAGCTGTTGTCGCCCCCGACACCCATCTGCCGGTGGTTGATCCTGAGGACGACCGCGTCGCGCGGGGTGAGCTGGTAGTCGTGGCGCACCCCGTTGGACAGGTCCTCGGGGGTGAAGTGCGAGGCGTTGACCTCCAGGAGCGGCTCACCGGACACGAGCAGTCCCACGCCGTGGCGGTCGGTGAGGGCCGCCCAGCGCACATCCGTCTTGTTGCCGTTCTCCTGGGGGCGGATGTAGGAGGTCCACTGCTCGGCGACGGTCCCGGACCAAAGCCCCACGTCGGTACCGTCGTTGCGGTCCCAGTGGTTCTCCTCGGGTCCGCGGCCGTAGTAGTGCAGCCGGTCCAGCCGGCGCGGCAGGAACAGGAGCGTGCCGACCTCCGGGATGTACGGCAGCGAACTCGCCCCGGGACGCAGGGTGTTGTCGACCTTGATCTCGCCGTTGCCGAAGACCGTGTAGGTCGTGGAGTACGTCGACTCGGTCGTCGTCGGCAGGGTGCCGCTCACCTTGATCTCGACGGCCCGGTCCCCCAGTGCCCGCACGCTCACGTCGGTCACCTTGCGGTGCGCACCCGCGTCGCGCCAGGTCTGGTTGCGGGTGTGCTGTCCGTTGCCGTGGTCGTTGTCGGTGGGCGCGCGCCAGAAGTTGGGCACGGGACCGGAGGTGATCAGACGGGTGCCGTGGGCCTTGTACGACGTGATGGTGCCGCTGCCCTTGTCGACGACGACGGTGAAGTCCTTGCCGGTGACGGTGACTTGGCCGGAGGCGTCCTTGCAGGTCAGTGCCGGGACCTTCGCGAGCGGTACCGGCGTCACCGCCGGGCTCTCCGCGTCGACGGCGAGCTGCTGCTTGGCCACCTCGAAGCCGGCCTTCGCCCAGGGGGTGGACTCCCTGGTGGTGAAGGAGAGCTGGAGGAAGTACTCGGTGCCGGGGGCGGGGGCGCTCGGCAGCTTGTACGGGACGGTGATGTTCTTGCTCGACAGCGGTGCCAGGTTCAGCTGCTCCCGGGTCAGCTTCCCGCGCTGCACCACTTCGCCGTCGGCGGTGAGCGTCCAACTGCCGTCTAGTTCACGAAGGTTGGTGAAAAGGTACTCGTTGGTCAGGGTCACCGAGCCGTCCGTGGCCCAGGACGCGTTCACGGCCTGGTAGATCTGCTTGACCTCGGCGGCCTTGCCGGTGTGGCCGCGGTCGGCGGTGACGATGCCGTCCGCGACGAAGGCGCCGTCGTTGGGGTTGTCCCCCCAGTCGCCCCCGAAGGCGAAGAAGGTCTTCTGCTCGGGCCGCTTCTCGCTGACTCCCACGGTCGCCGCGTCGAACCAGAACCGCACGCCCTCGTCGCCCGGCCCCCGGCTCTCGGAGGCCAGTTCGGCGGCGCTCAGGGGGCGGGCGTACACCCGTGCCTTCCTGATCGTGCCGCTGAACTCCCGTGTGGGGTTGTCGACATCGACGGCCAGCGCGAGTGGCGCGGTGTTGCCGCCGGGCCGCTGTGTGGTGGTCCTGGTCGCCCTGACCTGGCCGTCCACGTGGAGGGTCAGCGTGCCCGCGGCCGCGTCGAAGACACCGGCGACATGGTGCTCCCGGCCCGTCCAGTCGTCCGGCAGCGCCCAGGTGGCGGTGATCCACTGACCGCCGCCGTAGATGAAGAACTCCAGTGTCCTCCCGGACTGTTTGAGGGCGTAGTGGGTGTCGCCCTTGGCGATGATCGGCTGGTGATAGCCGGTCACCTTCGGGGTGATCCAGGCCTCCAGGGTCAGTGAGCCGGTGAGGTCGAGGCGGGCGTCGCG
The DNA here is from genome assembly GCF_042893155.1 of Streptomyces sp. NPDC001668. Lineage (NCBI taxonomy): Bacteria > Bacillati > Actinomycetota > Actinomycetes > Kitasatosporales > Streptomycetaceae > Streptomyces > Streptomyces sp. NPDC001668. The sequence goes on from NZ_JBIAUQ010000011.1 coordinate 131,285, forward strand.
GGCGAAGACGGTGCCACCGGAGACACCCTTGTCGCGGTCGAACCGGGCCCTCGCGGGAAGGACTTCACCCTTCAGCGCGCCGGGTCCGCTCTCGGTGAGCAACTGGCGCACCGGGACGGGCTCGCTGAGGGACTGGTCGACGAAGTCCCAGATCCAGCCGCCCTGGAGGACGGGGTAGCGGCGCACGATGTCCCAGTACTTCTTGAAGTTGCCGTTGGAGTTCCCCATCGCGTGGCAGTACTCGATCATCACGTACGGCCGGGTGTCGGAGGTGTCCTTGGCGCGCTGCTCCACGCGCGCGGGGCTCTCGTACATCTCCGAGCGGATGTCGCTGATGGTGGGCCGGTCGTCGCCCTCGTACTGGACGACGCGGGTGGTGTCGTACGACTTGATCCAGTCGCGCATGTTCACGAAGGTGCTGCCGCCGCCCGCCTCGTTGCCGAGGGACCAGATCACCACCGAGGCGTGGTTCTTGTCGCGATGGACCATGTTCTGGGCGCGCGCCACACAGGCCGCGCTCCAGTCGGGGTGGTCGCCGGGGTACTGGTCGCGGATGCCGTGGGTCTCCAGATTGGTCTCGTCGACGAGGTACAGGCCGTACTCGTCGGCGAGTTCGAGCCACAGCGGATTGTTGGGGTAGTGGGAGGTGCGGACGGAGTTGATGTTCATCCGCTTGATGATCGTGATGTCCTTCACGAGGTCCGCGCGGGTGAGCGCGGTGCCGCGGTCGGGGTGCATCTCGTGGCGGTTGGTGCCGCGGAAGGAGACGGGCTTGCCGTTGATGCGCATCAACCCGTCCTTGAGCGCGAACTCCCGCAGGCCGACGCGGTGCGAGAGCGTCTCGATCACCTTGCCGGCGGGGTCGCGCAGCCGCAGGACGGCGGTGTAGAGGTTCGGGTGCTCGGCCGACCACAGCTTGGGCGCGGGCACGGCCTTCGCGGCCTGGACGGTCGTCTCGTCGCCGGATTCGAGGGCGACGGCCTGCTGGAGCGGGCGGGACCAGACCGGGTGGCCGCCCGCGTCGTAGAGCTGCGTCTCGACCGTGTAGCGGCCCGCGTTGCCGCCGCCGTAGTCGCGCACGCTCGCGGTGACCGAGAGCTCGGCGGAGGTGTAGTCGTCGGCGAGCGGGGTGTCCAGCTTGAAGTCGCGCAGGTGTACGGCCGGGGTGGAGTACAGGTAGACCGAGCGGAAGATGCCGCTCAGCCGGATCATGTCCTGGTCCTCCAGCCAGTCCCCGTCGGAGAAGCGGTAGACCTCGACGGCGATCTGGTTGCTGCCCGGCTTGAGGTGCTCGGTGATGTCGTACTCGGCGGGGGTGAAGGAGTCCTCGTGGTACCCGACGAGTTCGCCGTTGATCCACACGTAGTGGGCCGACTTGACGCCCTCGAAGTGCAGGAAGGTCCGCCGCCCCGACCAGTCCTTCGGCACGGTGAAGGTGCGCCGGTACTGGCCGACGGGGTTGTAGCGGGTCGGGGCGGCGGGCGGCTGGGCCTCCTCGCCGAGGCCGTTGGGGCCCCACCACGGGTAGGTGATGTTGACGTAGATCGGGAAGTCGTAGCCATGCACCTGCCAGACCGAGGGCACAGGAATGGTGTCCCAGTCCCTGTCGTCCACGTCGGTGCGGTAGAAGTCGGTGTCCCGGTCGGCGGGCCGGTCGGCGTAGGCGAACTTCCACGTGCCGTCGAGGCTCACGCGGTACGGCGAACGGGTGCGGTCGGCGGCGAGCGCCTGGCGGGTGTCGGCGTACGGCATGAGGGTGGTGTGCGGGGGCTGGGTGCCCACCCGAAAGAGGTCGATGGCACCGTTCCACTCCGGGGCCGGGGTGCCCTCCGCCGCGTGGCCGCGGGCGGCGAGGGGGCCGGAGGAGAGGGCGAGGGCGCCGAGGACGGCCGCCCCCGACTCCAGCAGACGCCTGCGGCTGATGGGGGCAGGCAGGTACGGGTGGGGCATCGGTGGAACCTTCCTCGGGACGACAGTGCGGTGTACGTACTGAGGGAGCGTCAATTCCTGTGCGCTATTGGTGACTTTGAGGCACAGGATGCGACTCAACCTAGATCCCGAAGAGTTCCGAGGCAATGACCTTGTCGGACCTTGTGGGGTCCTGGGGACATGACGACATGCGGCACCCCCGCGTGCGGTACGCGGGGGTGCCGTGGGTGTGGTGCCGTGGGTGGCGTGGTGCCATGGGTGGCGTGGTGCCATGGGTGGCGTAGTGCCGTGGGTGGCGTAGTGCCGTGGGTGGCGTGGTGCCGTTGTGTCAGCCGGTGGCCGGCAAGGAGGGCAGTCCGCCGCCGAGAAGTCCGGTGACCGCTCCGACCACGGTGCCGAGGAGACCGGTGACCGCACCCAGCACACCGCTGACATCCAGCGAGGTCAGCGACTTGAGCAGGTCGTCGACCGTGGACTGGAGCGAGGCCAGCAGGTCGGACACCGGGTCGCCCGCCGCCGCGGACCGGTCCGTGCCGCTCAGCTGCCGCACCCCTTCCTGGACCTCGGCGTTCGCCGTCTCCACGGCCTTGGCGTGGGCGGCCGCCTCGCTCGCGTCGAGGTGGGTGCCGTTCAGGGTGGTGAGGCCGGTGACGGCGTCGAGGAGGGGCTGCAGGACGGGCTGCAGGACGCTGCCGTGCTCGGTCCGGTCCAGCGCGCCGAGGCGGTCCGCGGTGGTGGCCGCGTCTTCGGTGCCGTGGGTGGTGGCCGTCTGTGTCACAGCGGGGTCCGAGGCGCCGCGGCCCGCGTCGACGGCGGCGGCCGCGGTGCCGACCGGGCCGAGGATCAGCGCGGCACAGACCAGGGACGGCAGGAGAAGGCCGCGGGGGGCGAGGGGGCGCATGCGGGGGTCCTTTCGAAGTACTTCGTTGGGCCCACCGTGAGAACCGCCCGGGCGTCCCGCAACCGGTCACTCGCCCCCGTCCCCGGCTGTCCACCGCGTCGATGCGGCCCTGAACAGGAACTTTCCCGGTGCGCCCCGCGGTTTTCGACGCCTGGAGGCGTTCACCCGTCAGGGTTTGTCTTGCCCGGCCGCCGGTGCGGCTGCCCGGCCGCCGGTGCGGCTCCCCGGCCGTCAGGCGACCTGTCCCGCGAACGCCTCGTACGCCTCCGCGTCGAACAGCACGAACCGGACCTCCTCGACCGCGGTCTCCGTCTCCCGTACGGTCTCCACCGCGATCCGCGCGGCGTCCTCGACCGGCCAGCCATAGATGCCTGCGGACACGGCCGGGAAGGCGACGGTCCGGGCGCCCAGTTCGTCGGCGACGCGCAGGGACTCGCGGTAGCAGGAGGCCAGCAGCTCCGAGCGGTCCTCCTCGCGGCTGTAACGGGGGCCGACGGTGTGGATCACCCAGCGCGCGTCCAGGTCGCCGGCGGTGGTGGCGACGGCTTTGCCGGTGGCCAGACCCTTGCCGTAGTGGGAGGCGCGCAGTTTTCGGCAGTCCGCGAGGATCGCGGGGCCGCCGCGGCGGTGGATGGCGCCGTCGACTCCTCCCCCGCCGAGCAGGGAGGAGTTCGCGGCGTTGACGATCGCGTCGGCGCGCTCTTCGGTGATGTCGCCCTGGACGAGCCTGATGGTGGTCATGACCACCACTCTTGCAGCCCGCCCCGCGCGGGGGCTGCCCGGTTTGGCGGAGCACGGTCGTGGCCGGTATCGGCGGGCTACGGCTGCGGACGGTTTTGGCGGGCCGCGGCCGTGGCCGGTTGAGCGGACCGCGGCCGTGGCCGGTTCGTGGGCCTCAGATCTCCTGCCGCAGCCTGCGCCATACGGCCTTCGCCGCGTTGTGGCCCGACATACCGTGCACGCCGGGCCCCGGCGGGGTCGCCGACGAGCAGATGAAGACGGCAGGGTGCGGGGTGCCGTACGGGGACAGGGAGAGCCTGGGGCGCAGCATGATCTGGAGTCCGGTGACCGCGCCGGAGGCGATGTCGCCGCCGACGTAGTTGGCGTTGCGGGCGGCCAGTTCGGGCGGTCCGGCAGTGGCTCGGGCGAGGACACGGTCGCGGAACCCCGGAGCGAAGCGCTCCAGTTGGCGCTCGATGGCGTCGGTGAGATCGCCGGTCCAGCCGCTGGGGACATGGCCGTACGCCCAGAAGACGTGTTTTCCGGCCGGAGCCCGGCCGGGGTCGACGACACTCGGCTGCACCGTGATCATGAACGGCCTGTCCGGCGCGCGGCCCTCACGGGACGCGGCGCGCAGGGCGGTGCCGATCTCCGCGGTGTCGGCGCCGATCTGCACGGTGCCCGCGGCGCGCGCCTCCTTCGCGGTCCACGGCACGGGCCCGTCAAGGGCGTAGTCGACCTTGAAGACGCCCGGGCCGTAGCGGTAGCCCTCGTAGTAGTTGCCGAAGCCGGCGATCCTGGCCAGGGCGGTCGGCGAGGTGTCGAAGACGTACGCGCGGGCCGGCGGCAGGTCGTCGAGCCGCTTGACCTCGTAATCGGTGTGGACGCTGCCGCCGAGGTCCGTGAGGTACGCGGCGAGCGCGTCGGAAATCGACTGGGAGCCGCCGCGCGCCACGGGCCAGCCGCGCGCGTGTGCCGCGAGGGCGAAGACCAGGCCGATGGCGCCGGTGGCGAAGCCGCCGAGCGGGGCCATGACATGCGCGACGAGCCCGGCGAACAGGGTCTTCGCGCGCTCGTCGCGGAAACGGCGCATCAGCCAGGTCGACGGGGGCAGGCCGACGAGACCGAAGCGGGCCAGGGTGACCGGGTCGCGGGGCAGCGCGCTCGCGGGCAGGGACATGAAGTCGCGGGCCAGGGTGTCCCACTTGGGCAGGAACGGCTCGACGAGCCTTCGGTACGTCCCCGCGTCGCGCGGCCCGAAGGAGGCGGCCGTCTCGGCGACCGACCTCGACAGCACGGCGGCGGTGCCGTCGGTGAAGGGGTGCGCCATGGGCAGCTCGGCGTGCAGCCACTCCAGGCCGTAGCGCTCCAGGGGCAGGGCGCGGAACGCCGGGGAGTTGATACCGAGGGGGTGGGCCGCGGAGCACGGGTCGTGCAGGAAGCCGGGGAGGGTCAGCTCCTCGGTGCGGGCGCCCCCGCCCACGGTGCCGCGCGCCTCGAAGACGGCCACGGAGAAGCCGCGCCGGGCCAGCTCCACGGCAGCCGTCAGTCCGTTCGGCCCCGCACCCACCACGACCGCATCGAGCATCGACGGCACCTTCGGACCCCTTCGTCAGCCGATGGCCAGAGGATCAGGATATGCCGGGGGACCGACAGTCTCGGGGTGCGGGGGTAAGTCGGGGGGGGCGGAGTCCGGCGGTGGGGAGCCCAGGACGACCACGCCCCGGCCCGACCGAGCCCGCCCACGCCCGGACTCCGACCTGCTTCCGCCGTCCCACCTGCTGCCGCCCGACTCCCACCTGCTGCCGCCCGACTCCGACCCGCGACCGCCCACCCCGGCCCCCCGCGACATCCGGACCGTGGCCGCACTGCCCCCCGGGCCCGTCCGGTCCCCAGCCTCCCGACCCCGGGGCCAGGCTCCGCAGCAGGCCTGGCCGACGCCCGGTCGCCCCGGCGCGGAGCAGGCGCGTTGACGCCGGTCTGCGGGACTGCGGGACTGCGGGACTGCGGGACTGCGGGACTGCGGGACTGCGGGACTGCGGGACTGCGGGACTGCGGGACTGCGGGACTGCGGGACTGCGGACATGTTGGCCACATGTCGACGGCGGATGCGGGTCGCCCCAGACCGACAAAGGATGACGACGCCCCGGATCCACCCGGCCCCGACCCCCTCCGATCCCGCAACCCCCTCCGATCCCGCAACCCCCTGCCGAGCCCCCGCCCGACCCGAACCCCCAGGCTCAGACCCCGCAAACACCCCACCCCACCCCACCCCGCCCGTCGCGTCAGACCCCGCCCTCCCCCGCCAGCAGCCCCCGCACCCTGCGAGCAGTCGCCGTGTCGCGGGCCGCGGTGAAGGGGAGGGTGTTGCCGCCCGTGATGCGGAACGGTTCGCCGGTGAGGGTCAGATGGGCGCCGCCCGCCTCCTCGACCAGCAGCAGGCCCGCCGCGTGGTCCCAAGCCGCCTCCCAGGAGAACGCGACCGCGTCCAACTCGCCCCGCGCGACGGCGAGATACTCCAGGCCGGCCGAGCCGCACGGGCGCGGTGCGACGCCGTCCGTCCACAGTCCCAGCAGGCCGCGCTTCTGGTCGTCCGTCGTGTAGTCCGGATGGGAGGTGGCCACTTGGAGGTCGCGGCCCGGCTCGGGCACGCCCGCGTACAGCCGCTCGCCGTCGAGGAACGCACCCCGGCCACGTATCGCCGTGGCCAGTTGGTCCCGGGCCGGTGCGTAGGTCCAGGAGGCGAGCAGGACGCCGTTCCTGGCCAGCGCGACCAGTGTGCAGAAGCCGGGGTCGCCGTGCACGAACTGCCGGGTGCCGTCCACGGGGTCGACTATCCAGACCGGCGTGTCGCCCTGGAGCGCCTCGTACGACGCCGGGTTGGCGTGGACCGCCTCCTCACCGACCACGACGGAGCCGGGCAGAAGGGCTCCGAGCACTTCGGTGAGGTACTGCTCGGCCAGCCGGTCGGCGTCCGTGACCAGGTCGTGCGGGCCGGCCTTCTGGTCGACCTCGTGCGCGGCGAGCCGCCTGAAGCGCGGCATGATCTCGGCCGCGGCGGCCTTGCGCACCGCCTCTTCCACGTCGTCCGCGTGCCGGTCGAGAAACTCGTCGATGGTTTCCGTGTCTTCGATCATGACTCCATGAGAGCACGCGGGACTGACAATCCCCACCCGCCTGATGGAGGGCGGGTGGAGTCGCCATGAACACCGGGATCCGGAGGCGACGAACGCTCAATTCACAACGAATGGCACAATCCTGGCCATTCCGCCCCGTCAGGCTCCGTCACCGCCCCACCGCGTACCCCTGCATCCCCCGCGGGTTCGCCCCCGCCGACAGCACCCCCGTCTCCGGATCCCGCGCCACCGCGCACAGCCGTCCCTCCGACCACGGCTCCCCCACCGTCACGTCGTGCCCCCGCCGCCGTAGCTCCGCGACCACCCCGGGATCCGTCCGGGACTCCACCGTGAGGCTCCCCGGCCGCATCCCCCGCGGATAGAACGACCCCGGGAAGCTGTCGTTGTGCCAGTTCGGGGCGTCGATCGCACCCTGGAGGTCGAGGCCGCCGCGGACCGGGGAGCGCAGGGCGACGGCGAGGAAGAAGTGGAGCTGCCACTGGTCCTGCTGGTCCCCACCGGGCGTCCCGAAGGCCAGGACGGGCACCCCGTCGCGCAGGGCGATCGAGGGGGTGAGCGTGGTGCGGGGGCGGCGGCCCGGCGTGAGGGAGTTCGGCAGGCCCTCCTCCAGCCAGGTCATCTGGAGCCGGGTACCGAGCGGGAAGCCCAGCTCCGGCACGACCGGGTTGGACTGGAGCCAGCCGCCGCTGGGCGTGGCGGCGACCATGTTGCCCCAGCGGTCGACGATGTCGAGGTGGCAGGTGTCGCCCATGGTCGTGCCGTCCGGGGCGATCTCGGGCTCACCCGGCACCGGGGACGTGGGATTCTTCGCGACCGTCGGCTCGCCGACGCCCATCGGGCTGAACCCGGGCTCGTCGGTGACGACCACGCGCGCGTGTGCGCTGAGCCGCGGTTCGCGCCCCCCGGGGCTGCCCGGCCGCAGCTCGTACGAGGCCTTGTCGCCGACGAGTTCCCGCCGCCCCGCGTTGTACCGCGCCGACAGCAGCTCAGCGAGCGGCACCTCGGCCGCGTCGCCGTACCAGGCCTCCCGGTCGGCCATCGCCAGCTTGCAGCCCTCGACCAGCAGATGGACGTACTCGGCGGACCCGTACCGCGGCAGCTCGGGCGGCAGCAGCGCGAGTTGCTGGAGCAGGACCGGGCCCTGGCTCCAGGGGCCGGCCTTGCACAGCGTCCAGCCGTTCCAGTCGTACGTCGTCGGCGTCTCGTAGGTCGCGGACCACCCGGCGAGGTCGGCGGCCGTGAGCGTGCCGGTGTGCCGCGTGCCGCTGGTGTCCATGGTGGGGCGCCGCGCCTGCCGTACGAGCGCCTCGGCGATGAATCCGGTACGCCACACCTCACGCGCCGCCTCGATCTGCGCGACCCGGTCGCCCGCCCCCGCCACCTCGGCGATCAGCCGCTTCCAGGTGGCGGCGAGGGCGGGGTTGCGGAACAGCGAACCGGGCCGGGGGGCCTTTCCGTCCGGCAGATACACGTCGGCCGACGAGGTCCACTCCGTCTCGAACAGCTCCCGTACGCTCTCGACGGTCGCGCCGACGTTCTCCACGGGCGCGTGCCCGTCCTCCGCGTACCCGATGGCGTACTTGAGGACCTGGGCCAGGGATTTGGTGCCGTGGTCGCGGAGGAGCAGCATCCAGGCGTCGAAGGCGCCGGGTACCGCCGCGGCGAGGGGCCCGGTGCCGGGGACGAGATCCAGGCTCAGCCCCTTGTAGTGGGCCACCGTCGCCCCGGCCGGAGCGACACCCTGCCCGCACAGCACCCGCACCTCCCCACCGGCGGGCGCGAGCAGGATCGGCACTTCTCCCGCGGGCCCGTTGAGGTGCGGCTCGACGACGTGCAGCACGAAGGCACCGGCCACCGCCGCGTCGTACGCGTTGCCGCCGTCCTCCAGGACCGCCATCGCCGACTGCGAGGCCAGCCAGTGCGTGGAGGACACCATGCCGAAGGTGCCCTGGAGGGTCGGCCGGGTGGTGAACGACATCTCTCACCTCGCTGGTCGGGCGCGCCTCGGCCGGTCCGAAGCGGTCGCGTCCACGGATCCTTTCATTCCACACCGACCGGCCCACGAAGATTTTGCGATCACACGGGAACTCCATGAACCGCCTCCCACCTGCACGAAGTCCCCTTTGCCCGACTGTGCGGACCGTCGGTAACCCCGAGTTCACCGGACTTCTCTTCCTCCGCGTTCTACGCGCGTGGTGCCATGCGGATGCCCGCACCCCCCACGCGGGCATCAACTCGACCAGGAGTCACGCATGTTGTGGAAGGTCCTCACCCGTACCGGTGTCGCTCTCGCCGCCGGTGCCGCCGTGTTCGCCGCCTCCGTCCCCGCCAGCGCCGCGAGCTACACCGCCTTCGCCTTCTCGCAGAGTGGCGGCCAGCCCACGATCTACGACTTCATCAACTCGGCCGCCACCTCCCTCGACATGACCATGTACGAGCTGGAGGACACCACCGCCGTCAACGACCTGATAGCCCTGAAGAACAAGGGTGTCACCGTGCGGGTCGTCCTGGACCGCGCGCACCAGAGCGCCAACAGCTCGGCGTACACGGCGCTGACGAACGCGGGCGTCGGCGTGGTCTGGTCGCCGTCGAGCTTCGTCTACACGCACCAGAAGACGATCACCGTGGACGGCGCCAAGTCGCTGGTGCTCACCGGCAATCTCACCTCCCAGTACTACGCGACCGGCCGTGACTACGGCGTGTTCACCGACGACACCCGCGATGTCGCCGCGATCGAGAAGGTCTTCGCCGCGGACTACGCCGGCACCGCCGTCACCCCCACCGACGGCGACCACCTGCTCTGGTCCCCCACCGACTCCCGCAGCCGTCTGCTGTCCGTGGTGAACGCGGCCACCAAGACGCTCGACGTCGAGGAACTGGAGTTCAGCGACAGCACGGTGGTGGACGCCATCGCGGCGCGCGCGAAGGCGGGCGTGAAGGTGCGGGTGGTCCTGGAGACCCCGGGCGACTACGCGAGCGAGGTCTCCGAGATCAAGGCGGCCGGCGGCACGGTCGTCGGATACTCCGACCCCGACGGCTTCTACATCCACGCCAAGGCCATGGTCGCCGACTACGGCCTCGCCACCCAGGAGGTGGAGGCCGGCTCCATGAACCTCAGCAGCAACTCGCTCTCCAGCAACCGCGAGCTGGGCATCATCCTCACCGGCACCGGGGTGGCCCAGTCGGTGGCGACCACCGTCGAGACCACGTTCAACGGTGACTACACGGGCGGAACGGCCGCGTAGTCACCGTCACCCGCCCGGCAGACGGCCGTCCTGTCACACCGACGGCCGCCTGCCCACCGTGAGCAGATGTCCGCTCGCCCCCAGCAGCGTGGGCTCCGACTCGATGTGCCGGCACGCGGCCAGCACGGTCTCGCGCCGGTCCGGGTCGTCCAGCCAGTCCTCGACGCCGCCCATCAGCCAGGCGACGCCCTCGATGCCGTACCGGCCCGTCACGGCCAGCCGTGCGTCGCCGAACTCCGCGACCACCTCGTCCGGCGCGGCGAAGTGGGCGACGGTGAAGAAGCCCTCGTCGTGGTAGGGGTGCCGGCCGTCCACGAGGACCGCGTCGGTGCGTTCACGGTGCTCCGGGGTGAAGTAGCGCTCCTCGCGCAGCAGGTCGTGCAATTGCGCGTACCGGTTGATGGTGGCCGCGACCACGAGCCCGCCCTGCCGGAGGACTCGGCGGGCCTCGGCCAACGCCGTGAGCCGGTCCGCTCGTTCGGGCAGGTGGTACAGCGGGCCGAGCAGGAGCACCACGTCGAACGAGGCGTCGGGGGCGGCAAGTTCGCGCGCGTCGCCGAGGCGGGCGGTCACCCCCGGCAGGCGCGAGGCCTGTTCGACGTGGAGCGGTACGGGGTCGACGAGTTCGACCGCGTATCCGTCCCGCGCGAGCCATTGCGCGTGCACGCCGCTGCCGCCGCCGACGTCCAGTACACGTGCGGGCGCCGGGGGCAGCAGCCTGCGCAGTACGTCCTGCGTGCGCCAGAACTCCAGCCGCCCCGCGGGCGCTCCGCCCTCTCTGAGCCGGGCGTCCTCCTTGCCCTGGGCGTAGTAGGCGAGGATCTCTTCGCGCATGCGCGGTGGTGTCTCGGTCATCGTCTCAGCGTGCTGATCCACGGCCCGGGCCGGCAACGGAATATCAGGAGCCGCGGGCCGTCACCAGGCCCGACTCGTAGGCGAACACGACCAGTTGGGCCCGGTCCCGGGCGCCCAGCTTCGTCATCGCGCGGCTGATGTGCGTCTTGGCGGTGAGGGGGCTGATCACCATGTGCTCGGCGATCTCCTCGTTGCTCAGGCCCCGGGCGGCCAGGGCCGTGACCTCGCGTTCGCGACGGGTGAGGCATTCCAGGCCGGGGGCGGTGGACCGGTCCGGCGGACGGGAGACGAACTCGCCGATCAAGGTGCGGGTGACCGCGGGGGACAACAGGGCCTCGCCCCGGGCCACCACCTCGATGGCCTGGAGGAGGTCGGCCGGCTCGGTGTCCTTCAGCAGGAACCCGCTCGCACCCGCCCGCAGCGCCTCGAACACGTACTCGTCGACACCGTAGTTGGTGAGGATCACCACGCGGACCCCCGCCAGAGCGGGATCGGCGGCGATCTGCCGGGTCGCCTCGATGCCCGTCATCACCGGCATCTGTACGTCGATCAGCGCGATGTCGGGCACGTGCGCGCGCACCAGCTCCACGCCCCGCTCCCCGTCCGCCGCCTCCCCGACCACCTCGATGCCGTCCTCGGCGTCGAGCAGGGCCCGGAACCCGGCCCGCATCAGCGCCTGGTCGTCGACGAGCGCCACCCTGATCACACCGACACCTCCCCGCGTACGGCGAAGCCGCCCGCACTCGCACCCACCCACCCCCGACCCATCCGGGAGCCCCCTCCCCCATCTCCCCATCTCCCCATCACCCCGGCTCCCCCACCCCCAACGGCAGTTCCGCCCGCACCGAGAACCCGCCCTCCTCCCGCGGCCCGGTACGCAGCGTGCCGCCGAGTGCCGTGACGCGTTCGCGCATGCCGGTCAGACCGTGTCCGGGCTGCGGTGGGCGGTCCGGGTGCGCGGCCCCGTCGTCGTCCACCCGGATCGCCAAGTCGTCCTTGCCGTAGGCCAGTTCGACCCGCACCTTCGCCGGTCCCGCGTGCCGGGCGGCGTTCGTCAGGGACTCCTGGACGATCCGGTACACGGCCCGGTCGACGGGCGCGGGCAGCGCGCACTCCTCCCCCGTCACGCTCAGCTCGACGGCGAGGCCCGCGGCCCGCGCCCGCTCCACGAGCAGCGCCGGCGTGCCGGTCGGCTCATCGGTGCGCAGGACCTCCAGCGTGGCGCGCAGCTCCCGCATGGCCTCGCCGCCCGCCTCCTGGATGGCGAGCAGGGCGGGTGGCACCTCCTCGCCCCGCTTGCGCGCCAGGTGCACGGCCACGCCCGCCTGGAGCTTGACGATGGAGATGCTGTGGGTGAGGGAGTCGTGCAACTCCCGTGCTATCCGCAGGCGTTCCTCGCCCGCCCGGCGCAGGGCGGCCTCCTCCCGGGTCCGCTCGGCCTCCAGGGCGCGCTGTTCGGTCTGGCGCAGATAGGCCTGCCAGTTGCGTCCGGCGAGGCCCGTCACCACCGCGCACACGAACCAGCCCGCGAGCAGCGCGGTCTTCTCGACCGACTCCTGGACCGTCGGACCGGTCGCCGCGTACGCCCCGAGGAAGACCCCGCTCGCCCCCGCGGCCCAGCCCCGGTGCCCCAGCTGGGACGCCAGGTGGACGGCGGCGAAGACGGACAGCGCGCCGAGGGGCCCGGGGTGGGCGTGCAGCACGTAGGCAGCCCCGCTCGCCGTGGCCACGGCCAGCATCGGCAACGGAACCGCGCGATAGAACCCGAGGGCGCCCGCGCTCACCACGAGCAGTCCGTAGTCGAGGGTGGTGGTGTCCGCGTCGAATGCCGCCACGGTCACCACGACGGCGCCGATCACGACCACGAGGGCCAGATCGGCGAGCCGCTTGGAGATGGCCGGGTCGACCGGGTGCCCGCTCATGCCCACACGCTAGACCGCCGTACCGACACCGGCGTCAGCCCTGTGGACAACCTCTGCGCTACTCCCCCGGTAGTAGTGGCCGGCCGGGCCCGCGCCGGGGGACGCAGCGCCAACTCCCTTCGGTGGTACGACGACCACGACCAGGTCCGGGGCGCACGCTGCTGTCCATGTCCACACCGTTCCGTTACACCCGGCCCCTGCCGCCGAAGGCCGCCACCGGCCGTGTCGCCGAGGTCTACGAGCAGTTGTCCCGCGACTTCGGCATCGACGAACCCGTCACCTTCGTGGTCCTCTCCTCCGCGCCGGAGCTCCTCGCCCCCGCGTGGGCGCTGATGCGCGAGTCGCTGATCGCCGGTCCCGGCAGCCGCACCGGCAAGGAGCTGGCGGCGCTCGGGGTCTCGCTGGCCAACCGGTGCCCGTTCTGCGTGGACGCGCACACCGTGCTGCTGCACGCCACCGGCGACCACGCCCTCGCCGAACGCCTCGCCCGAGGAGAGCGGCCGCAGAACGAGGAGCACGCGCGTGTGCTGGAGTGGGGCCGGCACACACGCGTGCCGGGCGGGCTGGGCGCCGGGCCGTATCCCTTCCCGCGCGAGCACGCTCCCGGCTACCTCGGCACCGCGTTCGCGTTTCACTTCATCAACCGGATCGTTTCCGCCCTGCTCACCGAGGACCTGCTGCCGGGCAACGCCCAGCGCTTCCGGGCCGTACGCAGCCTCGCGGGCCGTACGCTCGCCCGGACCGTGCGCCGCCCCGCCCGGCCCGGCGCGTCCCTCGCGCTGCTCGACCTGCCCGACCCCGGCGAGGCACCCGCGTGGGCGGACGGTACGCCCGTCGGACTCGCGTACGCGGCGCTGCTCCGGGCGGCCATGGCGGGCGCCGGCCTCCTCGACACCGACGACCAGGATCTCGTGGAGGAGACCTTGCTGGACTGGGACGGGTCGCACCCTCCGCTCGACCTGAGCGGCTTCCCGGACCGGCGGGAGCGTCCCGGCGCCCGACTTGTGCTGCTGGCCGCGCTCGCGCCGTACCGGATCACGGACGAGGACGTGGCGGCCTGGCGGCGGCCCGAGCACACCGACCACTGTCTGGTGCAGCTCGTGGCCTACGGGGCGTTCCTCGCCGTGGACCGCGTCGAATCGGCGCTCTACCGCCCCACCTCCCGGACATAAAGGGACACATGACGCATCGACGGCGGGGCGCTGTGACGGCACCAGTACGGAGCGAGTTCACACTTCCACCCCACAGGCAGACATGTGAAACTGGCGTTCCGTCCGCAGTGCGGACCCGTCCGCACCGTCCGTCCCCCACGAAAAGTGCGCTGTGCGAACTCTTTCCCTGCCGCTCGCGCTCACCGCGCGGATCTCGCCCGTCGTCGTGCTCGCCGCGGCCGGCTGGGCGCTGACGTCGGGCCCGGCCACGACGCCGGCCGCCGAGAAGGAGTCGGCGCCGCAGTCCGCCCCCGGCGAGACCCCCTCGGGCGCGTCCACGGCCGTCCCCGCCAAGCAGTACGCCGCCGCGCCCGCGCCCTGCGGCAGCATCAGCGCGGCGACGATCAAGTCGCTGGTGCCGGGCGCCAAGACGGCCGGCAAGGAGATCCCCTCGACGGACACCTCACTGCGCCGCACCTGCTCCTGGAACGCGCTCAAGGGGTACGACTACCGCTGGCTCGACGTGTCCTTCGAGATCCTGGAGTCGGACCAGGCGGCCGCCAAGTCGTACAAGGACAACGTCGCCGAGAAGAGCGGCGGCGGCCCCGTCCCCGGTGTCGGCGACGCGGGCTACTCGGTGGTGAACCTCACCACCGAGGACAAGCAGCAGACCCGTGAGGGTGTGGTCATGATCCAGGCGTCCAACGCGCTGGTGACCGTGACGTACAACGGCAGCGACTTCGAGTCGAAGAAGGCGCCCAGCACGGACGAGATCAACAAGGGTGCCATCAAGGCCGCCAAGGAGGCGGTGGCGGCCCTGCAGAGCGGCCAGAAGGCCTGAGCCGCACCGGCCCGGGCCCCCTGACCGCTCACCGTCAGGCCGCGATGCCCTCCTGCTCCCTGCCCCTCGGCAGCATCAGCGCGACGTACAGGAGCAGGGACGCGCCGAGGCCCACTGCCCAGCCGTAGTCGGCCAGCGGCTTGAGGAACGGGATCAGACCGTCGACCGGGAACGGCCCGGTCTTCTTGCCGTCCGCGCCCACCGCGGAGTACGAACCACCGACCGCGAGCAGCCCGCCGACCACGAAGGCGGCGATGGCCCGCCAGTTCCAGCCGTTCGCGTACCAGTAGCGGCCGCCGGGCGTGTACAGGTCCGCGAGGTGCAGGACCGTACGCCGGACGACCCAGTAGTCGGCGATGAGGATGCCCGCGACCGTGCCGAGCAGACCGCCGACCACGCCGAGCCAGGTGAAGATGTAGAACTCCGGGGTGGAGATCAGCTTCCACGGGAAGATCAGGATGCCCACGACACCCGTGATCAGCGCGCCCGTGCGGAAGTTGATGAACTTCGGAGCCAGGTTGGACAGGTCGTACGCCGGTGAGACCACGTTCGCCGCGATGTTCACGGAGATCGTGGCGACCAGCACGATGATCAGCGCGAAGAGCAGACCGAAGGCGTTGTCCGTCTTGGCCGCCAGCGCGACCGGGTCCCAGATGGCCTCGCCGTAGACGACCTCGGAGCCGGAGGTGACCAGCACGGCGAGGACCGCGAAGAGCGTCATCGTCGTGGGGAGCCCGAGGGCCTGCCCCCAGGTCTGCGCCTTCTGACTGGCGCCGAAGCGGGTGAAGTCGGGGATGTTCAGGGACAGGGTCGCCCAGAAGCCGATCATTCCCATCAGGGACGGGAAGAAGACCGGCCAGAAGTCGGGGCCCCAGCCGAGCTTCGAGGGCTGGTCGAGCAGCGCGCCGAAGCCGTCCGCCTTGACCGCGATCCAGATCAGCAGGACCAGGGCGCCGGCGATCACGAAGGGCGCGGCCCAGTTCTCGAAGTGCCGCAGGAAGTCCATACCGCGGTAGATGATCGCGATCTGGAGCGCCCAGAACAGCAGGAAGCACAGCCACAGGGGCCACGGGTTGCCCGCGATCTTGCCGGCGTCCTCCCAGTGGCCGCCGGTGAGCTTGGAACCCAGCGCGAAGATGCCGCTGCCGCCGATCCAGGTCTGGATGCCGAACCAGCCACAGGCCACGGCGGCCCGGATGAGCGCCGGGACGTTGGCGCCGCGCAGTCCGAAGGAGGCGCGGGCGAGCACCGGGAAGGGAATGCCGTACTTGGGTCCGGCGTGCCCGGTGGCCAGCATCGGCAGCAGCACGATGATGTTGGCCAGGGCGATGGTGAACACGGCCTGCTTCCAGTCCATGCCGAGCGCGACCAGGCCGGAGGCCAGGGTCCAGCTGGGGATGCAGTGCGCCATGGAGATCCACAGGGCCGCGAAGTTGTACGTCGTCCACTTGCGCTCGGAGACCGGTACGGGACGCAGGTCCTCGTTGGCGAAGGGACTGTCGGCGGGGAAGGCCTCGGGGGCGAGCTCGACGCGGCCACCGGTGGACTGCGGTATCGGCGACCCCGTGGGGACTGTTTCGGTCATGGGCAGGCCAATCGATCAGGACGGGACGGGAAAGGCCGTGCGGGGGCCTTGGACCCCTCTCCGCCCCGGAACGGCGGGGAGGAGAGGGGCGGACAAGGTGTGGGGGGACGGGGGGTCAGGCATTGACGGCAGGGATGACCTTCGCCCCGTACGCGTCGATGGTCGCCTCCTGCGCGTCGTGCATGTCGTACACGGCGAACTGGTCGACGCCCAGCTCGCGCAGCGCGTTCAGCTTCTCGATGTGCTTCTCGACCGGTCCGATGACACAGAACCGGTCGACGATCTCGTCGGGCACGAACGCGGTGTCCGGGTTGTCGGCACGGCCGTGGTGCGAGTAGTCGTATCCCTCACGTGCCTTGATGTAGTCGGTGAGCTCCTGAGGGACCAGGCCACCGCCGGAACCGTACTTCGACACCAGGTCGGCCACATGGTTGCCGACCATCCCGCCGAACCAGCGGCACTGCTCGCGCGCGTGGGCGAGCGCCTCGGGCGAGTCGTCCTCGGTGACGTAGGCGGGGGCGGCCACACAGATCTTGACCTCTGAGGGGTCCCGGCCGGCGGCGACGGCCGCGTCCTTGACGGCCTTCACCATGTACTCGGTCAGATACAGATCGGCCAGCTGGAGGATGAACCCGTCCGCCTCCTCGCCGGTCATCTTCAGCGCCTTGGGCCCGTACGCCGCCATCCATACGGGGAGTTCGGCGCCCTCCTTGATCCACGGGAACTTGACGACCGTACCGCCGAGGTCGGCCTCCTGGCCCGAGCCGAGGGCCCTGATGACCTTCATGGCCTCGCTGATCCGGGCCAGCGTGTTGGGCGTACGGCCCGCGACGCGCATCGCGGAGTCGCCGCGGCCGATACCGCAGACCGTGCGGTTGCCGAACATGTCGTTGAGGGTGGCGAAGGTGGAGGCGGTGACCTCCCAGGTGCGGGTGCCCGGGTTGGTGACCATCGGGCCGACCGTCAACTTCGAGGTGTTGGAGAGGATCTGACTGTAGATCACGAACGGCTCCTGCCAGAGCACGGCGGAGTCGAAGGTCCACCCGTAGGTGAAGCCGTTGCGTTCGGCCCGCTTCATCAGGCTGATGACCTTCGAGGCGGGCGGATCCGTCTGCAGGACGAGTCCGAAGTCCATGGGCGCCACTCCTAGTTGAGGTACTGACAGGTGGAGCGGGGGGTGTACGTGCCGTGCCCGGCGCGTCCGGTGTACTCCCGCTCGGTGATGACGAGTTCGCCGCGCGAGAGAACCGTCTCGACCCGGCCGGTGAGGCGCTTTCCTTCGTACGCCGAGTAGTCGACGTTCATGTGGTGGGTCTCGGCGGACACGATCTGCTCGGCGTGCGGGTCGTAGATGACGATGTCGGCGTCGGCGCCCGGGGCGATGGTGCCCTTCTTCGGGTACATGCCGAACATCCGGGCCGGGGTGGCACAGGCGATCTCGATCCAGCGGCGGCGCGAGATGCGCCCCTCGACCACGCCCTGGTGGAGCAGGTCCATGCGGTTCTCGACGCCGGGAAGGCCGTTGGGGATCTTCGAGAAGTCGCCGCGGCCGAGTTCCTTCTGGCCCACGAAGCAGAAGGGGCAGTGGTCGGTGGAGACGACCTGGAGGTCGTTGGTCCTGAGCCCCTGCCAGAGCTTGGCCTGGTGCTCCTTCGGCCTCAAGGGCGTGCTGCACACGTACTTCGAACCCTCGAAGTCGGGCTCCGCAAGGTTGTCCGTCGACAGGAAGAGGTACTGCGGGCAGGTCTCGCCGAAGACGTTGAGCCCCTCGTCCCGCGCGCGTGCCAGCTCGGCCACTGCCTCCATGGCCGAGACGTGCACGACGTACAGCGGGGCGCCGGCGACCTGCGCGAGCTTGATGGCCCGGTGGGTGGCCTCGGCTTCGAGGAGTGCCTTGCGGACCTCGCCGTGGTAGCGGGGGTCGGTCTCGCCGCGCGCCAAGGCCTGCTCGACGAGGACGTCGATCGCGATGCCGTTCTCGGCGTGCATCATGATCAGGCCGCCGTTGTCGGCCGAGCGCTGCATGGCCCGCAGGATCTGGCCGTCGTCGGAGTAGAAGACGCCGGGGTAGGCCATGAACTGCTTGAAGGAGGTCACGCCCTCCTCGACCAGCAGGTCCATCTCCTTGAGCGTCTCCTGGTTCACATCGGAGACGATCATGTGGAAGCCGTAGTCGATGGCGCAGTTGCCCTCGGCCTTGGCGTGCCAGGCGTCCAGCCCTTCGCGCAGGGTGTGGCCGACGCTCTGCACCGCGAAGTCGACGATGGTCGTCGTACCGCCCCAGGCGGCGGCCCGGGTGCCGGTCTCGAAGGTGTCGGAGGCGAAGGTGCCGCCGAAGGGCAGCTCCATGTGGGTGTGGGCGTCGACGCCACCGGGGATGACGTACTTTCCGGTGGCGTCGATCGTGCGGTCCGCGGTCCAGCTCTGCGTACCGGGCACGGCGAGGGCGGCGATGCGGCCGTCCTCGATCAGCACGTCGGCGTGGATCTCGTCGGACGCGGTGATGACGAGGCCACCGCGGATGACGGTACGGCTGCTCATGTTCCCTCTCCTGCCAGGGTGGTCGGTTCGGTCAGGGTGCGGTCAGCGGCGGGTACGCGTCCGGACGGCGGTCGCGGTAGAACTGCCAGCGGTCGCGGACCTCCCGCAGCTTGGCCATGTCCAGGTCGCGGACGACGAGTTCGGTCTCCTTGTCGGAGGCCACCTCGCCCACGAACTGCGCCTCCGGGTCGACGAAGTACGTCGTCCCGTAGAAGTCGTTGTCGCCCAGTTCCTCCACGCCCACGCGGTTGATCGCGCCGACGAAGTACTCGTTGGCGACGGCCGCGGCCGGCTGCTCCAGCTGCCAGAGGTAGGCCGACAGTCCGCGCGAGGTGGCCGACGGGTTGAAGACGATCTCGGCGCCCGCGAGGCCCAACGCCCGCCAGCCCTCCGGGAAGTGGCGGTCGTAGCAGATGTAGACACCGATCTTCCCGACCTTGGTGTCGAAGATCGGCCACCCCAGATTGCCGGGGCGGAAGTAGAACTTCTCCCAGAATCCCGGCACTTGGGGGATGTGGTGCTTGCGGTACTTGCCGAGGTACGAGCCGTCCGCGTCGATCACGGCGGCGGTGTTGTAGAGGACGCCGGGCTGCTCCTCCTCGTACATCGGCAGGATCAGGACGATGCCCAACTCCTTGGCCAGCGACTGGAATCGCTTGACGATGGGGCCGTCCGGGATCTGCTCGGCGTACTCGTAGAACGCCTTGTCCTGGACCTGGCAGAAGTACGGCCCGTAGAACAGCTCCTGGAAGCACAGGACCTGAGCACCCTGCGCGGCCGCGTCCCGGGCCGCCTGCTCGTGTACCTGGATCATCGACTCCTTGTCGCCCGTCCACGCGGTCTGGAAAAGGGCGGCACGAATCACTCTGCTCATCGGGACCTCCGGTCGCTCGGTGTGCGAGAAGACTAGGAAGTCCGAAAACAGGCTTTGAGTTGCAGCGTGTCACGTCTGCGGGCGTGCGGCGTGCCACGGTGTCACCCTGTCGCGAGCCCATGTTTCACCGCCGTTTTCCCAGGTCGTGGCACGTTTCAGCTCTGTTGCGCGTCGTGTGCGAGGAGTGCGATGTGCACCGAGGCGGCCTGCTCGAAGTCGTCGAGGTCGACGCCCAGCCGGCCCTGTATCGCCTCCAGCCGGCGGTAGAGCGCGGGCCGGGAGACGTGGTGGAGCTGGGCCGTGCGGGACTTGTTGCGGCCGGTGGCGAGATAGGTGCGCAGGACGGCCAGCAGGCCCTCTCCCGGGCCCGAGTCGCACAGCAGCCCGTCCAGCTCGCGTTCCGCGAAGGACTGGACGTGCGGGTCGTCGCGCAAGAGCCTGATCAGGCCGCGCAGATGGACGTCCTTGAGGCGGACGACGGCCGGGAGGTCGAGCGCTCCCGAGGCGACGGCGTCCGCGACATGCCGGGCCTCACGCATCCCGGCGGGCACGTCGTCCCAGGCGGTACGTGGGTCGGCGGCGGCCACCACCGTCCCCGTCAGCCGGGCCGCGAAGTTCGCCGTGAGCACCGTGGCGTCCTGGTCCCGGGCCAGGCTCAGCAGCACCGCCGTCGCCCCGTCGGCGAGT
The DNA here is from genome assembly GCF_042893155.1 of Streptomyces sp. NPDC001668. NCBI lineage: Bacteria > Bacillati > Actinomycetota > Actinomycetes > Kitasatosporales > Streptomycetaceae > Streptomyces > Streptomyces sp. NPDC001668. The sequence continues at coordinate 151,673 of NZ_JBIAUQ010000011.1, forward strand.
TCGGCGACGATGCCGGGCAGCCCCAACAGCCTTAGCACCCGGTCGAGTTCGGCCGGGTCGCCGTCCCGTACGACGAGCGGGACGAAGGTGCGCCTGTTGACGGGCAGTCCGGCCGCCCGCGCGCGTGGCAGCAGCTGCCGTGCCGGTACGACCCCGCTGACCAGGTCGGTGAGCAGGCTCTGCGCGGACTGCTCCTCCCACGTGTGGGCGGAGGTGCCGCCGAGCATGCGGTGCAGGACGAGGGACTCGGCGGCACGGTCGGCGAGCAGCCGTCCCGTGGCTGTGTCTCCCCGGTAGCCGCACAGCATGATCTGACCCCAGCGCTCCCCGCGCCCGCCCAGTTCGGCGCGGATCCAGCCGTCGCCCTCACTGCCCCCGGCCTGGCGGGCGATGCGCTCCCAGTCGCGCAGCACGTCCTCCACCGCGGACCGCTCCCCCGCGGTGGCGAGGACCCGGTGGGCGAGGTTGGTGACGACGACGGGACAGCCGCTGTGGTGGGCGATCTCGTCCAGCATCCGCTGGAGCGGGGCGCCCGCGGTGATGAGCCCGGTGAGGGCGGTGCGGACGGCCTCGGACATGCTGACGGCGGCGAACTTCCGCCGTACCAGCCGGGCTTGGACCTCCTCCGTCAACTCGGCGAAGGGGAAGGGCCGATGGAGGACGACCATGGGCAGCCCGCACCGCTCGGCCGCCCGGCGCATCACGTCCGGCGGGGTCGGGAAGGCGCGGCCGAGTCCGAGGACCACGGCCGCGGCCTCCGCGCGGTGCAGGGACTGGATGTACTCGGCCTGCTTGTCCTCGTCACCGGCGAGCAGCACGCCGGTGGTGAGGACCATCTCGCCGCCGCTGAGCATCACGCCGACGTCGGCGGCCTCGGCCACGTGCACCCAGCGCACGGCGCGGTCGAGCTGGCCGGCACCGGCCACCACCTCGGGCTCCCCGGCGAGGACCCGTTCCAGCATGAGGACCTGACGGACCGACAGGGTCGGCTCCAAGGACTCCAGGGGCTCCAAGGTGGTGCTCATGACGGTGTGTTCCCTTGCTGTGGACCTACTGGATGGTGCTCCTCAGAGCGTGTTCGAGGATCGCGGCGCCCTCTTCGGCCTCCGCGACGGTCAGGGACAGGGGCGGGGCGATCCTGAGGGCGCTGGTGTTGTGCCCGCCGCCCTTGCCGATCAGCAGCCCCTCCGCGCGGGCGGCTTCCAGCACGGCGGACGCGGCTTGCGGGTCGGCCTCGTCGGTGCCGGGTTTGACCAGCTCGACGCCGAGCATCAGACCGCGCCCGCGCACCTCCCGTACGCCCGGAACCTGCGCGGCGACCGCCCGCAGCCGCTCGATGAGCAGTCCGCCGACCCGGCGGGCGTTGCCCTGGAGGTCGTGTTCCAGCAGATACGACAGGTTCGCGAGGCCGGCCGCCATGGTGATCTGGGTGCCGCCGAAGGTCGAAATGCTGTTGGAGTCCAGGCAGTTCATGATCTCGGCGCGGGCGACGACCCCGCCGATGGACATGCCGTTGCCGATGCCCTTGGCGAAGGTGAGGATGTCCGGCGGGCCGTTCTGGTCGTGCGCCTGCCAGCCCCAGAAGTGGTCGCCGGTGCGGCCCCAGCCGGTCTGCACCTCGTCGGCGATCCACAGGATGCCCCGCTCGTTCAGCACCTCGCGGAAGGCGGCGTAGAGGCCGTCGGGCGGGGAGGTGAAGCCGCCGACGCCCTGGATCGGCTCGGCGATCAGGGCGGCGGGCGGGCGGGTGTGGCCGAGGAGGTCCTTCAGGTCGTCGACGCAGGCCGCGATGAAGTCGTCGTCACCGAGGGAGGCGTACGGGCCGCGGGTCCGCACGCCCCCATGGACGTACAGCGTCTGGAGCGGGGACAGCGAGGTGGGCGACCAGCCGCGGTTGCCGGTGATGCCGACCGCGCTGAAGGAGCGGCCGTGGTAGCTGTTGCGCATCGCCAGGATCGTGTTGCTGCGGCGGTAGGTCGTGGCGAGCAGCAGGGCGGTGTCGTTGGCCTCGGTGCCGGAGGTCGTGAAGAACACCCGGGCGTCCGGGATGCCGGACAACTGGGCGACACGCTCGGCGAGTTCGACCATCGGCCGGTTCAGGTACAGGGTCGAGGAGTGGATGATCCGCCCGGCCTGTTCGCTCACCGCCTTGGTGATCTCGGGCAGGGCGTGCGCGGTCATCGTCGTGAGGATGCCGCCGAAGAAGTCGAGGTACTTGTTGCCCTCGGAGTCCCACACGTGCCGGCCCTCGCCGTGTGTGATCTCCAGCGGGTTCTCGTAGTAGAGCGCGAGCCAGTCGGGCAGGACGGCCCGGTGGCGTCCCAGCAGGTCCTCGGTCACGGCTGCACCAGCCCTTCGTAGGCGTCGGGGCGTCGGTCGCGGTAGAAGGCCCACTGCTGCCGCACGTCCTCGATGAGGTCGAAGTCCAGGTCGCGGACGACCAGTTCCTCCTCCTTGTCGCTCGCCGTGTCCCCCACGAACTGGCCGCGCGGGTCGACGAAGTACGAGGTCCCGTAGAAGTCGTTGTCGCCGTACTCCTCGACGCCGACCCGGTTGATCGCGGCGACGAAGTACTCGTTGGCGACGGCGGCCGCGGGCTGCTCCAGGCGCCACAGGTGGGAGGAGAGTCCCCGGTGGGTGGCGGACGGGTTGTAGACGAGCTGGGCGCCGTTGAGGCCGAGCTGCCGCCAGCCCTCCGGGAAGTGGCGGTCGTAGCAGATGTAGACGCCCACCTTGCCGACGGCGGTCTCGAAGACGGGCCAGCCGAGGTTGCCGGGCTTGAAGTAGTACTTCTCCCAGAAGCCCTTGACCTGCGGGATGTGGTGCTTGCGGTACTTGCCGAGGACGCTGCCGTCGGCGTCGATGACGACCGCGGTGTTGTAGTAGAAGCCGGACTGCTCGACCTCGAACACCGGCACGACGATCACCATGCCGGTCTCGCGGGCGAGTTCCTGCATACGACTCGTGGTGGGGCCGTCGGGCACCGGCTCGGCCCAGCGGTAGTGCTCGGGTTCCTGGACCTGGCAGAAGTAGGGGGCGTTGAACACTTCCTGGAACCCGATGATCTTCGCGCCCTGTCGGGCCGCCTCGCGGGCGTGCTCCTCGTGTTTCGCCACCATGGACTCGGTGTCGCCGGTCCAGGTGGCCTGGACCAGAGCGGCACGAACGACGTTGGCCATGAGCTGCTCCTTCGGCGGGGACGTCAGAGCCTCTACGCCCGTAGAAGGGGCCGTAGAGGGACGAACGTAAGCCTCCTGGACAGGCTTGCCAAGACCATCGTCGTTAACCCGCGAAGTCGATCACGTTTCACACTCCAGTGGAGGAGTGACGTGCCCGGTCAGCGGGGTTGCGGAGGACCTGTCAGGCGGAGAATCCGGCGACCCGCAGGGCGTGCACCAGGTCCCAGTGCCGTTCCTGCGAGACACCCTTCGCGGCCGCGAGGAGCAGGGGCACCATGGTCCGCTGGTCGGGCTCGGCGCTGCGGGCGGCCTCCTCTGGGGTGCGGACGCGGACGTAGGCGTCGAGGAGCGCGGTGACCTCACGGCGGCGCCCCTCGGCGACCAGGGCGAGCACGGCCGCGCCGATCTCACCGGCGGGCCGTGCGACGCCCTGCCGCAGGATCTGCTCCCCGTCCGCGCTCCGTCCGGCGTCGACCAGGGCGTCGGCGGCTGCCACCAGCCGGTCGGCGGGCAGCGAGGCGGCCTCCCACAGCAGGGTCGCCCAGTCGGCGCCGAGCCCGGCGTGCTGGAGCTCCGCGGCGAGCAGCGGGAAACGGTCGGCGGGCCAGTGGGCGGCCTCGACGAGCAGGGCGTGCGCCTCTCCGGTACGCCCCTCCGAGCGCAGCCGCACCAGCGCCGCGACCGTCTCGGCGGTCTCCCGCCGCGCCACCGCGTCCAACGCCTCGGCCTGCCGCGGCCCCGTCTCCGGCCCGTCGTCGGCCCCGGCGTACCGGGCCCCCCGCAGCGTCCGCCCCTTCGTCACGGGCGCGGTGGGCAGCTCGGGCCCGGCAGCCGACGGTACGACGACGGGGACCCCGCTCTCCTCGGCCGCTCCGGCGAAACGGGCACCGCCGCGGCGGCGCCTGCGCTTGGGGGTGGCGGGATGCGGGGCGTGTTCGAGGGCGTCGGCCTCGGTGGGACCGGTCGGGAGCGGCACGTGTCCGGGGGCGGCCGTCTCGGTGGGGGCGGTCGGGTGCTGCGCATGTCCGGGACGGGCCGCTTCGGCCGGGCCCGGACGGTGCGAGGCACCTGCGCCGGAGGCGTCCGCCCAGGTGGGAGCCGTCGACTGCGGCGCATGTCCGGCGTGAGGCGCTTCGGTGTCCGTGGCCGACGTCGTACCCCGCTGCTGGGGCATGTCCGGGAACCCGGCGCCTGGAGTGTCGGCACCGGTGGCAGCCTCCTGGCCGCCGGCCCCGGCCACGGCACCCTCGTAGCGGCCGGTCCGTCCGCCGCGCGACCTGCGGGCGTCCAACTCGGCCATGCGGGATTGGAGTTCGGCGCAGCGCCGGACAGCGCGTTCGTGGTCGTCGCGGGCCCAGGCGAGGTCCAGGCGGATGCCGTCGGCCTCCTCCTGGGTGGTGGCGGTGGCGAGTCGGCGGCCCAGTTCGGCCTGCCGTTCCGCGGCGTAGCGCTGTTCGCGGAGCATGACGTCGAAGCGGTCCTGGAGGGCGTCCCGGCCGCCGGGGCGGGCGTCGTGGGCGGCCTGGGCGGCGGCGTGCAGCGGGCGGACCCGTTCCGCCTCGGCATGGGCCACCTCGGGACCGTACCCGGCGGAAAGATCCTGCAGGAGCGCCTCCATCACGTCCCAGGGCGGCACTTCGCGCCCGTCGAGGCAGGCCTGCATACCGTCGGGGTCGCGCTGCCAGAACACGGCGCACCAGCCGGCACCCTGATCCAGGCGCCCCAGCAGCCCCTCCAGGTACGCCACGAACTCCCGCATCCGACCCGGGAGTTGATCCACTGCCATCGCTCAACTCCCGTTAGACCGGAGCACTCCGGTCCGTAAGGCAACACCAGCCGTGTTACGAACGGGCTACAGACAGTTTGCAAAGGGGCAGCAGAGGCCTCCGGACGGCACTCCCGGCCGGTGAGCGAACTCCCCTCACACGCCCGCCGGCTCGCACAGTCCGGCCAGTTCGTCCATGGACAGCCCGAGCGCCCGGGCGAGCGCGGCCACCGTGAAGAACGCCGGGGTCGGAGCCCGCCCGGTCTCGATCTTCCGGAGGGTCTCCGCGGAGATCCCGGCACTCGCCGCGACCTCCGCCATACTGCGGCCGCCGCGGGCCTCGCGCAGCAGCCGGCCGAGCCGCTCGCCGCGTTCGCGTTCTTCGGGAGTGAGAGGGGTGCGCACCATGAGCCCATTCTAATACCGGTATAGTAATTGGCATGGTGGAGCTGAAGACGGACACATCGATCGATGCCATGTACGAGGCGGGACAGGTGGTCGGGCGCGCCCTGACCGCCGTACAGAAGGCCGCTGACGTGGGTGTTTCCCTGCTGGAGCTGGACGAGGTGGCGCGCGGGGTGCTGCGGGAGGCCGGGGCGTCCTCGCCCTTCCTGGGCTATCGGCCCTCCTTCGCCTCCACGCCCTTCCCCGCCGTCATCTGCGCCTCCGTGAACGACGCGATCGTGCACGGCATCCCGACCGGCTACCGGCTGCGTGACGGCGACCTGGTCTCGATCGACTGCGGTGCCCAACTCGGCGGCTGGGCCGGTGACTCGGCGATCAGCTTCACCGTGGGCGGGCCGCGCCCCGACGACGTACGGCTGATCGAGACCGCGGAGCGGGCACTGGCGGCCGGGATCGCGGCGGCGCACGTGGGCAACCGCGTCGGCGACATCGCGCACGCGATCGGCACGGTCTGCCGGGAGGGCGGCTACGGAATCATGGACGACTTCGGCGGGCACGGCATCGGCCGCCGTATGCACGAGGACCCCCCGGTGCCCAACGAAGGGCGCCCGGGGCGGGGGCTCGCGCTGCGGCACGGCATGGTGCTCGCGATCGAGCCGATGCTCATCGCCGGCGGCACGGACGAGTACCACGCGGCGCCGGACGGCTGGACGCTGAAGACGAACGACGGCTCCAGGGCGGCGCATGTGGAGCACACGGTGGCGATCACCGACAGCGGGCCACGCGTGCTGACCGCACGCTGAGCCGATCACTGAAAATGCCCCGCTCTCCCATCCGTGCGAAGGTGTAACCGGCTGACACCCGGGTTACCCGGCCCCGGCACGTCGATCAGCGAGGGCGTCCCCGGCCCTCCCCCACACCTCGAACGGACTCGGTCCGGGGGGACCCCCATGGGGATGCCGGATGGGAACGCCCATGACCAGCGGATTCAGCGGACCGGAAGGCTACGACGCCTTCGGAGAGTTCCTCGCCCGTTTCTTCGGCGGACCGCGCCCCGGCCCCCGGCAGATCAACATCGGCCAGTTGCTGAGCCAGCCCGCCCGGGAGCTGGTGCGGGGCGCCGCGCAGTACGCCGCCGAGCACGGCAGCCGGGATCTGGACACCCAGCACCTGCTGCGGGCCGCGCTCACGGCCGAGCCGACCCGGACCCTGCTGAGCCGGGCGGGGGCCGATCCGGACTCGCTCGCCTCGGAGATCGACGAACGCTCCGGCCCCGTCCAGCACCAGCCGGAGGAGGCCCCTCCGCCCACCTCGCTGTCCCTCACCCCGGCCGCCAAGCGCGCCCTGCTCGACGCGCACGAGCTGGCCCGGGCCCGGGGCGCCGGGTACATCGGCCCTGAGCACGTGCTCAGCGCCCTGGCGGCGAACCCCGACTCGGCCGCCGGGCACATCCTGAACTCGGCCCGGTTCGCCCCCACCGGTCTGCCTCCCGAGGCGAGCCCGGATGCCGGGCAGCCCCGTGGTGAGGCACCGCGCAGCACGGGCACGCCCACCCTCGACAAGTACGGCCGCGACCTCACCGAGCTGGCCCGCCAGGGCCGTATCGACCCGGTGATCGGCCGGGACGAGGAGATCGAGCAGACCATCGAGGTGCTGTCCCGGCGCGGCAAGAACAACCCGGTGCTCATCGGCGACGCGGGCGTCGGCAAGACCGCCATCGTGGAGGGCCTGGCCCAGCGGATCGTCGACGGGGACGTGCCCGACGTGCTGATCGGGCGCCGGGTCGTCGCCCTCGACCTGACCGGCGTGGTCGCGGGCACCCGCTACCGGGGCGACTTCGAGGAGCGCCTGACGAACATCGTGGGCGAGATCCGCGACAACTCCGACCGGCTGATCGTCTTCATCGACGAGCTGCACACGGTGGTCGGCGCGGGCGGTGGCGGTGAGGGCGGCTCGATGGACGCCGGCAACATCCTCAAGCCCGCCCTGGCCCGCGGCGAGCTGCACATCGTCGGCGCGACCACGCTGGAGGAGTTCCGCCGGATCGAGAAGGACGCGGCCCTGGCCCGCCGCTTCCAGCCGATCCTGGTCCCGGAGCCCACCCCGGCGGACGCGATCGAGATCCTGCGCGGGCTGCGCGACCGCTACGAGGCCCACCACCAGGTCCGCTACACCGACGAGGCGCTGGTGGCCGCGGTGGAGCTGTCCGACCGCTATCTCACCGACCGCCGGCTGCCGGACAAGGCGATCGACCTCATCGACCAGGCGGGGGCACGCGTACGGCTGCGCGCCCGCACCAAGGGCACGGATGTACGGGCCCTGGAGCGCGAGGTCGAGCAGCTGACCCTCGACAAGGACCAGGCGGTCGCCGACGAGCAGTACGAGCAGGCCACGCAACTGCGGGACCGTATCGCCGAGTTGAAGCAGCGGATCGGCGAGGTCGGCGGGGACCACGACGCGGCCGAGGAGGGCCAGCACCTGGAGGTCACCGCGGAGGCCGTCGCCCAGGTGGTGTCCCGGCTGACCGGCATCCCGGTCAGCAGCCTCACCGAGGAGGAGAAGGACCGCCTGCTCGGCCTGGAGAACCACCTGCACGAACGGGTCGTCGGCCAGGACGAGGCCGTACGGGTCGTCTCCGACGCCGTACTGCGTTCTCGCGCGGGCCTCGCGAGCCCGGACCGCCCGATCGGCAGCTTCCTCTTCCTCGGCCCGACCGGGGTCGGCAAGACCGAACTGGCCCGTGCCCTCGCCGAGTCCCTGTTCGGCAGCGAGGAGCGCATGGTCCGCCTGGACATGAGCGAGTACCAGGAGCGGCACACCGTCAGCCGGCTGGTCGGCGCCCCGCCCGGGTACGTGGGCCACGAGGAGGCGGGCCAGCTGACCGAGGTGGTCCGCCGGCACCCGTACTCGCTGCTCCTGCTTGACGAGGTGGAGAAGGCCCACCCGGACGTCTTCAACATCCTCCTCCAGGTCCTGGACGACGGACGGCTCACCGACTCCCAGGGCCGCACGGTCGACTTCACCAACACGGTGATCGTGATGACCAGCAACCTCGGCTCGGAGGCGATCACGCGCCGGGGCTCGGGCATCGGTTTCGGCCCGCAGTCCGGCGAGGAGGCCCGCCGCGAACAGATCCTGCGCCCGCTGCGCGAGCACTTCCGCCCGGAGTTCCTGAACCGCATCGACGAGATCGTCGTGTTCCGCCAGCTCACAGGTGAGCAACTACGGGAGATCACCAAGCTGTTGCTGGAGCGGACCCGTCGTCTGCTCCAGGCCCAGGGCGTCACGGTCGACTTCACGGACGGCGCGGTGGACTGGCTCGCGGAACACGGCTACCAACCGGAGTACGGCGCGCGTCCGTTGCGCCGCACGATCCAGCGGGAGGTCGACAACCAGCTGTCCCGCCTGCTGCTGAACGGCACGATCACGGACGGCGGCCGGGTCACCGTGGACACGGCGGCAGGCGGTCTGACCTTCTCGGAGACGCCGTAGGCGACTACGGCGCGGGGTGCACCACTTGCGCGGACCCCCCACCCCGCCGCACCGTCTCCGCGGCCGCCAGCCACTTCCCGCCCGGCAACCGCTGCACACCGGTCGCGGCCCCGATCTCCGGATTCAGCTTGAAGGAATGCCCGATGGCCTCCAACTGGGACCGCACCCCGCTGCTGTACAGCCCGGGCTCCAGCTCGGTCTGCGCGGCGTTGCGCTGACTGGCCCGGGGCGCGGCGATCGCGTCCACCAGCGGCAGCCCGCGGTCCACGAACTCGGTCAGCACCTGGAGCACGGTGGTGATGATGGTCGCCCCGCCGGGCGAACCCAGCGCCACCACAGGCTCGTTGTGCCGGTCCAGCACGATCGTCGGCGAGATCGAGGACCGCGGCCGCTTCCCGGGCCCGGGAAGGTTCGGGTCGTGGACGGCCGGGTTGGCGGGCGCGAAGGAGAAGTCCGTCAGCTCGTTGTTGAGGATGAACCCCCGCCCGGGCACGGTGATCGCGCTGCCACCGGTCTGCTCGATGGTCAGCGTGTAGGAGACGACGTTCCCCCACTTGTCGGCCACCGTCAGATGCGTGGTGTTCTCGCCCTCGTACGTCGTCGGGGCCGCCGTGCCCCTGGCCGAGCAGGACGCGGGATGACGCGGGTCCCCCGGCGCCACCGGACTGGTCAGCACCGCGTCGTCCTTGATCAGGCAGGCCCGCGAGTCGGCGAACTTCTGCGACAGCAGCCCCTTCGTCGGTACGTCCTCGAAGGCGGGGTCGCCGACCCAGCGCCCCCGGTCCGCGAAGGCGATCCGGCTGGCCTCGATGTAGTGGTGCAGATACTGGACCTCACTGGCCTTCGAAAGGTCGGTGTTCTCAAGGATGTTGAGGGCCTCGCCGACCGTCGTGCCGCCGGAGGAGGAGGGCGCGATGGAGTAGACGCCGAGGCCGCGGTAGGAGGTCTTGGTGGGCTTCTGGAGCTTGGCCCGGTAGACGGCGAGATCCTTCTCCGACAACCGGCCCGGCCGGGCGTTCCACCCTGAACCCGGGTCGACCGGCGGCTTGTTCACGGTGTCGACGATCTCGTCGCCGAGGTCGCCGTGGTAGATCGCGCCGACGCCCTTGCGGGCCAACTCCGCGTAGGTGCGGGCGAGATCGGGGTTCTTGAAGGTGGAGCCGACGACGGGCAGTTGACCGCCCGGAAGGAACAGCTTCGCCGTGTCCGGGAAGTACCGGAACCGGGTCTCGTTGGACGCGGTCTGCGAGCGGAAGGTGTCGTCGACGACGAAGCCGTCGCGGGCGATCCGCTCGGCGGGCTTCAGGACGGTGCCGAGCGATCTGCTGCCCCACTCGCCCAGCGCCGTGGCCCACGTGGCCGGCGTGCCCGGGGTGCCCACACTCAGTCCGCTGCTGACGGCGTCCGCGAAGGCGAGCGGCTTGCCGTTCTCCAGGAACAGGTCGGAGCCGGCGCTCAGGGGTGCCGTCTCGCGGCCGTCGATCGTGTGGACCGTACGGGACTTGGCGTCGTAGTAGACGAAGTAGCCGCCTCCGCCGATGCCGGAGGAGTACGGCTCGGTGACGCCGAGCGCGGCGGCGGTGGCGACGGCCGCGTCGACCGCGTTGCCGCCCTTCCTCAGGACCTCGATGCCGGCGGCGGAGGCGTCCGCGTCGACGCTGGAGACGGCGCCGCCGTAGCCGACGGCGACGGGTACCTTCTCGGGTGCCGAGGTGGTCTGCGGCGGTGCCGCCGCTCCCACCGAGACCACGGCGGCCGAGACCGCCAGGACCGACAGCTTCCGTGCGACAGGGCGACGCATCCGTACCTCCAGTCCAGGACCGTCCGCGCAGCGTAACCACATCGCGGGGGCCCCGACAGCCCTCTTCGGGTCAGGTGTCATACGAATGCCACACTTCGAACACCGGTACGTAGGAGTCGTGTCGGCCCGCTAGCATGCGCGCACATGACAGACGACGTGCGCAACATCGTCCTGGGCGTGGTGGCGGCGGGCATCAGCGCCGCGCTCGGCTGGCTCGCCCGGACATATCTGTGGAAGCGGAAACTCCGCCGCAAGCAGGCGTTCTTCGGGCTGCCGGACAACTCCGAGTCACTGCTCGTGGTGAACCGCGGCGCGAGCGGCCCGGACCTCGCGGTGATGCGCTACGACGTGTTCGCCCTCCTCGAACTGGCCGCCCTCATCAAGGACTGCAACGCCCACGCCCAGGTCCTTCCGCACGACGCGGCACGCCAGGGCTTCGGCGAGCGCACCGAGTTCTGCGTCGGCGGTCCGGCGTCCAACCGCCGCATGGCCGCGCACCTCTCCTCCCTGCTGCCCGGTGTCCGGGTCAACGTGGACGCCGAGCCGAGCCCGGACCGCGGCGCGTTCCAGGTCGGCACCGAGCGCTACCGCGTGGAGGTCGGCACCTCCGAGTACGCGCTCCTCGCCCGGCTCACCGTCGAGCAGAGCAACGGCGCCCGGCCGGTGTTCCTGTTCTGCGGTCAGACCGCGATCACCAACCAGGCCGCGACCCGCTATCTGGCCCGCAACCAGGAGCGGTTGACCCGCAAGTACGGCGACAGCACCTTCGTACTGCTGCTGCGGGTGGTCAACTCCGGGGCCTACGGGCCGGACGTCGTGGAGCTGGTCGCGGACGTGACACGGGAGGCCAAGACCCCCCTCCCGGCACCCACGGCTCCACGCAACTCCCACCGCGCCTCCTGAATTGATTCACACCACAACAATCGTTACTCCCACGTAACTTACCGACGGGTTACCTCTGGTAAGCCGCCGAGGTTACCGTCTGGTCACTTTGCATTGACACGAGCAAGGAGTGACCCGTGGGACACCCTCGCAAGGCCCTGCGTACGACCACCGTGGGCGCCGTCTCCGCGACTCTGATCGCCGGTAGCGCCCTCGGACTCGCCCCCACCGCCCAGGCCGCGGACGCCGTCCGCTTCGTCGACATCACCGGCGACGGCGGAACCGTCCTGAAGGCGAACGTCGTCACGCCCGCCGGATCCGACGGCGCCAAGCGCTACCCGCTGCTCGTCCTGCCCACCAGCTGGGGCCTGCCCCAGATCGAGTACCTCGCCCAGGCCCAGAAGCTCGCGAACTCCGGGTACGTCGTCGTCAGTTACAACGTCCGCGGCTTCTGGCAGTCCGGCGGGGAGATAGACGTCGCGGGCCCGTCCGACACCACCGACGCCTCCCGGGTCATCGACTGGGCTCTCGCCAACACCCCCGCGGACAACCGGCACATCGGCATGGCCGGGGTCTCGTACGGCGCCGGCATCAGCCTGCTCACCGCCGCGAAGGACAAGCGCGTCAAGGCGGTCGCGGCCCTCAGCGGCTGGGCCGACCTGATCGACTCGATCTACTCCGGCCGCACCCAGCACGTCCAGGCCGCGGCCGTGCTGGACGGCGCGAGCCTGGTCACCGGCCGTCAGAGCGCCGAAGTCCGGCAGATCTTCGACAACTTCTACGCGTCGAACCTGTCGAAGGAACAGGACATGATCGACTGGGGGAAGAAACGTTCGGCCATCACCTACGTGGACCAGCTGAACCAGAACGGCACGGCGGTCATGATGGCCAACGCGTGGGGCGACACGGTCTTCTCGCCCAACCAGTACGCGGACTTCTACGAGAAGCTGACCGGCCCGAAGAGACTGGAACTGCGCCCCGGCGACCACGCCACGGCCGAACTGCCCGGCCTGTTCGGCCTGCCCAACGACGTCTGGACCGACACCGGGCGCTGGTTCGACCACTACCTCAAGAGCGCGGACAACGGCATCGACCGCGAGGAGCCGGTCCAGCTCAAGCCCCGCTCCACGGGCGGCTACGAGAGCTACCCGGACTGGAAGTCGGTCGCCGCCACCCGCAGGAAGATCGCCCTCGCGGGCACGACCACGATCCACACCAACGTCGACTCGGGCGCGGACGGCGGGATCGTCTTCCTGTCCAGCATCCTCGACCAGCTCGCCCAGGCGCCCCCGGTGGCCTCGGTCCCCCTGCTCCCCCGCCGCTGGGCCGCCGTATGGCAGTCGGAGAAGTACACGGCCGCACAACAGGTGCGCGGTACCGCGAAGTTGCACACCACGCTCACCCCCACCAAGGAGAGCGGCACCCTCGTCGCCTACCTGTACGACGTGGGGCCGCTCGGCCTCGGCAAGCTGGTCTCCAACGCGCCGTACACCTTCCACGGGCGGACACCCGGCAAGCCGTTCGGCGTCGACCTGGAGCTGTTCTCCACGGCCTACGACGTCCCGGCAGGGCATCGCCTGGCCCTGGTGGTCGACACGGTCGACCCGCTCTACATCGAGCACAACCCGTCCGGCGCTCAGCTGACCTTCTCCTCGCCGGCGAACGACCCGTCGTACGTGTCGATTCCGCTGCGCGAGCAGTGATCTCCGGCCGGCGCCGGGCGGGTATGGCTCCGTGACTGCTGCCCCCTACGGTTCAAGGGCCGTGGGGGGATCCCCACCCGGCAGCAGCGTCCCTGGGGGCTCGTTCGCCATCACCGTGGGGATGAGCGGACCATCGTAGTCCAGGTCCGAGGACATGGCCGCGCCCCCCCTCAGTGCTTGAGGATCTTGGAGAGGAAGTCCCTGGCGCGCTCGCTGTCCGGGTTGGTGAAGAAGTCGTCGGGGGCGCGGTCCTCGACGATGCGGCCGTCGGCCATGAACACCACGCGGTTGGCGGCCGAGCGGGCGAAGCCCATCTCGTGGGTGACGACGATCATGGTCATGCCCTCCCGGGCCAGTTGCTGCATGACCTCCAGGACCTCGTTGATCATCTCCGGGTCGAGGGCCGAGGTGGGCTCGTCGAAGAGCAGGGCCTTGGGCTCCATGGCGAGGGCGCGGGCGATGGCCACACGCTGCTGCTGACCGCCGGAGAGCTGGGCCGGGTACTTGTCGGCCTGGTCGGCGAGGCCCACCCGGTCGAGGAGTTGGCGGGAGCGCCGGTCGGCCTCGTCCTTCTTCCGTCTGCGGACTTTGACCTGGGCCAGCGAGATGTTCTGCAGAACCGTCTTGTGGGCGAACAGGTTGAAGGACTGGAAGACCATGCCGACCTCGGCGCGGAGCTTCGCGAGGGCCTTGCCCTCCTCGGGCAGCGGCTGTCCGTCGAGCGTGATGGAGCCGGACTTGATGGTCTCCAGACGGTTGATCGCCCTGCAGAGCGTGGACTTGCCCGACCCCGAGGGGCCGATGACCACGACCACCTCCCCCTTGCCGACGGTGAGGTTGATGTCCTGCAGGACATGCAGCTCCCCAAAGTACTTGTTGACGTCACGCAGTTCGATCAGCGGATCGGCGACGGCCATGCCCAGCCCTACTCACTCTCAGCTGTGTCGTGGTTGCCGCAACCTATCGAGGCAAGATCGCGCCCACGGAACGACACGCACTTTTCGGTCATTAGCCGTATTTACACCGCACTTACGGCCAGGGGCTCACTCCTCGGCGACCTCGGCGTAGAGCTGCGACAGCTCGGGCACCCCGCTCGCGGCCCACTCGTGCCCGGCCGCCACGACGTCGAACTCGCGGCCCGACTCCAGCCGGATCACGGGCTGGCCGTCCGAGCGCAGATCCCAGGTCGCCCCGGGTACGGTCCGCACGATGACGGTGCCCAGGTAGAGCCCGGCGTCGTTGCCGAGCCAGAGCAGGATCTCCTCGTCGTCCCGCCAGCCCGGCACCAGCTGGTCGAGCGCCTCCAACGAGGCCGGTGTGTCGTCCAGTCGGACACCCGAACGGGAGGCGTGGGAGCGCAGGAGCTCGCACTCGGAGAGGAGTTCGGCGATGCCCTCGGGGTCTCGGGTCCCTGGTTTCTCACTCCAGCCGCCCAGAAAAGGGATCTTCATACGCCCAGCGTGTCACTCACCCGGCCGCATGCACCACAGGCGCGCGGACCGTCGTTTCCGGCCGGCTGCGCGCGTGGTGCGTTGACGTGCCGCTGATGTCTGCTTGGCTGCGCGATGCGCGTTTCGTCCCCTGCGGACAGGGTCTGCGGCTGGGTGCCTGTGCGTCCGAAGCGGTGCGGTGGTCCTCGCGCCGGGCCGGGCCGCGGCCGCCGTGGGGGAGGCACAGTCCCTCCCTCGAACGGCACCCCACGTGTCAGCGCCGACGCCCGGCTGGGTCAGGAGGACCGCGACGGCTGCGGCGACTCACAGTCGGCACGGGACTGGCGGGCAGGCGCGCGCGAGGGACCGGTGACGTACGCGCTCGGCGGCGGGCCCCCGTGCCTGGTGGGGGGCCGCCGACTGGACGCCACCGGGTACACCCTCGCCATGCAGGGCGCCGCGCCGACTTGGCTGGACCAGAAGGGGACGCGGTCGTACGGTGAGGGGTGCCGACCTGGTGCCTGGCGGGGGTCGGCGGGGCGTTCTGCAACCTGCTGGAGTTCGACGCGTCGGCCGCCCGTTTGCGCCTGCTGCCCGCGAGACACGGGCCCCGGCGCGCCCGCGCGGTCGCCGGGCCGGCCCTACACGTCCAGGTCGACGACCACGGGTGCGTGATCGGACGCGCCCTTGCCCTTGCGCTCCTCGCGGTCGACGTAGGCGTCGGTGACGGCCTTCGCGAAGGGTTCGTTGCCGTACACCAGGTCGATGCGCATGCCGCGGTTCTTGGGGAAGCAGAGCTGGCGGTAGTCCCAGTACGTGAACGGGTGGTCGTACTTGAGGGGCCGCGGGACCACGTCCGACAGGCCCGCCTCGCGCAGGGAGGCGAGCGCGGCACGCTCGGCCGGGGTGACGTGGGTGAGGCCCTCGAAGGCGGCCACGTCGTAGACGTCGTCGTCCGTCGGTGCCACGTTGTAGTCGCCCAGGACCGCGAAGGGGCGGCTGCCCGCCGCGTCACCGGCGACGGCGGCCTTGAGGGCCTCGAACCACTGGAGCTTGTAGGCGTAGTGCGGGTGGTCCACCTCGCGGCCGTTGGGCACGTAGACCGACCAGACGCGGACCGGGCCGCAGGTCGCGGAGATGGCGCGGGGCTCCGGGGCGCCGTCGTACCCGGGATCGCCGGGCAGACCCTTGACGACGTCCTCGAGGCCCACCCGGGAGATCACCGCCACGCCGTTCCACCGCCCCGTCGCGTGGACCGCCGCCTCGTAGCCCGCCTCTCGCAGCTGGTCGAACGGGAACTGCGCCTCGGCGACCTTGGCCTCCTGGAGGCACAGCACATCCGTGCCGGTGCTCTCGAGCCAGGCCAGCAGCCTCGGGAGACGGGCGGTGATCGAGTTGACGTTCCAGGTCGCGATGCGCATGCCTCACAACCTACCGGGCGGCACTGACAGTCACAGAGCCGTGCTCTCCCCCGGCGCGAGACGCAGGTGCTCCGCGCCCCCGAGGGCGCCGATCTGGTTGTCGTAGATCGGGCGGGCGAGGTCCGTGAGAAGGGCGTCGTGGATGTCGTAGGCGCGCTGGGGCCTGACCTCACGGACGTAGTCGATGACCTCGGAGATCTTGCTCCAGGGGGCCATGACGGGCAGCATCAGCGTCTCGACGGCGTGGTCGGGGACGGTGAGGGCGTCGCCGGGGTGGAAGACCCGGCCGCCGTCGACGAGGTAGCCGACGTTGGTGATGCGCGGGATGTCCGGGTGGATCACGGCGTGCAGTTCGCCGTGGACCTGGACGTCGAAACCGGCGGCCGTGAAGGTGTCGCCGTGGCCGACGGTGTGCACGCGGCCGGGGAAGGCGGCCGAGATCTTCTCGGCGACCGACCTGAGGGTCCAGATCTCGGCGGCCGGGTTGGCGTCCAGGGCCGTCCGCAGCCGCTCCTCGTCGAAATGGTCGGGGTGTTCGTGGGTGACGAGGATCGCGTCCGCTCCGAGGGCGGCGTCCTCCTCGCTGAACGCCCCGGGGTCGAGGACGAGCGTCTGCCCGTCCTTCTCCAGACGGACACAGGCGTGCGACATCTTCGTGAGCTTCATGGCATCCATCCTGCCCCTCGTCGCGCGCGGACCGGCGGCAGAGGCAGGTGCTCTCACCACCCGCCTCGGACGATCACTCGGGGGGCGTGGTCTCCTCGCGGATGACCTGCTGGGCCACCCTGAACGCGCTGTTGGCCGCCGGGACACCGCAGTACACGGCCGCCTGGAGGAGCACTTCCTTGATCTCGGAGGGGGTGAGGCCGTTGCGCAGCGCGGCCCGGGTGTGGGAGGCGAGCTCGTCCAGGTGTCCGCCGGCGACCAGCGCGGTGAGGGTGGCGACGCTGCGCGAGCGGCGGTCGAGGCCCGGCCGGTCCCAGATCTCGCCCCAGGCGTAGCGGGTGATGAGCTCCTGGAAGTCGCCGGAGAACTCGTCGGCCTGCGCCAGCGTCCGGTCGACGTGCGCGTCGCCGAGCACCTCACGGCGCACCTTGATGCCGGCGTCGTACGGGTCGGGACGGCCCCCGGTCTCCGGGGCGGGGGCGGCCGGGGCGATCTCGGCGATCGGCACCGGCTGCGGCGGCGCGGCGGTCAGGACCGGTTTGAGCGGGGCCGAGGGGATCGCCGTCTGACCGGTGGCCGAGTCGAAGGCGGGCTGCCAGGCGGTGGAGAAGTGTCTGAGCAGCAGGTCGGTGACGGCCGCGGGCTGCTCGACCGGCACCAGGTGGGAGGCGCCGGGTACGACGGCGAGCCGGGCGTCCGGGATGCCCGCGACCAGGGTGCGGGCCTCGGCCGGGCCGGTGACCTGGTCGTCGGAGCCGACGAGGACGAGGGTCGGCACCCCCACGCTCGCCAGGTCGGCCCGCACGTCGAACGCGGCTAGCGCCTCGCAGGCCGCGATGTAGCAGCCGGGGTCGGTGGTGCGCACCATCTGCACGGCCCACTCGGTGATCGCGGGCTGGGCGGCGGCGAACCCGGAGGTGAACCAGCGGTCGGGCGAGGTGCGGGCGATGGGATCGAGCCCGTTCGTCCGTACGATCACCCCGCGCTGGCGGAACTCGTCGGCCGTGCCGAAGCGGGGCGAGGCGGCGATCAGCGCGAGTGAGGCGAGCCGCTCCGGGTGGCGCAGTGCCAGCTCCATGCCGACCGCACCGCCGAGCGCGCAGCCCGCGTAGCCGAAGCGGTGCACCCCGAACTGGTCGAGCGTGCCGAGCAGCCGGTCGGTGAGGTCCCGGACCGAGCCCGCCGGGTAGGCGGGTGCGCCACCGTGCCCCGGCAGGTCGAACCGGAAGACGCGCCACTGCTTGACCAGCTCGGGGACCTGGCGGTCCCACATGTGCCATGTGGTGCCCAGAGAGGGGCCCAGGATCAGGACGGGTGCGTCGTCCGGGCCGTCAAAGCGGTATTGCAGGGTGTTCGGTGGTGTCTCGCTCACCCTTCTCAGCCTCTCATCTCTCACGGGATCTCACATGGCCGGTCCCAACCTAACGGCTCCTGTCGGGGGTGCTACGACACGTTCGGCGCCGCCGGAAGCCCCGGAGATGAGGCGTACTCGGTTCCCGTCCCTGCGGCTGGGGGCTTCGGCCCTCGTCACCACTGCCAAGGGGTCGGGTTGCAGCACGGCGCGCGATGGCCTCATCGGGGCCCGACGGGGCTGACCTGGAGGTTTTCCGGGATCTCGCCCACCAGAAGCCGGATCACCACTGGCTGAACAGGGGTCGTCCCCCGCAGGTGGTTCCGGGTCCACTTCGATCTTGCCGGCCAGGCGGCTGGGCAAGCCGCTCGGCCGGTGGGCCGTCGGACTCACGCTTGCCCTTCTGCCGCGGATCCGTGCAAGTCATCCCACGTTGTGGCGGCTTGGCGAAGATCCTCGGCTCGGGCTGCACACGAGTGCGGTTGCCGGCCTGCTCGATCCACTCGCGGGCGTCCCGTAGTGGCCAGGAAACGGCCTGCCCGGCGGAGCCACCCCGCGATGGCGCGCAGCAAGGGTTGCTGCTCGGACAGCGGACGGTGGATCAGGGCGAAGAGGGAGACGACGGCGTCGAAGGGCGCGGGGCCGAAGGACGCTTCCGTCGCATCAGCGTGGATGAACTCCGCCTGCGGCACCCGCTCACGGGCCGGCGGACCTGCTCCTCGCTGATCTCCACGCCGGTGACCCAGTTCCACCGGCCGGGATCCGCCGGCGAAGGTCACCGAGCAGTGACTGGTACTTCGTCTCGGCGCCGAACACTTCGTCGTAGCGCGCCGAGACGGCGTCGTACCCGCGTCGGACGACGTCCTTCGGATCGGTGACGTCCACGTTCGAGACGTTAGCCAGTGGTCCCGGTGAGGGCGAACGAATACCGCGCCGCTACTCGGACAGCTCGTGCCGGTCAGCTCAGCAAGCGGACCAGTGCCCGTCCCGTGACGGCGGCCACCGTGGCTGCCATGAGAAACCCGGCCAGGACCCCGATGGCCGCGATCAGGACGGGAGGCCGGCCCGGGTGCCACAGCGGCATGGCCACCGTGCAGAAGACCGCGAGTCCGGCCAGCCAGGCGGCCGCGGTGGCCCAGATCCACTGCGCGGCGCCCGTGACGTGCCGGCGCAGTACCCACCACTGCGCGGTGCCCAGGCTGAACAGCAGAAGCAGGCCGTCGAGGACCGCCAGGCCGGCTGCCGCGGGCCAGAACCCGACGCGCGGGACCACCGCCGAGGGCAGCAGTCCCAGCAGCCAGGCACAGCCCGCCGCCAGCGCGGTGGCGGTCACCCAGTGGCGCCGCCGCAGGTCGGGCAGCGCCCGGTGCAGCACATGGGCCTGCGCCGCGCCCAGCAGGGCTCCCTCCGCCATCCCCGCCGCGACCAGCACCGGCCACGCGATCGTCGCGGACGCGTCACCGACCACGGCCGCTGCCGCGGCCGGAACGCAGAAGCCGGCGGCCTCCCCCAACGTCGTCCAGCGCCACCACCGCCCCCACAGTCGCCGCGGGTCGGGAACGGGGCCGGGCGTCAGGGTGATCAGGACCAGCGGGTCGTCGGGGGTGATCCGCACATGTGGGTGCCGTCGGCCGTAGGTGCGCTCCGCCGCGGCACGGTCAGAGTCACCCGCCCGCACCAGACGGCCCACGCCCGCGCGTGCCACCCCGTCGACCAGGGCGCCGACTTGGTGGGGCTCGGCGAAGTTGCGCCACCACTGTTTGCCGGCGGCGCGGCCCGCGAGCACCACGAGCCGGTCGCCCTCGCGGGCGTACTGCACGGGCAGGAGGACCGGGCGCCCGCTGCGGCGCCCCGCGAACGACAGAGCGCAGAGGCCCGGTGCCGCGGCGTGCCACCGTGAGCGCAACAAGGCCAGCACCATGCGGTTCACCCGCCGCTGTCGCCGCGGTCCAGGTCCGCGTGGTGCGGCGGACGAGTCGGTCACCGGAACGCTCCGCGCCTTCATGTCTCAAGCGTTGCCGCGCTCACGGCGCCCTGCCAGGGGCCGTTGGTCTGGGGCAGGCGGCCGAACGGCACCCCGCGCCGGTGAGGGGGCGGACGCTGATCTCGGTCGCCGGGACGCCCGCACTGGTACATGCATTCGAGTGCCGACAGAGCCGTTCGGGCATGATGAGGGGGTGCCAGTGGCACTTTCTGGAGGGAGCGGGAGTGGCGGAGAGTCCGGCGCAGGGGCGGAAGGGCGGCCCGGCGGCGCCCCAATTGCGGCTCGACGAGCTGCTGGAGGGTCTGCAGGCACAGGTGGCCCAGGTCCGCGCGACGCGGGACCGGGTGCACACGCTCCTGGACGCGGTCCTCGCCATCGGCTCCGACCTGGACCTCGACGTGGTGCTGCGGCGGATCACGGAGTCCGCTGTCACCCTGGTCGACGCTCAGTACGGAGCGCTGGGCGTGCTCGGCGAGGAAGGGAGGATCCGGCAGTTCATCACGGTCGGCATGGACGACGACACCATCCGCGCGATCGGCCACTACCCCGAGGGCCAGGGCATCCTCGGGCTGCTGATCCGCGAACCGGAGCCGCTGCGCCTGGCCGATCTGGGCGGCCATCCCGACTCGGTGGGCTTCCCCGCGGGCCACCCGCCGATGACCACCTTCCTGGGAGCGCCGGTCCGCGTGCGCGACCAGGTGTTCGGCAACCTGTACCTGACCGACAAGCGCGGCGGGGCACAGTTCGACGAGGACGACGAGGCGGTGCTGCGCACGCTCGCGGCCGCGGCGGGCGTGGCGATCGACAACGCCCGCCTGTACGAGGACTCCCGCCGCCGGGAGCAGTGGCTGGCGGCGAGCAGCGACCTGACCCGCAGCCTGCTGTCGGGCACCGACCCGGACCAGGTGCTGCACCAGGTCGCCTCGACCATCAGGACTCTGTCCGGGGCGGACCTGGTGACGCTGGCCGTGCCGTTCGACGGCGGCGACGAGCTGGTGATCGAGGCCGCCGACGGTGAGGGCGCCGAGCAGGTCCACGGGCTGGTGCTGCCGGCCACCACGCTGGCCGCCAAGGTCCATCTCTCCAACGAGCGGATCGCCAGCGGCGCGCTGTCAGACGAGCCGCAGGCCGGAGGCGGCTCGGCGGCACAGATCGCCCTGGGGCCCGGATTCCTGCTCCCGCTGGGCGGAGGCGAGCACGTGCGCGGGGTCCTGCAGGTCGCCAACCTGCCCGGCGGCGCGGAGTTCTCGGACACCACCATGGCCATGATCAGCAGTTTCGCCGACCAGGCCGCGCTGGCCCTGGAGATCGCGGAGCACCGGCGCGAGGCCGACCACCTGCTGGTCCTGACCGACCGCGACCGGATCGCCCGCGATCTGCACGACTTGGCCATCCAACGGTTGTTCGCCTCCGGACTGACCCTGAACTCGGTGCTCGGCCGGGTGTCCGACCGACCCGAGGTGGCCGAACGTGTCCAGCGGGTCGTCGACGACCTCGACGACACCATCAAGACCGTGCGGGGCACCATCTACGCACTGCGCGAGCGCGACCGCTCCGACGGGCGCGGCGGGCTGCGCTCGAAGCTGCTGGCCGAGACCGACCGGGCGGCCGCCGTCCTCGGATTCACCCCCGCCCTGCGCATGACCGGCCTGCTGGACACCGACGTGCCCGCCGAGCATGCCGAGCACCTGCTGGCGGTGTTGCGCGAGACGTTGTCGAACGCCGCCCGGCACGCACACGCCACCGCGGTCGAGGTCACCGCCGAGACGGACGGCAGCCGGCTCCACCTGCGGGTCACCGACAACGGCACGGGCATCGACCCGGCCGTCAGCCGCCGCAGCGGTCTCGACAACCTCCGGCAGCGCGCCACCGACCTCGGGGGGAGCTTCTCTCTCGAGCCGAACGACCCCTCGGGCACCGTCGTGGAATGGACGGTGCCCTTGTCGGTCTCCGGCCGCTCATGACCCCACGCGCTCCCGGCCACGCGGCGGGGGGCGGGCATGGGCGGGTCGGATCGCCCAGCGGCGCTCAGGCGGTGGTGCCGGCGGCGCGGTGCTCATGTCGGCCGCCGGTGCGCGGCTTCCGCCTGCCGTCGCCTTCGGCCGCGGTGCGGACACCGGTGAGGGTGAAGGCCAGTGCAGCGGCGGCCACGACCGCGAGCAGCACGAGACCGGCCGCGTATGTTCCGTACTCGCCGTACAGGGAGCCCATCACCAGCGGCGGCAGGAAGCCGCCGAGCCCTCCTGCGGCGCCGACCACGCCGGTGACCGAGCCGACCTGGTTCGCCGGGGTGCGCAGGGCCACCAAGGCGAAGGTCGCGCCGCTGCCCGCGCCGAGGGCGGCCGCCATGGCCAGGAAGGCGAGGGTGCCCACCGGTGCCAGGGCCGGGCTGAACGACTGCGCGAGCGCCCCTGCCACGACCACGGTCAGCGAGCCGGACAGCACCCGGACCGGGCCCACGCGGTCCGACAGCCAGCCGCCGATCGGGCGCATCGCGACGGCAAGCAGCACGAACCCGGCCATCCGGTTCGCGGCGTCCTCCTGGGTCAGCCCGTAGCCGGTCTTGAGGTAGGTGGGCAGGTAGACGGAGAAGGCCACGTAGCCGCCGAACGCGACCGCGTACAGGGCGGACGCCTGCCAGGTGATGCCGAGGCGGGCGGTGGCGGCCAGTCGGCGGGCCGGCGGTTCGGTCGGCACCGTGCGTCCGGGTGCGTCGCGGAGCAGCAGCGCGGCGGTCACGGCGTACAGGGCGAGGACCGCGGCGGTGATCAGGAAGGGGGTCTTCATGCTGTTCGCGTCGACCAGCTTCACGGTGGTCAGGGCGCTGATGGCAGTGCCGCCCATGCCGGCGCCGAAGACGCCGATGGCGAGGCCCCGGCGCTCGGGCGGGAACCAGGCGTTGACGAAGGGCACACCGACGGCGAAGGCGGTGCCGCCGATACCGAGGAAGAACCCCCCGGTCAGCAGCGCGGCGAGCGAGGAATGCCCGGCCAGGCCCAGGTAGAGCACCGGCACGATGGTGACCGCCGAGACGATCGGGAACATGATCCGGCCGCCGAACCTGTCGGTCAGCGCCCCCACCGGGATCCGGCCCAGGGAACCGACCACGACCGGCACCGCGACCAGCAGCGACTGCTCGAACCACGACAGATCGAGGCCTTCCTTGAACCGCGGGCCCAACGGGCTCAGCAGCGCCCACGCCCAGAAGTTCACAGCGAATCCGACCGTGGCCAGGGCCAGCATCAGCCACGCCCGGCCGGACACCGGAGCACCCGACGGCGAACTCCCGCCCTTCGACTTCAACGACTGGACCATGTTGTCCGTCCCTTTCCTCTGCCTGGTGATACAGCACCACCGGGACCGCACGCGCAGCCGGCCTCCTGCCTGCCGGGCGGCAGCCCCGGACCACTGTCCGCGTCCGGGCACAGCGCCGGGATGGGCCATGAGTCCCTACCGGCGGACGGACAGGCCCAGGGTGCGGATCCGGCAGTCCCTCACCCTCGGTCCGCGCTCCCGCGGGGCCCTGCGAAGGGAGGGCCGGTCGGCCCTATCCCCTCGCCTCGCACGCATGGACGATGGACCGATGTCCCAGAACGACGCCTTTCGCGCACTCGACCGTGAGGAGTGCCTGCGCCTGCTGACCAAGGTGCCGGTCGGCCGCGTGGTGTACACCCGGCAGGCCCTGCCCGCGGTCCTCCCCATCAACTTCTCCCTGGACACGGACTCCTCCGTCCTGCTGTGCACCTCGGCGGACTCGGATCTCGTCCAGGCCATCGACGGGGTCGTGGTCGCGTTCGAGGCGGACGAGTTCGACGCGGCGACCCGGTCCGGCTGGAGCGTGGTCGTCACCGGGCGGGCCACATTGGTGGACGATCCCGCCGAGCACGAACGCCTGTCGCAGACCGGCCCGAGTTCCTGGATGCCCTTGCGGGACGCGGTGTTCGTGCGGATCGAGGCCGAGTTGCTCACCGGACGCGAGCTCAGGGGCCATACGGCACACAGTGAGGCGCGAGCTGCGGCGGCCGCGGAGCTCTGACGCCTACGGGGCGGACGGTGCGAGCCGACGTGCCTGGGTGAGGGCCTCCGGCTCCGGCCCCGCGAGGGAACCCGGCGGGCTGCCCGAAGGCCGCCACCTGGCCCGACAGATCGCTGGCGGCGGCGGTGTCCAGCTCCAGCGGGTCACGCTCGGGCACGGCCTGGGCCCGGCGGTGCGGGCAGGCCAACAAGCACGCCGGGGTGGACTCCCAGATGACGATGAACGGCCGGTCGGCCGCGTCGTGCCGCGGACGGCGGACGGCGTGGGCGGCGGTGCTCATCGCCCGGCTCTTCCCCACGTCCTCGCGCTGTGTCCGGCCGCCCTGGAGTCAGGGCAGACGAGGCGGGCGGCCGGACGATGACCGGACCGGACCGTGCGCGGCACCCACCACGGGCGAGAGCGGTGGAATCGGCCTTGAGGGCGGTCGATGTGGTCGTGCACGGGATCACCTCCAGGGACTCTCGGCCCTGCCTGTGAAGACCATCGGCCGCCGCGCCGAGCACCGCCGCCGGTCTTCGCGTGGGGTGCGGCGGGGCCGGTCGGGCCGTCAGCCCGTGACAGGGTCAGGGTCTGGTGTGGTTCGAGGAGCGGGGCGTCAGGGCGTCCGCGGTGGCAACCAGCGCGGCGCCCGGCCCGGGACCAGGGTCGTGAGGTGCCATGCCGCCGGTGGCCTTGGCGAGGTTGCCCTTGATGAACGCGGCGTAGGCGTGCGCCACGGGGCCGGTTTCCACCCGGCGGCCGGCATGGGCGGCGAGTTCGGCGGGCAGTCCGCGTTCGGGGAAGGTGATCTTCCCCTCCCGCAGGGCTGCGCCGACCGTCCCGAGCAGGGTGCCTGCCCGGCGGTGCGATCCGTCCATGACGTGTAGTCCTTCTCTTCCGTGTGCTCATGGGTGCTCTGCCCGTGTGTTGGCGGGTGCCCTGCCCGTGTGTTGGCGGGTGCTCTGCCGTGTGTTGGCGGGTGCTCTGCCGTGTGTTGGCGAGTGCGGTACGAGGCAAAGCGGGCGCGGCGCGTGGCGGGCGCGGCACGAGTGTGCCGCGGGGCGAGTGCGCCGACCGGACCCAGCACGGGGACCATTGGTCCCCTTTGCGGCCGGCCGGATAGGGCCGGAAGGCCGTCCGGCAGGGACCGCCGGCCCCAAGTCCGTGATGGCCCGCGGCTTCTAGCGTTCCCCGGTATGGAGAACGATCAGAACGCACGGCGTCAGGCGTCCCCCACCGGTGACGGCTGGCCGCTGGCGGCCCGCAGGCTGCTGACCCGCCGTGAGGTGTCGGCCGACGGACGCGCCGTGTTCGGTGAAGGCGACCCGAAATGGGAGAGCTTCTACCGGGACCGCTGGGCCCACGACAAGGTGGTCCGCTCCACCCACGGCGTCAACTGCACCGGCTCCTGCTCGTGGATGGTGTACGTCAAGGACGGCATCATCACCTGGGAACACCAGGCCACCGACTACCCGTCGATCGGCGCGGACTGCCCCGAGTACGAGCCGCGCGGCTGCCCGCGCGGAGCGTCGTTCTCCTGGTACACCTACTCCCCCAGCCGGGTCCGGTACCCGTATGTGCGGGGCGAGTTGCTGAAACTCTGGCGTGAGGCGCGGCGCAGGCTCGGCGACCCGGTGGCGGCCTGGGCGGAGATCACCGGCGACCCCGCCAAGGCGCGGGCGTACAAGCGGGCCCGCGGCAAGGGCGGCCTGGTGCGCGCCGACTGGGACGAGGTGTCCGAGCTGATCGCCGCCGCCCAGGTGCACACCGTCAAGGCGTACGGCCCGGACCGGGTCGCCGGTTTCTCCCCGATCCCGGCGATGTCGATGGCGTCGTTCGCGGCCGGTGCCCGTTACACCTCGCTGATCGGCGGCACCCTCCTTTCGTTCTACGACTGGTACGCCGACCTGCCGATCGCCTCGCCGCAGGTCTTCGGCGACCAGACGGACGTCCCCGAGGCAGCCGACTGGTGGAACGCCGGCTACCTGATCATGTGGGGGTCCAACATCCCGGTCACCCGCACCCCGGACGCGCACTTCCTGACCGAGACCCGCTACAACGGCACGAAGGTCGTCGCGGTCAGCCCCGACTACGCCGACAACGTCAAGCACGCCGACGAGTGGCTGTCCCCGCATCCGGGCACGGACGGCGCACTGGCGATGGCCATGGGCCACGTCATCCTTCGCGAGTTCCTCGTCGACCGTGAAGTTCCCTACTTCCAGGACTACTTGCGCACGTTCACCGACGCACCGTTCCTGGTGACGCTGCGCGACCACGACGAACACGGGCTCGTCCCCGACGGGTTCCTGACCGCGGCCGACCTCGGACACGACACGGAACACGCCGAGTCCAAGACGGTCCTCCTGGACGGGGCCACGGGCGAACCCGTGGTCCCCGGCGGCTCGCTCGGCTTCCGGTGGGGGGAGGCCGAGCGAGGCCGCTGGAATCTCGATCTGGGCGACGTGGTACCCGAGTTGAGCCTGCTGGCGTCGGCCGAGGACACCGCCACCGTGGCCCTGCCCCGGTTCGACGAGGGGGCCACCGAGGGCGGATCGGTGATGCTGCGCGGTGTTCCGGTCCGCCGGGTCGGCGGCCGCCTCGTCACCACCGTCTTCGACCTGATGCTCGCCCAGTACGGGGTGGAGCGCCCCGGCCTGCCGGGCAGCTGGCCGTCGTCGTACGAGGACGCCTCGGAGCCGTACACCCCGGCCTGGCAGGAGACGATCACGTCGGTGCCGGCCGGGCAGGCGGCCCGGATCGCCCGGGAGTTCGCCCGCAACGCCGAGCGCACCAACGGCCGTTCCATGATCGCGATGGGGGCCGGCACCAACCACTGGTTCCACTCGGACACCATCTACCGGGCCTTCCTGGCGCTGACGACGATGACCGGCTGCCAGGGCGTCAACGGCGGCGGCTGGGCGCACTACGTCGGCCAGGAGAAGGTCCGCCCGGTCACCGGGCAGCAGCACCTGTCGTTCGCCTTCGACTGGCAGCGGCCCACCCGGCACATGGCGGGCACCTCCTACTGGTATCTGAACTCCGACCAGTGGCGCTACGAGGCGTTCGGGCCCGAGGAGTTGGCCTCGCCCCTCGGTGAAGGCCGTTTCGCGGGCAAGGGGTTCGCCGACTGCCTTGCGCAGGCGGTGCGCCTGGGCTGGACGCCCGGGCACCCAGGCTTCAACCGCAACCCGCTCGACCTGACGGACGAGGCCGCGGCGGCGGGCCGGCCGGTCGCCGAGCACATCGTCGACGAACTGAAGTCGGGGCGGCTGCGGTTCGCCGCCGAGGATCCCGACGACCCGGCCAACTTCCCCCGGGTGCTGACCGTGTGGCGGGCGAACCTGCTCGGCTCCTCCGGCAAGGGCAACGAGTACTTCCTGCGCCACCTGCTCGGTACGGACGCGGCGGTCCGCTCCGAGGAGACCCCGCCCGAGCACCGGCCGAAGGACGTGGTGTGGCGGGAGGAGGCACCCGAGGGCAAGCTCGACCTGCTGGTCTGCATGGACTTCCGGATGACCTCCACCGGCCTGCTCGCCGACGTGGTCCTGCCGGCCGCGACCTGGTACGAGAAGGACGACCTGTCCAGCACGGACATGCACCCGTTCGTGCACGCCTTCACCCCGGCCATCGCCCCGCCGTGGCAGGCCCGCACCGACTACGACATGTTCCTGACGATCGCCGACAGGTTCAGCGAGCTGGCCGCCGAGCACCTGGGCACCCGCACCGACGTCCTGGCGGTGCCGCTGCTGCACGACACCCCGGACGAACTCGCCCAGCCGGGCGGGGTCGTCCGGGACTGGAAGGCCGGCGAGTGTGAACCGGT
Source organism: Streptomyces sp. NPDC001668 (assembly GCF_042893155.1). Lineage (NCBI taxonomy): Bacteria > Bacillati > Actinomycetota > Actinomycetes > Kitasatosporales > Streptomycetaceae > Streptomyces > Streptomyces sp. NPDC001668. The sequence continues at coordinate 179,590 of NZ_JBIAUQ010000011.1, forward strand.
CCCCGGGCGAACCATGCCGAAGCTCGTCGTGATCGAGCGGGACTACGCCGCGATCGCGCAGAAGATGCGCGCCGTGGGCCCGCTGCTGGACACCCTGGGCACCACCACCAAGGGCGTCACCGTCCACCCGGACCAGGAGATCGACGACCTCCGCCACCGCAACGGCACCGTCAGGGACGGAGTCGCCGCCGGGCGGCCCTCGCTGGCCACCGCGTCCCACATGTGCGAGGCGATCCTCGCCCTGTCCGGCACCACCAACGGCCGCCTCGCCACCGAGGGCTTCAGGGAACTCGAGCGGCAGACCGGCAGCGAGGGCCTGGTGGAGCTCTCCGCCGAGCGCGAGGCGGAACGGATCACGTTCGCCGACACCCGCACCCAGCCCCGCTCCGTGATCACCTCCTACGAGTGGTCGGGGTCGGAGACCGGCGGGCGCCGCTACTCGCCGTTCGTCATCAACACCGAGCACAAGAAGCCCTGGCACACCCTCACCGGCCGCCAGCACTTCTTCGTCCAGCACGACTGGATGACCGAACTCGGCGAGCAACTCCCCGCCTACCGGCCGCCTTTGAACAGCCCGAGGCATTACGGCGACGAGCAACTCCACGACGAGCGGGCCGAGGTGACGGTGCGTTATCTGACCCCGCACTCCAAGTGGTCCATCCACTCGAACTACCAGGACAACAAGTACATGCTCGACCTGTCCCGTGGCGGGCCGACGATCTGGATGTCCACCGAGGACGCCGGGAAGATCGGCGTGAAGGACAACGAGTGGATCGAGGCGTACAACCGCAATGGCGTCGTCGCCGCCCGGGCCGTCGTCACCCACCGCATGCCCGAGGGCACGGTGTACATGCACCACGCCCAGGACCGCACCGTGAACGTGCCGAAGACCGAGGTCAGCGGCAGGCGCGGCGGCATCCACAACTCCCTGACCCGGCTGCTGCTCAAGCCCACCCATCTCGCGGGCGGCTACGCGCAGTTCACCTACGCCTTCAACTACTACGGCCCGACCGGCAACCAGCGCGACGAGGTCACCGTCATCCGCCGCCGCTCGCAGGATGTGGAGTACTGAGATGCCCCGTGGCGAAGCCCCTATCGGACGCGTCATGGCCCAGATGGCGATGGTGATGAACCTCGACAAGTGCATCGGCTGCCACACCTGTTCGGTCACCTGCAAGCAGACGTGGACCAACCGCACGGGCGTCGAGTACGCCTGGTTCAACAACGTCGAGACCAAGCCCGGCGTCGGCTACCCGCGCCGCTACGAGGACCAGGAGCAGTGGAAGGGCGGCTGGATGCTCGACAAGCGCGGGCGTCTCGTCCTGCGCTCCGGCGGCCGGGTCAAGCGCCTGCTGTCGATCTTCTCCAACCCTGACCTGCCGTCCATCGAGGACTACTACGAGCCGGTCACCTACGACTACGACAACCTGGTGAGCGCCCCCGCCCAGAAGGACATGCCCGTCGCCCGCCCCCGTTCGGTCCTCACCGGCAGGCCGACGGCGATCACCTGGGGCGCCAACTGGGAGGACGGCCTGGGAGGCGCCCCCGAGAACGCGGGCGGCGACCCGAACCTGACCGGTGAGTGGGCGGAGAAGGTGAAGTTCGAGTTCGAGCAGACCTTCCTCTTCCACCTGCCCCGCCTGTGCGAGCACTGCCTCAACCCGGCCTGTGTGTCGGCCTGTCCGTCGGGCGCGATGTACAAGCGGGTCGAGGACGGCATCGTCCTCGTCGACCAGGACAGGTGCCGCGGCTGGCGGATGTGCGTGACGGCGTGCCCGTACAAGAAGGTCTACGTCAACCACGCCACCGGCAAGGCCGAGAAGTGCACGTTCTGCTTCCCGCGCATCGAGGCCGGCCAGCCCACCGTCTGCTCCGAGACCTGCGTCGGCCGGCTGCGCTACCTCGGCCTGCTCCTCTACGACGCCGACAAGGTCGGCGAGGCCGCCGCCACCCCGGACGAGACGGACCTCCTCGACGCCCAGCGGGGTGTCTTCCTCGACCCGCACGACCCCGAAGTGCGCGCGGCGGCACGGGAGTCGGGCATCCCGGAGGACTGGCTGGACGCCGCCCGCCGCTCCCCGGTGTACGACCTGGTGATGCGGTACAAGGTGGCGCTGCCGCTGCACCCGGAGTACCGCACCATGCCGATGGTCTGGTACGTGCCACCGCTCTCCCCCGTCCTGGACGCGGTCGACGCGGCGGGCGGCGACCAGGACGACCCCGACCACGTCTTCGCCGCCGTCACCCGGCTGCGCATCCCCCTCGAATACCTGGCGGAGCTGTTCACCGCCGGGGACACCGACGTCGTGGCCGGGGTGCTGATGAAGCTCACCGCGCTGCGCTCGTACATGCGCGAACGCACCCTCGGCGAGGAGGGCGACGAGGCTCTGCTCAAGGCCGTCGGTCTGACCCCTCGGGAGGCGCGGGACCTGCACCGGCTGCTCGCCGTCGCCAAGTACCAGGACAGGTACGTCGTCCCTGCCGCGCACATGGAGGACGCGGCCGCGCTGACCGCGACGGAGAACCGCTGCCCGGTGGAGTCCTCCGAGGACCCGCAGCCCGCCGAGGGCCGCCGGGTGATGCTCGGCATCCCCACCCTGCGCCGCCGTACACCCGAAGCCCCCGCCGGAGGACGTCCGTGAGCCCCCTGCCCGCGACCTTTCCCGCCCTCGTCCGCACCCGAGTCCGCGCGGCCGTGCGCCGCCCGTCCCGGCTCACCCCCGAGGAGACGGCGGGCCGGGCTCTGATCCTGCGGCTCGGGTCACTCCTCCTGCAGTACCCCGACTCCGAACTGAGCGCGGCCCGGGACGAGTTGACCTCCGTGGTGGGGGCTCTTCCGGCAACAGCCGCGGCCGCGGAACTGGCCCGGTTCACCGGCTGGTTCGCCGCACAGGCTCCCGAGGCGCTGGAGCGGCACTACGTCGAGATGTTCGACCTGCGCCGCAAGAGCAGCCTCTACCTCACCTACTACCTGCACGGCGACACCCGCCGCCGGGGCATGGCCCTGCTCACCCTGAACCAGCGGTACAAGGCCGCCGGCTGGGACACCGACGGCGGCGAACTGCCCGACCACCTGCCGGTGGTGCTGGAGTTCGCCGCCCTCGTCGGGCCGGGTGGTGGCGAGGCACCGCTGCGCCGGCACCGGCGCGGCCTGGAGCTGATCCACGGGGCGCTGGCCGACGCCGACTCGCCGTACCGGCACGTCCTGGCCGCGCTGCTCACCCTGCTGCCGCCGCCCACCGAGGCGGACCGCGCTGCGGTGGCCCGGCTCGTCGCCGAGGGCCCGCCGAACGAGGAGGTCGGTCTCGACCCCTATGGCACCTATGGAGAGGGCGAGTTCGCGCCGCCGGGCACCTTCGTGCCGCCTGCGCCCGCCCCGCCGACCCGTGTGCCACCCGCTCGGACCAGCCGTACGGAAGGCCCCCGATGAACGCCGTGCCCACCCCTCTGGCCGCCGCGTCCGCCGACGGCGCCGACCTCCTGCTGTGGGTGGCCGTCCCCTACATCTGTCTCGCGGTGTTCGTCGTCGGGCACGTCTGGCGCTACCGGCAGGACCAGTTCGGCTGGACCTCCCGCACCAGCCAGCTCCTCGAACACCGCTGGCTGCGCTACGGCAGCCCGCTGTTCCACTTCGGCGCCTTCATGGTGATCGCAGGGCACGTGGTGGGCCTCGCCGTCCCGGACTCGTGGACCGAGGCGGCCGGCATCACCGAGCACACGTACCACACCACGGCCGTCTGGGCGGGCTCGGTGGCGGGCGTCGCCATGGTCGCCGGACTCGGCATGCTGTGCGCCCGCCGGCTGCTGACCCGGTCGATCCGGCTGGGCACCGACCGCAGCGACAAACTGCTCTTCCCGCTGCTGTCCGCCACCGTCCTGCTCGGCATCACCGCCACCGCGGCCCACAACGTCTTCGGGCCCGGCTACGACTACCGGGCCACCGTCTCCGTCTGGTTCCGCGGCCTGTTCGTCCTCCAGCCGCGGCCCGAGGCGATCGCCGGCGCGCCGCTCCTCTTCCAGTTGCACGCGCTGACCGCCTGTCTGCTCTTCGCCGCTTGGCCGTTCACACGGCTGGTCCATGTGTGGAGCGCCCCCGTCGGATATCTCTCCCGCCCCTACCTGGTCTACCGCAGGAGGGCCGCACCGGTCACGGCCCCGACGGCCGCGCGCCGGACCCGGCCGGCCTCCGGCTCCCGGCGGGCCGCATGAGCCACGGACCCTCGCTGGCGCCGGACACCACGACCGCCGGGCGCCCGCACGCGGTGGGCGCGAGCCGCCGCACGGGATGGGTGATGGTCCTCACCGGGATCGTCGGCTGGCTCGCCTCCTTCCAGCTCACCGTGGACGACTGGCGGCTGCTGCGTGACCCCTCCTACCGACCGCCGTGCAACATCAGCCCGGTCGTGAGTTGCGGCAGCGTCATGTCCAGCCCGCAGGGCAGCCTGTTCGGCTTCCCCAACATGCTGCTCGGACTCGCCGCGTTCGCCGCCGTGACCGCCCTGGGCGCGGCCGTGCTCTCCGGGGCGCGCCTGCACCGCCGGCTGTGGCTCGCACTGGACGCCGGGGCGCTGGTGGGGGTGGTGTTCGTGCACTGGCTGATCGGGCAGTCGCTCTACGAGCTCAACAAGCTCTGCCCCTTCTGTGCCGTCGTCTGGATCGCCACCATCGCCCTGTTCTGGTACCTGACCCTGCACGGTCTGGAACGGGGACTCCTCCCGGCGCCCCGAGGGCTCCTGTACGTCCTCCGGGACACGCACTGGATGCTGCTCGGCGCGTGGTACGGGGTGATCGCCCTGCTCGTCCTCACCCGCTTCTGGCCGTACTGGAGCAGCCTGGTGTAGCCGGAATGCACGGGCGCCGAAAGCCTCCGCGCGGCGCAGCAGCGGGCCGAGCCTTCACGTCCCCGGTGGAAGCCGAACCCCCGCCCCCGATCCGCTTCCGCCGCTCACCCGATCTCGAGCACGTCCCTGACGGGGCGGCGGGGTGTGGCCGGCCCCCTCGGGCCGTAGCCGATGCGCAGCACCATCTGCACCTGGCCCCTGCCCGACCCCGGGTCGCGGGCCAGCAGGCGCAGCTCGCGGTTCTCCAGGGCGTGGGAGGTCAGGGAGGTGGCGAGGTCGGCGAGGGTGGCTTCCAGCAGGACCCGTTCCAGCGCCTGCCCGGCGCGCAGCCAGTCGGCGGGCCCGTCGCCGGGCGTGCTCAGCAGGGCCAGGTGGGGGGTGTGCTCGAAGCTGGTGGTGCCGCGGTCGGCCACGGCACGGCGCCCCGCGAAGTCCCGCACGGGAGCCCTGCCGTCCCGTTTGCGCGGGCCGAAGGCATATTCGGGGACGCCGTCGACGGCGGTGTCCGCCTCCGGCCCGAGCCGGGTCCAGCGGACCAGGTCCTCGCGCGCGTCGGGGTCCATGACGTCACGGCTCTCGGCGTCGCGGACCAGGTCGAGCAGGGTCTCGGCGTGCCAGGGGCCGGGGAAGAGCAGCTCGGCTTCCTCGCGGGCCGCCGCCTCCCGCAGCACGGACCGCATCTCCTCGGGGATGTCCTGTTCGGCGAAGGGGTGGCGGCTGGTGTGCCGCTGCCGGATCGCGGGATGGAGCCGCGCCAGGTCGTCGTCCCGCGAGCTCCCGGCCGGCCCGGTGAGACGGACGGCGGCGAGCAGGAGCGGGTCCTGGGGATCGGGCAGCAGCCTCGTCTCCGCGAGGAGGTCCGCGTGCGCGGCGGCTGCCCGCAGGTTGAACAGTGCCGCCCCGCAGCCGATGTGCAGCGCACGGTTGCCGGGATCGGACCGGGGCATGGCCCGCCCGGGATCGGCACGCAGCAGCAGGAGACCTTCGTCGGCCAGGAAGCGGAAACGCCATGGCTGTGCGTTGTGCATGGACGGGGCCGCGGTGGCTTCGGCCACCAGCGTGCTCACCGTCTTCTCGTCGAGCTGTCCCGGACCCATGCCGGCCTCCTCGCGTGCTCCCGCCGTGACGGGCCTCGCATCACCAGGTACCCCACCCAGTGTCCTCCCGACGGGAGTCCGCGGTCCTGCGGAGCCTGTCGGGCCTCTCCGGATCATGATCAGAGGGTCTCGGGGTCGACCGGCGTACCGTCGATGCCCGCTCTGCTCTGCGCGATGATCTCCTGGACGTGTCGCTCGATCTCCCGCGGGTCCAGGCCGAGCACCTGGCCGATGTGGACCGACCACACCTCGGAGCGCAGATTGGTCTCGAAGTCCAGATCCGCCCGTACGTTCTCCCGCAGGGCCTGACGGTTCTGGCTGACCATGACGAACGTGGACAGGAAGATCGCCTCCAGGCTGACGATCATGGTGAGCAGGCCGAACGGATAAGGATCGAAGATCCCCGCCTTCCCCAGCGCGCCCTCGTTCAGCGCGATCCATGCCGTGAACCACAGGGCGTGGAGGTAGACGAAACGCATCGTCCCCGCGAACGAGGTGATCGCGTCGGCGACCCGGTCCTGCGAGCCGCGCATCCGGGCGAACCGGACCCGCTCGTGGGAGAGAATCCGCTCGTGGGAAAGGCGGACGACGGGCTGACGAGGGCCGCTCCCGCCCGGCGGCGAGGAGCTGCCGCGGCCCTCGGACTCCGACTTCATGGCATCCGTCCTGTTCGGCTGAGGCCCGCCGCTCGTGGCCGGGCTGTCAGGGTGTCCTTGCTTGCTCTGTCAGCGCCGCGGGAGCCGGGCCGCGACGTACTCGGTGAGGTCGAGCAGGCGGTTGGTGTAGCCCCACTCGTTGTCGTACCAGCCGAAGACCTTGACCAGATCCCCGTGCGCCTGGGTCAGCGGGGCGTCCAGGACGCAGGAGGCGGCGTCGCCGACGACGTCACGGGAGACGATCGGCGCGTCGGAGACCCGCAGGATGCCCTTGAGCGGCCCGTCGGCGGCCTCCCGGAAGGCATCGTTGACCTCGTCGGCGGTCACCTCGCGTTCGAGGACCACGCTCAGGTCGGTCAGTGAGCCGTCCTCGACCGGTACCCGTACGGCGATGCCGTCCAGTGTCCCCGCCAGCTCCGGCAGCACCAGTCCCACGGCACGGGCGGCACCGGTGCTGGTGGGGATGATGTTGACCGCTGCGCTGCGGCCGCGCCGCGGGTCCTTGTGCGGTCCGTCGAGGACCACCTGGTCGTTGGTGTAGCCGTGGATGGTGGTCATCAGCCCCTTGACCAGGCCGAAGCGGTCGTCGAGGACCTTCACCATGGGCGCCACGCAGTTGGTGGTGCAGGACGCGTTGGAGACGACGTGGTCGTTCTCCGGGTCGTAGCTGTCCTCGTTGATGCCCATGACGACGGTGGCGTCGACGTTCTTGCCCGGCACGGACAGCAGCACCTTGCGGGCGCCGCCCTTCAGATGCAGCCCCGCCTGCTCGCGGGTGCGGAAACGGCCGGTGGACTCGATGACCACGTCGACGCCGAGGCCGGCCCAGTCCAGGGCGGCGGGATCGCGTTCGGCGGTCACGGTGATGCGGTGCCCGTCGACGGTGATCGAGGTGTCGTCGTGCTCCACGGCGCGGCCGATGCGACCGTACGTCGAGTCGTACGCCAGCAGGTGCGCCAGTGCCGCCGGCGAGGTGAGGTCGTTGACCGCCACGACGTCGACACCTGTGCCGGCCTCGGTCTCCGCGCGCTGCAGCACGCAGCGCAGGTAGTTGCGTCCGATGCGGCCGAAGCCGTTGATGCCCACGCGCACGCTCATGTCCGTCGTCCTCCCGGGTCGATCCGCGTCTGTCTGCGGTGCCAGCCTGTCGGCCGGGGACTCGGTCGGGCTTGGGCCGTACGGGGGCGAGCCGGGGGACGTTCGGCCCCCGGTTCACAGCGGGGTGTCAGTGGCCTTGCTGCTTCAGCCGGTCCTGGGCCTGGGTGGCGATGACGGCGGCCTGGATGCGCCGCTCCACACCGAGCTTGGCCAGCAGCCGGGAGATGTGGTTCTTCACCGTCTTCTCGGCGAGGTAGAGCCGCTGGCCGATCTGCCGGTTGGTCAGCCCCTCGCCGATCAGGGCCAGGATCTCCCGCTCCCGCACGGTCAGGCCCGGCAGAGCGTCGGGCTCGGGCTCCGGTTCCTGGCCCTGACGCAGCCGGGCCATCAGCCTGGCGGTGGCGCTGGGGTCGAGCAGGGACTGGCCCGCGGCCACCGTGCGCACGGCCGACACCAGGTCCGTTCCCTGGATCTGCTTGAGCACGTACCCGGAGGCGCCCGCCATGATCGAGTCCAGCAGTGCCTCCTCGTCGTCGAAGGAGGTCAGCATCAGACAGGCCAGCTCCGGCAGCTGCGAGCGCAGCTCCCGGCACACGGTCACGCCGTCGCCGTCGGGCAGGCGCACGTCGAGCACGGCGACCTGGGGGCGCAGCGCGGGCACGCGGACGAGGGCCTGTTCGGCATTGGCCGCCTCGCCGACCACGGTGATGTCCGGCTCGTCGTTCAGCAGGTCGTGCACCCCGCGCCGCACCACCTCGTGGTCGTCCAGCAGGAAGACCCGGATCGGGTTGTCGGGTCCGGGCTTCTCGCCGTCCGCCATCGGAAACTCCTCGTTCTACGCCATCTGATCCCACACCGGACTTCGCCCACGGGCACGACCGGTCCCTGTCTACGCCAGATCTTGCGCGATCCCGGGCCGAACGGCCAGGGCCGGTCGGCCCTGATGACTGTGGCGCGCCGTCTCGTGTCGCTCACTTCAGCGAGCCGTTTCCGACACCACAGGCAGCTCGTTCGCGGCAACGGCACGCGCGCGTGCGCCTCCCAGCACCGGTCGAGCCGAGGCCTGAGGCCGAAGCGGCCGGACTGCCGTCCGCGAGCGCAGAGGCCCCCTCCACGCGGCGAGCAGCGCGCTGACGTGGCCCACCGCGGC
>NZ_JBIAUQ010000011.1:188529-303941 GCF_042893155.1 Streptomyces sp. NPDC001668
GCAGGCGAGGGCGGGGTGCGGCAGGCGCACGCACCGCGCACCCCGACCAGGCCACCCCACCGAGGGCATTCGGTCCCCCGGTCCCAGGACGGTCGGACCTACTGACTGTGGCGCGCCGTCTCGTCTCGCTCACGTCGGCGAACCGTTCCCGACACCACAGGCAGTACCGCGTCCCCGCACCGGTCGAGCCGACGCCTGAGGCCGAAGCCGCCGGACTGCCGTCCGCGAGCGCAGAGGCCCCCTCCACGCGGCGAGCAGCGCGCTGACGTGGCCCACCGCGGCAGGCGAGGGCGGGGTGCGGCAGGCGCACGCACCGCGCACCCCGACCAGGCCACCCCACCGAGGGCATTCGGTCCCCCGGTCCCAGGACGGTCGGCCCTCCCGCGGGTGGGCCGGCGTGCGGAACGCTGGAGAGGCGTCAGGGGTCGGTCCGACGGGACGGTCCGAGGGACCGGCGACGACCGCCCGGCGGACACTGCCCGTGCGCCCCGGCCCCGATGCCGTCGCAGCTGCCACGGCCCGCACGACGTCACGCCGACGGGCGTCCCGGCACGACAGCATCCATCGCCCTGAAGGGAGTCGGACATGAGCCGCACCGTCGGTGAGGTGATGACCAGCGAGGTCGTCGAGGCGCGTCGGGAGACGTCGTTCAAGGACGTGGCCCGACTGCTGGACGGGCACGGCATCAGCGGCCTGCCCGTGGTGGACCACGACGACAAGGTCGTGGGGGTGATCTCCGAGACCGATCTGATACGCCGCCAGGCAGCCGGGCCCGCACCCGGCCGCGGTCGGCGGTTCCGCGGGCCCGTGCTGCGCCGTTCCACCCGTCGCGCGGACACCGCGACCGCCGCGGCCCACGCCCCGACCGCCGGAGAACTGATGTCGACGCCCGCCGTCACGGTGCACCCCGAGCAGCGCGTCGCGGACGCTGCCCGCGTCATGGAACGCCACCACGTGGACCGCCTTCCCGTGGTGGACGAGGAGGACCGGCTGATCGGCATCGCCACCCGGCGGGACCTGCTGCGGGTCTTCCTGCGGACGGACGAGGAGATCCGCCGGCACGTGAGCGACGAGGTCCTGACCCGTGCCATGTGCCTCCCGCCCCAGGCCGTGAACGTCATGGTCCGCGACGGCATGGTCACCCTGGAAGGGCAACTGGAGCACCGCACCGATCTCCCGCTCGCCGTCCGGCTGACGTGGCGCGTGGACGGAGTGGTCGGTGTCGTGAACAGTCTGACGTTCCGTGTCGACGACACCGATCCACCCGGGTGACACGCCGCGGACGGGATGACCCGCCCTCGGCTGCCCCGGAGATGACCGGGGCCGCCCGGCCCGCGCAGTGGGGCCGTTCAGACGCCCTCCGGGGACCGTGGGGACCTGGGGCGGACAGAGCTGCCGAGGAGACGCTGCTGGAGAGGCGGCCCGACAGCGGCGCCGCTCCGGTACCGGCCGCCGCGCGCGCGGCCCCACCTTCCGACGACGGAGGCACGCCACCATGACCCGCCACGCCGACCGAACCGCGACCGCCGCCCCAGCCGAGGCGCCCTCGGACATCGCCATCGCCGTGGACCGGCTGGTCGGCGACGGGCTCAAGGCGCTCGCCGACTACGAGGCCCTCGACCAGGACCAGGTCGACCACATCGTCAAGAAGGCGTCGGTCGCCGCCCTGGACCAGCACACCGCGCTGGCCCGGCTCGCGGTCGAGGAGACCGGGCGCGGCGTCTTCGAGGACAAGGCGGCGAAGAACATGTTCGCCTGCGAGCACGTCACGCACAGCATGGGCCCGATGAAGACCGTCGGGGTGATAGCCCGCGACGACATCGAGGACATGGTCGAGATCGCGGAACCGGTGGGCGTGGTGTGCGCGATCACCCCCGTCACCAACCCGACCTCCACCACGATCTTCAAGGCCCTGATGGCGCTGAAGACCCGCAACCCGGTCGTGTTCGCCTTCCACCCCTCGGCCCAGCGCTGCAGCGCGCGGGCGGCGCGTGTCGTGCGGGACGCGGCCGTCGCCGCCGGCGCGCCGGAGCACTGCATCCAGTGGATCGAGAGTCCGTCCGTCGAGGCCACCGGCACCCTGATGCGCCACCCGGGCGTCTCGCTGATCCTCGCCACCGGCGGCAACGCCATGGTCAAGGCCGCCTACTCGGCCGGAAAGCCCGCCCTGGGCGTGGGCGCGGGAAACGTCCCCGCGTACGTGCACGGCAGCGCCGACCTGCGTCGCGCCGTCAACGACCTCGTGCTGTCCAAGTCCTTCGACAACGGCATGATCTGCGCGTCCGAGCAGGCCGTCATCCTCGACACCGGGATCTACGACGCGGCCCTCGCCGAGTTCCGCGTCCTGCACGCCCATCTGGCCAACGCCGAGGAGAAAGCGAAGCTGGAGACGTACCTCTTCCCCGCCGACTCCTCGAACAGCGGCTGCGAACCCAAGGTCAACGCCAAGGCCGTCGGCCAGAGCCCGGCGTGGATCGCCGAGCAGGCCGGCTTCACCGTGCCCGCCGACACCTCGCTCATCCTGGTCGAGGCCGAACGCGTCGGTCCCGACGAGCCGTTGACCCGCGAGAAGCTGTGCCCGGTGCTCGCCGTGCTGCGCGCCGGCTCCGAGCAGCAGGGCTTCGACCTGGCCGCCGACATGGTCGCCTTCCACGGCCAGGGCCACAGCGCAGTCATCCACACCGGGGACACCGCGCTGGCGGAGGCGTACGGCAAGCGCATGAAGACCGTACGCGTCATCGTCAACGCCCCGTCCTCGCAGGGCGCCATCGGCGGCATCTACAACGGCCTGCTGCCGTCGCTGACGCTCGGCTGCGGATCGTGGGGCAGCACGTCGGTGTCCAACAACGTCTCCGCCGCCCAGCTGCTGAACGTCAAGCGGGTCGGCACGCGCCGCAACAACCTCCAGTGGTTCAAGGTCCCGCCGAAGATCTACTTCGAGCCGCAGGCCATCCGCTACCTGGCGTCCATGCCGGACGTCCACCGCGTCACGGTCGTCACCGACGCGACCATGACCCGACTCGGCTTCGTCGACCGCGTCAGCCGCGTCCTGCAGCGCCGCCCCGAGCCCGTGACGCTGCAGATCATCGACAACGTGGAACCGGAGCCGAGCATCGACTCCGTCCAGCGCGGCGCCCGCCTCATGCGCGACTTCCGCCCCGACACGATCATCGCGCTGGGTGGCGGCTCCCCGATGGACGCGGCCAAGGTGATGTGGCTGCTGTACGAGCAGCCCGACATCGACTTCGCCGACATGCGGCACAAGTTCTCCGACATCCGCAAGCGCGCCTTCCGCTTCCCCGTCCTCGGCAGGCTGGCCCGCCTGGTGTGCGTGCCCACGACCTCCGGCACCGGCGCCGAGGTCACCCCGTTCGCCGTCATCTCCGATCCCGCCACCGGCAAGAAGTACCCGCTGGCCGACTACGCGCTGACCCCCAGTGTGGCCATCGTCGACCCGCTGCTCACCACCGAGCTGCCCCCGGCACTGGCCGCCGACAGCGGCTTCGACGCCCTCACCCACGCCATCGAGGCGTATGTGTCCGTGTACGCCAACGACTTCACCGACGGCCTGGCGCTGCACGCGATCCGGCTGGTCTTCGACAACATCGAGCGGGCGGTCACCGACCGCGCCGGACGGCCGGACGCGCGGGAGAAGATGCACAACGCCGGCACCATCGCGGGCATGGCCTTCGGCAACGCCTTCCTCGGCATCGTCCACGCCATGTCCCACACCCTCGGCGCCACCTTCCACATCGCGCACGGGCGCACCAACGCGGTGCTGCTGCCGCACGTCATCCGCTACAACGGCACCGTCCCGACGAAGCTGACGGGCTGGCCCAAGTACGAGAGCTACCGCGCCCCCGAGCGCTTCCAGGACATCGCCCGCAGCCTCGGCCTGCCCGCCGCCACCGCGGCCGAGGGTGTGGAGTCCCTCGCCCGGGCCGTGGAACGCCTGCGCGACGCCGTCGGCATCGAGCCGTCGTTCCAGTCCCTCGGCGTCGCCGAACGGCCCTTCCTCGACGCCCTGCCGCAGCAGGCCCTGAACGCCTACGAGGACCAGTGCGCGCCCGCCAACCCGCGGATGCCGATGCTCGACGACATGCAGGAGCTCATGCGCACGGCGTACTACGGCCGCGTGAAGGGCCAGTCGGACAACGGCAGTTGACAGCACGCGCCGTCACGCGAACGGGCCCCGGGAGCTGCTCCCGGGGCCCGTCGTGCACCTGCGTGGCGCTCAGTCGTGCGGGACCACCACGACCGGCGCGGAGGCGTGCTGGAGCGCGGCGTGCGTCACCGGGCCGATGTGGCTGCCGACCGGCGTACGGCGGTGTTTCCGGCCCACGACGACCAGCGACGCGTCCCGCGAGGCGTGCACGAGGTGGCGGCCCGCGCCGCCGACGACGGCCTGCGCCCGCACCTCGACGCCCGGGAACTTGTCCTTCCACGGCCGCAGCACGTCGGTCAGCGTCAGCCGAACCTGCTCGGCCAGCTCGTCGTTGAGCCCGGCGTCCATGGCGGCGCCGTAGCCGTAGGCGGCCGGCAGCGACCAGCCGTGGACCACCCGCAGGTCGGCGGCGCGACGCTGGGCCGTCTCGAAGGCGAACCCGATGACAGCGTCCGCCGGGTTCTCCAGATCAAGGCCCAGCACCACGTCACGGTAGGAAGTCACGGCCTCTGGCCGATCCCCGTGCGCGGGAGTCTCGCCGGCTCGTACGAGGACGACGGGCCGCGGGCATCGCGCCACGACGGCGAGGGCCACGGAGCCGACCAGGAACCCGGCGAGTTCGCCGAGGCCCCGGGAGCCGAGGACCAGCAGGTCGGAGTTGTCGGCGGCGGCCAGGAGGGCGGGGACGGCCTGCTCCTGGGTCTGCTGTGTGGTGATCCGCAGACCGGGGTGCCGCTCGGCGAGCCGGGACTCCGTCTCGCGCAGCGTGTAGGCGGCCCACTCGCGCTGTGCGTCGATCGCGTCCGGTGCCGGGACCCCGGCGAGCGGCGCGTACAGGTAGCGCATCTGTTCCCCGCCGTGCAGGAGGCGCAGGGGCGCCTCGCGTTCCTGTGCTTCGCGGGCGGCCCAGTCGGCCGCGGCGAGGCTCTCGGGGGAGCCGTCGAGACCGACGGTGATGGTGGACATGTGCGGACCTCCTTCAGGGGTGCTCTGTCAGTCTCCGGTCCGCACCCGTGGGGCGGCAGGGGCCCGAGGTCCCTGCCGGGGGCCGAACGGCCCCAGGGTCACAGTGCGCGCAGGCCGTGCTCCCGGAACTGCTCGCGCACCCGCTCCGTCAGGTCCGGGTCGGGCGTGGGTGTGTCGCGGAGCGGGAAGGGGATTCCCAGCGCGTCGTACTTGTGAGCGCCCAGCTTGTGGAAGGGCAGGACGTCCACCCGGTCGACGTTTCCGAGGCCGGCGAGGAACGCGCCGAGGCCGTCGACGGCCGCCGGGTCGTCGGTCCAGCCGGGCACCAGGACGTAGCGGATCCACACCGGGACGCCGAGCCGGTCCAGGCGGGTGGCGAAGTTCAGGGTCGGGGCGAGTTCGCCGCCGGTCAGCCTCCGATAGGCGCGCACATCGAAGGACTTGACGTCCAGGAGCACCAGGTCGGTGTCGGCGAGCAGTTCGTCGCTCGCGCGGGCGCCGAGGAAGCCGGAGGTGTCCAGTGCGGTGTGCAGGCCGAGTTCCTTGCAGCGGTGGAAGACCGCGGCCGTGAACGCGGGTTGGAGCAGCGCCTCGCCGCCCGTCAGTGTCACGCCCCCGCCCGCCGTGGTGATGAACGCCCGGTACTTCTCGATCTCGGCCATCACCTCGTCGACGGTGGCCCGTGTGCCGTCGCGCATGTGCCAGGTGTCCGGGTTGGCGCAGTACAGGCAGCGCAGCGGACAGCCGCTGAGGAACAGCACGAACCGGGTCCCGGGGCCGTCCACTCCCGTGGACAGGTCCCAGGAGTGGATCCGGCCCGTCACCGGCTCGACCGTGGTGTTCACAGCGCTCCGTGGAAGGTGCGGCTGATCACGTCGAGTTGCTGCTCGCGGGTCAGGCGGACGAAGTTGACGGCGTACCCGGAGACCCGGACTGTCAACTCGGGGTACTTCTCGGGGTGTTCCATGGCGTCCTCCAGCGTCGCCCGGTCCAGGACGTTGACGTTCATGTGGAAGCCGCCGGAAGCGGTGTACGCGTCGAGGATGCCGACGAGGTGTCCCGCGCGCTCGGCCGGGTCGTGGCCGAGGCCCTCGGGGGTGATCGTCGTGGTCAGTGAGATGCCGTCGCGGGCCTGCTCGTACGGGAGCTTGGCCACCGAGAGGGCCGAGGCGGCCACACCGTGCCGGTCCCTGCCGTTCATCGGGTTGGCGCCGGGCGCGAACGGGGCGCCCGCGCGGCGGCCGTCGGGCGTGTTGCCGGTGTGCTTGCCGTAGACCACGTTCGAGGTGATGGTCAGCACCGACTGCGTGTGCTCGGCGTCGCGGTAGGTGGGGTGCCTGCGCACCTTCGCCATGAACGAGCGCACCAGGTCGGCGGCGAGGGCGTCGGCGCGGTCGTCGTTGTTGCCGTACGCCGGGTAGTCGCCCTCGATCTCGTAGTCGACGGCCAGTCCCGTCGCGTCCCGGACGACCCGCACGCGCGCGTGCTTGACGGCGGACAGGCTGTCGGCGGCGACCGACAGTCCCGCGATCCCGCAGGCCATGAAGCGGTGCACCGGGTGGTCGTGCAGGGCCATCTCGATGCGCTCGTAGGCGTACTTGTCGTGCATGTAGTGGATGACGTTGAGCGCGTTGACGTAGGTGGCCGCCAGCCAGTCGAGCATGTGGTCGTACGCCGCGACAAGCTGCTCGTAGTCCAGGTACTCGCCGGTCAGCGCGGGCTCCTCGGGGGCGATCTGCTCGCCGGTCATCTCGTCCCGGCCGCCGTTGATCGCGTACAGCAGCGCCTTGGCGAGATTGACCCGCGCCCCGAAGAACTGCATCTGCCTGCCCACGGCCATCGCCGAGACGCAGCAGGCGATCGCGGTGTCGTCGCCGGTGCGCGGGCGCATCAGGTCGTCGGACTCGTACTGGATGGCGCTGGTGTCGATGGAGACCTGCGCGCAGAACCGCTTGAACCCCCCGGGCAGCCGGGGCGACCACAGGACGGTGAGGTTGGGCTCGGGTGCCGGGCCGAGGTTGTACAGGGTCTGCAGGAAGCGGAAGGAGCTGCGGGTGACCAGCGGGCGGCCGTCGGTTCCGATGCCGCCGATGGACTCCGTCACCCAGGTGGGGTCGCCGGAGAACAGGGCGTCGTACTCGGGTGTGCGCAGGAACCGTACGATCCGCAGCTTGATCACGAAGTCGTCGATCAGCTCCTGGGCGCGGCTCTCGTCGAGGACGCCCTCGTCCAGGTCCCGCTGCAGGTAGACGTCCAGGAAGGTGGAGGTGCGGCCCAGCGACATGGCGGCGCCGTTCTGCTCCTTCACCGCGGCCAGGAAGCCGAGGTAGAGCCACTGCACCGCCTCGTGGGCGGTGGCGGCGGGACGGGTCACGTCGCAGCCGTAGGTGTCGGCCATCTGTGCCAGCTCTCCCACCGCCCGTATCTGCTCGGCGAGTTCCTCGCGGTCGCGGATGACGTCCGGGGTGGAGGGCTGGGCGTCCAGGAGGGCGCGTTCGGCCTGCTTGGCCTCGGTCAGCCGGGTCGTGCCGTACAGCGCGACACGCCGGTAGTCGCCGATGATCCGGCCGCGGCCGTAGGCGTCGGGCAGTCCGGTGATGATGCCGGCCTTGCGGGCGGCGCGCATCTCGGGGGTGTACGCGTCGAAGACGCCGTCGTTGTGGGTCTTGCGGTAGGTGCCGAAGACGCGGGTGACGAAGGGGTCGGCCCGGTAGCCGTACGCCTTGAGCCCGTTCTCGACCATGCGCAGCCCGCCGTTGGGCATGATCGCCCGCCGGAGCGGGGCGTCGGTCTGCAGGCCGACGATCAGCTCGCGGTCCCGGTCGATGAAGCCCGGCCGGTGGGAGGTGATGGTGGACGGGTTGCCCGGGTCGACGTCGAGGATGCCCCGGCGCCGCTCTTCCGGGAACAGGGCGGCGACCTTCCCCCAGACGGCGAGCGTGCGCTCGGTGGGCCCGGCCAGGAACGAGGAATCGCCGTCGTAGGGCGTGTAGTTGGCCTGGATGAAGTCGCGCACGTCGACGTGGTCCCGCCAGTGCGTGCCGGCGAAGCCGCGCCATGCCTCGGTCCTCGCACGGGGTCCAGCTGTCACCGTTGCCGTCATCGCCGGTCTCTCCCTCAGTCGCTCTGCATGCGAACCTCTGCGATCTCGATGCTCGTCCTCCGTCCTGCCCTCGGGGAGGGCCGGTCGGCGTACCGGTTGCGCGCCATCCGTCCCTGCCGGACCGGGCCGATGGGCCCCGTCACACCGGCGGGGAGGAGTTCGCGCGGCCTCTACGGCGTCTCCCCGCTCGGCGTCGGTCCTGAGCACGGCGAGACAGGGCCGGGAAGAGCGGAACAGGGCCGGGAGGAGACCGTGCCCGCGCCGTGCGGCCCTGGGGCCGATGGGGCTATGAGGCCGATGCGCCCGAGTCGATGGGGCCGTTGGTCCCCACTTCACCCCACACGGCGAAACACCGCCGAAACACGGGCGGGTGCCTGATACACAGAAGGCCGCCGCCCTGATGCGAAGCGGCGCTCGTCCCACCACTTCCGCCCTGCCTGGGAGGCCCCATGCTGTCCGCAGAGTCCACCGCCGTGGTCCGTGCCACCCTGCCCGCGGTCGCCGGCGCACTCGACGAGATCACGACGCGTTTCTACGGCGCGATGTTCCGCGACCGGCCGGAACTGCTCGACGGGATGTTCAACCGCGGCAACCAGGCCAGCGGGGCCCAGCGGCGCGCCCTGGCCGGCTCGATCGCCGGGTTCGCGACCGCGCTGCTCGACGACCCCGACACCCGCCCGGACACGCTCCTGGACCGGATCGCGCACAAGCACGCCGCGGTCGGGGTCACCGACGACCAGTACACGATCGTCCACAAGTACCTGTTCGGTGCGATCGCCGAGGTGCTCGGCGACGCCGTCACCTCGGAGGTGGCGGCCGCCTGGGACGAGGTGTACTGGCTGATGGCCGGCGCCCTGATCGGCCGCGAGGCCCGCCTCTACCAGGACGCGGCCGTGGAGCCCGGCAAGGTGTGGCGGCAGTGGACCGTCGTCGAGCGCCGCACCGAGACCCCGGACACCGTGTCCTTCCTGCTCCGCCCCGCCGACGGCGAACCCGCACCGCCGGCCCGCGCGGGCCAGTACGTCAGTGTGCGCGTGCTCATGGCCGACGGCGTCCACCAGGTGCGGCAGTACAGCCTGTCCTCCGACCCCGGCGACGACCTGCGGCGGATCACCGTGAAGCGGGTCGCGGGCACGGCCGGCGAACCGGACGGCGAGGTCTCCCACCTGCTGCACGAGCAGGTCGGCGCGGGCGACGAACTGACCCTGTCCGCGCCCTTCGGCGACATCTTCCTCGACGACGCGGACGACAGCGCCGATCCGGTCGTCCTGGTGTCCGCGGGAATCGGCTGCACTCCCATGACCGGCATACTGGCCCACCTCGCCGCCACCGGATCGCCCCGCCCGGTGCTGGCGCTGCACGCCGACCGCTCCCCCGCCGAGCACGCCCTGCGCGCCGAGACCCGCGAGCTGGTCGGCCAACTGCCCGGCGCCCGCGCCGTGTTCTGGTACGAGCAGCCCGGCACGGAGGAACCCGACGCCCGCACCGGCCTGATGGACCTCGACGGGATCGAACTGCCCCAGAACGCCACGGTGTTCCTCTGCGGCCCGCTGCCGTTCATGCGCGAGGTGCGCGGACAGCTGCTGCGCGCCGGTGTCCCCGCCCGGAGCATCCACTACGAGGTCTTCGGCCCCGACCTGTGGCTGCCCGGCGCCACGGCCTGAACCACACCGACCCGACACTGCTTCGAAGGAGGGATCCGCATGACCGGCGACACCGCACAGGGGTCACCCGCGGTTCTGCTGCGCTGCGAGGGCGCCGTGGACGAGAACACCCTGGAGTACGCCCGTACGAAGATCGACGCCGTGGTCACCCGGCCGGGACTGCCCGCCGTCACCGGCGAGGTGCGTATCGTCCGAGCCGCCACGCACCACGCCGACCGCCCCTGGACGGCCACGGCCGACCTGCACGTGGGCCGGCGGCAGGTGGTCGTCCTCGCCGAGGAGGCCACCGGCACCGAGGTCGTCGACCAGCTCCAGGACCGGATGCGCCGGCAGACCGACAGGGCCGCCCACGTCTCCGACGACCACCACCGGACGGCGGCCCCGCCGTGGCGCGGCGGGCCGCACTCGGCGTGAGTCCGCGATGAGCACGGCCCGGCCGGTGACGGTCCACCGACCGGGCCGTCCGGACCGGACCGGTGACCGACGGCCCGGAGACGGGACCCACCACCGCAGGGAACCGTGGGGTCCGCGGTCCCCGATCGACGGACGAGAACGAGGAGTTGTGTGATGGCGAAGGCGTATCTGGTGGGCAGCGGCATAGCGGCACTGGCCGCGGCCACGTTCCTGATCCGCGACGGAGGGTTCGACGGAACGGACATCCACCTCTTCGAGGAGCAGCGGACCATCGGCGGCAGCCTGGACGCCGGCGGCAGCGCGGACGCCGGCTACACCATGCGCGGCGGGCGGATGTTCGAGGCCGAGTTCCGCTGCACGTACGACCTGCTGTCCGGCATCCCCACCCTCGACGACCCCGCGGTGTCGGTGACGCAGGAGATCCTGGCCGGGCACGAGGACTTCGCCTGGGACGACATCGCCCGCCTCGTCGACGGGAACGGGCAGATCGTCGACACGAAGTCGATGGGGTTCTCCGAGCGGGACCGGCTGGAACTGGTCCGTTGTCTGGCGACCCCGGAGGGGCACCTGGACGGCAAGCGGATCACCGACTGCTTCGGCGAGCACTTCTTCATCACGAACTTCTGGTTCATGTGGTGCACCACGTTCGCCTTCCAGCCCTGGCACAGCGCGATCGAGTTCCGCCGCTACCTCAGGCGCTTCGTCCATCTCTTCCCTGAGTTCGCCTCCATGTCCGGCATCCACCGGACCCGCTACAACCAGTACGACTCCATCGTGCGGCCGCTGGTGGCCTGGCTGCGCGAGCGCGGCGTCACCCTCCACACCGGCTGCCGCGTCACCGACCTCGGCTTCGGTCCGGGGCTGCGGAGCAGCACGGTCGAGACCCTCTACGTGACCCGGGACGGACGCCAGGAGAAGATCGCTGTCGCGCCCCAGGACCTCGTTCTGGTCACCAACGGCTCCATGACCGACGCCTCCAGCCTCGGCACGCACACCTCTGCCCCGCCCCCGCCTCCCCAGCGCTCGGACGCCTGGCTGCTCTGGCACCGGCTCGCCCGCGGACGCGAGGACTTCGGCAACCCGGGTGCCTTCGACAAGCAGGTGCAGGAGTCCCTCTGGGAGTCGTTCACGGTCACCGCCAAGGACCCGGCCTTCCTGGACGCGCTGGCCCGGTTGAGCGGCCGGGAGACCGGCAGGGGCGGCCTGATGACGTTCACCGGCTCCAACTGGCTGCTCACCATCGTCGCCAACCGCCAGCCCGTCTACCGCGACCAGCCCGAGGGCGTCTCGGTCTGGTGGGGCTACGGGCTGTTCCCCGACCGCGCGGGCAACTCCACGCCCAAGCCGATGACGATGTGCTCCGGCCGGGAGATCCTGGAGGAGGTCCTGCACCACCTGCACCTCGACGAGCCGACGGCGGCCCGCGTGCTGGAGACCTCCACCGTGGTGCCGTGCGTGATGCCGTACATCACCAGCCAGTTCCTGGCCCGCCGCGGCGGCGACCGGCCCCAGGTCGTGCCCGAGGGCTCGGTCAACCTCGCTTTCATCGGACAGTTCGCCGAGGTCCCCGACGACGTCGTCTTCACCGTCGAGTACTCGGTACGGACCGCCTGGACGGCGGTGTCCCGACTCCTGAAGCTCGACAAGCACCCGCCCGCGGTCCACAAGGGCCACCACGACCCCCACGTCCTGGCCGCGGCCCTCGAGACCATGCACCGCCGGTAGCGGCGGAACGATCGGGCGGCACCCAGCCCGCGACGGCCTCCCGTACGGTCTCCTTCGCCGGGGCGGGGGCCCCGGGGGGTCAGAAGTCGGTCGGGGTGCCGAGGCCGGTGAGGGCGCCGACGGGGTCCAGGTCGGGGGTGCCGCGGGGCCACCAGTCGTCCCGGCCCGGTTCGGACTCGTAGGCGTACCACAGGCCGTCGCGGCCGAGGCGGAGCTGGAGGTGGCCGCGGGGGTGGGTGAGGTGGTTGCGCGAGGGCCGGAAGGCGGGGAGGTCCGCGGCGAGGAGGAGGGGACGGGCGCGGTCGAAACGGCCGGCCGGTGGGTCCCAGGGTTCTTCGAGGACGGCGAGTCCTTCGAGCCCGCCCTGTCTCCAGGCGGCGACCGCGCGGGCCAGGTCGGCCGGGGTGCGGTCGGTGGCGGCGGCCAGGGAGGCGTAGAGGGCGCGGGTGCCGGCGGTCAGACCTGAACCGGGGCGGGCGGCGGCGAGGCGTACCGCGTCCTGCCAGAGGGTGAGCTCGCCGACCGGGTCGCGGCCGGTGCCGAGCAGGGCGTGCGCGCGGGCCGCGGCGTCGGTGGCCAGCTGGTCCAGGGCGAAGGGGTCGGGGCCGCCCGGGGACGCGGGGTAGGCCGGGGGCTGCTCGGGGTGCGGCGGGACGGGCAACGGAGCCGGGAGCGGCGGGAGTCGGCGGGGCGCGAGCGCCTCACTGGCCCGTACGCCGGGCAGCGGGGCCGGCTCGTGTTCCTGGGCGGCACGGGCCGCGCGGGCGGCGCTGAGACGGGACAGGGCGTCGAGCAGTTCTCGTTCGCCCCGGCCGCGCAGCAGGAGCAGGACGAAGGGGTCGGCGTCGAGAAGGCGTGCCGTCTGGTAGCAGAGGGCGGCGGCGTGCTTGCAGGGGTGCCCTCGGTCGGGGCAGCTGCACTGCGGTTCGAGATCGCCGGGGCCGGGAAGCAACGGCACTCCGCAGTCGGCCAGCGCCTGGGGCATCTCCCTGTCGAGCAGCGCGGCGATGTGTCCGGTCCGGTCGGCGGCGAGGTCCAGGAACCGGTCCCAGTCGGCGTCCCCGAGCGTCCGCAGCCGCACCTGCACGCGGTACGGCCTGGGGCGGCTGCCCTTCACATAGGCGAGCACCAGTCCCGGCGTCACGGTGATCGCGTCCACATGCCCCTGCTCGGCATAGCTCCGGCCCCGCGCAAGCCGTTTGACGTCCAGCGCGCCCTCCTCCAACGCGGCGACCCAGGCGTTGCCCCACCAGGTGGCGGCGAACCGGGAGTCCTCGGAGGTGCGGGGAGGGAAGGCGGGGAAGGTGCGGCGCAGGTCGTTGTCCCGGTTGGGGGCGGCCATGGAGTGGGGGTGGCGGGGGGACGCGTAGGTGGTCGAGTGGCTGGCCCCGGGGGGCGTGGGGGTCTCGTCGGCGGGCGTCGGCGCGGCAGTGTCGAGTCCGTCGGTGGCGCCGTCGGGGACGGGGGCTGCCTTGCCCGGGTAACTCCCTTGCTGGGCCGGGTCGTTGCTCTCCCGCTCATCCCCCGGCGGGGCTGCGTCGTCGGGCATCCGGAAGACGTCGGCCAGCAACTCCCGTACGTCACGCGCCCGGGCGCCGGCGACCGAACCCGGGGTCCGGCCCCGGTCCCGGGACATGGCCGGGGTGCTCCTGCGCGACCGACGCGCGGTGGCCTCCGCTTCCGCCGCCTCGGCGTCGGCCCGCCTCTTCCGAGCCGCGCGCAGCGCTTCACGGGCGGCATCGGCGGGGCGTGCGCCGGGACGCCCGGCCCCGGTGTCACGGGCGCCCGCAGCAGCCTTGGCGTCCCGATCCGTCTGCCCACCCGTGGCCTCGACGGCGGCGGCGCCGTCGCCCTCGCCCCGAGGTGGGACACCGGCCGGGTTGACGACCGAGCCCCGCCGGGCCTCGACACCATCCGGGAGGGGCGCGCCGGCCTGCACAGAACCCACGGAGCCGAAGACAGCCCCACCGGCACCGGCCTCGGAACCGCCCGCCCCCGCAGCGCTGGCCGCCTCTCGCACAACCTCCCTGTCCGCCCCGGTAGCCGTAGCCCCGTCCGCACCCCCCTTCGCCTCGCGCTCCGCCCGCTCCCGTGCGGCCCGCAGGGCGCGGCGGGCCTCCTCGGCGGGGCCCGGGGTCATGACGGCCTCCTCAGGGAGACCAGGTCGGTCAGTTCGCGGTCGGTGAGTTCCGTGAGGGCGGACTCGCCGGAGCCGAGGATCGCGTCGGCGAGGGCGCGCTTGGATTCGAGCATCTCGGCGATGCGGTCCTCCACCGTGCCCTCGGTGATGAGGCGGTGGACCTGGACGGGCTGGGTCTGGCCGATGCGGTAGGCGCGGTCGGTGGCCTGTTCCTCGACGGCAGGGTTCCACCAGCGGTCGAAGTGGACGACATGGCCCGCGCGGGTGAGGTTGAGGCCGGTGCCCGCCGCCTTCAACGACAGGACGAGCACCGGGATCGCACCGCTCTGGAAACGGTCCACCATGCGCTCGCGCTCCAGCACCGGCGTCCCGCCGTGCAGCAGGTCGACCGGGACCGCGCGGGCGGCGAGGTGGGCGGTGATCAGGCGGGCCATTCCCACGTACTGCGTGAAGACCAGCGCCGAGCCGTCCTCGGCCAGCAGGGTGTCCAACAGCTCGTCCAGCAGGGCCAGTTTGCCGGACCGGGCGACCAGTCGCTCGCCGGCCGCCGGCGGGACCTCCTCCTTGAGGTACAGCGCGGGGTGGTCGCAGATCTGCTTCAGCGCGCCCAGCAGCTTCAGCACCATGCCCCTGCGCGCGATGCCCTGCGCCGTCTCGATCGCCAGCATCGACTCGCGCACCACCGCCTCGTACAGCGAGGCCTGTTCGCGGGTGAGCGGTACCGGGTGGTCCGTCTCCGTCTTGGGCGGCAGCTCGGGGACGATGCCCGGGTCGGACTTCTTGCGGCGCAGGAGGAAGGGCCGCACCAGCCGGGCCAGCCTGGTCACCGCCTCCTCGTCCTCGCCGTTCTCCACCGCGCGCGCGTGCCGGGCACGGAAGGACTTCAGAGGGCCGAGGAGTCCGGGGGTGGTCCAGTCGAGAAGGGCCCAGAGCTCAGAGAGGTTGTTCTCGACCGGTGTGCCGGTCAGCGCCACGCGCGCCGGCGAGGGGATCGTGCGCAGGGCCTTCGCGGTCGCCGAGTACGGGTTCTTGACGTGCTGGGCCTCGTCCGCGACGACCATGCCCCAGCGCTGCTCGGCCAGCCGGGCCGCCGCCGCGCGCATGGTGCCGTACGTGGTGAGGACGAAGCCGCCGTCGACGTCGTCGAGGCTGCGGTCCGTGCCGTGGAAGCGGCGGACGGGGACGCCGGGCGCGAACCGGGTGATCTCGCGCTGCCAGTTGCCCAGGAGCGAGGCGGGGCAGACGACGAGGGTCGGCTCGCGGCGCGCCCGGCGCAGGTGCAGGGCGATGACGGTGATGGTCTTGCCGAGCCCCATGTCGTCGGCGAGGCAGCCGCCGAGGCCGAGGGAGGTCATGAGGTCCAGCCAGGCCAGGCCGCGCAGTTGGTAGTCGCGGAGCGTGGCGTGCAGGCCCGCGGGAGGTTCGGCCGGGTGCACGCCGGTCGTCAGGCGGTCGCGCAGGGCGGCGAGCGCGCCGACCGGCACCGCGTCCACCGTCTCACCGTCGACCTCCGCGCTGCCGGTCAGGGCGACGGAGAGGGCGTCGACCGGGTCGAGCAGGCCCAGTTCGCGTTTGCGGGCCTTGCGGACGAGGGCGGGGTCGACGAGGACCCACTGGTCCCTGAGGCGTACGACAGGACGGTGGGCCTCGGCCAGCGCGTCCATCTCGGCCTCGCTGAGCGGGTCGCCGCCGAGCGCCAACTGCCAGCGGAACTGGAGGAGTTCCTCGCTCTCGAAGAAGCCGGTGCCGTCGGTCGCCGAGCCCGGAGCGGGTCGTACGACCGCCGCCGCGGTGAGGTCCTGGGCCAGGTCCCGCGGCCAGTGCACCGCCACTCCGGCCGCCGCGAGCCGGGGCGCCGCCACGCCGAGCAGGTCGCCCAACTCCTCGTCGGACAGGGCCAGTACGTCGGGTACGTCCTGCTCGGAGAGCCGGTCGAGGGGCGGCCAGACCCGTGCGGCGCGCCGCACCGCGAGGGCCGCGTCCACGCGGGCGCGTGGTCCGAAGACGGCGTCGGCGTCCCCCGCCCACAGGGCCGCCGCGTCGGTCACCAGGGTCGGGTCGGCGAGGCTGTGCACCTGGACGATCGCGGCGCCCGCGCTGCGCACTCCGTCGCCCTCGGCGTTGAACAGGTTGTACGCCGACAGGTCAAGGCGCAGGGAGATCCGCACGCCCGCGTCCATGCCGGCGGCGACTTCCGCGGCCCAGTCCTGGGCGTGCGGCAACCGCTGCGGGGCCTGGGCGGCGAAGGGCTTGCCGGAGGCGTAGGGGGCCGCGGGGGTGCGGGGCAGGGTGTCGGCGACGGCGTCCAGGAAGGAACGCATCAGGGCTTCCGGTTCCGGGAGCCGCAGCGGGCCGGGGCCTGGCAGCGGCACCGCGTGGCCCTCGTGGGGCAGGGCGGCGGCGACCGCGCGCAGGTGGGCGATGTCGTCCGGGTCGAGGGGGCCGGCCCGCCAGGCGTCGTGGCCGGTGGCGGTGAGGCCGGGGAGCAGGCGGCCGCGTGCGGTGAGCCGCAGGGCGTGCAGGGCGGCCGCGCCCCAGCAGGCGGTGGCGGGATGGGCGGCGGGATCGCGCCGGGCCCGGACCAGCAGCGGCAGGGCCTCGGCGACCGGGAGCGTCAGGGCGGGGGCGGTCCGGCGCCGGACTGCGGATCCATGCGGTCGTACGACGGTGAGTTCGGCTGGATCGGGCAGCGCCGCACCGGCCTCGCCGTCCACGGTGGGCAGGGGCAGGCCCTCGGGGTCCCAGAACGCGACGCGGCCCTCGCGGGGCAGGGGCGCGGGCAGGAAGACGGCGGCGAGCCGGACGGGGACGGCCACCGCCCCCTGCTGCTCGCGCCCGCGCTCGGCCGGCACGGCCCTGTCGCTCATACGTCCTGTCACCTCCCGCCCGCATGTCGGATCAGTCGTCTTCGACTCTACGGGCGGGGTCTGACAATCGGCTCCGGTGACCGGCCGGGGCCGCTCGCCGGACCGGCCGGGTCAGGGGACCGTGCGCGAGACGACGTACACCTTCGGGGCGTTCGGCACGGTCAGGTTGACCATGACGTCCTGGGTGGGCGCCGGGTCCTTCTGCGAGTGGGTCAGGCCCCACCAGGAGCGGGGGCCGTCGAACTTCCAGCCGCTGACCTTCTGGTCGCGCTCGCTGATGGTGATGTCGTTCTTCTTGAGGTCGGCGCGGCTGACGCCCATGCCGGTGAGGAAGGCGGCGAGGCCCGCGTCGGTTGTGCGGAACTGGACGTAGAGACGGCTGGTCTTCCAGTTGTTGGTCTCGTAGGAGGCGACCAGGTCGGCGGGGTGCGGGACCGGCACCTGGTAGAGGCGGCGCTGGACCTTGGACGGCCAGTCGGGCGTGAGGCCGGTCGCCGAGTACTTCGCCTCCTTGTCCTTGCCGCTGTCACGGCTCTGGTTGGCGGAGATCACCAGATAGCCGGCGGGGACGCCGATGAGCAGGCCGATGATGAGCAGCGTGATCGCCCTGCGGCGGATCATGTGGCGGCGGTCCTCGGTGGGCCGCTCCGGTTCGCCGGGGGGCGCCGGGGCCTGGCGCGGCAGGGATGCCGTCATGCGGTGTCCCGGGACGTACGGCGGGCCTCCACGTACCGTTCGTAGCGCTCGTGCCGCTCCACCCGGCGCCGGTTGGCGCGCCGGAAGCGGCGGGCGACCAGGCGGGCGAGGTCGGCGGCGCCGACCATGCCGGCCTCGGGGCCGAGCTGGGCGCGGGCGATGCGGGCCTCGGGGCGGTAGCCGCGGCCGGTGAGCTGGCGCTTGAAGGCGTCCCGCGCGGGTCCGATCAGCAGGTCGTCGGCCGCGCTGACGCCACCGCCGATGACGAAGCAGGACGGGTCGAGGGCGGCGGCGAGGTTGGCGATGCCGACACCGAGCCACTGGCCGATGTCCTGGAGCAGCTCGATGCACATCGCGTCGCCCTCGCGGGCCAGCTCGGTGATCATCGGGCCGGTGATGTCGCCGATGTTGCCCTTGACGTGCTCGATGATCCCGTACGCCACCGGGGAGTCGGCGGCGGCCAGCTCCCTGGCCTCCCTGACCAGCGCGTTGCCGGAGCTGTACTGCTCCCAGCAGCCGCGGTTGCCGCACGGGCAGCGGTGGCCGCCGGGGACGACCTGCATATGGCCGAACTCGCCGGCGACACCGTACTTGCCGCGCTTGACCTGGCCGTCCTCCAGGATCGCGCCGCCGATGCCGGTGCCGAGCGTGATCATGACCAGGTGGTCCTCGCCGCGGCCCGCGCCGAAGCGCCACTCGGCCCAGGCGGCGGTGTTCGCGTCGTTGTCCACGAGGACGGGGACCGCGAGGCGGCCGGCGATGCGGTCCCGGAGGGGCTCGTTGCGCCAGGACAGGTGCGGGGCGAACAGCACGCGGTTGCGGTCGGCGTCGACCCAGCCGGCCGCGCCGATGCCGACGGCGTGCACGTCGTGACGGTCGGACAGGTCCAGGACCAGTTCGACGATGGTGTCCTCGACGACCTTGGGGCTCTTGGACTTGTCCGGGGTCTCGGTGCGGACCTTCTCCAGGATGTTGCCGTCGGCGTCGACGACACCCGCCATGACCTTGGTGCCGCCGATGTCGATGCCCACTGTCGGCACGCGGGGTGCGGTCAGGTGTGAGCGGCGTTCCCGCGTGCCGACGGTCCGCAGGGCGGGGGCGCGGCGGGAGCCTATGGGGGCGCTGAAGTTGCCGTAGGTGCTCATCGGCCCTGATTCTGCCGCACGCTCACGCTGGGCGCCGAACAGGGGAGCAAAGGAGGGTGCGCGCGTCATCCCGGGTGCGGCTCGTACGTGGCTGATCGCGCAGTTCCCCGCGCCCCTTCAGGGGCGCACCAGGAGCTGGAATTCGAATGAATAGCGAGTCGGGCGGTATGTGTGCGTACCGTACTCGACCGCTCGCCCCGTGTCGTCGAAGGTCACTCGCTGCATGGTCAGCAAAGGGGCGCCCGCCTCCTCGACCAGGCGTTCGGCCTCCTCCGTCGTGGCCGCTCTCGCGCCGATCGTCTGGCGGGCGCTGTGGAGCGTGATGCCTGCCGCTCGCATCATGCGGTAGAGGCCCGTGGTCTCCAGCTGCGCGGTGTCCAGGTCGAGGAGGGCAGGCGGGATGAAGTTGCACAGGTGCGCCATCGGCTCTCCGTGGGCCATGCGCAGCCGCTCCACCTGGTGCACGTCGCTGCCCTCGGGGACGCCGAGCGCGGCGGCGATCTCGGCGGTGGCGGGGACGACGGTGTTGACGAGGACCTTCGTGGCGGGGCGCTGGCCGGCCGCCTCCAGGTCGTCGTAGAGGCTGCTGAGCTCCAGGGGGCGCTTGACCTGGCTGTGCACGACCTGGGTGCCGACTCCGCGGCGGCGCACGAGCAGGCCCTTGTCGACGAGCGACTGGATGGCCTGGCGGACAGTGGGCCGGGACAGGCCGAGCCGGGCGGCGAGCTCGATCTCGTTGCCCAGCAGGCTGCCCGGGGTGAGCGTCCCGTGCTCGATCGCGGCCTCCAGCTGCTGGGACAACTGGAAGTACAACGGCACCGGGCTGCTGCGGTCCACACTGAGCTCGAGCGTCACGGTCGGGTCCACTTCTGGTTTCGGCACGGGCCCGAGCGTAGCTCTGTGCGCTGTTGACGGGAAGTCGTGTAGTCAGATTGTCCGGACATACGGATTGACAGCGCAGGGTTCGCGGCCACACTTTGTTCACATGCGCATCGGGGTCATAGGGACGGGCCGCATCGGCACCATTCATGCGAACACGCTCAGCCGCCATCGGGAGGTCGGTTCCTTAATCCTCACGGACGCGGACGGCGCGCGGGCCCAGGAGCTCGCGCACCGCCTGGGGGAGACCGCTGCCCCCGGCGTCGACGAGATCTTCAAATGGGGCGTGGACGCCGTGGTGATCACTACGGCGACCTCGGCCCACGCCGAGCTGATCGGCCGGGCGGCGCGCTCGGGACTGCCGGTGTTCTGCGAGAAGCCCATCGCGCTGGACCTGCCCGGCACGCTGCACGCGATCGCCGAGGTGGAGACCGCCGGGACGATTCTGCAGATGGGCTTCCAGCGCCGCTTCGACGCGGGCTACACGGGCGCGCGGGAGGCGGTGCGCTCGGGGCGGCTCGGACGGCTGCACACCGTGCGGGCGCTGACCTCCGACCAGGCGCCGCCGCCTGCGGAGTGGCTGCCGCTGTCCGGAGGGCTGTACCGGGACACCCTCATCCACGACTTCGACATCCTGCGCTGGGTGACCGGCCACGAGATCGTCGACGTGTACGCGGCCGGATCCGACGCCGGTCCCCCGATGTTCCGGGCCGCGGGGGACGTCGACACCGCGGCGACGGTGCTGACCCTCGACGACGGGACCCTCGCGACGGCCACGGCCACGCGGCTGAACGGCGCCGGGTACGACGTGCGCATGGAGCTGGCCGGGGAGCTGGACCAGGTCGTGGTGGGCCTGGACGACCGTACGCCGATCGCGTCCACCGAGCCCACCGGGCCGCCGGCCGCCGACAAGCCGTGGACGGGCTTCCTGGAGCGGTTCGGACCGGCCTACGAGGCCGAACTGGCCGCGTTCATCGAGGTGGTCCGGGGTGAGCGGGCGAACCCCTGCGACGGGCGCGAGGCGTTGCAGGCGCTACGGGTCGCCGAGGCGTGCGAGGTGTCCCGACGGGAGCGCAGGGCCGTACACCTGGCGGAGATCCAGGGCGGCGCGAACGCGACCGCGTTCTGAACCCACCCCGCGCTACCACCGCACCACCAGACTCCGCACCCCCCCTGATCAGCATGCCCGGCAGCCACTCCCCCGCAGGCCCGTCCAGCGCCAGAGCCGGGGCGCGCTCCAAAAGGGACCCGATCGCCGTGCGCGCCTCCAGGCGGGCCAGCGGGGCGCCCAGGCAGTAGTGGATGCCGTGGCCGAACGCGAGGTGGCCGCGGGGGTCGCGGCGGATGTCGAAGCGGGCCGGGGCCGGGTAGCGGGAGTCGTCGCGGTCGGCCGCGCTCAGGCAGATCATCACCGGGTCGCCCTTGGCCATGGTCCGTCCGGCTATCTCCAGGGGCTCGGCGGCGTACCGGAACGTGGCGTTCTCCACCGGGCCCTCATAGCGCAGTGTCTCCTCGACCGCGCCGTCGATGAGGCTCATGTCGGCGCGCAGGGCGGCGAGTTGGTCCGGGTGGGTGAGCAGGGCGTGCACACCGTTGGTGATGAGGTTGACCGTGGTCTCGTGGCCCGCGATCAGCAGCAGGAAGGCCATGCCGCGCAGCTCGGACGCGGAGAGCCGGTCGCCGTCCTCGGCGGTGGTGCGGATGAGGTCGCCGAGCAGGTCGTCGCTCGGCCCGGCGCCCCGCTTGTCCTCGATGAGCTCCTTCAGGTACTCGCCGAGGCGCTGGACGGCGTCGTACGCGCTCTCCGGGCTGGTGGGCGCCACGACCTCCGTGGACAGTTTGCGGAACTCCGTGCGGTCCATCTCGGGCACGCCGAGGAGCTCGCAGATCACGGTGATCGGCAGCGGGTAGGCGAGCCACTGCACCAGGTCGGCCCGGCCGTGCGGCAACATCGCGTCGAGGAGGTCGTCGGTGATCTCCTGGATCCTGGGCCGCAGTCGCTCCACCCGGCGCATGGTGAAGGCGCGCGAGACCAGGCCGCGCAGTCTCGTGTGCTCGGGTGGGTCACTGTTCAGCAGATGGCGGCCGATCAGCGCCTCGTCGTCGAACACCGTGCCGATGCGACGGCCGTCCTTGGACAGTCTCGGATCGGCGAGGGCCGCGCGCGCCTCCTCGTGCCCGACGACCAGCCAGGTCGCGTAGTCGGCGTCGGAGCCGGGCGGCCGCACCCGGTGCACGGGGCCGAGGGCGCGCAACTCGGCGTACACGGGGTGCGGGTCGGCACGGAACGCGTCGCCGTACTCCCCGAGATCGATCACTGCTTCGGTCATGGACTCCCCCCTCACCCCCTCAACGCCCGGCAGGCGCGCCTAGTGCCCGTCCGGCTCGGGTTCCTCGACCTGCTCCAGCAGTCCCGCGTCGTACGCCAACAGCGCGATCTGCACCCGGTTGTTGAGGTCGAGCTTGGCCAGGACGCGGGACACATGGGTCTTGACGGTGGCGACGCTCATGTAGAGGGCGGCGGCGATCTCGGCGTTGGACAGGCCCCGGCCGACGGCGACGGCCACCTCGCGTTCGCGGTCGTTGAGGGCGGCGAGGCGCTCACGCGCGCGTGCCCGCCGGGTGTCGGCGGCGGTGCCGGCCGCGTGCTCCATCAGCTGGCGGGTGACGGTGGGCGACAGGACGGGGTCGCCGGCCGCGACCCGGCGGACGGCGGCGAGGATCTCGGCGGGCGGGGTGTCCTTGAGGACGAATCCGGCGGCGCCCGCGCGCAGGGCACGCAGGACCTGCTCGTCGGCGTGGAAGGTGGTCAGGACGACGACCTGCGGGGCGTCGGGACGGCCACGCAGTTGTTCGGTGGCGGTGAGGCCGTCCGCCGACGGCATCCTGAGGTCCATGAGGACGACGTCCGGGCGGGTGCGTTCGACGGCGGCCTCGACCTCGGTGCCGTCCGCCGCCTCTCCGACGATCTCGATGTCCTCGGCGCCGCCCAGCATCAGGGACAGACCGGCCCGCACGAGGGGGTCGTCGTCGACCAGGAGCAGTCTGATCACAGTCATGAGCCATACGTAATCACGTGGAGGCAGGGCGCAATCACCCTGCGGGCGGGCGAGTTGCCCGGCCATCGGTGGCGGGGAACGTCACCCCCACG
This sequence comes from Streptomyces sp. NPDC001668, assembly GCF_042893155.1. Lineage (NCBI taxonomy): Bacteria > Bacillati > Actinomycetota > Actinomycetes > Kitasatosporales > Streptomycetaceae > Streptomyces > Streptomyces sp. NPDC001668. Next base: position 211,445 of record NZ_JBIAUQ010000011.1, read on the forward strand.
GCAGCCACGCCTCCACCCGGAACGCCCCGTCCTCCTCCGGCCCGTGTTCCAGCCGGCCCCCGGCGAGCGTGGCGCGCTCGGTGAGGCCGATCAGCCCCTGGCCCGAGCCGGGGACGTGCGGCACCTCGCCCTCGGGCGGGGGGTTGCGTACGGCCACGACGAGGCCCTCGCCCGGGCCGCCGGTGACCGTGACGGTGACCTCCGCGCCGGGGGCGTGCTTGCGGGCGTTGGTGAGGCCCTCCTGGGCGATGCGGTAGGCGGTACGGCCCACCGAGGCGGGCACGGCGGCCGGGTCGGTGACACGGCTGTCGAGGGTGACCTTCATACCGGTCTCGCGGGACTCGGCGACCAGCGCGTCCAGCGCCCCGAGGGTCGGCTGGGGGCGGCCCGCGTCGTCGTGGTCCGCGGCCCGCAGCACCCCGATGATCTCCCGCAGGTCCTGGAGCGCCTCGTGCGCGCTCTCCCGGATGACCCCGGCCGCCCGCGCGACCTCCTCCCGGGGCGCGTCCGGCCGGAACTCCAGGGCGCCCGCGTGGACGCTCAGCAGGGTCAGCCGGTGCGCGAGAACGTCGTGCATCTCGCGGGCGATGGCCTCGCGGGCGAGCCGCTGCGCCTGCTCGGCCCGCAGCCGCGCCTCGGTCTCGGCGCGCCGGGCGCGGTCGCGGAGGCTGAAGATGAGCTGCCGTTTGGCCCGCACCAGCAGGCCCCATCCGACGATCGCGGCGGTCAGCACCACGGAGAGGACGACCGAGACGAGGTAGGGCAGGTCCGCGTCGGGCCGCAGCCGGTAGATGAGCGGGACCAGGGCGATGTTGGCGCCGCCCACCCAGGCGACGTACCGGAAGGGGCGGTGCACGGCGAGGGTGAAGACGGCGATCATGCAGGCGCCGCCCGCGGTGTCCGAGAGCAGCCCGAGCGGGATCGTGCCCAGGGCGAGGCCCAGCGGCCGGCGGCGGCGCAGCCATACGGCGGCGCAGGCGGCCGCGCCGAGCAGCTGGTCGGCGGTGGCGGCGGTGTGGGACACATGCGGGTTGTCGCCCACCGCGTCCGCGGCGATCAGGCCGATGAGGACGGCCAGGAGGAAGCAGGAGAAGTCGACGATCCAGTCGCGGGCGGTGCGCCGGGGCCGCCGTCCGGACCGCGCGTCGGTGGGGTCGAACTCGTGGATCACCGCGGAGGGCATCAGCCAGCGTCGGCCGGAGAAGGCCGGGGGTTCGGGAACCGTCTCGTCACCGCTCACGGTCGACAAATCTACGCAGCGAGGTCCGTTGGCACCTCCCCGCGAACGGGATCGGCGACCAAAGTCGCGGCAGCGCAGACTTTCGGCGCGGACGGCCGCGCGGATCCGATGCTTCGGCGGCACGGGGCTCGCCCCGCGGCCGATGTGCGTGGGGGGTCCGCGGGGCGAGGGTCTACCCATGAAGCACCTGCTGGAACTGCTCGGTTTCCTCGCCCTGGTGCAGGGCGGGACGGGGCTGCTGCACGAATTCACGGACTGGCACATCGGCCTGGTCCAGCGGATCGGTTTCCTCGACGGTTACGGGATCTGCGCGAGCATCGCCCTGATCGTGCCGGCGTTCGCGCTGTTCGCCGCCGCGGACGCTGTCAGCAGCCGTAGTTGATCAGGTTGAAGGTGACGTAGTGGTCCGCCGTGTAGTAGTCCTCCTGGCTCTTCTGCCCGGTGACGATCCGGCGTGCTCCACGCGTGGAGGAGCCCGGCGTGATCACCGTGTACTCGTGGTAGTAGCCGGTCGACTGGCCCGGCAGGACGCCTTCCCGGTTCTGGAAGACGCTGCCGTCCTGCGAGTAGGGGTAGGGACCGCCCTGTTCGATCAGGTCCAGGGTGTCGTAGGCCTGGGAGGGCAGCTTGGTGTAGCAGACGCTGCCGACCGCGGCGGCCGCCGGGGTTGCGGTGGTGACGGTGCCGCCGACGAGGAGGGCGGACAGGACGGCGGCCGCGGCGCCGATGCGAGTGATCCGTGGGGGGAATCTCATGCCCTCATGATGACGCGCGTAGACAGTGGCATGTCAATGACAACTCCGCAGATTTTCCCGTCAAGTCCGATGAGTTTTCGGGGAGTTAACCTGCCGCCCGGCGCCTTCACGAACACCGGGCGGCGGTCGGCCCGAGGTCCCTGTCCGTTCGCCGCCAGCGGTCGCGGGGTTCGGCCGGTGGGATGGGGGTCATGACAACGACTCACGGAACTCTGAACGGCAAGGTCGCGCTCGTCACTGGGGGCAGTCGGGGGATCGGTGCGGCCACGGCGGTGCGGCTGGCGCGGGAGGGCGCTGATGTGGCCGTGACGTACATGGACGGCAAGGAGGCGGCCTCGGACGTCGTACGGCGGATCGAGGCGCTGGGGCGGCGGGCCGTGGCCCTGCGGGCGGACTCCGCGGACCCGGACGAGGCCGCGGGGGCCGTCCCGCGTACGGCGGAGGCGCTCGGTGGGCTGGACGTACTGGTGAACAACGTGGGCGTGGGGGTGCTCGGGCCGCTCGGCGAGCTGTCCCTCGCCGACGTCGACCGGGTGCTGGCCGTCAATGTGCGCGGGGTGTTCCTCGCCTCTCAGGCGGCGGCCGCGCGGATGCGGGACGGAGGGCGGATCATCACGATCGGCAGCTGCATGACCCAGCGGGTGCCCGGCCCCGGCGGGACCCTGTACACGACGAGCAAGTCGGCGCTGGTCGGGCTGACGAAGGCACTCGCGCGGGAGCTGGGCGCGCGCGGGATCACGGCGAACATCGTGCATCCCGGGCCTGTCGACACGGACATGAACCCGGCGGACGGGCCGTTCGCGGCGGGGCAGGCCGCGATGACCGCGGCGGGCCGGTTCGGGACGGCGGAGGACGTGGCGTCGATGGTGGCGTATCTGGCGGACGCCGAGTACGTCACCGGGGCGGAGTTCTCCGTGGACGGGGGGCACGCGGCGTGAGGTAGGCGTATCCCCTGCCGCGTCCGAGGAGCGTGAGTCCGCACCTCGGACGCCGCAGGGCCGGCCTCAGCCGCCCAGTTCCTGGTGCCTCGCCGACAGCGCCGCCGCGCCGCTCTCCGTCAGGGAACCGAACAGCCGCAGGCGCGAGATCCCCCCGTCCGGGAAGATGTCCACGCGCGCGTGCGTGCCCACGGCCGGCTCCGGCAGGACGAAGCGGTGGTTGGTGTCCGGCTGGAGGCGGGTGCGCGGGAGGATCTCGCGCCAGTCGCCGTCCTCGCCGTCGCGGACCGACACCGCAGCCCAGCCCGCGCTGTTCCCCTTCAGATACGCCGTGTCGATCTCTATGGCCCTGATCCGGGACTGGGCCACGAGGCGGTAGCGGATCCAGTCGTGGCCCCGGTCACGGCGGCGGCGGGTCTCCCAGCCGTCGTCCATCTTGCGGGAGCGGCCCGGCTGGATGGTGTTCGAGGCCGGTGAGTAGAAGAGGTTCGAGGCGTCCTCCGCCTGGCCGCCGTTCTCCAGGGCGACCACGTCGAACGTGCCGAGGACCTCCAGCCACGCCGGGTCCGGGACGACCTCGCCGTACACGCGCAGACGGGCGATGCCGCCGTCGGGGTGCTGGTTGACCCGCAGGTGCGTGAAGCGCTGCTCCAGCGAGACGGAGAAGCCGTTCGCCGCGTGCCCGCCGACCGGTGTCCGCGGGACCAGGGTCGTCCACTTCACGTCGTCCCCCAGCAGCTCCTCGGGGGACGGGGAGCCCGCCACGGACGTGCCCTCGACCGACACCGCCTGCGGGTAGTTGCCGCGGAAGTGCGCCGTGTCGACCACGATCCCCCGGATTACGCCGGGCGCGCCGAGCCGCACCAGCGCCCAGTCGTGGTCCTCGGCGGTCGGCCAGGGGTGTTCGGCCGAGGCGCCGCGGCGGCGCCGGGTCTCCCAGCCGTCCATGATCTTGCCCTTGTGCCCGAAGTGCTCGGGGTCGAACTCGGCCCGCTCGGGCATGAGCAGGTTCTCGCGCTGGGCGAAGAACTCGTCGTTGGCGGCGATGACCGCGGCTCCGAGCGACCGTGCGGCGAGGTTGGCGTACTGGGTGAAGGGGAAGTCGGCGGTGCGGTAGTCCGCGTACGGGTCACCGCCTCCGTACGGATGCGCGTCGCCGGTGAAACTCGGAATCGCCGTCACGTATGCGTGCCTTTCAGGAGGGGGCCGGTGCGGGTGGATCAGGGTCTGCGGGTGAGCAGTTGGCCCTTCGGTGGCGTGAACTCGCCGTCCGCCGCGATGCGTTCGCCGCGCAGCCAGGTCGACTTGACCACGCCGTACAGGGTCTTGCCCGCGTACGCGGTGACGCGGTTGCGGTGCTGGAGGGCCGCCGGGTCGACGGTGAAGGTGTCGTCGGGTGCGAGGACCGCGAAGTCGGCGTCGCGGCCGGCCTCGATGGCGCCCTTCCGGTCCAGGCCGACGAGTCGCGAGGTCCGCTCGGACATCCAGCGGACCACGTCCTCCAGCGAGTGGCCGCGCCTGCGGGCCTCCGTCCAGACCGCCGCCAGGCTCAGCTGGAGTCCCGAGATGCCGCCCCACGCGGTGGCGAAGTCGTCCGTCTTGAGGTCGGCGGTGGACGGGGAGTGGTCGGTGACCACGCAGTCGATGGTGCCGTCGGCCAGCGCCTGCCACAGCAGGTCCTGGTTGGCGGACTCCCGGATGGGCGGGCAGCACTTGAACTCGCTCGCCCCGTCGGGGACTTCCTCGGCCGTGAGGGTGAGGTAGTGCGGGCAGGTCTCGACGGTGAGGCGGACGCCGTCCGCCTTGGCCTGGGCGATCAGCGGGAGCGCGTCGCTCGACGACAGGTGGAGCACGTGCACGCGTGCGTCCAACCGCTTCGCCTGGGCGATGAGTTGGGCGATCGCCGTGTCCTCGGCGTCACGCGGGCGGGACGCCAGGAAGTCGGCGTACTTCGGACCGCCCTGCTGCGGGGCGGCCTCCAGGTGGTGCGGGTCCTCGGCGTGCACGATCAGCAGGCCGCCGAAGGAGGCGATCTCGGCCAGGGACCGAGCGAGCCCGTCCTGGTCGAGATGCGGGAACTCGTCCACGCCCGACGGCGACAGGAACGCCTTGAAGCCGAAGACACCCGACTCGTGCAGCGGGCGCAGGTCCTTGACGTTGTCGGGCAGCGCGCCGCCCCAGAATCCGACGTCGATGTGGGCCTTGTCGGCGGCGACCTCCTGCTTGGTACGGAGGTTGTCGACCGTCGTCGTGGGCGGCAGGGAGTTGAGCGGCATGTCGACGAGGGTGGTGATACCTCCGGCCGCCGCGGCGCGGGTGGCGGTCCAGAAGCCCTCCCACTCGGTGCGGCCGGGGTCGTTGACGTGCACATGGGTGTCGACCAGGCCGGGCAGCAGGACGTCGTCGCCGAGGTCCTCGAGGCGGGCGTCTTCAGCGACGGGGGCGTCGTACGGCAGTACGGCGGTGATCTTCCCGTCGGCGACCGCGACCGACGCGGGCCGCGTCCCCTCGGGTGTGATGACGCGCGTCGAGCGCAGCACCAGTTCAGTGTCGGACACCCGGACCCCTCTCTGCCGCCGTGAAGTTCCGTGCCGCCGTTAACTTCCGCGTAACGGAATTCAACTTTCTGTTGAAGGAGTCTTCACTCCCGGCCGAGCGCCGTCAAGGGCACACTTCCTCACAGTGCGCCCCGCGTCGGCACTCTGGACCTTTCCACAAGACGGAATTACAATTCCGGTAGACAGAACGTAGCTATGCACCAGCGGGGAGTCAACCGACTGCCGGGTAGGCTTCTGCCCTCCTGCCCAGACCCGAAAGGCAGCTCCGAAAGGAACGCGCCGTGCCGACGTCCAGCGCCAGCACCACCGACTCCGCCAAGTCCGCCGGTGGCGGGGTCCAGTCACTCGAGCGCGCCTTCGATCTGCTGGAGCGGATGGCGGACGCGGGCGGCGAGGTCGGACTGAGCGAACTGGCCGCGAGCAGCGGGCTTCCGCTGCCCACCATCCACCGCCTGATGCGCACCCTCGTATCCTGCGGATACGTCCGTCAGCAGCCCAACCGGCGCTACGCCCTCGGGCCCCGCCTGATCCGCCTCGGCGAGTCGGCCTCCCGGCTCCTCGGCACCTGGGCCCGCCCCTACCTCGCCCGCCTGGTCGAGGAGACCGGCGAGACGGCCAACATGGCGCTGCTCGACGGGGACGAGATCGTCTACGTCGCCCAGGTGCCGTCGAAGCACTCGATGCGGATGTTCACCGAGGTGGGCCGGCGGGTGCTGCCGCACTCCACGGGTGTGGGCAAGGCCCTGCTCGCCCACACTCCCGACGACGAGGTGCGTGCCCTGCTCGCCCGGACCGGTATGCCGGCCGCGACGGAGAAGACGATCACCACGCCGGACGGCTTCCTGGCCGCCCTCGAGGACGTGCGCGGCCGGGGCTACGCGGTCGACGACAACGAGCAGGAGATCGGCGTCCGCTGCCTCGCGGTCTCGGTGCCCAACTCCCCCACCGCGGCGGCCATTTCGATCTCGGGGCCGGCGGGACGGGTCACCGAGGCGGCCACGGAGAAGATCGTGCCGGTGCTGCAGCAGGTGGCGTCGGAGCTGTCGCAGGCGTTGGCCAGCCAGAGTCCGGCGTGACGGTGAGTGGGCGGGTGCGGGTTCGGGTTCGGGTGCGGGTGCGGGTGCGGTGGGGGCGGGCGTTTTTGCGCAGTTCCCCGCGCCCCTGAGATGCCTGCGGCGGCCTGCTGCGGTCCGGTGGGGGCTTGTGTAGCGCGTGCGGTGGGTTGTGGGTCGGGGCCGGGGTGGGGGGTATCCGTCCTCGGTCCGGCGGCTCGGCCACTTGAGTAGTGCCCTGTAACGGACGCCGGCCGCTGCGGGCGGACACCCCCCACCCCGTCCCCTTCCCGCCGTACGCGGCCAACGGCCCATGGGGGCGCAGGCGACTGCAACCCCCTAGGGGCGCGGGGAACTGCGCGACCAGCCCCCACCGACCTGTAGCCGCCCTACAACCCGACCCGGCACCCCCCTGGGCGCCCCGCCCAAGCCCAGCGCAGCGGCCCCGCGGGGAACTGCGCGACCAGCCCCCACCGACCTGTAGCCGCCCCACAACCCGACCCGGCACCCCCCTAGGCGCCCCGCCCAAGCCCAGCGCAGCGGCCTCGCGGGGAACTGCGCGACCAACCCCCACCGACCTGTAGCCGCCCGACAACCCGACCCGGCACCCCCCTAGGCGCCCCGCCCAACCCGCGGAGCGATCAGCGTGGCTCGCTGAACAGTTCCACCGCGTCCCGTACCGCCGACAACCCCCGCGACAGCGCGCTCACCGACCCGATCGCCCCCGCGATCAGCAGCAACGACCGTCGCAGCCGCGGTACTTCGGGCTCCCCGTAGGCCGTCATGGCGGCCAGCGCGGCGAGTTCGTCCTCGGCGATGTCACGGTCGGGGAACTCGGCCGGGTGCGCGGCGAGTTCGCGGCGCAGCCGGGACACCGCGGTCCGCAGTTCCGCCACTCTCGGATCGTTGTCGCTGCCGGTCACTGGCCTCTGCCCCAAGCTCCGCAACACAGCTCTCCCCCTCGCACACCTTCGTGCGCCCAGCGTCGCCATGCCCCTGTGACGTTGGTCGGGCGCCGAGGGACGCGGGTCAGTAAACGCCACGCAGGGCGCCGGGCGCCACCGTGCGGACCGAAATTCAGCCCGTGGAAACCCGGCACACCCCGGCGCGTCAGGTATGCAGGACGCATGACGGAGAACGAACAGCAGGTGGCCGGGCTGCTCCTGGCCGCGGGCGGTGGGCGGCGGCTCGGCGGGCGGCCCAAGGCACTGCTCGCGCACCGGGGCCGCCCGCTCGTCGAGCACGCGGTCGGTGTACTGCGCGCGGCCGGCTGCACCCGCGTGCACGTGGTCCTGGGGGCGGCCGCGGCGGCCGTACGGGAGCGGGCGGAGCTCGGCGGCTGCGTGCTCGTGGAGAACCCGGAGTGGGCCGAGGGGATGGGGTCGTCGCTGCGGGCCGGGCTCGGCTCGCTGGCCGGGACGGAGGCGCGGGGCGCGCTGGTCTCGCTCGTCGACCAGCCCGGCATCGGGCCGGAGGCAGTCGCCCGAGTGCTTGGCGCGTACGAGGACGAGACCTCGCTCGTGTCGGCCGCCTACGGCGGCGTACGCGGCCACCCGGTGCTCCTCGGCGCCGCGCACTGGGCCGGGATCGCCGCGACTGCGACCGGCGACCAGGGGGCACGCGCCTATCTGAAGGAGCACCGGGGCGCGATCGTACTCGTCGAGTGCGGGGACGTGGCCGAGCCGTACGACATCGACACCGCGGCCGACCTGGCGCACCTTGAGTGAACGGCGTGGCACGCAGAGCCACCTTCGCTCGACCCGGAGAATCTCGACATCAACAAACCATTGAACTTCCACAATGAGGAAACTAGTATCCACTGTTCAGAAGCGCCCTGCCCCCGCGAGGGGCGCCGCTCGTGTACCCGGTTCGACTGGCACCCGGTGCCACCGCTGAAGGAAGTGACCGCTCATGTCCGCACCAGCGCCGTCCCCGCTGGCCATCGTCGACGCCGAGCCCCTGCCGCGGCAGGACGAGGTCCTCACCGAGGCGGCCCTCGCCTTCGTGGCCGAGCTGCACCGCCGGTTCACGCCCCGGCGTGACGAGCTCCTCGCCCGCCGCGCCGAGCGCCGCGCCGAGATCGCCCGCACCTCCACGCTCGACTTCCTCCCGGACACCGCCGCGATCCGCGCCGACGACTCCTGGAAGGTGGCCCCCTCCCCGGCGGCTCTGGAGGACCGCCGGGTCGAGATCACCGGCCCCACCGACCGCAAGATGACCATCAACGCCCTCAACTCCGGGGCCAAGGTGTGGCTCGCGGACTTCGAGGACGCCTCGGCGCCGACGTGGGAGAACGTCGTCCTCGGGCAGGTCAACCTTGCCGACGCGTACACGCGGAACATCGACTTCACGGACGAGAAGTCCGGCAAGTCCTACGCGCTCAAGCCCGACGAGGAACTCGCCACGGTCGTCATGCGCCCGCGCGGCTGGCACCTGAACGAGCGGCATCTCGTGGACGCGAACGGCACCCCGGTGCCCGGCGCGCTCGTCGACTTCGGCCTGTACTTCTTCCACAACGCCCAGCGGCTGCTCGACCTCGGCAAGGGCCCCTACTTCTACCTCCCGAAGACCGAGTCGCACCTCGAAGCGCGGCTGTGGAACGACGTGTTCGTCTTCGCGCAGGAGTACTGCGGAATCCCGCAGGGCACCATCCGCGCCACCGTCCTGATCGAGACGATCACGGCCGCGTACGAGATGGAGGAGATCCTCTACGAACTCCGCGACCACGCCTCGGGGTTGAACGCGGGCCGCTGGGACTACCTGTTCTCCATCGTCAAGAACTTCCGTGACGGCGGCGCCAAGTTCGTCCTGCCGGACCGCAACGCGGTCACGATGACGGCCCCGTTCATGCGGGCGTACACCGAACTCCTCGTCCGCACCTGCCACAAGCGCGGCGCGCACGCGATCGGCGGCATGGCGGCCTTCATCCCCTCCCGCAAGGACGCCGAGGTCAACAAGGTGGCCTTCGAGAAGGTCCGCGCCGACAAGGACCGGGAGGCCGGCGACGGCTTCGACGGCTCCTGGGTCGCCCACCCCGACCTGGTCCCGATCGCCATGGAGTCCTTCGACAAGGTCCTCGGCGACAAGCCGAACCAGAAGGACCGGCTGCGCGAGGACGTCCACGTCGAGGCGGCCGACCTCATCGCGATCGACTCCCTGGAGGCGAAGCCGACGTACGACGGCCTCGTCAACGCCGTCCAGGTCGGCATCCGTTACATCGAGGCCTGGCTGCGCGGGCTCGGCGCGGTGGCCATCTTCAACCTCATGGAGGACGCGGCCACCGCGGAGATCTCCCGCTCGCAGATCTGGCAGTGGATCAACGCGGGCGTCGAGTTCGAGCACGAGGGAAACACCGTGAAGGCCACCCCGGAGCTGGCCCGCGAGGTCGCCGCCGAGGAGCTCGCGCACATCCGTGCCGAGCTCGGCGAGGAGGCGTTCGCCGCCGGGCACTGGCAGCAGGCCCACGACCTGCTCCTTGAGGTCTCCCTCGACGAGGACTACGCGGACTTCCTGACGCTGCCCGCGTACGAACAGTTGCGCGGCTGATCCGCAAAAAGGCTCACTTGTCCGAGTGGCCCAGGGACTTCCCCGGGGCCACTCGGTCGCGTACGGCCTGCTTCACCGCCGTGGGCTCGGGGAAACCCTGCTCGCGGCGGTCCCAGACCACCTCGTCGTCGACGCGGACCACGAAGACGCCGCCCTTGCCGGGCTTCAGCGACAGCTCGGAGAGCTCGGTCTCGAAGGTGGTGAGCAGCTCCTGCGCCAGCCAGGCCGCGCGGGGCAGCCAACGGCACTGGGTGCAGTACTCGATCTGTACGACGGGGCTCATCCGAGGTGCACCGACCAATCCTGTTCCGCGGCCGGCTTGCCGTGCAGGTCGGGCACCCGCTTCAGCCACTGGGGCCGGCCTTCCTGTGTCCTCGCCGCGCGGAGAGCCTCCTCGGCGGCGAGTTCCTCCCGGGTGGGGAAGTCGGTGGGCAGCCACGACGCGGAGGCCCGCACGCGCGCGTGGAGGTACGTCACATAGGCCTCGCGTGCCTCGGCCGGGGTCGCGAAGTCCGTGAGCCAGGCGTCCGGGACGGCGGCGGTGACCTCGCGCAGGAGGTCGGGCGTGACCTTGGGCGCGAGTTCCTCGTCGGCGGCGCGCACGTCGGGGCCGTAGTGGCCGAGGGCGTGATGGCGGAAGTCGTAGGACTTCGCCGGGTCGGTGCCGTCCCAGCGGTGGTGGAAGACGAGGGCGGCGCCGTGGTCGATCAGCCACAGCCGCGGGGGCGCGATGCCGAGCGTCGGCCAGATCATCAGGTTCGAGCTGTGGACCGTACGGTCCACGTTGACGGTCAGGGCGTCGAGCCAGACGATCCGGCCGGCCTCCAGCGGGTCCACGGGAAAAAGACTGGCGATCTCGGGCGTGAGGTCGCGCGCGCCCGGCAGGTAGTCCATGCCGAGGTTCACCCCCGCGCTCGCCGTGTGCAGGTCCCGCACCTCCTGGTGGGGCTCGCTGTCGGCGATCGCCGGGTCGAAGTGCACGAGGACCAGCTCGGGGAAGCGCAGCCCGAGCGCCCGCGCCAGCTCACCGACGATCACCTCGGCGACCAGCGCCTTGCGGCCCTGGGCGGAGCCGGTGAACTTCACGACGTAGGTGCCCAGGTCGTCGGCCTCGACGACGCCGGGGACGGAACCGCCGGAGCGCAGGGGTTCGACGTAGCGGGTGGCCGCAACCCGTCTCAGCATGCCGCTCCCTTTCTGCCGAGCGCATGAAGTGACCATAGTAACCGAGCGTGACAGCGGACGGCCGAGGGGCCGATCCCGTCGGTGGAGGACAAGTCGGTGGAGGACAATGGGGTCCGGCGGCTCACCGGACGGCGCATGAGGAGTCCACTTGTTACGGTCCGCGGTGCGGTGCGAGGGGCTCACCAAGCGTTACGGCAGGGGGCGTTGGATCCTCCGGGACGTGGACCTGGAGGTCTCGGCCGGAGACGTCCTCGCCGTGGCGGGCGGCAACGGCTCCGGGAAGTCGACCCTGTTGAGGATTCTCGTGGGCCTGTCCCGGCCCACCTCGGGAACCGTCTCGGACCGTCCGCGGAGCATCGGTTACGTACCCGACCGCTTCACCGCCCACGACCGCATGTCGGCACTCTCCTACCTCACCCACATGGGACGCGTCCGCGGTCTGCCGGGGCCGGCGGCCCGCGTCCGGGCGGGTCTGCTGCTGGAGCAACTGGCCCTGGTGGGCGGCCCGGACGCCGCGCTGCGCACCCTGTCCAAGGGCAACGCGCAGAAGGTGGCGCTGGCCCAGGCCCTGCTCGTCGAACCCGATCTGCTGGTCCTCGACGAGCCGTGGTCGGGCCTGGACGCCTCGGCCCACGGTGTGCTGGCCGGGTTCATCGAGGGGGTGGCCGCCCGGGGCGGGGCGGTGGTCTTCACCGACCACCGTGAGGCGAGCACCGAGACGCACGCCACCGGCGTCCTCGCCCTCAGCGGCGGCCGGATCACCGGGCACGGCGGAGCGCGGGCGAAAGCGCGGCCGCCGGAGGTCGAACTGGTCCTGGCGGTGCCGCCCACCGGTGGCCCGCCCGCGGAGGTGAACTGGTACGACCTGCCGGGCGTGCGGGACGCGGCGCGTCGGGGCGAGGCCGTCGTCCTGCGGGTCGCGCGCGAGCACTCGGACGCCGTGCTGCTCACGGCGCTGCGGCACCGCTGGTCGGTGGAGGCCGTCGCGCCGCACGCGGTCCACTCGGGCGCGAGGCGGGCCGCCCTGTGATCGCCCTGATCCGCTACATGGTCACGGCGCTGCTGCTCTCCCAGCGCCATCTCGCCCCGCTGCTGCTGTTCGTCGGGCTGCTCGCAGTGCTGACCAGCAGCGACTCGGGTCCGCTCGCGGCCACCTACGGCTCGGCCGCGGGGGCCATGCTGGTGTGCGCGGTCTGGTCGACCATGGCGCTGATCGGCCTGGAGGACCGCACGCACCGCTCGGTCGTCGTCGTCACCGCGGGCAGCCATCTGCGGGTGCTGCTCGGGTGGGTCGCCACGGCACTGCTGTGGTGCCTGCCGCTGACGGCGGCGGGCCTGTTCCTGCCGCTGCTGTTCGGGTCCCACACGTTCACGGCGGCGGACGCCGTGCTGGGCGTCGAGGCCCAGCTCACCTGCGCCCTGACCGGCGTCGCGATCGGCGTGCTCTGCTCACCTCTGCTCTTCCGCCGCCAGGGCTACGCGCTCGTGGCCGCCCTGGTCCTGCTGCTCGCGGCGATGCTGGGCAGGGGCGTCTCGCCGGTCGGCGTCCTGCTCGGCGATCTGCAGAACGCCTCGGACTCCGCGGACCTCCTCGGGTCCGCGGGGCTCCTGCTCGCCGTCGCCGCGGGAGTGCTGGCGGGGGCGGTGGCGATCGCCCAGGCGGTCAGCCTCCGGAAGGACTGAGGCGCGGCGCCGGGTCACGCACAGACGCGCGGCCGGCTTCGGATCATCTGCCGGCCAGCGGATTCGGCAGCGGCAGGTACCGGGCGTCCGCCCCGTCCGCGCCCGTCCAGCGCAGCAGCAGGTTGGTCTTGCCGGGGAGGGTGGGCGCGCTGAGCAGGGCGGCGGCCTCGGGCAGGTCGTGGCGGGACAGTTCGCGGCGGGCGGCCGGCCAGGCGTCGAACCCCGGGTGGCGTTCGGCAAGGGCGGCGGCGACCTCGCACAGGTGGTTCACGACCAGGCAGTACACCAGCCGTTCCCACCCGGCCCCGCGCGGGACCTCCGGCAGCAGTTTCACGCCTTCCGCGTCCCGGAACAGCGCCTGCACCGGCGTACCGTCGGCGTCCACGGCGACCAGGGTGTTCTGAAGGTGCGCCTCGAGTACGACGCCGTGGTCGGCGAAGGCCGAGAGGGCGGGCGGCACGACCGCGCCCAGGTAGGCCTCCCACCAGGCCGCCGGATCCTCGGCGGTGTCGAGCGGGTTGCCCTCGAAGCCCTCGACGAGGGCCGCGGCGAGCAGCGGGGTCGTCCCGGGCCGCACATGGCCGCGCAGACCGTCGCGGACCAGGACGGCGAGTTCCTCGAAGGCGAAGTCGGCGGTGCGGTAGCCGCGGTCGCTGAGCCAGGCGGCGGGGCGCTCGGCGAAGGCCCGCACCACCGCGTCATCCGTACGGCGGAGTTTCAGCAGGTCGTGACGCCAGAGCCGCCGGATGTCGTTGGTGATGCGCACGTCCAGGCTGAACTTCAGGAAGACGTCGGGTGCGGGGGCGTACACCGTGCGGATCGCGGCCGTCGGCCAGGTCTCGAAGCCGGTCGTGCCGAGCCGGACCAGGCGGCCGTCCTCGAAGGCCTCCGCGCAGTTCACCAGGTCGAGCTGCCAGGGGTGGGCGGGCAGCAGCCGGTAGCCGGGCGGGGCCTGGCCGAGCGCGTCGAGGGCCGTCGTGTCGCCCTCCTCGACGACTGCGTCCTCGCGCACCCCGAGCAGGACCAGCGGGAAACGGGCATGGGCCTCGGGGGCGTACGGCAGCCAGGCGGCTACGGGGCCGCCGCCGCGGGACTTGGGGGCGGGGTGGTAGGGGTGGCCGGTGACGAGGCACTGCTCGGAGCGCTGATACGGGTCACCGGGTGCCGTCGCCCGCTCCCGGGCCGTGAGCAGGGCGGCCACCGCGTCCCGGCTGTCGATCATCTCGGCGGGCAGCTCGTGGTTGGACAGTCCGGTGTGCCGGGTCAGCTCCTCGGCGGTGAGCTTGACGAGTTCGGTGTGACCGACCCGCTGCCAGCCGTCCGCCGTCTCCACCTCGGGCTCGGCGGGCCGCCGGCCGCCCCGCACCCTGAGCAGTCGCCCGCCGGGGAGCCGGTAGACCGGGCGGTCGCCGGGTTCCGGGAGCGGCTCGGCGATCTCGCGCAGCAGGCAGTTGAGCAGGGGTGCGGCCGCGTACGCGTCGGCGCGGTGTGCGACGGCGGTGCCGGCCGGCGGGGGCGGGAGATCCACGCGGTTCACTCGTTCTCTACGGTTCATCCGGGGCGATGACGATCAGTATGTCTGCCGTCACCACCCCACCGTGACACCAGTCGCACCCGAGGAGACCGCCCGTGCACCGTCCCCGCGCCGCCGAGGCAGCGTTCGCCGAGGAGCTGGCTGTCGTACGCCCCGACCTCGTGTCGCGGTACACGGCCGAGCTGCCCGGCGCCCGCGCGGCCGTGCTGTCCCGGCTGTGGCGCGGGCTCACGCACGAGCCTCTGCCCTGGGTCGCGGCGCGGGAGGCGGGCCGGGAGGGGCTCACCCTGCGTCTCACGGACGGACGCGGGCTGCACGGCCCGCACCCGGACCCGTTCGCCACCGACGACCGGGTCACCGTCGTACGGCTGGACGGCGTCGCCCACGACGACCCGGCGCGCCTGATGACCGGCCTCGGTGTGCCGCACGGTGCGGAGTTCGCCGCCGAACTGGCCGACAGTGTCGTGTCGTTGGCGCTGTCCAGGGCAGTACAGCCGCCCCGCTCTAAGGAGTGGCCGGTGCGCGACTGGGAGTGGGAGCAGCGGGTCGTCGACGGGCACCCCTATCACCCCAACTGCCGTTCCCGGCCCGGCTTCTCGGTGGCCGAGCAGCTGGCCTACGGTCCCGAGCACCGGCCGCTGGTGCGGCTGGGGCTGGTGCCGGTGCCGGCCGGGGAGTGCCTGGTGACGGGTGCGTGGCCGTCGGAGATGCGGGACGGGGAGCGACTGCTGCTGCCGGTGCATCCGTGGCAGGCGGACCATGTGCTGAAGCGGCCGGTCACGGAGGGCCTCGACGCCCACCCGCTGATGTCCCTGCGCACCCTCGCCCTGGTCGAAGGGCCGCACGTCAAGACCGCGTTGAGCGCCCGGATCACGTCCTCGGTGCGGGACATCTCCGTCTACTCGATCGGCATGTCGGCGACCCTCTCGAAGTTCGCGGAGACACTCGCGGAGCGCATGGACGGACTCCTGCACTTCACCCGCACGCTGGGTGCGGTGACGGCCAACTCCCCCGATCTGGCCGCCGTGTTGCGCGAGTCCCCTCAGGTGTACGGCGACCGGGTCCTCCCGGTGGCGGCCCTCGCCGGCACCGAACTGCCCCGATCGCCCGCCTGGCTGGCCGAGTTCGCCCGGCTGGCGCTCACGGTGGGACTGCGGCTGCTGGAGCTCGGTGTCGCCCTGGAGGCACACGGCCAGAACCTCCTCGTCGTCCTCTCGGAGTCGGGCGCGCCGATGCGGCTGGTCTACCGGGATCTGGCCGACATCCGGGTCAGCCCGGCCAGGCTCGCTCGGCACGGCATCCCGGTTCCGGCGCTGTCCGGGCGGGTCGTCACGGACGACGTGACGACCCTGCGGCGCAAGCTGTTCGGCTCCCTGGTGGCCGGCGCCCTCGCGGGTACGGCGAGTTCGGCGACGGCGTTGCGGGGGGCGCTGGAGACGGCCGTACGAGACCTGCCGCCGACCCCCGATCTGGCCGCGCTGCTCGAACAGCCGCTGCCCGCGAAGGCGTTGACGCTGATGCGGCTGTCGCCGGGGACACCGGGCGACCAGTGGACCGAGCTGCCCAACCCGCTTGCCTGAGCGGCCGTTTTGGAGCCCGGCGCCCCTGATCAATAGGATCCGGCGATGATCACAAGAAAACGGCTGGCGGCAGGAGTGGGCGCCCTGCTCGCCGCCCTGACGGCCGGGATCGCCTTCCCGGTCGCGGCGGTCGCCGGTGAACCCACGGGCGGTACCGCGCCGCAGGTCGATCTCGTCCTCGACGTGAGCGGCTCGATGCGGACGGCGGACATCGACGGCGGCACCCGGATGGCGGCGGCGAAGCAGGCCTTCAACGAGGTGCTGGACGCGACGCCCGAGGAGGTCCAACTCGGCATCCGGACGCTCGGCGCCAACTACCCGGGCGACAACCAGAAGACGGGCTGCAAGGACACCGCGCAGCTCTATCCGGTCAGCACCCTGGACCGCACCGAGGCCAAGACCCAGGTGGCGACCCTGTCCCCCACCGGCTGGACGCCGATCGGCCCCGCGCTGCTGAAGGCCGCCGGTGACTTCACCGGCAGCGCCTCCTCCAAGCGGATCGTGCTGATCAGCGACGGCGAGGACACCTGCGCCCCGCTCGACCCCTGCGAGGTGGCCCGTGAGATCGCCGCCAAGGGCATCGGGCTGACCATCGACACCCTCGGCCTGGTCCCCAACACCAAGATGCGGCAGCAGCTGAGCTGCATCGCGGAGGCGACCGGCGGCACCTACACCTCGGTCGAGCACGCCACCGAACTCACCGACAAGGTCAACCAGTTGGTGGACCGCGCGGCGGACCCGGTGGTGACCCCGGTGGCCACCGAGGGCGCCGGGACCTGCGCCACGGCGCCCACCCTGAAGTCCGGCCTCTACACCGACCGCGAGGAGTTCACCCAGCAGCGCTGGTACCGGGTGGACGTCGATCCGGGCCAGGAGCTGCGGGCCTCGGTGAGCGTGGCGGCCGACCGGGCCGTGAACCCCTCGTACGGGGTGCTGCTGCGGGCGGTCACCGTGCACGGACGCGAGATCGTGCGCGGCGAGGGCGCGGGCAACGGCCGTACGGACGTGATCTCCACGGGGCTCAGGTACCCGAAGGCGGAGAGCGACGACGAGGACGCCCCGGCCGAGACCGTGTGCCTCCAGGTCACCAACTCCTTCTCGGCCGCCTCCGGGGTGAAGACCACACCGGGTCTCCCGCTGGAGCTGACCGTCGACGTCGTGGACGGGCCGTCGAAGGCGAGCGACGTGGCCTCCTTCGGTCTCGGGCGCGGCTGGTGGCTGCTGGGCGTGCTGATCCTCGCCGGGTTCGTCGCCGGTCTGCTGTGGGGCTGGCTGTCACGCTGGCGGGTAGCGGTCTGGAGGACCAACTGATGTGGATCACACGCGCGTTGAGCGCTTCCCTGCTGATGCTGGGACTGGCCGTCGCGCCGGCCGCGGCCGACTCCTCGCCGACTCCCACGGACTCGGCGTCGGCGGACGGTGACGCGCCCACCCAGGCGGGCACCTCCTTCCGTACGGCGACCGAGGTCGAGCAGGGGCAGACGGCCACGGCGAGCGGCTCCACGGGCGACTACCTGTACTGGTCGTTCCCGGCGGACGCCGGCCAGCGCCCCACCGTGACGGCGACGGTGAAGCTGCCCGAGACCCACGCCTCGCAGACCTGGCAGATCGACGTGTACGACGGTCTGCGCCGCCGCCAGTCGTGCCAGTACGGCGCGCAGACCCGTACCGCCGCCGCGGACGCCTCCTCGGTGGAGCTGGCCTGCACACTGCGCACGGTCCGCGCCTGGTCGGAGACCTGGGCCAACGACCCGTTGCCGGGGACGTACTACGTCCGTCTGACGGCCGTCGGTCTCACCACGGCCGACCTGGGTCTGCCGGTGAGCACCGAGGTCCGGGCCGACTCCAAGGACATCGGCGGTTCGGCCGCGGTGGACGGTTGGCTGGCCGAGCCGCTGGTGCCGGGCATCGCGGTGAAGTCCGAGGCGGAGAAGGACGGTTCGCAGGACTCCTCCGCCGTGCTGTCCGCCATCGAGCCCGAGGACGGCTGGTCCTCCGGCTGGTGGTCCGACCGGTGGGTGTGGACCGCGATCGGCGGCGCGCTCGCCGCGCTGGCGGGTGTCGGCGGGTATGCGCTGACGCGCGGGTCCGGGCGCCCGCACCGGGTGCCGCCGAGCGCCTGACGCTCTGTCGAAGGCCCGCCGTGCTCAGGTACGGCGGGCCTTTCTCGTGCCTCCCGCTCTCATGCCTCCCGCTCTCATGCCTCCCGCCCTCACGCCCCCGCCCTCACGCCTCCCGCAGCGCCTTGGCGATCGTGCCGTCCCCGGTCACCTCGACCCGGCCGGCGCGCACCGCCTCCGGCAGGCCCAACTCCCCCCGGCTCAGGGCCCCGCAGGTCCCGGCGTCCAGGACCAGCCGGGCGTCGGGCTCCCCGGGTGCCGGCCCGTCGCCGTACGCGGGCCCCTCCTGCGCGCCGACGTACACGTGGAAGTCCCCCTCCTCCAGCCGCACTTCGACAAGCCCCTCCCCCTCCAGCGAGCGCAGCAGGGGCAGCGCGAACCAGTGCGCGCGCACGGCGTCGGTGGGCCGTCGTTCGCCGAGTTCGGGTCCGCCCCAGGTGCCGAGGGCCTGGAGCACCGGCAGCAACTCGCGTCCGCGCGGGGTGAGTTCGTACACGTAGGCCGCGCCGGGCGGGGGCAGCCTGCGCCGGGTGGTCAGGCCGTCGCGCTCCATGTCCTTCAGCCGTGATGCGAGTACGTCCGTGCTCACGCCCGGCAGGTCCGCGTGCAGGTCCGTGTAGCGGCGCGGACCGGCCAGCAGCTCCCGGACGATCAGCAGGGTCCAGCGGTCGCCCACGGCGTCGAGGGCACGGGCCGCGGAACAGTACTGGTCGTAGCTTCGGCGAGGTGACATGCGACGCAGTCTAGACAAGTTGTTGGACTTTCCAAGCTGCCACTTGGTAAAACCAAGCAACACAGGAAACCGGAGAGGCAGCAGCGCATGGAGTTCCGGCAGTCGAGCAAGCTCAGCGAGGTCTGTTACGAGATCCGCGGCCCGGTGATCGAGCACGCCGACGCACTGGAGGAGGCGGGCCACAGCGTGCTGCGCCTCAACACCGGCAACCCCGCGCTGTTCGGCTTCGAGGCACCGGAGGAGATCCTCCAGGACATGATCCGGATGCTCCCGCAGGCGCACGGCTACACGGACTCCCGGGGCGTCCTCTCCGCCCGCCGCGCCGTCGCCCAGCGCTACCAGACGCTGGGCCTGGAGGTGGACGTCGACGACGTCTACCTCGGCAACGGCATCTCCGAACTGATCTCGATGGCCGTACAGGCGCTGGTCGAGGACGGCGACGAAATCCTCATCCCCGCCCCCGACTTCCCCCTCTGGACGGCCGTCACGACCCTCGCCGGCGGCAAGGCGGTCCACTACCTCTGCGACGAACAGGCCGACTGGTACCCGGACCTGGACGACATGGCGTCGAAGATCACCGACCGCACCAAGGCCGTCGTCATCATCAACCCGAACAACCCCACCGGGGCGGTCTACCCGAAGGAGATCATCGAGGGCATCCTCGACCTCGCCCGCCGGCACGGCCTGATGGTCTTCGCCGACGAGATCTACGACCAGATCCTGTATGACGACGCCGTGCACCATTCGGTCGCCGCGCTCGCCCCCGACCTGGTCGTCCTGACCTTCTGCGGCCTGTCGAAGACGTACCGGGTGGCGGGCTTCCGCTCGGGCTGGCTGGTCGTCACCGGCCCCAAGCAGCACGCGAAGAGCTACCTGGAGGGCCTGACCATGCTGGCCTCCATGCGGCTGTGCGCCAACGCGCCCGCGCAGTACGCCATCCAGGCCGCGCTCGGCGGCCGTCAGTCCATCCACGAGCTGACCGCGCCCGGCGGCCGGCTGTACGAACAGCGCACCGTGGCCTGGGAGAAGCTCAACGAGATCCCCGGTGTGTCGTGCGTGAAGCCGAAGGGCTCGCTGTACGCCTTCCCGCGTCTCGACCCCAAGGTCCACAAGATCCACGACGACGAGAAGTTCGTCCTGGACCTGCTGCTGCGGGAGAAGATCCAGGTCGTCCAGGGCACCGGCTTCAACTGGCCGACCCCGGACCACTTCCGCATCCTGACGCTGCCCCACGCGCAGGACCTGGAGGCGGCGATCGGGCGGATCGGGCGGTTCCTGAGCGGATATCGGCAGTAGCTGGTGGGGTTGTTGGGATTCACGGCCGGCGAGAGCGGGGATGCCCTAGGGTACGGCCACTGATCCCGGGGGCCGAGGGGATCGGGGGATGGGGGAACCCCAGGTGTTCAAGTCTCGTCGGCGTGTGTCGGGCACGTCCTCGGTCTTACGCGGGCGTGCCGCGCTGCTGGTCCTGCTCGTGGTGCTCGCGGGCAGCCCGTGGGTGCAGCGGCCGCTCTCTGACTACTACTACCGGAAGTTCTCCATAGAGCTGTCCGACGACAAGCTCCTGCGCTGGCTCGTGGAGGCCGCGTTCCTGCCTCGCTGGGAGGTGTCCGCCGACCGGTACGGCAGCGCGTCCTCGCTGGTCGTGAGCGATCTCGCCGTCCTGGTCCTGCTCGCGGGACTCGCCCTCTCCGCCCGGCGCCCGGCGTCCCGCGGGACAGCACGCACGCTCCGCTGCCTCGCCGCGGGCGTGCTGGTGGCGGCGCTGGCCAACCTGGCCTGGTGGGGGCTGCACGAGGCCTTCGTCGACGATGTGCCGCTCGCACCGGCCGACATGCTGGTGAAGGACCTGCTGCGCAGCGCCCTCCTCTTCGGTCTCGCAGCAGGCGCGCTGCTCGCGCTCCTCACCGCCGGTCTGCCGCGCACAGTCACCGAGAACCCTGTCGGCGCCATGACCGTGCGGCTCGGCCGCCTGAGCAAGGGAGGGCTCGGCATGACCACCGCCCCGGTCCACATGCCGGTCGGGAGCGCGCCGGGTGACGTCACCCGGTATCTGTGCGCCGCGGCCTATGTGGACGAAGGATTCGCCGACCGCGTGGTGGAGGACGTCCTGGCCGACGCGGCCGGGGCGGTCGCCCCCTCCCCCGGGGTCGACCTGGTGACGGTCGTACGGCACTGTCTGTCGGCACAGGAGATGCGGCACCGCCGGGATCAGCGGCTGACCGCCGCCTTCACGCTCGTGGCCGTGTTCGCGCCGCTGTGGCTGCTGTTCGTCACCCTGTTCCTGTCGATCACCCGGCAGGCGGGTGGCCGGCCCAGTCTGGCCACCCGCGGCCGGCACCAGCCGGGGAAGGCGGTACTGGTCGGGACGGCGGTCGCGGCGGGCATCGCGGTGCTCTTCGCCTTCGGCTTCGGCGTCGTCCTGTCGTCGCTGCCCGCCCCCGGGTTCGTGAGCTGGCTGCTGGGCTCCTACCTGGGCGGGGTGCCGGCCGCGCTGGTGTCGGTCACGGCGGTGGCGCTCGCCTACGTGACGGTCGTACACCATGAACTCGCCGTCGACCGGCTGCTGCGCACGACCCTGACCCGCGAGACGTTCTCCCGGCAGCCCCGCCCGACCGTGCCGCCGCGCAAGTGGATGGCCGAGCGGCTGGCGGCCATCCGGGAGGCCCAGGACGGGAACGTCACGGTGTACAGCGGGTACACGCCCTTCCTCGGCTATGCCCCGGCTGCCACGCAGTGGTCGATCGCCGTGCCGCTGCTGCCCGCCGACGACGCCGTCGCGGGGGTCGCGCGCCCCGGTGGGCCGGAGGCGTTCACCGTCACCGAACTCGTCGACCACGTACGCGCGCGGCTGTCGGCGACCGCCACGCGTGGCGTGTCCGACGCGGCGGAGGACGGCGAGGCGGCGCTCGGGTCCCTCCTCGTGGGGGACCGGGTCTTCGCGAGCGGCACGGCAGTCGGCGACGACGAGCGGTTCATCAGGGCCACGACCCTCGCCCCGGTCGCCCGGCTGTCGGCCGACCAGGTCGAGCGGATCATGCAGCGTCCCACCGGTGCGGTCCGGCACTGTCTGGCGGTGCATGTGCCGCTGTGGGGCGGGGACGTGGTGCCGAGCGTGTTCCTGCACTTCTCGACCGAGGGCAGAACGCTCCATCTGCACTGCAGCAACCATGTGCTCGGCCCGGTGCGAGCCGACTTCCACGTCGTGGACCGGCTGCGCGGCCCCCTCTCCGCCGACGCGCGGCGGGGGCTGCTGCTGGACGCGGTCCCCGGCACCGGCAGGGCCTTCTTCGCCGCCCCGTCCCGGGCGCTGCGGCAGGCGCGTTTCGAGGGGCGGCACAGCAGACGCATGGTGGACGAGCTCAAGGCCCTGGAGCAGGACCCGGTCTACGACTTCGGCGCCCGGCTGAGCGTGCGGGAGCTGGCGGTCAGCGCGAACTACCAGAACTACTTCCAGGTCGTGGACGGCGCACGGATCACGTCCCTGGTGGAGCGCCACACCCTCGCCGCGATCCGCGAGTTCCTCGACACCCGCGGCTACGACATCACCGACTTCCGCGCCCAGCAGCAGACCATCCTCAACCAGGGGCTCATCCAGCAGGGCGGCATGAGCATCATCGGCAACCAGGCGATCGGCGCCGGCGCGACCGCCACGCAGCACGTCCCTCAGCAGTCCGGCGCGGCCGCGCCCGTCGTCGGTTCCGGCAAGTAGGAGGTCCTCATGACGGACAGCGACGACCGCCGGCAGGACCCTCCGGTCAACAACGGCGTCATGATCAGCGGCGGCACCCACCACGTCGGCAACCAGGCCGTGGGACACGGCGCCCAGGCGTTCTCCGGCTCGGTCTCCTTCCAGCCGCAGGACGCCGAGCGTACGGCCGAACTCCTCGCGTACGTCGAGCGGTTGCTGGAGGAGCACCGGGCTGCTTTGGCCGACCCCGAAGCTACGACCAGGGAGCTGCGCCGCCTCCGCGAGGAACTCGACGAGCCCGAACCCCAGCCGACGGTCCTGCGACGGGCCCTGACCCGCCTCAACGAGTTCGTCCAGCCGGTGACGCCGTTGGTCGTGGCGGTGGGGCAGCTGGCGCAGTCGGTGCAGGGGTTGCCGGGGATCTGAGGCGGGGCGGGCCGGTTGGTGGGGGCGGCTGATCGGTGGGTCGGGCCGGCCTGGGCCGACGGGTGGCCAGACCGAGACGCCGGAGGGGCCTGCCGGGAGCCTCCGAGGCGGGCGCGCGGGTGAACCGTGGCGATCGGGACGGAATGACCTGGGTCGGCCTGGCCGGACCGGGACCGCATCCATCAGGAACGGCTCGGGCCCGGTCGATCGAGACGCATCGGGCTCGGACTTCCGGGCGGACCGGGCATGCCGGATCGTCCTGACCGCTCGGGACGCAAGAGGTCCGGCCGGTCACCACGGACTGGGCTCCGGACGGACCGGTCAGAACGCACCGGGCCTGACAGGTTGGGACCGGCTCCCCCTCCCCCCCCCCGATCGAGCGGGGGCGGAAGAGGACCGGCCGGACGAGACCGGCCGGGCACCCTGGCCATCCGTTCCTGACCCGGTCGGGACGAACCCGGCCTGACCAGTCCGGACCAGCCGGGCCCGACCGGTCGGGCGGCGAGCCGGGCAGGCGCGAGCCGGTCCGGACGACCGGGGGTGAGCCGGCCGGAAGGGGGCTGACGAGGCCGTGGCGGTACACGGCTCGACTTCCCGTTCCCTGGCCGTCCGGCCCAGTCCCTCCTGCGAGGGCCCGGACGGGTGTGGCACGGTTCTGGGAGGTGCCTGGGAAGGGTGTGCGGATGGGTGATCTGTTTCTGGTCCGGCACGGGGAGACCGAGTGGTCGCGGTCCGGGCGGCACACCGGCCGGACGGACGTGCCGTTGACCGAGCGCGGCCGGGAGGAGGCGCGCCGGCTGGTGCCGCTGATCCGCTCCCACCGCATCGGGGCCGCCTTCGTGAGCCCCCTCCAACGGGCCCGGGAGACCGCCGAGCTCATCGGGCTGCAGGACCTGCGGGTCGACGTCGATCTGTGCGAGTGGGACTACGGCGGCTACGAGGGCGTCACCACCGTCGAGATCCAGCGGGAGCGCCCGGACTGGTTCCTGTTCACGGACGGCGTGGCACCCGGTCCGCCCGACCACCCCGGGGAGAGCCCGGAGCAGGTCGGTGAACGGGCCGACCGTGTGCTGGCCAAGGTGGACGCGGCGCACGCGAACACCGAGGGGTGCGTGGTGCTGGTGGCGCACGGCCACTTCCTGCGCGTGCTCACCGCCCGCCGGCTCGGGCTGCCCGCCTCGGCCGGGGCGTTGTTCCAGCTGGCGACGGGGACGCTCGGCCGGCTGGGGACGGAGCACGGGCGGCCGGTGATCGCCGGGTGGAATGTCAGACCCCCGTCGTAGCCTTCGAAGGGGATGGGGTCAGTGATCCGTACGGCCGTCGTACACCCCCGCCCGGGGAAGGAGCACGCCGTGACGCGACCGCCCACCGCCGCGCAGCGGCGTGTCATCGACGCCGCCGATCCCGTCACCGGACGGCTCAAGGGCACCGAGGCCCAGCTGGACGCCCTGGTGAAGCGCGGTCTGGCCTTCCGGCACCCGCGGCCGCCGCACGACCATTTCCTGACCCCCGCCGGGCACCGCGTCCGGGAGACGCCCGAGGAGGAGCCGGAGCGGGCCGCCGAACCCGCCTCCGGGGTGTTCGCCGCGCACGTCGGCGGCACCGAGGAGCCCGCGGACTCCGGTCCGGCCCGGACGCGTGAGGTGCACAGCGCCTGGCAGGGGCTGCTGGAGCTGCGCCGGATGACCAACCCCGACGGGGCCACGGACCGTCCCTGCGGCTGGGAGCGCGCTCATCTCGTACAGGCGGCCGCGCTGGCCCTGGAGGCGGCCGGGCACGCGCCGGAAGCGGGGGGCTCGCCCGGCTACCGGGTGCGCGCGACCCCGCAACCCGAGGCCGTCGCCGTGCACGCGGCGGACGGCGAGGCACTGCGGGCCTGCGCGATCACCCTGGAGGAGGCCGGCTGGCAGGCCGGCGAGTACACGGAGCCGCGGACCAGGGCGCGCTACCTGCTGGCCTCGCCGCGCCGGGTGTAGGGGGCACATGTCAGGATCGGGGCCAGCAACTGCCGTGGCGTGAGAGGGGATTGACATGAGCGAGCCGTTTTCCGTGCCGGTGACCGTCCGCGGGTACGAGACGGACGTCCAGGGCCATCTCAACCAGAGCGTGTACATCAACTACGCGGAGCACGCCCGCTGGTCGCTGCTCGAGGCCGCCGGGATCACCCAGGCCGGGCTCGTCGGCAGCGGGGTGGGCCCGGTCGCGCTGGAGACCACCATCCGTTACCGGCGCGAGCTGCTGGCCGGTGACGAGGTGGAGGTGACCTGCGCCTTCGAGTGGGGCGAGGGCAAGACCTTCCGCATACAGCAGACGATCCGCAAGAAGGACGGCACGGTGGCGGCCGAGATCACGGCGGTCGGCGGGATCATGGACCTCAAGGAGCGGCGACTGGTCGCGCACCCCGTCGAGGTCTTCAAGGAACTGGCCACCGACCCCAGCCTGTTCGGGCTGTAGGTCAGGCCGGCTCCGGCTCCCGCTCGGCGTCGTAGTTCGCCCGCGCCTCGGCGATGTAGACCCTGTTGCGCTCGGCCCAGTCGGTCAGGCGTTGCAGGGTGTCGTGCAACTCGCGTGCGACCGGGGTGAGTTCGTACTCGACCCGGGGCGGCACCGTGGGGTGGACGGTGCGGGTGACGAGGCCGTCGCGCTCCAGGTTGCGCAGGGTCAGGGTCAGCATGCGGCGGCTGATGCCCTCGATGCTGCGCTCCAGCTCGGTGAAGCGGATGGGCCCGTGGGCGGCCGCGACGAGGATCTGCACGCTCCATTTGCCGGAGACCCTGTCAAGAACTTCCCGCACCGGGCACGCGTGCGCGTTCACGACCTGGACGGTAACACCGGTGTTCCTCTGGGACATCGGACTGCCTCCTTACGCCGCTCTCCATGGTCACTGACGATGTTCCCCGTTACAAGTCGTGCACCGAAGCCACTTGTCGGAACCATGGAGAAAGCCGAGGCCCGCCGCCATGACGGCCATCGTCGAGAACCCGACGCGAACACCGCACCGAACGTACTCCCGCTGGACGGCCCTCGTCGTCCTGTGCGCGGGGACGCTCATGACGATCCTGGACGGCAACATCGTCACGGTCGCCATGCCGGCCATCCAGAGCGACCTCGGCTTCTCGGGGCCGGGCCTCGCGTGGGTGGTCAACGCCTATCTGATCCCGTTCGGCGGGCTGCTGTTGCTGGTGGGCCGGCTCGGCGACCTGGTCGGCCGCAAGCAGATGTTCGCGGCGGGGCTCGCGGTGTTCACGGCGGCGTCCGTGCTGTGCGGGGTGGCGACCAGCCAGGGCATGCTGATCGCGGCGCGCGCCGTGCAGGGTGTGGGCGGTGCGATGACCTCGGCGGTGGTGCTCGGCATGCTGGTCGCGCTGTTCCCCGAGCCACGTGAACGAGCCCGCGCCATCGCGGTGTTCAGCGCGGTGGGTGCCGCGGGCGGGGCGCTGGGCACGTTTCTCGGCGGGGCGCTGACCCAGGCACTGAACTGGCACTGGATCTTCCTGATCAACCTGCCGATCGGGATCGTCGCCCTGCTGGCGGCGGTCCGGGTGCTCGATGCGGAGGAGGGCGAAGGTCTCGGCCGGGGCGCCGACTATCCGGGGGCCGCGCTGGTGACGGGGGCGCTGATGCTGACGGTGTACGTGATCGTCGGGTCCGGCGACCGCGAGGTGATCACCACGCTCGTCCTGGCCCTGGTCGCCCTCGCCCTGTTCGCGGCGTTCACCCTGCGCCAGGCGCATGCGGCCCGCCCGCTGCTGCGGCTCGGGCTGTTCGGTTCCCGGCTGCTCTCCGGCGCGAACGCCGTGCAGATCCTGATGATCGCCACGATGTTCGGCTTCCAGTTCCTGGGCGCGCTGTATGTCCAACGGGTCCTGGGATTCGGCGAGTTGCTCACCGGCACGGCGTTCCTGCCGGCGCCGATCGTGATCGGGGTGCTGATGCTGGGGCTGTCGGCACGGACCATCGGGCGGTTCGGGGCGTACCGGGTGCTGCTGGCCGGGCTCGTGCTCATCGTCGCGGGGATGGCCCTGCTGAGCCGTGCGCCCGCCGACGGCTCGTACCTGGTCGACGTCCTTCCGGTGCTGCTCCTGCTCGGCACCGGGTTCGCCGCCGCGATGCCCGCGCTCACCGGGCTCGCCATGGCGGGGGCGCGGGAGGAGGACGCGGGGCTTGCGTCCGGGTTGTTCAACACCACGCAGGTGGTGGGGGGTTCGCTGGGCCTGGCGGTGCTGTCGGTGCTGGCGGCGAGCCGGACGGAGGGTGTGCTGGCGGGCGGGGCCGAAGTGGTCGCGGCGACGGCGGAGGGGTATCAGCTGGCGTTCCGGGTGGGGACGGGGA
Source organism: Streptomyces sp. NPDC001668 (assembly GCF_042893155.1). Classification (NCBI taxonomy): domain Bacteria; kingdom Bacillati; phylum Actinomycetota; class Actinomycetes; order Kitasatosporales; family Streptomycetaceae; genus Streptomyces; species Streptomyces sp. NPDC001668. The sequence goes on from NZ_JBIAUQ010000011.1 coordinate 238,818, forward strand.
TCGCGGTGGGGGCTCTGGCACTGGCGGCGGTGGTGCTGCGACCGCGGGCGGGTGCGCGGAGTTGACGGCCTACGGATGTGCCACGCGGTGCCGGGCGGCGACCGCGGGTTCACCGTGCCTGGCCGCGCAGTTCCCCGCGCCCCCGGGGTGGGTGCGGTCACGGTGTCCAGCTGAACCCTGCCGTCAGCCTCCGCCGAACAACCCCGCGTGGTCCTCCGCCCACTCCCGGTACGTCCGCGCCGGACGCCCCAGCACCTCCGCCACATCCGGTGTGACCACCGCGTTCCCGCCCTCCCCCACGAACCGGATGCTCCGGAGCATGCCCTCCGCCGACTCCTCGCTCCAGCCGGAGGCGACCAGCAGTTCACGTGTCTCGGGCGGGGTCAGGTCACGCAGTTCCACCCGGCGGCCGAGCACCTCGCCGAGCGTGGTCGCCTGGTCCTGGGGACTGAGCGTCTCGGGCCCGGTCAGGGTGTACGTCCGCCCCACGTGCCCCTGACCGACCAGCGCCGCGACCGCGATCTCGGCGACATCGCGCGGGTCCACGACCCCTTGCCCGCCCGAGCCCAGCATGTTCGGCACCGGCTCACCCGACCGGAGCGGCCCCGCCCAGCTCAGCGTGTTCGACGCGAAGGAGGAGGGCCGCAGGATCACCCACTCCAGGCCGCTCTCCCGGACCGCTTCCTCCCCGTGTCCGTGCGCGACACCGCCCAGGCCCGTCCTCGGATCGCCCGCACTGATCGCGGAGAGCTTCACCACCCGCCGTACCCCGGCCGCCCGCGCAGCCTCCACCATCCCCCGGTCGCTGTCGGCGTCCTCCGGGCCGAAGACACCCACGAGGAAGGCCGTGTCGGCGCCCGCCATGGCCGACGCCACGGAGTCAGGATCGCGATGGTGCCCCCGGGCCGCCTCCACACCCCGCGGCAGCTGCGCCCCGGCCGGGTCCCGGGTGAGCGCGCGCACCTTCTCCCCGCGCGCCGCGAGCCGTCGTACGACATCACTTCCGATGGTGCCGGTGGCACCCGTGACAAGAATCATGACCACCACGCTGGGCCCCGCACCGCCCCGGCCGATAGGAAATTCCGGCACGTTTCGCGCGCCCGAAGCCGCCGTCCCCCGCTTACGGTGGACGGGTGACCAACTCCGTCTCCGAGCGGGCCCCGCACACCCCCGACGTGCTGCGTCCGTGGATCACCGGGATCGGGGTCCCGGCCGTGCAGGCGGATCCGCGGACGCCGTTCGTCCAGTTGCCGGATCCCGCGACCAGGGTGATCGTCCGCAGCGAGGCGCGGGGCCGGCCCACCCTGCTGGTCTCCGGGCCCCGCGTCCGGGCCACCTACCACCCGGCCAAACGCCATGTGTCCTGCACGGAGGTACGGCTGGCCCCTGGGGTCGTCCGGCCCCTGCTCGGCGTCCCGGCCGTCGATCTGGTCGGGCGGGTCGTACCGCTGGCCGCGCTGCCCGGCCGGACCGCGCGGCAGTTGGCGTACGAGCTCGGGCGGCTGAAGCCCGAAGAGGTGGCCGCCCGGCTCGCCGACGTCCTCCCGGACCTGCTGCCCACCGCCGCCGACGGGGCCCGCGCCGAACTGCTGCGGGCCGCGGTCGCCGCGCTGTCCGTGCGCTCGGGGCGCACACCCGGCCAGGTCGGCGAAGTGGCGCGGGAACTCGCCGTCAGCGAGCGCCAGTTGCGCAATCTGTTCAGCGACGGTGTCGGACTGTCGCCCAAGCACTACGCCCGCATCGACCGGGTCCGCGCGGTGCTCGCCCATGCCACCGAGCTGGCCTCGGCCGAACTGGCCGCCGTCACCGGCTACTACGACCAGTCCCACATGACGTCCGACTTCCGCACCCTGATGGGGGTTCCACCGCGCTCCTACTTCGCCGGACGGCTGCCCGCTCCCGGAGCCTGCCAGGCGATCGACCGCCGGTGACCCCATGTCACAGCGCCCCCCGCTCGGAGATGACGTGGCCTTCCTGTCCAGAACCGCCGCCCGCCGCACCCTGCTCGCCGTCCTCGGGGCCGGAGTGCTGAGCACCCGTTGGCCGTCCGCCGAGGCCGCGGACCCGGCCGGGCTCGACGACCCGGTCAAGAAGGACCTCGCGATGCGGCTGGTGTCCAGCGCGGAGAACTCATCGCTGGACTGGGAGGCGCAGTACGCCTACCTCGAGGACATCGGGGACGGCCGCGGCTACACGGGCGGCATCATCGGTTTCTGCTCCGGTACGAGCGACATGCTGGCGCTGGTCGAGCTGTACACGCGGCGGGTCCCGGACAATCCCCTGGCCCCGTATCTGCCCGCGCTGCGCGCGGTGGACGGCACCGCTGCGCACGACGGGCTGGACCCGGACTTCCCCGCGGACTGGCGGACGGCGGCGAAGACCTCCGCCTTCCGCCGGGCACAGCGCGACGAGCGGGACCGCGGCTACTTCGACCCGGCGGTCGCACGCGCCAAGAGAGACGGCCTCGGCACGCTCGGCCAGTTCGTGTACTACGACGCGATGGTCATGCACGGCCCCGGCACCGACGCCCTGAGCTTCGGGGGCATCCGCGGCCGGGCCCGCGACGGCACGGACACTCCCGCGGACGGGGGCGACGAGACCGCCTATCTGCACGCCTTCCTGGACGCCCGGGTGTGGGCGATGAAGCAGGAGGCGGCCCACCATGACGTGAGCCGGGTCGAGACGGCCCAGCGGGTCTTCCTTCAGCAGGGCAATCTCGGCCTGGACCCACCGCTCAAGTGGCGGGTGTACGGGGACAGTTACGAGATCGGCTGAGCGGGGACGGCCTCCATGGGGTGGGTGACCTCGTGTGCGTCCCCGCCCCGGCCCAGGTGGTTGAAGACCAGGTTCAGCGCCACCGCGGCGACGCAGCCCGTGGAGATCCCCGAGTCCAGGACGATCCTCGCGGTCTCGGGGAAGGCGTGGTAGAAGTCCGGCGCGGTGATCGGGATGATGCCGACGGCCAGCGACACGGCGACGATCAGGACGTTGTTGTCCTTGTCCAGGCCCGCCTTGACCAGGGTCTGGATGCCGCTGGCGGCCACCGAGCCGAACAGGACGACGCCGGCGCCGCCGAGCACCGGGCGCGGGACGACGGCGATGAGCGAGGCGGCCATGGGGCACAGGCCCATCAGCACCAGGAAGGCTCCGCCGGTGGCGACGACGTAGCGGCTGCGGATCCTCGTCATGGCCACGAGCCCGATGTTCTGGGCGAAGGCGCTGCACATGAAACCGTTGAAGAGCGGGCTGATCGCCGAGCCGAGGGTGTCGGCGCGCAGGCCCGCGGCGATGGTCTTCTCGTCGGCCGGGCGCTCGACGATCTCGCCCAACGCCAGCATGTCCGCGGTCGATTCGGTCATCGAGACCACCATCACCACGCACAGCGAGAGGATCGCCGCGAGCTGGAACCGCGGGGCGCCGAAGTGGAAGGGGGTCGGGAAGCCGACGACGGCCGCGTCGGTGACCGGGGCGAAGTCCGTCGCGCCGAAGGGGATCGCGAGGAGCGTGCCGGCCACCAGGCCGAGCAGCACGGCGATCTGCTTGACGAAGCCGCGCGTGAAGCGCCGTAGGAGAAGCACGATCGCGAGCGTCCCCGCGGCCAGGCCCAGGTTGGTGGTCGAACCGTAGTCCCGCGCCGCCGGGTCGGGGCCCTGGGCCCAGCCGAAGGCGACCGGCAGCAGCGAGACGCCTATCAGGGTGATGACGGTGCCGGTGACGACCGGCGGGAAGAAGCGGATCGCCTTGCTGAAGAAGGGGGCGGCGAGGAAGCCGAGGAGTCCGGCGACGATCACCGCGCCGAAGATGACCGGCAGGGCGTCGGACTTGTCGTCGGTGGAGGCGACGACCGCGGTCATGGGGGCCACTCCGGCGAAGGTGACGCCGTTGACGAAGGGCAGCCGGGCACCGATCCTCCAGACGCCGAGGGTCTGGAGGAAGGTGGCGAGGCCCGCGGTGAACAGACAGGCACCGGTGAGGAAGGTGAGGTCGGCGGCGGAGAGGCCGATGGCCGCGCCGACGATCAGGGGCGGGGCGACGACTCCGGCGTACATGGCGGCCACGTGCTGGAGGCCGGTGGTCGCCATCTTGAGAGCGGGGAGCTTTTCGTCGACGGGGTGGACTGACACTGCGGCTCGCCTCCGGGCGGTTACACGGCCGCCGAGCGGCGGTGCCGTGGGTTTCATGGAGGTGGTGCGAGTGGTCGTGCGGGACCGGGAACGGAGACCGTTCCGGGGCGCGTGCGTCCCACACGCGCCCCGGGCACGGCCGCCGTGGGCACCACGCGGCGTCCACGGCTGCCGACCGGGAGCCGTCCCTCCCGGCCGGAGATCGATGCCGTACGAGGCTCAGTGACCGGCGATCCGGGCCAGGCGCTGCGCCTGCTCCCGCGTCGAGCGTGCGATCCGGTCCTCGTCGACGTGCAACAGGCGCCCGTCCTCGACGATCTGACGGCCGTTCACGAACGAGGCGGTGACCGGTGCCGCCGCGCCGAAGACCAGCGCGGTCACCGGGTCGGCGATGGAGGCGTGGGCGAGGGTGTCGAGCTTCCACAGCACCAGGTCGGCGAGCTTGCCCGCCTCCAGGGAGCCGGTCTCGGCCGCGCGGCCCAGGACCTGGGCGCCGCCGTAGGTGCCGAGGCGCAGCGCCTGCCGGGCGTTCAGGGCCGCTTCCCGGTGCGCGCCGAGGCGGTTGATGAGCAGGGCGTTGCGCAGTTCGGTGTGGAGTTCGCCGGACTCGTTGGACGCCGTGCCGTCGACGCCGAGGCCGACCGGGACGCCGGCCGCGAGCATGTCCGGGACCCGCGCGATGCCCGCGGCCAGCCGGGCGTTGGACGAAGGGCAGTGGGCCACGCCGGTCTTCGTCCGGGCGAAGGCGGCGATGTCGGAGTCGTTCATGTGGACGCAGTGCGCCATCCACACGTCCTCGCCGAGCCAGCCGGTGGACTCGAAGTAGTCGGTGGGGCCCATGCCGAACAGTTCCTTGCAGAACTGCTCCTCCTCGACCGTCTCCGAGCCGTGGGTGTGCAGCCGCACTCCGAGGCGGCGGGCCAACTCGGCGCCCTCACGCAGGAGTTCGGTGGAGACGGAGAACGGCGAGCAGGGCGCGACGGCCACCTGGGTCATCGCGTCGAAGGAGGAGTCGTGGTGCTCCTTGACGGTCGCCTCGGTCGCGGCGAGGGCGCCCTCCAGGGTCTCCACGGCGAAGTCCGGGGGCAGGCCGCCGTCCTTCTCGCTGCGGTCCATGGAACCGCGGGCGAGGGTGAAGCGGACGCCCGTCTCGCGGGCGGCTCGGATGATCGCGCCGGACAGGTCGCCGGAACCGGCGGGGAAGACGTAGTGGTGGTCCATGGCGGTGGTGACGCCGCCGCGGGCCATCATCGCGAGCGAGCCCTGGGCGGCCGCGTAGACCATCTGCTCGTCGATGCGTGCCCAGGTCGGGTAGAGGGCGACGAGCCAGTTGAAGAGGTTGTGGTCGGTGGCGAGGCCCCGGGTGATCCACTGGTAGTAGTGGTGGTGGGTGTTGACCAGGCCGGGGGTCACCAGGTGGCCGGTGGCGTCGATACGGCGGTCGACGTTCTCCAGGCCCTCGGGTGCCCGGCCCGCGCCGAGCGACTCGATGCGGTTGCCGGCGATGACGACGTACCCGCTCGGGTACTCGGTGTCGCTCGCGTCCACGGTCGCGATCGAACAGTTCTCGATGACGATGCGCCGGTCTGCTGCCATGGTTCGTCCTTTGCGCTGGGTGGAGAGGGCACGGCAGGACCCCGGGAGTTTGAGTGCCGCGGCCGGAGAGCCGTCCAGGGCCCTTGCCCGGCCGCGGGTGCCGCGATGGAGTTGCTGCGCGATGGAGTTGCTAGAGGTTCGAGAGGTCCACCGGGATCCTCGGCTCGACGCCGTCCCGCAGGACGGTCGCCTCGATCAGGCCGTAGGGCCGGTCGGCGGCGAAGTACACCTCGTTGTCGTTCTTGAGGCCGAACGGCTCCAGGTCCACCAGGAAGTGGTGCTTGTTGGGCAGCGAGAAGCGGACCTCGTCGATCTCACCGCGGTTCTCGATGATCCGCGAACCCATCTGGTACAGGGTCTGCTGGAGCGAGAGGGAGTACGTCTCGGCGAAGGCCCGGAGCATGTGACCCCGTACCTGCTCGTAGGACTCCTCCCAGTCCGGCATCTCCTGCTGGTCGTCGGACCAGTTGAAGCGCCAGCGGGCGGAGACCTCGGTGGCCAGGATGCGGTCGTACGCCTCGGGCAGGGTCGTGTACTTGTCCTTGACGTAGCCCCAGAACTCGGAGTCGGTCGAGTTCAGTACGGTCAGGTCCTTGAGCCCGGAGACGACCTCCCAGGAGGAGCCGTCGTACGTGATCTGGGTCAGGCGGGTCTCCTGGCCCTTGCGGACGAAGGAGTGCGCGCTCTCCTTGCCGTGCTCGATTCGCTCCCAGGAGTACTCCTCGACGCGGATCCGCGCGGTCTTGATCGGCTCCTGACTCGTGACGAAGTGCCGGGCGAGGTGGATGCCGAACTGCTCGGCGGACTCGATGCCGTGCTCCTTGGCGAACGCGTACACCGTGTTCTTGGTGGTGTCGGTCGGCAGCACGTTGGCGTTGGAGCCGGAGTAGTGCACCTCGTCCATGTCGCCGGAGAGCGACACGGACACGTTGAGGTCCTTGATGTGGTGGGTGGCGCCGTCCCGCGTGATCCTGACGACTCGGTTCTCGGCCTTGCCGTACTGGTTCTGTCCAAGAGTGGGCATGTCTGCTAGCTCCCTCGATATACGGAGTAGCCGAACGGGTTGAGCAGCAGCGGTACGTGGTAGTGCTCGCCGGGCACGACGGCGAACGTGATCGCCACCTCCGGGAAGAACACTCCGGCACCGCTGTCCCGATTCGCGGGGGCGTCCTGCTGCGCATCGGCTTGCTTCTTCAGGAAGTACGGTTCGACCTCGAAGTCGAGCCGTACGTGGGTGGTTCCCTCCGGCAGCGCCGGCAGGTCCTTGCACCGCCCGTCCGCGTCGGTCGCGCTGCCGCCGAGCGCCCGCCAGTCCGCGTCCCGGCCCGCGCGGGCGGAGAGCTGGACGGCGACCTTCTGCGCGGGGCGGCCGACGCTGGTGTCCAGGATGTGCGTGGACACGGATGCGGTGGTGCTGGTGCTCATGGTCAGGCGTCCTCTTCGACGATACGGGCGAGCCGGATGCGGTTGATCTTGCCCAGCTCGGCGCGGACGATCTCGCGTTCCCGCTCCGGCGCGTTGCCGATCCGCTCCTTGAGCGCGTCGCGCATCTGCTCACCGGTGCGGCCGGTGGCGCAGATCAGGAAGACATGGCCGAACCGCTCCTGGTACGCCAGGTTCAGTTCCAGCATCTCCGCCTTGAGCTCCTCGGAGGCGCCGGCCATGCCGCGCTGTTCGCGGGCCGAGGCCGGGTCGCCCGGCTTGGGGCGGCCGATCGGCGGGTGACCGGCCATCGCCTCGGCGAGGTCGTCGGCGGTCAGCTCGGCCATGGCGGCGTCACTGGTGGCGTAGAGGTCTTCCGCGGTCGCGTAGGGGCGGCCGGCGAGCAGACGCCGGGCCCACGCCGTCGAGGCGCAGGCCTCGATGAGGACCGCGTGGGCCGCGTGCTCCTCCAGGCCGTTGAACCGGGCCAGGCCGGGAGACGTGGAAGTCGAAGTCACGGGAGTCAGCTAACGCCCCCACGCGACATCACGTCAACACTTTGTTGAAAATTCGGGGTTACGAAACCCCCTGGGCCCTGCGGCCTACGTTTTGTCCCGGTTGAGGTAGTTGTAGACCGTGAAGCGGCTGACCCCGAGGGCGCTCGCCACGGTCTCCACGCCGTGCCGTACGGAGAAGGCGCCACGCGCCTCCAATATGCGGACGACCTCCTGCTTGGCCTTGCGGTCCAGGTCGGCGAGCGGCTTGCCCTGCTTGCGCTCCATGGCGGCCAGGATGTGATCGAGGGAGTCCGCGAGCTGCGGCAGCCGTACGGCGACCACGTCGGCGCCCTCCCAGGCGAGCACGACATCGTCGGGGCCGGCCTCGTCCGGCGGGAGCAGCTCGCCGCCCATGGCGTCGACCAGCGGCTTGACCGCCGCGATGAACGGCTCGTCGGAGCTCACGCGCCGGCCTCCCCGATCACGTTGACCTGGAGGGAGATCCGGGTGGCGCCGGAGGCGAGGGTCCTGCGCAGCAGGGCGTCCACGGCCGCGAGCACCTCGTCGGCGCCGCCTTCCGCCGTGTTGCCGAACGGGCCGACGTCCACCGCGTCCAGTTCGGCCGCCTCGATGACCTCGCGGGCCACGAGCGCGTGCGCCGGGGCCTCGTCGAGGTCGAACGGCTCGGTCGTGAACTCCACTCTCAATCGCACGCGCACAACCTAACCCGCGGTGCCGTTTTCCGTCGGGCCCTCTTGACAACGCCTTCGCCCCGGCGGCAATCTTCCAATAAGCAGAAACTAACTTCCGCAATACGGAACTACTCGACACGGAAGGGAGCGCCAGGACCCCATGGGATTCGCGGAGCAGCGCTTCAACGTCAACCTGTCGATCCTCTTCACGGAACTCCCGCTCCTGGAGCGCCCCGCGGCAGCCGCCGCGGCCGGCTTCACCGCGGTCGAGCTGTGGTGGCCCTGGATCGACACCCCCACCCCCGAGCGGTCCGGGCTCGACGCCCTGAGGAAGGCGATCGAGGACGCGGGCGTCCAGCTCACGGGCCTGAACTTCTACGCCGGCGAGCTGCCCGGTCCGGACCGGGGCGCCCTGTCGATCCCGGGCGAGGAGTCGGACCGGTTCCGCGCCAACATCGACGTGGCCGCCGACTTCGCCGGATCACTGGGCGCCACGGCGCTCAACGCCCTGTACGGCAACCGCGTCGAGGGTGTGGACCCGGCCGAGCAGGACGCGCTCGCGCTGGAGAACCTGGTCCTCGCCGCCCGCGCGGCCGGCCGGATCGGCGCGATCCTGCTGATCGAGGCCCTCAACAAGCCCGAGTCGCCGCGGTATCCGCTGGTGAGCGCGCCCGCGGCGGTCGGGATCGTCGACAAGGTGAACCAGGCGACCGGCCTGGACAACGCACGCTTCCTCATGGACCTCTACCACCTGTCCATGAACGGCGAGGACCTGCCGGCGGTGATCGAGGAGTTCGCCCCGAAGACCGGGCACGTCCAGATCGCCGACAACCCGGGCCGTGGCGCGCCGGGCACGGGGACGCTGCCGCTGGAGGAGCTGCTCGGCCTGCTGACCAAGGCCGGCTACGACGGCTGGGTCGGCCTGGAGTACAAGCCCGGCGACCGCCCGAGCTCCGAGGCCTTCGACTGGCTGTTCCGTTGATCCCCCTTTCCTGAGAGGCACCCCTTCATGAGCAACCTCCCCAAGATCGCCTGGATAGGCCTCGGCATCATGGGCTCCCCCATGTCCGAGAACCTGGTCAAGGCGGGTTACGACGTCACCGGCTTCACCCTCGAACAGGACAAGCTGGACCGGCTGGCCGCCGCCGGTGGCACCGCCGCCGCTTCGATCGCCGAGGCCGTGCGGGACGCCGACGTGATCATCACGATGGTGCCCGCCTCTCCGCAGGTGGAGGCCATCGCCTACGGCCCCGAGGGCATCCTGGCGAACGCCCGCTCCGGCGCCCTCCTGATCGACATGTCCTCGATCACCCCGCAGACCTCGGTGGATCTGGCGAAGGCGGCCGTCGCGAAGGGCATCCGCGTCCTGGACGCGCCGGTGTCCGGGGGCGAGGCAGGAGCCGTCGAGGCCGTGCTGTCGATCATGGTCGGCGGCGAGCAGGCCGACTTCGACGAGGCCGAGCCGATCTTCGAGGCGCTCGGAAAGACCATCGTGCTGTGCGGTCCGCACGGCTCGGGCCAGACGGTGAAGGCCGCGAACCAGCTGATCGTCGCCGTGAACATCCAGGCGTGCGCCGAGGCCGTGGTCTTCCTGGAGAAGTCGGGCGTGGACCTCAAGGCCGCGCTGGACGTCCTGAACGGCGGCCTGGCCGGCTCGACGGTGCTGACCCGCAAGAAGGACAACTTCCTTCAGCGCGACTTCAGGCCGGGCTTCCGGATCGACCTGCATCACAAGGACATGGGCATCGTCACCGACGCCGCCCGCAACGTCGGCGCGGCCCTGCCCGTCGGCGCCGTGGTCGCCCAGCTCGTCGCCGGCCTGCGCGCGCAGGGCGACGGAGGGCTTGACCACTCGGCACTGCTGCGGGGCGTGGAGCGGCTGTCCGGCGCCCACATCTGATCCCGACTTCCGGTCCGCGGCGGCGCTGACATCTGTCCTGTCGCGCCCAGGCGCCACCGCGGACCGGAAACCCTCCCTGCCCGCCCCCGACCTGCCCGGTGACCCGGATGAGGGGTGGTCGCCCGGTACCGGGTGCGGTCAGGGGAGGACCGCGGCGGCAGGCGAGCCAGTGCGGTGGTGAAGGTCCCGGGCCCTCCTTCTTCGACCTGAGGGAAGGAGCGCGTTCCCGGTTCCGTCGCGGCCGCCGCGGTCCCGGCAACACCCGGCAGGAAGGCAGAGCGCCGGACACGGACGGTTCCGTGTCCGGCGCTCCGTCGCGTTCCCGGAGTGCGCGCGCCCGGGGTGCGCGTTCCCGGGGTGCGCATTTCCGCGGATCGCAGGACTCTGAAGGCATGGCAGCACATCCAGCACAGCATCCGCACGTCGTGGTGCACTCCCCCGCCCTGGACGGGTCGCGGAGGGTCACCGCGGACGACAAGAACCTTGGCGTGGCGTCCCATCTGGACGACGTGATCGAGCTGCTCCGGCTCGCCGACCTGGACCGCGTCGAGGTCGAGGACGACGACATCGTGGAGTGGCAGGGCGGCGGCCCCGACGACTGGCCCGGTCTGTCCGAGCACCATGAGCAGTGAGCGGGCGTACGGCACCGGACGTAGACCGCCTACGGCATCCTCAAATCAACCTCTGAGCATGGGTCAGGGGGCTTCACCCGACCCCTGCCCCGGGCACATTCTCTACGTGTGGGACCCGCCGGCACGGGGGCGGCGGGCCGCACGACGGGGGACGGCTTCGGGGGAGCCGGGCACGGGAAAGGGCGGTCCCACCTTCACGGTGGGACCGCCCTTCGGCTGTGCGGGGTGTCAGACCTTCAGCGGCCTGATCGACGTCGGCGCGTGGGCCGGCTCCGTCGCGATCTCCTCGAACTCGACCACGTTGCCGATGTCGTTGGTCGTGGACATCGAGATGTTGGTGACCCGCTCCAGGATCGCCTCGACGACCACCGGCACCCGGAACTCGGCGGCGAGCTTCTTCGCCTGCTCCAGGGCCGCGCCCAGTTCCGCCGGGTCGGTCACCCGGATCGCCTTGCAGCCCAGGCCCTCGGCGACCTTGACGTGATCGACGCCGTAGACGCCCAGTTCCGGGGAGTTGACGTTCTCGAACTCCAGGTTGACCTGGAAGTCGATGTCGAAGGCGCGCTGGGCCTGGCGGATCAGGCCCAGGTAGGAGTTGTTCACGAGGACGTGGATGTACGGGATCCGGTGCTGGGCCCCGACGGCCAGCTCCTCGATCATGAACTGGAAGTCGTAGTCGCCGGAGAGCGCGACCACCTGCGCCTCCGGGTCGGCCTTGGCGACGCCCAGGGCCGCCGGGATCGTCCAGCCGAGCGGGCCCGCCTGGCCGCAGTTGATCCAGTGCCGGGGCCTGAAGACGTGCAGCATCTGCGCGCCGGCGATCTGGGAGAGGCCGATCGTGGAGACGTACCGGGTCTCCGGACCGAAGGCCTTGTTCATCTCCTCGTACACGCGCTGCGGCTTGATGGGGATGTCGTCGAAGTGCGTACGGCGCTGGAGGGACGCCTTCTTCTCCTGCGCGGAGGCCGCCCACACCGAGCGGTCGGGGAGCCTGCCCGCCGCCTTCAACTCCCTTGCCACCGCGACGAAGAGCTCCAGGGCGGCCCCGGCGTCGGAGGCGATGCCGTAGTCCGGGGCGAAGATCCTGCCGATCTGGGTCGGTTCGACGTCGACATGGACGAACTTCCGGCCGGCCGTGTAGACGTCCAGCTTGCCGGTGTGGCGGTTGGCCCAGCGGTTGCCGATGCCGAGGACGAAGTCGGACTCCAGGAAGGTGGCGTTGCCGTAGCGGTGCGAGGTCTGCAGGCCCACCATGCCGGCGTTCAGCTCGTGGTCGTCGGGCAGGACGCCCCAGCCCATGAGGGTCGGGACGACCGGGATGCCGGTCAACTCGGCGAACTCCACGAGGAGTTCGGAGGCGTCGGCGTTGATGACACCGCCGCCGGCGACGATCAGCGGACGCTCGGAGGCGTTCAGCAGCCCGATCGCCTTCTCGATCTGCGCGCGGCTCGCGACCGGCTTGTACACCGGGAGCGGCTGGTACGTCTCCGGGTCGAACTCGATCTCGGTGAGCTGGACGTCGATCGGCAGGTCGATCAGCACCGGACCCGGGCGGCCGGAGCGCATGAGGTGGAAGGCCTGCTGGAAGACGCCGGGGACCTGGGCCGCCTCCAGGACGGTGACGGCCATCTTCGTGACCGGCCCCGCGATGGAGGCGATGTCGACGGCCTGGAAGTCCTCCTTGTGGATCACGGCGGTCGGGGCCTGGCCCGTGATGCACAGGATCGGGACGGAATCGCCGGTCGCGGAGTACAGGCCGGTGATCATGTCGGTGCCGGCGGGTCCTGAGGTCCCGATGCAGACACCGATGTTGCCCGGCCGGGTCCTCGTGTACCCCTCGGCCATGTGGGACGCGCCCTCGACATGGCGGGCGAGGGTGTGGTGGATGCCCCCGGAGGCCTTGAGCGCGGCGTAGAGGGGGTTGATCGCCGCGCCGGGCACGCCGAACGCGTCCGTGACACCTTCACGCTTGAGGATCTCAACTGCCGCGCGGGCAGCGGTCATTCGAGCCATCGAGTACTCCTGCTTCCACTGTCGGATGCGTACTCCCGTCGCGCCCCGCGGTAAGTACTTCCGTAATACGGAATAACTTTTCTACTATCTGGAAGCAATGTAGGTGTGCGGGTGAAGACCGTCAAGAGGCGGACAACCGGGCACGCCCTGGAGGACGATGTCGCCATGTCCGAAAGCGTGTCGGTGCGCTGTCCGGTCTGCCGGCGCGAGCACCTCTTCGCGGCGCCGTCGTACCCGTGCGAGTGCGGCGCCCCCGTCTGCCCGCCGCTGGACCCGCACGGCACCCCCACCGCCGTCACCCATCAGGTGTGGGACGAGGCGTGGGTCGCGGTGGAATGCGGGGTCTGCGGCCGCGGGGCCGAGTGGCCGCAGCCGGAGCTGGGCTGTGGCTGCGGGACGGTGCTGCGGATTCCGGTGGCCGGGGACACCTGCACACGGACGGAGGCGGATGCCCCCGCTCCCCCGCGGCGCGCCTTCCAGCCGATCACGATCCGCACCGCGCGCGACGCGGTCACCGTCGCCGCGCTGTATCTGCGCTGGCTCGGCTACCAGGACATCCGGCGCGCGGACCAGCGGCCACCGTCCGGTATCGGCCTCGCGGCCCGCGGGCTGCTCGCGCAGGTGGACCCGACAGTACGGCCGGCCTCACCGCGGGACGTGGAGTGCCTGTGGCTGACGGCCATGACGGAGTCCGCCCGCTGCGTCTACTTCTCCCTGGCCGGCTACACCGCCGAGGCCCGCGCCCAGGCCGACTCCCTCGGCGTCCCCCTCTTCGTCCTGGACCTGACGGGCACGCCCCAGCCGGTGAACAGCCTGGCGGACGAGCTGACCGGCACGTAGGCCTCCGGCGGTCGGGCGGCCCGGCAGCACGGGGCCCGAAGCGGACACCGGGACCGACAGAACCCGAGCCGGACTCGACGGCCCACCCGGCGGGCGGAGCCGGACCGGCGGCTCGGCCACACAGAACCCTATGCGTGGCGCCGAGGAGGACAAAACCCGAGCCGGACTCGACGGCCCACCCGGCGGCCGGAGCCAGGACCGGCGGCTCGGCCACACAGAACCCTATGCGTGGCGCCGAGACGGACAAAACCCGAGCCGGACTCGACGGCCCACCCGGCGGGCGGAGCAGGGGCCGGCGGCTCGGCCACACAGAACCCTATGCGTGGCGCCGAGGCGGACAGAACCCGAGCCGGACTCGACGGCCCACCCGGCGGGCGGAGCAGGGGCCGGCGGCTCGGCCACACGGAACTCTATGCGTGGCGCCGAGGAGGACAGAACGCGAGCCGCGACCGACCGCGCACCCGGTGAGCAGAACCAAGGTCGGCGACTCAACAGCACACAACCTGAAACGGGCACCGAGCCCGACGGAACACGAGCCAGGCCGACGGCCCCTGGCGCGCGGAGCCAGGGGCGGCGGCTCGGCCATGCGGAACCCCACGCGTGGCGCCGAGGCGGACCGTCCTGACCGGGGCCGGGCGCCGGGGGCGGAGCCTTGACCGACGGCGGCGGCAAAGCGGGGCAGGCAGGAGTCGAAGCCAGGTGCAGCGTCCCGGCAGGGCGGAGCCCGAGCCAGGTGCGGCGGTTCGGCAGCGCTGATGTGAAACAGGCGACCCCGACGGACCTCGCGCGCACCCGGAGGCCGAGGCGGACAGAACCTGAGCTCCGGCCGGACACAACCGCCCGCCCCAGCCCGCAAGGCCCCCTCCGACGACCGGCATCCGAAACACAGGCGTGCCGACCCACCCACGGCCCCGGCCCCGGCACCGGCACCGGCGCCCGAAAGCGCCCCCGCCGCCCCCGCCCCGCTCACCCCTCCGCGTACGTCTCCCGCAGCTCCACCTTGCGGACCTTCCCGGAGACCGTCATCGGGAAGGACTCCAGGATCCGCAGCCGGCTCGGGATCTTGTAGTGCGCCAACCGCCCCTCGCAGAAGCCGCGCAGCTCGTCGAGGGTCGGCGGGTTGGCCGGGTCGCGCGGGATCACGCAGGCCAGGACCTCCTCGCCGTAGCGCTCGTGGGGGACGCCGACCACCTGGACGTCCGCGATCTTCGGGTGGCCGTAGAGGAACTCCTCGATCTCACGCGGGTAGATGTTCTCGCCGCCCCGGATGATCATGTCCTTGATGCGGCCGACGATCTCGACGTACCCGTCCTCACGCATCATCGCCAGGTCACCGGTGTGCATCCAGCGACCGGGGTCGACGGCCTCCGCCGTCTTCTGGGGCTCGTTCCAGTAGCCGAGCATCACGCTGTAGCCGCGGGTGCACAACTCCCCCGCCGTGCCCCGGGATTGGGTGACCCCGGTCGCAGGGTCGACGACCTTGACCTCGATGTGCGGCAGCACGCGGCCGACGGTGCCGGTGCGATGCTCCAGGTCGTCGTCCCTGCGGGTCTGCAAGGACACCGGAGACGTCTCGGTCATGCCGTAGCAGATGGAGACCTCCGCCATGTGCATCTCGGCGACCACCCGCTTCATCACCTCCACCGGGCACGGCGAGCCCGCCATGATGCCGGTGCGCAGCGAGGAGAGGTCGTACGTCGCGAAGTCGGGCAGGTTCAACTCCGCGATGAACATGGTCGGGACGCCGTACAGCGAGGTGCAGCGCTCCTGCTGGACCGCGCGCAGGGTCGCCGCCGGATCGAAGGAGGGTGCCGGGATCACCATGCAGGCACCATGGGACGTAGCAGCCAGATTCCCCATCACCATGCCGAAGCAGTGGTAGAAGGGCACCGGGATGCAGATCCGGTCCTGCTCGCTGTAGGCGATCAACTCACCTACGAAATAGCCGTTGTTGAGGATGTTGTGGTGGGAGAGCGTGGCCCCCTTGGGGAAGCCCGTCGTGCCCGAGGTGTACTGGATGTTGATGGGGTCGTCGCAGGACAGCTCCGGGTACACGGCGTCCGGCACGGCCCGCCCGAGCAGCGCCTCCCAGCTCGGGTCGCCGATGTAGACGACCTCCCGCAACTCCCGGCACCTGCCCCGCACTTCGTCGACCATCGCCCGGTAGTCACTGGTCTTGTGGCTGAGCGAGGCGAAGAGGAGGGAGATCCCGGCCTGGTTGAGGACGTACTCGACCTCGTGGGTGCGGTAGGCCGGGTTGATGTTGACCATGACCGCGCCGATGCGGGCGGTGGCGTACTGGACGAGCACCCACTCGGGGCAGTTGACCGCCCAGATGCCCACCCGGTCCCCCTTGGCGACCCCGGACGCGAGCAGCGCGGACGCCAACTCGTCGACATCGGCGCCGAATTGGGCGTAGGTCCAGCGCCGTCCCGACGGCACGTCGACGAGCGCCTCGCGCTCCGGCCAGGTCGCCACCGCCCGGTCCAGGTTGGCGCCGATCGTGTCGCCGAGCAGTGCGGTCCCGCTCGTGCCATGCGCGTACGACAGTCCACCCACCGAAGACGTCTCACCTACCGAAGACATGTCACCCACCGAAGACGTCCCACTCACCGAAGACACCTCACTCCCCGAAGACACCTGGCTCACCGGAAGTCCTCCTCGCGGTACTCCGCGTCCGAACCCGCCGCCGTGGCCTCACGCAGCTCGATCCGCCGGATCTTGCCCGACACCGTCTTGGGCAGCTCCCCGAACTCCAGCCGCCTGATCCGCTTGTAGGGCGCCAGCGTCTCCCGGGAGTGCTCGAACAGCACCTTGGCCGTGTCGGGGCCGGGCTCCCAGCCCTCCGCCAGCACGACGTACGCCTTCGGTACCGCGAGCCGCAGCTCGTCCGGCGCCGGCACGACGGCCGCCTCGGCCACCGCCTCGTGTTCGAGGAGCGCGCTCTCCAGCTCGAACGGGCTGATCTTGTAGTCGGAGGCCTTGAAGACGTCGTCGCTGCGCCCGATGTAGGTCAGGTACCCGTCCGCGTCCCTCGACGCCACGTCGCCGGTCCGGTAGTAGCCGCCCGCCATCGCCTCGGCCGTGCGGTCCGGGTCGCCGTGGTAGCCGGTCATCAGGCCCACCGGCCGGGCCGACAGGTCCAGCGCGATCTCGCCCTCGGCCGCGCCGGGCGCGCCGGAGACCGGGTCGAGGAGTTCCACCTTGTAGCCGGGGCTCGGGCGGCCCATGGAGCCGGTCTTCAGCACCTGTCCGGGGCTGTTGGAGACCTGTACGGCCGTCTCGGTCTGGCCGAAGCCGTCCCTGATGGTGATGCCCCAGGACCGCCTGACCTGCTCGATGACCTCGGGGTTGAGGGGCTCACCGGCCGCGACCACCTCCCGCGGCGGGGTGCGCAGCTGGGTCAGGTCGGCCTGGATGAGCATGCGCCACACGGTCGGCGGGGCGCAGAAGGTGGTGACCCGGGCCCGGTCCATCTCGGACATCAGCCGGGCGGCGTCGAAGCGCGTGTAGTTGTGGATGAAGACGGTCGCCTCCGCGTTCCACGGCGCGAACAGGTTGGACCAGGCGTGCTTGGCCCAGCCGGGCGAGGAGATGTTGAGGTGCACGTCGCCGGGCTTGAGGCCGATCCAGTACATGGTCGCCAGGTGCCCGATCGGATACGAGGTGTGCGTGTGCTCGACGAGCTTGGGGCGGGCCGTCGTCCCGGAGGTGAAGTACAGCATCAGCGGGTCGTCGGCCAGGGTCGGGCCGTCGGGCAGGAACTCCGCGGAGGCGGCGTACGCGTCCTCGTACGGCTGCCAGCCCTCCGGTACCCCGCCGACGGCGATGCGCGAGTAGTCGCCGGGCACCTCGTCGAACTTGGCGGCGTCCTCGGCCCGCACCAGGACGTGCCGCACCCGGCCGCGCTCGACGCGGTCGCGCAGGTCGGCGGGGCCGAGCAGCGGGGTCGCCGGGATGACGACGGCCCGCAGCTTCATGGCCGCGAGGGCCGTCTCCCACAGCTCGGCCTGGTTGCCCAGCATCACGAGGATCCGGTCCTCGGCCTCGACCCCGCGCTCGCGCAGCAGGTTGGCGACCCGGTCGGAGCGTTCGGCCATCTCGGCGAAGGACAGCCGGACCTCGCTGCCGTCCTCCTCCACGATGTGCAGGGCGGTGCGGTCGTTGCCCCGCGCGATGACGTCGAACCAGTCGAGCGCCCAGTTGAAGTGTCGCGGGCGGGGCCAGGTGAAGCCCTCGTACGCCGTCGCGTAGTCCTCGCGGTGCTGGAGCAGGAAGTCCCGCGCCCCGCGGAAGTCCTCCGTAGCCGTCATCTTGCGTCCTCCTCGTACCGGACCATTGCCGGGCGGCTCTCTGCCATCGTGTAATCCGTGATGCAGGTCTCACTACCCCCGAACGGGGGTGCGTGCCGCCGGGAAGGGACGAACGAGTGACAGCGGACGCGGGTGGTGCGGTGGAGATCCGGCGTGCCCTCGTGCGGCTGCGGCGTACGACGGGCCTTCCGGTCGCCTTCGGCGGCCTGGTCGAGTCCGGGCGTCCGCAGATACGCATCAGCGAACTGAGCGGTACGGACACCCGTGCCCTCCTGGCCCTTGCGGTGACCTCGGGAAACGGGCTCGGCGGCAGGACCGTCGCACTGGCCCGCCCGTGCGCCGTGGCCGACTACTCCGTGTCGAGGCAGATCAGCCACGAGTACGACGCCGCCGTCGCCGCCGAGGGCCTGCGCGCGGTGCTGGCCGTGCCCGTGGTGGTACGGCGCCGGGTGCGGGGCGTGCTGTACGGCGCCCTGCGCGACGCCCGCCCGCTGGGTGACCGCACCCTGACGGCGGCGGTGGACGCGGCACGGGACGTGGAGCAGGCGCTGGTCGTCGGTGACGAGGCGCGGGACGTGCTGGCGGCGGCGCGGGCCGAGCCGGATCCCGGCGACGTCTCGGCGTGGGAGCAGGTCCGGGAGGCCCACTCGGCGCTGCGGGCGCTGGCCTCGCGGATCGGCGATCCCGGGCTGCGGGCGGAGCTGCTCGACGCCTGCGCGCTCCTGACCCCGGCTCCCGTGGCCGTGAAGCGGGGCGCAGACCACGCACCGACCGCTCTGGCCCCGCGTGAGCTGGACGTCCTGGCCTGTGTGGCGGCCGGGGCGACGAACGCGGGGGCGGCGCGGCGGCTGGGCGTGGGCGCCGAGACGGTCAAGGCCTACCTGCGCTCCGCCATGCGCAAGCTCGGGGCCGGGACGCGTGGCGAGGCGGTGGTCGCCGCACGCCGGGCGGGACTGCTCCCGTAACAAACCCGGCCACTCCCGTAACATTCGTAGCCATATCATTCATTCGCGGGCGCTTTGAATTTCGCCATACGGAACCGGTTGTTATCTCCCTCACCACATCTTCCCGCAGAATTTCGAAGCACCTTGCCTAATATTGGCCAGGACACGACACAGGGAGGGGAAGCGGTGACGGTGCCACGCGACTTCCAGGAGCCTGCGAGATGTCGCCCCGACCTGGTCATCGGCCGGGACGAGCTGTTCGTCCAGGCCCGCGAGCAGCTGGCCCGCGGGGGCAGCGTGCTGCTGCACGGTCCCGCCGGAATTGGAAAGTCGACCGTCCTCAGGTCCCTGGCCGCCGAATGCGGCGGAGCGGCCCGCACCGTGCTGCGCTGCTCGGCCACCGAGTCGGAATCCCATCTCCCCTTCCTGGCCCTCGCCGACCTCTTCGGCCTGGTCCTGGACGACATCTCCGACAAACTGCCGGCCGCCCAGCGCACCGCGCTGGAGTCGGCGCTGACCGGTCGCGGCGAGTCCACCCTCCAGCGCGACGGCCTCGCCCTGCGGCTGGCCGTGCTGTCGGCGCTGCGCGCTCTCGCCGCCGAGGGTCCGGTCCTGATCGTCGCTGACGACGTCCAGTGGCTGGATCCCGCCAGTCTCGAACTCCTCGGTTTCGCCGCCCGCAGGCTCGGCGACATCCCGGTCCGGATGCTGTGCGCCGTCCGGACAGACGGCCCCGAGTACGACCGCCATCTACGCGCGTTGCCCCCGGACAGTCTCGCCGTCCGCTGCAACCCGCTCACCCGCGCCCAGGTGGCCGCCCTGCTCGACCACCGCGGCTACGGCGGCCTCCAGCGCTCCACCGTCCGCGACATCCACCGCACCAGCGGCGGCAACCCGTTCTACGCCCTGGAACTCGGCCGCGCGCTCACCGAGAACCCGACCCCGCCCCGGCCCGGCGAGCCCCTGCCGGTGCCCACCTCGCTCCGGGCCCTGGTGCTCAGCCGTCTGGAGATGCTGTCCGAGGAGGCCCGGCGCACCCTCCTGGTGGCGAGCGCGGGCGCCCGCCCCACCCCGGCCCTGCTGCACGCGGCCGGCCGCGGGGACGCCGAGGCCGAGATGGCCCAGGCGGCGGCGCTTGGCCTGCTCGCGACGGAGGCCGAGGGTCCCGCCGTACGGTTCGCGCATCCGCTGATCTCGGCCGCGCTGTACGCGGAGGCGCCCGCGCAGGAACGGCGGGACGCGCACCGGGCGCTGTCCACGGCTGCCTCCGACCCGATCGAGCGGGCCCGCCACCTGGCCCTCGCGACCAACGGCACCGACCCCGAGGTGGCCGCCCGGCTGGCCGAGGCCGCGGCCCTGGCCCGGGACCGGGGCGCGCCCTCGATGGCCGCCTCCCTCGGGCTGCTGTCCGCCCGGCACACCCCGGCCGACAGCGAGCCCGCTCCCGACGTACGACGGCTCGCGGCGGCCGAGGACGCGATCACCGCCGGTGAGCTGGACCTCGCCCGGGACATCGCCCGGGACGTGCTCACCCGGGCCACCGTGCCCGCGGACCGGGTGCGGGCCTGGATCATCGTGATCGACACCGCGGGCCACGCGATGACGGAGGTCGACGCGGTCTTCCCGCAGGCGCTGGCCGACGCGGGCGACGACCCCCAGCTGCTCGCCCTGATCCGCTACCAGCTGGCCTGGCGGGCGCTGCTCGTCGAGGGCGACTTCGACGAGGCGCGGGAAGAGGCCGCGCGCGCGGCGGCCCTGGCCGCACGGGGAGGCGACCGGTACAACGAGCTGATGGCCCTGTCCTTCCAGGCCCAGATCGAGACCCTGATGGGCCACCCGGACGCCCCCGCGACCATCAAGCGCGCCCTGAAGGAGCCCCAGGACCCGCGGGTGTCCTGCCATCACAACGGCGCCGGCTACTCCCGCTTCCGCTGGCTGATCATGAGCGACCAGCTGCCCGAGGCCCGTGCCACGGTCACCGCGCTGCTGCGGGAGGTCCGGCGGCGCGGGTCGGTCGAGAGCGAGGTGCACTTCCTGCGCGGGGTCGCCGAGACCGAGCTGCGCTCCGGGCACTGCGGGCGGGCGCTCGACCTGGCCCGGGAGAGCCTGATGATGGCCCGGGACACCGGCATCGGCGAGGTGGCCTCGGCCGTGCTCGCCTCCCTCGCGGAGGCCTCGGGCGGGCATGTCGAGCGGGCGCTGGAGCTGGCCCGGGAGGCGGTCGGCCACGCCGAGGAGAACGGCGACCAGATGTACGAGTCCCGGGGTCTGACCGCCCTCGGGTACGCGCAGCTCGTCGCCGGGGACGCGCAGGGCGCGGTCCGCTCGCTGCGCCGGGTGCGCGAGCTGGAACAGGGCCTCGGCATCACGGACCCGGCGCGCGGCCGCTGGCAGGGCGACCTCGCCGAGGCCCTCGTACGCATCGGGGAGACGGGCGAGGCGCAGGATCTCATCGACGTGACGCGGGTGAACGCGCTCCGGCTGGGCCGCGAGAGCGTGCTCGCCGTGCTGGACCGGGCCGAGGCCCTGGTGCGGGCCGCACGCGGTGAACTCGAGCCGGCGCTGGCCCAGTTGACCTCGGTGCAGGATCGTCTCGCCAAGCTGGGCCACGGCCTTGAGGAGGCCCGCGCCGCCTTCGCCCTGGCCCAGCTGCGCACCCGGCGGCCGGGACCGACGTCGTACGACGAGGCGGCCCGGCTCTTCAGGCGCTGCCGGGCGCTGCCGTGGCTGCGTCAGGTGGAGGCGGCCGCACTGGCCCGCCCGGCGGCGCCGGAGCCCGTGCCGCCCCTCGCGCCGGACGGCCTTGACACCCTCGAAGGGCTCGCCTCGATGGAGCGCCAGGTGGCCGCGCTCGTGATGGAGGGCGCCACCAACCGGGAGATAGCCGCACGGCTGTTCATCAGCGTGAAGACGGTCGAGGCGACGCTCACGCGGGTCTACCGCAAGCTCGGGATCCGCTCCCGGGTGGACATCGTCCGGCTGGCGGCGGGGCGCAGGCCGTAGCCGAGGGACCGTCACCACCGCTCCGGACAGGGCCGACCGAGGGTTTTCCCTGCCCAACTCCCTTAGGGGGTTCCCTCATTGGGAAGGGGAACTTCCGCGTTCTAGCTTATGAACGTGCCGCTCGCCCGGGCATACGGGGGTCGGTCCCGCGACCCCCGTGTACCAACCCCCACACCCGCGCGACCCCCCACCGGCAACCCTGAGGAGACTCACCGATGTTCGGTCTCACCCGTGCGAAGAAGGCCGGCGCCGTCGCTCTCGCGACCTCCGCTGCCGCCGCCACCGCGTTGCTCGGCGCCCCCACCGCCGTCGCCGCTCCCCAGCCCATCGTCGGCGGTACCACGACGACCACGACCTCGTACCCGTTCATGATGCAGATCACGGACGCCTCGCAGAACCAGTTCTGCGGCGGCACCCTGGTCTCCGCCACCAAGGTGGTCACCGCGGCCCACTGCATGGTCGGCGAGACCACCAGCAGCGTCAGAGTCGTCGGCGGCCGCACCTACCTCAACGGCACCAACGGCACGGTCAGCAAGGTCAGCAAGATCTGGATCAACCCGGACTACACCGACGCCACCAACGGCGACGACGTGGCCGTGCTGACCCTGTCGACGTCGATGCCGTACACGAAGGCGTCGTACGTCTCCTCGTCCCAGACCAGCGTGTACGCGGCCGGCACCACCGCCCGCATCCTCGGCTGGGGCACCACCTCCTCCAACGGCAGCTCCTCCAACCAGCTGCGGACCGCGACCGTCCCGATCGTGTCCGACTCCAGCTGCAAGAGCTCCTACGGTTCGGACTTCGTCCAGACCGACATGGTTTGCGCCGGATACACCTCCGGCGGCACAGACACCTGCCAGGGCGACAGCGGCGGTCCCCTGCTCATCGGGGGCGTCCTGGCAGGGATCACTTCTTGGGGAGAGGGCTGCGCGCAGGCCGGTTACCCGGGTGTCTACACCCGGCTGACCACCTTCTCCAGCCTCGTGACCGCGCAGGTCAACTCGTAGGTCCCCAGAGGTTCTCCTGAGCGCCCCACAGGTGCCCGGGTGAGAAACAAGGGGGCGTTGCGGGCCTCCACGAGCGGCCCGCAACGCCCCCTGTCCATGTCCGCGATCCGTGTTTGAATGACCGCCATGGTGTCCACGGAGCGTGTCCTCGCCTTCGCGGCGATGTCCCTGCTGGTGATCGTCATCCCGGGGCCCAGCGTGCTGTTCGTCATCGGCCGCGCTCTCGCGCACGGCCGCCGGACCGCGGTGGCGACGGCGCTCGGCAACGTCCTCGGCTCCTACCTGCTCGTCGTGGCGGTCGCGGTGGGGATCGGGTCGCTGGTGGAGCGGTCGGTCGCCGTCTACCTGGCCGTGAAGCTGGCGGGCGCCGCGTATCTGGTCTTCCTCGGGGTCCAGGCGTTCCGGCACCGGCGCGAGCTGAAGGCGTCGGCGATCACCTCCCGGCCCGCGGGACCCGCGCGTGGCGATCTGCGGACCGTCCTCGACGGCGCCCTCGTCGGTGTCACCAACCCGAAGGGCATCGTCTTCTTCGCCGCGGTGCTCCCCCAGTTCGTGGACCACGCGGCGGGCCACGTACCGGCGCAGATGCTGCTGCTCGGCCTGGTCCCGATCACCATCGGCCTGGTCACGGACACCCTGTGGGGCCTGAGCGCGTCGGCCGCCCGCACCTGGTTCGCGCGATCCGACCGCCGTCTGTCGATGATCGGCGGCGCGGGCGGTTTCGCGATGATCGGGCTGGGCCTGACGGTGGCGGTGACAGGGCGGGCGGACTGAGACGTCCCCTTCAGGACGGTTGTTTCTGTACGACCGTCCCGAACCGGATGTCGTACGGCGTCCCCGGGTGCAGCGTGGCGAGCATCCGCTCCCCCTCGGCCGTGACGTCCTCCTGCTGCGCCTTGGTGAGCCGGCCGAACGGCTCGACGACGAGCGCGTCCTCGGTGAGCTTCCAGACACCCGCGAGAAAGCCGTCGACGAGGAGCGTGCAGTAGGCCTGGTTGCCCTGCCAGCTGCGGCCCCAGTACTCCTTCGGCACCACACGGGTGCGGTCGGCGTGGGAGAGCAGCAGGTTGTCGAACTCCGGCAGGAAGCGCGGCGGGGCCGGGGTGTCCTCGGCGGGGCGGGGGGCGTCGGGGAGGTCGAAGAGCTCGACGCCGTTCTCGTCGCGGAAGGTCAGCAGCCGAGGGCGGAGCCGCTCGAAGGCGTCGCGCAGGCGGGTGAGTCCGGCCCAGGTCTGCATGTCCTTGACGGAGGCGGGACCGAAGGCGGCGAGGTAGCGCAGGACGGTGGCGTCGGGGGTGGGAGTGGGCTGGGTGGGGCGGCCGAGCCAGTGCTCGGCGGTGGTGAGCGCGACCTGGCCGCTCCTGCCCCACAGCCCGCGCGGGGTGACCTGGACGAGGGGAAGCCGGCAGCGGGCGGCGATGGCGAGGGCCTGCGGGTCGGCGTCCGGCCACTGGGCGAGCAGGGCCTCGCGCAGCTGCTTCATGGTGCGCGGCTCGGCCTCGACGAGGTCGCGGGCGAGGACGGCGAGACGGTCGAGGTCGACGCCCTCGAGTCCCTTGCGGAAGTTGGTGAGTTCGCGGTCGCGGGCGGGCTGCACGAGCGGCCGCAGGGTGAGGCAGTCCTCGGCGGTGTGGGTGTGGATCGTCGAGCGCATGGTGACGATCCGGGCGACCTCGCGGTCGGCCATCAGCTGCGACAGCGCCTCGGGGGTGAACCCGTCGAGGCGGGCGGCGAGCGCCCAGTACGGCGGCTTGACGTTCTGGGCCTGGAGACCGAGCAGATGCCCGACGGCGGCCTTCACGGAGAGCCCGGACCGGCGCAGGAGCAGCTGCCGGTCGAGGGTCGCGCGGTTCAGGGCGCGGGTGCCGAGCACAGGGGCCGAAGCGGTCGTCTTCGTCATGGGGACCACGCTAGAGGCGCTTGCGGACAAGTCCTGTCCGCAACTCTCGCCGAAGCCCCCGCGAAGGCCTCCCCTCCGATGTCATTTGCCCCGTATACCCTGCTCCGTGATCCCGCCGACATGGGCTCGGCCCGAGAGCGAGAGGCAGCCAGGATGTCCGAGCGACGCGCCCGCCCCGCCGCGAAGAACGCCTTCAGGAAGTCCGGCTGGCGCCGAGCCCTGATCCCGCCTTCCGCACCGCCGCCGACCCCGGCGCCCGCGGCCGGTCCGCCCGCCTCCGAAACGTCCGAGCCGCCGAGCATCGTCCAGGCGTCCCTGTACCGGGACGGCGTACGCGTCTCCTCCCCCGCGACACTCGCGGACACCTTCCGCGAACTGCGCGAACAGCCCTCCGGCATGGCGTGGATCGGCCTCGCCCGCCCCCCGGAGAGCGAACTCCTCTCCCTCGCCGAAGAGTTCGACCTGCACCCGCTGGCCGTCGAGGACGCGATGGAGGCCCATCAGCGCCCGAAGCTGGAGCGCTACGGCGACACGCTCTTCGTGGTCCTGCGGGCGGCCCGCTACCTGGACGCCCCCGAGGAGGTCGACTTCGGCGAGCTGCACGTGTTCGTGGGCCCGGACTTCGTGATCACGGTCCGGCACGGCGCGGCCCCCGACCTCTCTGCGGT
Source organism: Streptomyces sp. NPDC001668 (assembly GCF_042893155.1). Lineage (NCBI taxonomy): Bacteria > Bacillati > Actinomycetota > Actinomycetes > Kitasatosporales > Streptomycetaceae > Streptomyces > Streptomyces sp. NPDC001668. Next base: position 264,369 of record NZ_JBIAUQ010000011.1, read on the forward strand.
CCGGCACCGCATGGAGAAGTCTCCTGAGCTGCTGAAGCTGGGCCCCGAGGCCGTCCTCTACGCCATCCTGGACGCGGTGGTCGACGGATACCTGCCCGTCGTCGCGGGCGTCCAGAACGACATCGACGAGATCGAGACGGAGGTCTTCCGCGGCGACCCGGAGGTCTCCCGCCGCATCTACGAACTCTCCCGCGAGATGGTCGAGTTCCAGCGCGCCACCCGCCCCCTGGTCGGCATGCTGCACGCCCTGATGGCGGGCTTCGCGAAGTACGGCACGGACGAGGAACTCCAGCGCTACCTGCGGGACGTGGCCGACCACGTCACCCACACCAGCGAGCGGGTCGACAGCTTCCGCCAGGCCCTCAGCGACATCCTCACGGTCAACGCGACCCTCGTCACCCAGCAACAGAACGCGGAGATGCGGGCGTTGGCGGAGGCGGGGTTCGAACAGAACGAGGAGATCAAGAAGATCTCTTCTTGGGCGGCGATCCTATTCGCGCCGACGCTGGTGGGGACGATCTACGGGATGAACTTCGATCGGATGCCGGAGTTGCACTGGGTACTCGGATACCCCTTTGCGATCCTCCTAATGGCGGCCGTATGTACCAGTTTGTACGTCATCTTCAAGCGGAAAGACTGGCTCTGAGTAATCGCCCTGGGAGACGCTCCCGTGAGCGGGCGCGGCCCGGATCGCAGGATCCGACGACGGGTTCCAGACCGCTGGGGAGAATCTGGGGAGAATGAGCCTCGCTCCGATGCGGGCGGTGTCCTGCGATCGCGGGCGTTGCCCTGCGGACGCCTCGCCGCTCACGCGCAGGCTGGGAGCACTGATCGGCACGGAAGCCATCCTTGCGAGACCGGGAACTTCTCCCTCTCGCGATCGGGCTCCGGACCGCCCCACGGCAACTCGACCTCGACAGCGGGGTACTCCAGGAAGTACTCGGCCAGCGCTGAGGCAACCGAGGAAGCCACGTCTACGACGCGCGTCTTGCCGCCCTTCGGGAGCGTGAAATACAAGCGCCCGTGCAGGAGTTGAACCTGCCGACGGACGCGCAGCAGTCCTCTGCGGAAGTCGACGTCCTCCGGTGACAGCCCGAACACTTCGCCCTGACGCAATCCGCAGCCCAGAGCGACCACGGCGGCGATCCGGTAACGCGGGTTGATCGAGTCCCGGACCCGCAGCGCGGTCTCCAGCGGCCAGGCTTCCCGCTGGTCGTCAGGCGCCTTGGGCCACCGCACCGACTTGGCCCGCAGCGGGTTGCGCACCAGACGCTTGTCGTCGATGGCGGTCTCGAAGATGTTCGAGAGCGTGGAGAGGATCTGACGCGAGTACCGCGGGGAAAGCTCCCTCACCAGCGTGGCGATGTAGCCCCGCAGTACCGTCGGGGTGATGTCGCGCAGGGACACCGCGCCGAGATGAGGCCGGATGTGGAGCCGGACCCACGCCGTCGCCCTCCTGCCAGTCCCCGCGGTCGTAGCGCGGCGGCACCACCACCCCACCCTCCAGGGCGCGCAGCCTCTGCACGATCCGCTGCTCGCGCAGGGCGCCGGCCAGTTCCTGCTCCAGCACCGCGAAGAGCGCCTTACTGAACTTGGGCCTGGACAACGGCGCCTTCGACGCCAGGGTCCGCTCTCCACCCTCCTCCCAGGCCCGGCGCCACCGCTGCACGGACCGTACGCTCGAACGGTTGACGCCGGAAGACCTGTGGGAGTTGTACCAGCGAGTGGTTCCGCCGGCGCCGGAACGCCCGCAGGGCAGAGGGCACCGTCGGCGAGGTGACCGCGAAGCACTGGCGGCGATCATCTTCGTGGCGACCCCTCGGGCTGCACCTGGACCAGCAGCCGCCGGGATTTGGACTGTCGGGTGTGACCGCCTTCCGGCGGTTCGCCGAGTGGACCAAGGCCAGGATGTGGGCCAAACTCCACCGCCTGGTCCTGGATGAAATCGGCCCCCAAGGCGGATTGGACTGGTCGCACGGCGCGATCGACTCGGTTGGACCGGAAAAATGGTAGGGGCCACTCATTACCGAGCGGCCCCTACCCACGTGCAGCCGGAGAATTTATCCACCTTAAAGGCGTCAGTATGGCGGCAGATCGGTATCAAATCCGCGGTCTGCGCGCCTTCCGCTTACTTCACCCAAGGTCCACTGCACACACTCAGGTCGAATCGAAATCGGGCGGGTTCGGGTTGTCCGCGACCCAGATGTTGCCAAGGACTTCATCCGTCTCCGGTCCCGGATATCCCGCATTCACGAACCAAATGAGCCCACCATATCCGCTTTGCCTGTTCAGAGATACCACGAGGAAATTGTTTGGCATATCCGAATCGCCCATGTGTCGGCGATCCGACCATGAGAACCATGCGATGCCGCCCGGGTGCCAGTGTTCGCCCCCCTTGTTCCATCCCTGCAAAGTACCGAGGATTTCGGCAACTACGGTGGATACTTCTGTGTCCGCCTCGGCAAACCACCGGCGGTCGCTGCAAGTAACGTTGAGGATCCACGCAATACAGTGCTTACCATTCCGCTCCCGCCGGGATACCACACGGTCATGGTCCAACCCTTCAGCAGAATGGCCTCCACGGATCGGTGACAGTTGTAGATATCACTGCAGACGCCATTTGGATTGTTGATGACCACTACGGAATGTTGCTCCTTGAGCTCGTTCCTTATTTGCCAAGCGTATTTGGTCTCTACGTGCGAGACCGTCAGATGCGGGCTTTTACCTGTTCGTCCCGGCATGGAGGCTCCCCGCTCGGTCAGAAAATCATTATGTGCTTGCCGTGGCGTCCTCGAAGGCCGACCGCAGGGCGACGGACCGGCGGACCGCAGAGGCACGTCAGCAGGAGTAAAGGAACACCCGACCCCACCACTACACCCCGCCAACCCATCCGGTTGCGACCCATCAGCTGGTCAACATCAAGATCGCCGACCGGATCATCGTGATGGAAGACGGCCGGATCGCCGAACATGGGACGTACGACGAACTCACCGACGGCGGCGGTCTGTTCGCCGAACTCCTGGCCCTGTCCACCGACCGCTGACCCCACCCCCGGCCCGCCGTGCAGATGGAGGATTCCGTGACCGCACCAGCTCTCACCACGACCACGGCGGCGCTGCTCGTCAGCGCGGACGGCCACTACCTGCTGCATCTGCGGGACGCCAACAAAAACATCTGCAGCGCCGGACAGTGGTCGCTGCCCGGAGGCCATCCCGAACCCGGCGAAAGCCTCGACGACACGATCGCCCGCGAACTGATGGAAGAGGCCGGCCTGCGCATCCCCGACCTCGTCCCGTTCGCCGTCGTCGAGAACACCGACGCCGACGACCGGCCCACCGGCCGGGTCCAGGTGTACACCGGGACGTGGGACGGCGACCCCGCCCTGCTGCCACTGACCGAGGGGATCATGCTGCGCTTCACCGATGCCGAGCAGATCCCGTATCTGACCATGGACCCCGGCACCACGGCCGTCATCCGCCTCCACCAGGAGGGCCCACGCCCAAACGGTGATGCCCCCGACGCGTTGCCGGTGCTGCGCCTACGCGATACCGGCACGAAGACGGTCCCGAACGTTGTCGGCGTCCACCTGTACCTGGAACAGGACGGCAAGATCCTGCTCGGGTTGCGGCATCCCGACTCCGCCTTCTCGCCCCTGAAGCACCACTTCCTGGCCGGCCACTGCGAACAGGAATCCGCCATCGCCTGCCTGATCCGGGAGGCTTGGGAGGAGGCCGGGCTGGTGATCGAGGCTGAGGACGTCGAACTCGTGCACGTCGTCCACCTCCTCGACGCTCCCGGCGCGCAGCCGCGTCTCCAGCTGGTCTTCCGGGCCCGAACGTGGCAGGGCGAACCCCGGGTCCTGGAGCCGGACAAGTGCGTCAGCTGGAGCTGGTGGCCCGCCGACACCCTCCCCGAGCCCACCGTCGCCTACACCCGGGCCGCCATCGAGGGAATCCGGCACGGACGCCCCTACACGGAACTCGGCTGGGCCTGATCCCTGCCCCCAGCTGATCGGCGGGTTCTGCCGGACGGGCCCGGCGATCAGGCGGTCACGGCCCAGGCCTCCTCGGCCTGTGTGCCGCGCCGCCGCGTCGTGTCAGGTGACCAGCAGGCGGTTGAAGAACGAACGGTAGTGGCGCAGTGCCAGACGCAGGTCCTCGGTGTTCGCCTGTTCGCCCCGGTTCCACTGTCCTTCCAGTTCTTGTTTGTGGTCGGCGAAGGTGGCGGCCAGCTTTTGCATCACGTCCGCGACGAGGGCGTCGGCGGTGTGCACGGCGGCACGCGGGTCGTCCACGAACTCGTTCTGCACCTCCTGCCACCGTGTGCGGAACCCTTCCTCATCCTCGGGGGTAAGGAGCTGGGGCGCCTCGTCCTCGGAGCGGGCGCCCCGGTCCGTGGCCCGGTGCTGATCGCCGGAGTCGGCTCCCACCGCCTCGTCCCGAGCGCCACCGTCGGCTCCCGCGGCCTCTCCTTCGGCAGGCCTGCCCGGCGTAGCCGTGCTCTCGCCGGGGAAGGTCGGTACATCGGTCGACGTGCTCGCCGCCCCCTCCTGCGTGGACCTGTCGCGCGGTTGGGCGAGGTCGTCGGTGGACAGGCCGCTCGCGGCGGCAGTGTCCGGTATGTCGTTGCGTTGCATATCTCCTCCGTTCCCGGACGCCTGCGTTCCCCGGATCGGGGCGACGGTCTGGTCGCCGAGCCGTTCAGGCCGGAGCGGCACGGCGGGTTTCGCCGCCGTCGGAGAGCAGTTCGTCGAACAGGGCCCGGTAGTGCACCATGGCACCCCGCAATTGTTCGGTGGTCGCCTCGTGCCGGGTGCTGAGCTCATCGACATCGTGGGCGGCCCGGTAGTGCTCGAGTGTGCGGCCGTGCTCGACCGACAGATCCTTGAGCTGTTGGTCGAAGTCCTGGGTCGGGTAGCCGCGCTCGTGCATCAAGGAGGTCACCAGGCGGTCCGCGTCGTGCACCGCGTCCTCTGGACGGTCCACGAACTCCTCCTGCACGCTGGTCCAGTCCTGGGTGTACCGATCCCTGACCCTGCTGTCCAGCGGTTTGATGTCCAGCGCGTCATGCCGCTTCTCGCGGGCCTTGAGCTCGCGTTCACCGGCCATGCGGCTGCCGGCATCCTCCATCGTTCGTCCATACTCCGGGCCGAAGCGCTCACGCAGCTTCTTGCGACGTATGAGCAGCCAGGCCACCACGGCCGCCACGGCGATCACCACCACGATGGGAATGATGATCGCTAGAAGTGTCCCTGTTGACATCGGGCAGGCCCCCTAACGTGCGCGCCCCAAATGCACCTCTTTATGGTGAGTTGCCGCTTCTCCGCCATTGAAACGGAGATCGGTGGACGAATCGCTGCGATCAGGCACAGGCGGAGCCGCGGCTGCGAGTGGCCAACCAATCACCGCGTGTCACGCCGAACAACCGGCCGGTCAGCCGCCTGCCACACCCTCCACGCGAGATGGTCACACCTCCCTCACCGCTTGAGCCTCTGCTTCGCCCGGTGCGGGCTACCCGGAGGGAAGAAGCCCGTCCACAAAAGGAGTCGTCGTGGTCTTCGCCGCTCTCTTGCTGCCCCCGGGGTTGATGTGCGTGATGCTCGCGCTGGGACGCTATGAGGAGTGGCTGCTCAAGGAGCCTGCGCACCCCGCACGTCATGCACACCGAGGGCGCCACCTGTCCCTCGTTCGGCACACCGGCACCAAGGCGGCGCCGAGCGGCAGCGAGATCAGGCGGCGGATCACCGACGCGGCATGACCGTGAGCGACGGCGGTGCCGTAAACAAGAGGGGGTGTGCGGTCACAGGTGTGCCCTCCCTTCCGGAAAGCCAACCACCTGTTGACGCCCGGCCGGGCTGGGGTTGCGGGGGCGCCGCCGCGGCCGACGGCGGCTTTGACGCCGGCGAAGATCGCGCCCTGGAGGACGGCGGCTGACAGGATCTCGCGCCAGGTGCGGTGCTCTCGGTGGCGTCAGGGGCGTTCTCGTCATGTCCGAGCTTCTTCCAGACCTGCTTGAACACCGCACCGGCCAGCACACCGCTGACGGCGCCCCTGGCCATGCCGACCGGCTTGTAGGCGATCTTGGTTCTCGGCGTCGAACTCCAGGCCCAGCAGAATCGCCAGGTTCGCGATCCACAGCCACACCAGGAAGACGATCACACCGGCGAACGTGCCGTAGGTCTTGTTGCAGGAGGCGAAGTTCGCCATGTACAGCGCGAACCGGGCCGAGGCGATCATCCAGATCACCAGGGCCAGGAAACTGCCCGGTGTGATCCAGCGGAAGCCGACCACACCGCGAGCGCCAGACCGGCGATCGCCATGATCGACCCGATTCCGGCCTGACCCTGCATCTGCTTCACCGCGTTGCTCAAGACATCGCGCGCCGCACCTGAGGCGAGCTTCTGGATGTTGTCCAACACCTGCTTCATCACCGACTGGCCTACGATCCCCAGCAGCGAGATCAGCGCCAGCAGGGCCGGGAACAGCGCCAGGATCCCGTAGCAGGTCAGCGCCGCCGCCCGGTCGGTCAGCTCATCCTTCTTGAACTCCTTCAGCGTGCCTTTCAGCACCGCCCCAGGAGCCCTTGGGCAGGTCCGTCGGAGTGTCCGGTGCCGGCGGCTCCACCTGCTCATCCGGTCCGGCATCCGCCCCCCCGCCCGGCTTCGACCTCCTGGCCGCCCGCGGTGCGCCCGCCGCGCCCACGGTAGATAGAGATTTTTTGTGCGCTTTGCGCCTATTTGCGGCTGGGCTGCGGCCGGGAGAGATGTTCAGTCCTCGCCCCTGAAGTAGGCGAGCAGCCACTCGCCGAACGTCATCTCGTGCAGAGTCCAGGCCGGGGCGTCGAGCTCCACCACCACGACCCGCCAAGGCGATGCGGCGGTGGGTGGAGTACCTGCCGAGTCCGGCAGGGGCGAACCCCGAGCCCATGTCTTCCTCACGGAAGAGTTCGAGGTCTCCCCTGATGGATTCTCCGAGGTTGTGCAGGAGGTGACCCGCGGGATGCTCCACGGCGCCGGGTCCGTCCAGTTGAAGCCGGGCGGCCCAACAGGGCCCGAATCTCCGCTGTCACCCGGTCAAAATCCCTCAAGGTCGCCATCCTCGTCGCGCAGACGCGCTCCTTCTTCCCGCCATGACACGAACGTGGCCGGAAACTCCAGCTCAGCACCGAGCGGAGGACGGATCTCCCGCCGCACCAGGCGGAGCAGGAACTCCGCCATTCCCATGTCGTACTGGTGCTCCCCACGGCGGTTCCTGGGCCGGAAGACCACTCGCCACTCATCGGGCTCCCCCACACACGTCCACAGGAAGTCGTCACCGGCTTCGTTCGACGCCCAGGTCAACATCCCGTCCACCGGCGGCCACTCGACTCCGTGGAGCAGGTGGTCTTCGTAGGGGTAGCCGTCGAAGGCAGGTGTGAGGACGCCGATCGAGTCACCGATGGCGCCCAGCCCGTACACCGCCACGAAGTCGCGGTAGTCGCCCGGCAGTTCCCAGCCCGACTCGGCGCGCAACGCGTCCCAGTCGACGGCGTCGCCGCCACCGGCGGGCGGCCGCATGACGCGGCCCAGTTCTTCGACAGCCCAGTGCATGGTGTCCTCGGGTCGATCGGGATCGTCGGTCATGAGGCCGCATCATCGTGAAGGCGGCTCGCCACTGGTGGTCGTCGTCGTGGGTCCAGCTGTTGACGACATCCGCGGCGAGGTCACGTCCCCTCATGGCGTAGGGGACGGGGATGCGGGCCTGTCAGTGCGCGTGGGGGCCGCCGTCGCGGTGTTCGACGAGGCAGCTGTGGTCGTCCTCCAAGCACACCTGGATGTAGTGCCGGCCGGGATCAGATGAGTCGGCCCGCTCGACGATCAGGAAGCGGTGGCGGAGGTTGAGCTCGCTGAGGAGGTCGTACAGCGTGTCCTCGTCGGGGTCGTCCCAGGTGTCGCCGTTCCACGCCCTCGCCCGGATCCTGGTCACGCGCTCTCGCCGGCGTGCACGACGGACCGCTCGGCGAGACCGAGCAGTTCTTCGCCGGTGATACCGCGGTCGCCTGCGGCGGTGTGCAGGACGAGGCCGGTTTCCGGATCGGCCTCGGCCTCGGCCTCGGCCTTCAGGATCTCTCCGAGGCGGTTCTCCCACTCGACCCAGCTGCCGGGGGCGCCCTCCAGCAGGGACAGTTCGTTCAGCAGGACGGGCAGGGGGGCGATGCCCCGGTAGGGGCCGGTGCTGTGGCTCTGGGTGCGGGTGTTGTCGTAGCGCATCCGCAGGAAGGGGACGCGCTCGCGGTCGAGCTTGGTCGGCTGGAGGGCGAGGCGGAACAGGTGGGCGGCCTCTTCCTCGGTCTCCGTCCCGGAGAACTCGCAGCGGTAGCCGGGGAAGAGGGTCCAGGTGGCCTTGTGGAGGTCGGCGTCGTCCTGGGCGTGGTTGTCGTGGACGCCGGGGCTGACGGCGGCGACGGTGTCGAACTCCCAGCCGGGGCAGGTGAATCCGCCCAGGGCCACGAGCGGCCGGCCGCTGTCGGTGATGTCCGTGCTGTGGTCGCGTGCGAAGGCCAGCACGGCCTGTGCCAGGGCCGCGTCGTGGCGGCCCATGACCCGCATCTCCAGCAGGTGCTCGTGGTCCGGGGTGAGGACGGCGTCGAAGTTGAAGATCATGCGTGACCAGTGCCAGGCGTCGGGCAGGCCCTCGACGGGGGCGGCTCCGGGCTGGGCGGCCACCTCCGACGCCAGGTCCATCGTCCGGCTCTCTTCCTGTCGCTCGCTGTTGCTTCTCAGTTGCTTCTCAGTTGCTTCTCACTGTGTCTGCTGCCGGAGAGGGTCAGGAGCAGGAGTAGTCGGGTCCGGTGTCCTGCCGGTACGTCACCGTCATCCGTCCGCCGCTCGCAGAGTTCTGGCTGCCGGTCTTGGGCACCAGGTTATTCGTGTCGTCGTAGTAGTCGTTGCGGGTGCCGCGGTCGGTGTTGTATCCGGTCTGGTTCCAGTGCTGGACGACCGGGTGCAGGTGCTCGTAGGTCAGCTGGTCGCTGGGGACCGGGTTGCCGTTGGAGTCGAACCAGTTCGGCTGGTCCCGGGGGATGCCAGGGGTGTGATGCCCCCGGCCATGGCCTCGTGGGTGGACGCCGGTACTGCTGGGGTCCTCGGTGTCGCAATTGTGCTGGATTACCGGCGCGTTGGGGTCGCGCATCCACCAGCCGGCACGCGGCCGAAGGCGTCCCGCTCGACGGTGGTGGCGTGACCGAGGGCGGCGTCGTAGGTGTAGCGGGTGACGGCGCCGGCCGGGTCGGTGGCCGAGAGCCGGTTGCCCCGCTCGTCGTAGGTGTACCGCCGGGTGGCGCCGTCGGCGCCGTCCTCCTCGGTGATCCCGACGGGCACGCCGAGGTCGTCGTAGAGGGCGCGCATGGCGTGTCCGTCGGGGCGGAGGACGGTGGTGGTGTTGCCGGCGTCGTCGTACGCGTAGCCGGTGGCACGGCCAGGGCGTCGGTGGTGGAGGCAAGGCGTTCGGGGCCGTCCCACGTGCGGTGGACGGTGTTGCCCTCGGTGTCGGTCCATCCGGTCAGGCGCCGGTGTTCGTCGTAGCGGTGGACGGTGGTGTGGCCGAGGGAGTCGGTGTACCGGTTGGCGCGGCCGAGCGGGTCGTGGTCGAGGGTGCAGGAGAGGAAGCCGTCGGCGCCGGTGCCGCGGACGCAGCTGCCAACGACGTGATGGACCGGCACGACCTGGAACCGGAGTCGTGAGGGGCGGCCCGTGCGTCAAGTCCCCTCGCCCTCCGGATCGAGTCGGCGGCCCGCTGCTCCGCCAGGACGTCTCCGCTCAGCCGGCCCCTCCGACGACATGGCGGGCGCGGTCATCGACGAGCTCAAGGCTGCCGCCGAGGGGGTCCGGGTGCGGGGAGAGGAGGTCCCGTAGACCGGCACGACGTCCGCCTCGGGGTACGCCCCCAGGATCGGCCGGTGCACCCGGTCGAAGAGCGGACGGTGCTCGGGGGCGATCCCGTCGATGCAGGTCTGCACGTCCGCGTCCATACGCCCTGTTTGTACAGGGGAGACCGGCGTCACAGTGTCGTTGCGGGCAAGGTCACAGCCGTGGCCACTGCTGCTCCTTTGCCGCTCTGGCCTAGCATCCGAGCATGACGGTCCTGCCTGACGACGGGCTCTCGCTGGCCGCCGAGTTCCCTGACGCGAACCTTGATCAGTGGCACAGCCTGGTGGCGGGTGTCCTGCGCAAGTCCGGCAAGGAAGTCTCCGGCGTGGCAGCGGAGGACGCCCTGTCCACCGCGCTCGAGGACGGGCTGCGCACCCGCCCCCTGTACACCGCGCACGACACCGCGCCCGACCCCGGCTTCCCCGGCCTGGCCCCCTTCGTGCGGGGCGCCCGTGCCGAGGGGAACACCACCGGCGGCTGGGACGTACGGCAGCGGCACGCGGTCGCCGACAACAGCGCGGTGCTCACGGACCTGGAGAACGGCGTCAGCTCCCTGTGGCTCGTCGCGGGCGAGGGCGGCATCCCGGTGGCCTCGCTCGGCCAGGTCCTCGAGGGCGTCTATCTCGACCTCGCGCCGGTCGTCCTCGACGCGGGCAGCCAAGTGGTCCCCGCCGCACAGGAGTTGCTGCGGCTCTACGACGAGCGCGGCATCGACGGCCAGGCCGCGCGCGGCAACCTCGGCGCCGACCCGCTCGGCCACGAGGCCCGTACGGGCGAGGAGTTGGACTTCGCGCCCGTCGTCCCGCTCGCGCGCAGGTGCGCCGAGGAGTTCCCGGGGCTGCGGGCGCTGACGGTGGACGCGCTGCCGTACCACGAGGCCGGCGGTTCGGCCGCGCAGGAGCTGGGGGCCTCGATCGCCACCGGTGTCGCCTATCTGCGGGAGCTGACCGGGGCCGGGCTGAGCGTCGAACAGGCCTGTGCGCAGCTGGAGTTCCGGTACGCGGCGACGGCCGACCAGTTCCTGACGATCGCCAAGCTGCGGGCCGCGCGCCGGCTGTGGGCGCGGGTCGCCGAGGTGTGCGGGGCGCCCGGTGCCGGAGCCCAGGCACAGCACGCCGTCGTCTCGCCCGTGATGATGACCCGGCGCGACCCGTGGGTGAACATGCTGCGCGCGACGATCGCCACCCTGGCCGCCGGGGTCGGCGGCGCGGAGGCCGTCACCGTGCTGCCCTTCGACCACGCGCTCGGTCTGCCGGACGCGTTCGCCCGGCGTATCGCCCGCAACACCTCGACGATCCTGGTCGAGGAGTCGCACCTGGCCCGGGTGATCGACCCGGCGGGCGGCTCCTGGTACGTGGAGCGGCTGACCGACGAACTCGCCGAGGCAGCCTGGCGGTTCTTCCGGACGATCGAGCGCGACGGCGGCCAGGCGGCCGTTCTGCGCTCCGGACGGCTCCGCACGGACCTGGCGACGACCTGGGCACAGCGCTCCAAGAAGCTCGCCACCCGGCGCGAACCCATCACCGGCGTCAGCGAGTTCCCGCACCTCGGCGAGAAGCCCGTGGAGCGCGCCCCCGCGCCCGAGTCCCGGACCGGCGGCCTGCCCCGCGTGCGGCGCGACGAGGCGTACGAGGAGCTGCGCGCCCGCTCCGACGCCCACCTCGCGGCGACCGGGTCCCGGCCCCGCGTCTTCCTCGCCGCGCTCGGCCCGGCCGCGGCCCACACCGCCCGCACGACCTTCGCCGCCAACCTCTTCCAGGCCGGCGGCATCGAGCCCGTGACCGAGGGCACCTTCGAGGAGAGCGGCGCCACCGAGGCCTGCCTGTGCTCCAGCGACGCGGTGTACGAGGAGCGGGCCGACGAGGTCGTACAGGCCCTCAAGTCGGCAGGCGCGCGGCACGTGTTCCTCGCCGGGCGGCCCGGGCAGTACTCCGGCGTGGACTCCTACGTCTTCGCGGGCTGCGACGCCGTCGCCGTGCTCACCGCCACCCTCGACCGCATGGGAGTGTCCTGATGTCCAGCATCCCCGACTTCACCGGGATCGAGCTGGGGACCCCGGCCACCGAGGTCGGCGCCGACGAGTGGCGTACGGCTGTGAAGCAGGCCACCGGCGGCGCCGGGCCCGTCTGGGAGACGCCGGAGGGCATCGAGGTCAAGCCGCTCTACACCGGCCGTGACCTGGAGGGCCTGGACTTCCTGGAGACGTACCCGGGCGTGGCGCCGTACCTTCGCGGGCCGTACCCGACGATGTACGTCAACCAGCCCTGGACGATCCGCCAGTACGCGGGCTTCTCCACCGCCGAGGAGTCCAACTCCTTCTACCGGCGCAACCTCGCCGCCGGCCAGAAGGGACTGTCGGTCGCCTTCGACCTGCCCACGCACCGCGGTTACGACAGCGACCACCCGCGGGTGACCGGTGACGTCGGCATGGCGGGCGTGGCGATCGACTCGATCTACGACATGCGGCAGCTGTTCGACGGCATCCCCCTCGACAAGATGTCCGTGTCGATGACGATGAACGGCGCCGTGCTGCCGGTGCTGGCGCTGTACATCGTGGCGGCGGAGGAACAGGGCGTGCCGCCCGAGAAGCTGGCCGGGACCATCCAGAACGACATCCTCAAGGAGTTCATGGTCCGCAACACCTACATCTATCCGCCGAAGCCGTCGATGCGGATCATCTCCGACATCTTCGCCTACACCTCGCAGCGGATGCCCCGATACAACTCCATCTCCATCTCCGGGTATCACATCCAGGAGGCGGGTGCGACGGCCGACCTGGAGCTGGCGTACACGCTCGCGGACGGCGTCGAGTACATCCGCGCGGGACGCGAAGTCGGCCTGGACGTGGACGCGTTCGCGCCCCGGCTGTCCTTCTTCTGGGCGATCGGCATGAACTTCTTCATGGAGATCGCCAAGCTGCGGGCGGCGCGGCTGCTGTGGGCGAAGCTGGTGCGGCAGTTCGACCCGAAGAACGCCAAGTCCCTTTCCCTGCGCACCCATTCGCAGACCTCGGGCTGGTCGCTGACCGCGCAGGACGTGTTCAACAACGTCACCCGCACGTGCGTCGAGGCGATGGCGGCGACCCAGGGCCACACCCAGTCGCTGCACACCAACGCCCTTGACGAAGCACTGGCGTTGCCCACCGACTTCTCGGCGCGCATCGCCCGCAACACCCAGCTGCTGATCCAGCAGGAGTCCGGCACGACCCGGGTCATCGACCCGTGGGGCGGCAGCGCGTACGTGGAGAGGCTGACGTACGACCTCGCGCGCAAGGCGTGGCAGCACATCCAGGAGGTGGAGGCGGCGGGCGGCATGGCCAAGGCGATCGACGCCGGCATCCCCAAGCTGCGCATCGAGGAGGCCGCGGCCCGCACCCAGGCCCGTATCGACTCCGGCCGCCAGCCGGTCATCGGCGTCAACAAGTACCGGGTCGAGACGGACGAGGCGATCGAGGTCCTCAAGGTCGACAACTCCTCCGTACGGTCCCAGCAGATCGAGAAGCTCCGGCGGCTGCGGGCGGAGCGGGACGAGACCGCGTGCCGGGACGCGCTCGACGCGCTGACCAGGGCCGCGGACGGCGAGGGCAACCTGCTGGAGCTGGCCGTGCACGCGGCCCGCGCGAAGGCCACCGTCGGCGAGATCTCCGATGCCCTGGAGAAGGTGTACGGCCGGCACGCGAGCCAGATCCGTACGATCTCCGGGGTGTACCGCAACGAGGCAGGGGAGTCCGAGAACGTGGACCGCACCCGCGCGCTGGTGGACGCCTTCGAGGAGGCGGAGGGCCGCCGGCCGCGCATCCTGGTCGCCAAGATGGGCCAGGACGGCCACGACCGCGGCCAGAAGGTGATCGCCACCGCCTTCGCCGACCTCGGCTTCGACGTCGACGTCGGCCCCCTGTTCCAGACCCCGGGCGAGGTGGCCCGCCAGGCCGTGGAGGCGGACGTGCACATCGTCGGCGTCTCGTCCCTGGCCGCCGGTCACCTCACCCTCGTACCGGCGCTGAAGGAGGCGCTGGCCGAGGAGGGCCGGGAGGACATCATGATCGTGGTGGGCGGGGTGATCCCGCCGCAGGACGTGCCGACCCTCCTGGAGATGGGCGCGGCGGCCGTGTTCCCGCCGGGGACGGTGATCCCGGACGCGGCGTACGACCTGGTGGAGCGTCTGTCGGCCGACCTCGGACACGGGCAGTGATCGATCTCGACGCGTATGTGAAGGGCGTGCTCGACGGGAAGCGGGCGATCGTGGCCCGCGCGATCACCCTCGTCGAGTCCACCCATCCCCGACACCGGTCACTGGCACAGGAGTTGCTCACCGAGCTGCTCCCGCACAGTGGCCGGGCGCGGCGGATCGGTGTGAGCGGGGTGCCGGGGGTCGGCAAGTCGACGTTCATCGACGCGTTCGGCACGATGCTGACCTCGCTCGGGCACCGGGTGGCTGTCCTCGCCGTGGACCCGTCCTCCAGCCGTACCGGGGGCTCGATCCTCGGCGACAAGACCCGCATGGAGCGCCTGGCCGTCGACCCGAACGCCTTCGTACGACCCTCCCCGAGCGCGGGCACGCTGGGCGGGGTGGCGAAGGCGACCCGGGAGTCGATGGTCGTGATGGAGGCCGCCGGGTACGACGTGATCCTGGTCGAGACCGTCGGCGTCGGCCAGTCCGAGACCGCGGTCGCCGACATGGTCGACTCCTTCCTGCTGCTCAGCCTGGCCCGTACCGGCGACCAGCTCCAGGGCATCAAGAAGGGCGTCCTGGAACTCGCCGACGTGATCGCGGTCAACAAGGCGGACGGCCCGCACGAGCGCGACGCCCGCGCGGCCGCGCGTGAACTGGCGGGCGCGCTACGGCTGATGCACGGCAAGGACGCCTTCTGGACTCCCCCGGTGCTCAGTTGCAGCGCCCGCGAGTCGACCGGCCTGGACGTGGTCTGGGAGCGCCTGGAACAGCACCGGATGCTTCTCGACTCCACGGGGCGGCTCACCGCCAAGCGGCGGGACCAGCAGGTCGGCTGGGCCTGGGCGATGGTGCGGGACGAACTCCTCGGCCGCCTGCACTCCCACCCGGCCGTCAAGGCCCTCGCCCCGGACCTCGAACAGCGGGTCCGGGAGGGGCAGTTGACGGCCACGCTGGCCGCCGAACGGATCCTTGAGGCCTTCGGCCAGGACACCGGGCGCGGGTAGGTACCCGGCTCGAGGGACGGAACCGGCCGGCCGGGACGGACCGCCGCCGTCCGCGGCACGCCACGGCACGCCACGCCACGCCACGGGAGCACGGCACGGCAGAGGCTCCGCGGCCGGGACCGCAGCGGAGGCCCCGCTATTCAGGCTCCCGCTCCCGGACCCTGGCCACGGCCGCCGCCATCTGCCGCTGCACGTCCTCCGGCACCGCTGCGCCATGGACGGCGCCCATCAGACCCTGGGCGAGGTGGTGCAGTTTGGTGTTGGTGTTCTGGGAGGCGGTGACGAGCACCGTCCAGGCGTCCTCGGGGCTCAGCCCGAACGAGGCCATGACGATCCCGCGGGCCACGTCGATGGCCGGGCGGGTCCGCATCGCCCGGCGCAGCTGATCGACCTCCAGGCGCAGCTCCTCGTCGACATCCATGGGCTGGGGCTGCTCCTCGGGACCCGGACCGGGACCGGGGACGGGGCTCAGGGCAGGCGCGGGGACGGGCACGGCGGCCGCGGTGGCCGAGTCGGCGGCCGGGGTGGCCGAGTCGGCGGAGCGTACGGACCTGTCGGTCACGAACAGCTCCCCCGCTCCGGTCAGGTCGAGCAGGCGCTCGACGGCCGGACTGCACGTCCGGACGGTGACCGTCTTGCCCTGGTCCAGGGCCTCCCTGCGCAGGCCCAGCAGGACGTTGAGGCCGCCGCAGTCGCAGAACCGGACCCCTGCGAGGTCCAGGTCCACGCCGGTGGCCGAGCGGTCGAGGACGGCCGAGAGCTCCGCCTGGAGCTCCTGGGCTCCGAGGTCGAACTCGCCACGGCAGACGACCACCGTCCGGTCCCCGGCCACGACGGCTTTGATCGTGGCCAGACACGGCGGGCGCGCGTCCAGCGTGGTGAGGGGCTGCGCCGAGTGCGCAGGTTCCGGCATGGCCCTCTCCCGTTCATGTGCTCGGCTGCCTCTGTCCCTCAGATTCCCCTCAGTGACCCACATACGTCAACTAATACATGAAATTTTGTTCCGGTTTTTGAATGCGTGAATGTCTGGTCGCTAGACTGCTGCCATGGATGGAGTGCCCGAGTCTCACAGCGGATGGACGTTCGTCACCAACCATGCGCGAGTACTGGCCGCGATCGCCGACAACCACAGCGCCCGGATCCGCGACATCGCCGCGCGCTGCCGGCTGACCGAACGCGCCGTACAGAAGATCATCTCCGACCTGGAGCAGGACGGATACCTGTCGCACGTGCGGGAGGGCCGCACCAACACCTACCGCATCGACCCGGGAAAGGTGCTGCGCCATCCCGCCGAGGCCGGCCTGACGGTGGCGTCACTGCTCTCCCTGCTCGTCCAGGACGAGGCGGCCCGCAGCCCCCTCACGGGCACCCGCCGGCCCACTCCCGCCTGACCCTGTCGGCGCGGCAGGCACCCCCCGCACCGCAGACACGGGATCACATGCCGCCGCCCTCTCCATCAGCGGCGGTGGGATTCCAGGGCGGTCGTCCCGAACCACCTGGGCAGGGTGGCGACCAGTTCCCCCTGCTTCTCCCCCACCCACGCCACATGGCCGTCCGGCCGCAACAGGACCGCGGGAACGTCCAGTTCCCGGCCGGCGTCGACGACGTGGTCGACCCGGTCCGCCCAGCCCGCCACCGACAGCCGGCCGGTGCCGTCGAGCAGCAGCCCGCGCCCCCCGCGCGTCAGCTCGTAGAGGCGGCGGCCGCTCTTGAGCGTGAGGTCGCGCAGGTGCCGGCCGAGCAGTTCGTGGCCCTCGCCGAAGTCGTAGCGGACGCCGATCGCGGTGACCTTCTCGATCAGGTACCGGTTCACCTCGTCGAAGTCCATCAGCTGCGCCAGCAGCCGGCGCACCGCCCGCGGCCCCGGTTCGGTGGACAGCAGCTCCATCTGCGCACGGGTGTTGTTCAGTACGTCGGCGGCCACCGGGTGCCGTTCGGCGTGGTAGCTGTCGAGCAGGTCCTCAGGAGCCCAGCCGGCCACCTCGGCGGCCAGCTTCCAGCCCAGGTTGAACGCGTCCTGGATACCGAGGTTCAGCCCCTGTCCGCTCACCGGCGGGTGGACGTGGGCCGCGTCCCCGGCCAGCAGCACCCGGCCGACCCGGTAGCGCTCGGCCTGCCGGGTGGCGTCGCCGAAGCGGGAGAGCCAGCGCGGTGAGTGCACGCCGAAGTCGGTGCCGGCGACCGCCCGCAGCTGTCGCTTGAACTCCTCCAGGGTCGGGGCGACCGAGCGGTCCCCGGCCACCCCCTCGGCGGGCACCACGACGCGGTACAGCCCGTCCCCGACGGGCCCGAGGCCGAACAGCCTCTGGGTCCGGCGGACCTCGGTCACCACCGCGGTCACCGTCTCCGGCGCCACGCCGACCTCCATCGCGCCGAGCAGCGTCTCGGCCTTGGCGGACGCGCCCGGGAAGCCGACGCCGAGCAGCTTGCGCACGGTGCTGCGGCCGCCGTCGCAGCCCACGAGAAAGCGCGCGCGCAGCCGCGTACCGTCGGCGAGTTCGACGCTCACCCCGGCCCCGGCCCCGTCGACCGACTGACTCAGCCCGACCAGCTCGCAGCCGCGCCGGACCTCCGCGCCCAGTTCGACGGCACGCTCGGCCAGCAGGCGGTCGGTGACGGTCTGCGGGATGGCGAGGACGTAGGCGTGCGCACTGTCCAGCCCGTCCGGCCAGGGCTTGTCGATGCTGGCGAAGTAGCCCCCGGCCGTGAACTGCCTGCCGTGCGCGAGGAACCGCTCCAGCAGCCCGCGCTGGTCCAGCACCTCGATGCTGCGCGCGTGCAGGCCGAGCGAGCGGACGATCTCGGTCGGCCCGGCCTCCTTCTCCAGTACGACCACCCGCACACCGCGCAGCCGCAACTCGGCGGCCAGCATCAGACCCGTCGGCCCGCCGCCGGCGACGATCACGTCGATCATCGGATCCCCCTCCTCGGTTCGGACGGAGATTGTGCGGCAGGACGGGGATCTTGCCGCAAGGCCCCCCGTGAGCTATACGTTGAAGAGGGCAAGGAGAGCGGTGATCTCCTTGCCCTCGCTCATGTGCGACCCGGTTCAGGACGGCTGCAGATAGCGCGCCAGCAGGTCGTCCAGCGTCACCATCCCCGTGAGCGTGCCCGCCGCGTCCCGTACGACCGCCAGGGAGGCCCGGTTGCGGCGCAGGAGGTCGATCGCGTCGGCGACGGTGGTGTCCTGCGTCAGCTCCGGGACCGGGCGGGCCAGGGTGCGGGCGGTGCCGGTGCGGCCCTGGGCACGGGCGACCAGGGCGTCGCGGGCGTGGAGGGAGCCGAGCACCAGGTCGCCCTCGCGGACCAGCATGCGGGTGCGGTCGTGCTCGGCGGCCGTACGCAGGACGGCGTCGAAGTCGGCGCTTCCCTCCACCGAGGTGATCTCCGCGGCCGGGACACGCAGGTCGCCGACGGGTGTTCCGGGCTCGGTGAGCGAGCGTGTGAGCAGCGCCGAGTCGGCCTCGCTGATCAGCCCGAGCCGCTGCGACTCCTCCACCAGATGGGTCAGTTGCTCGCGGTTGTGCACGGCGGCGAGTTCGTCGCGCGGGGTGACCCGGCACAGCCGTACCAGCGCGTTGCTCATCCCGTTCAGTACCGAGATCAGCGGCCTGACGGCCTTGACCACGCCCCGGAAGGGCGGCGAGAGCAGCATCGCGGAGCGCTCGGGGTGGGCGATCGCCCAGGACTTGGGGGCCATCTCACCGAGCACCATGTGCAGGAACACCACGACGACCATGGCGAACACGAAGGCCACGCCGTAGCTGAGCGCGCTGGGCAGGCCCAGGTCGTGCAGCAGCGGGTCGAGTTCGTGGGAGATCGCGGGCTTGGAGACCGAACCGAGGCCCAGGGTGCAGACGGTGATGCCGAGTTGGGCGCCGGCCAGCATCAGCGACAGCTCGCGCATCCCGGCCAGGGCCGCCTTCGCGCCGCGCCGTCCCTCCGCCGCGGCCTTCTCCATGCGGTGCCGCTTGGCGGCGACCAGCGCGAACTCGGCGGCGACGAAGAAGCCGCTGCCGATCAGCAGCAGGACGGTGACGAAGAGCGCCGTCGGGAAACTCATTCCGGCTCCACCGCCTGCACGCGGACGCGTTCCGGTACGTGCCGGTCCAGAGTCCGTACGTCGATCACCGCGCGGCCGCCGTCCGGCAGCTCGACCGTGATCCGGTCCCCGATCGCAGGGAAGCGGCCGAGACGGTCCACCACCAGGCCCGCGACGGTGTCGTAGTCCTCCTCCTCGGGGAGTTCGACGCCGGTGGCGTCGGCGATCTCGTCGAGCCGGCGGCCGGCGTCGACCAGCCAGCCCTCCCCGTCGGGCACCGCGGGTTCGGTGACGGTGTCGGTCTCGTCGGCGATGTCACCGACCAGTTCCTCGGCGATGTCCTCGTAGGTGACGATGCCGGCGACTCCGCCGTGCTCGTCCAGGACGACCGCGAACTCGTCGTCCCGCTCCCGCATCTGCGCGACCGCCTCCGGCAGCGGGAGCGTGTCGGGCAGCAGGAGCGGGGTGCGGGCGAGGGACCGCGCGGTGGACCGGGTCAGCTCGTGGGCGGTCAGGCGCGTCAGCTCCCGTACGCCCAGGACGCCGGGCACGTCGTCGGGGTGGTCGCCGAGGACGGGGTAGGTGGAGTGGCCGTGCTTGGCGATCAGGTCGACCGCCTCGGCGGCGGTGGCGTCCGCTCGGACGAAGACGGCGTCGACGCGCGGCACCATCACCTCGTCGAGGGTGCGCTCGGAGAACTCCAGGGCGTGGTCGAGGAGTTCGGCGGTGTCCCTGGGCAGTTCGCCCTGTTCGTGGGACTCGCCGATGAGGTGGCCGAGTTCCTCCAGGGTGGCGCCGTGGTGGAGTTCCTCGACGGGTTCGATGCCGGCCTTGCGCAGGAGACGGTTGGCGGCCCCGTCGAAGACGTGCACGAGGGGTCCTACGACCTTGAGGTAGCCGAGCGTCGAGGGTGCGAGGGCCTTCGCGAGCCGCTCGGGGACGGCGATCGCGAGGTTCTTCGGGGCCAGTTCGCCGAGCACCATCTGGACGACGGTGGCCAGGACGAAGGCCAGCACGACGGAGATGCCGCCGACGGCCCCCTCCGGGATGCCCAGGCCGGTCAGGGCGGGCTCGAGGAGCGCGGAGACCGAGGGTTCGGCGATGAAGCCGACGACCAGGCCGGTGACGGTGATGCCCAGCTGGGCGCCGGAGAGCATGAAGGACAGCCGCTCCAGGACCTTCAGTGCGCGGGCGGCCTTGCGGTCACCGGCCTCCGCCTCGCGGGAGAGGGCCAGCCGGTCCGCGGAGACGTACGCGAACTCCTGGGCGACGAAGTAGCCGGTGCCGGCGGTCAGCAGGAACACGGCCAGCAGGCCCAGCAGGGCACTCGTGGTACTCAACGGCGGGTCGATCGCGTGGGGCGGGGGTCCGTCGGGGTGGCGGACACGGGCTTGCTCCTTCGGTAGTGCGGTGCGCTGTGAGAACGGCCGGGGCGGGAGCGGCGTTCCCAGATCTACCAGCCGGGCGGCACGGCCGCCCGGCGGTCACGCGGTGGCCGTGCGATCACGCGGTGGCCGGCGTCGGTCCGACCAGCTCGGACAGGACGTCCTCCATGGTCACGAAACCGAGGACGGCCCCCGTCCGGCCCGTCACGGCCGCCAGATGGCTCCCGTCGGCGCGCAGCGCGGTGAGGGTGTCGTCCAGCGGGGTGTCGATGCGGACCCGGGTGACCGGGTGCAGGGCGGCACGCGGGAAGGGCCGGTCGCGGTCGGTGGCGCCGAGGGTGTCCTTGATGTGCAGATAGCCCAGCAGGGTGCTGTCCGGGCCGGTGACGGGGAAGCGGGACCAGCCCGCCTCGGCGGCGACCCGCTCCAGCAGCGCCGGGGTGACCGAGGCGTCCACGGTCCGCATCCGCTGGATGGGGACGAGGATCTCGCCGACCGGCCGGGTGCCCAGCTCCAGCGCGTCCCGCAGCCGTTCACCGTCGGCGGGCGAGAGCAGCCCGGCCTCGCCGGCCTCGACGACCATGCGGGCGAGCTGGTGGTCGGTGAACACCGACTCGACCTCGTCCTTGGGTTCGACGCGCAGCAGCTTCAGCAGGGCGTTGGCGAAGGCGTTGATGCCGAACACAAAGGGCCTCAGCGCGCGGGTGAGGGCCACCAGCGGCGGTCCGAGGAGCAGCGCGGTCGGCACGGGGGCGGCCAGGGCGATGTTCTTCGGGACCATCTCGCCGATCAGCATGTGCAGATAGGTGGCGAGCGACAGGGCGATGACGAACGCGATCGGGTGGACCAGGCCGTCCGGGACGCGGGCCGCGGCGAAGCCGGGTTCCAGCAGGTGCGCGATGGCGGGTTCGGCGACCGCGCCGAGCACCAGCGAGGAGACGGTGATGCCGAGCTGGGCGGTGGCCATCATCGCGGAGAGGTGTTCGAGGCCCCACAGGGTCATCCGGGCCCGCTTGTGGCCGTCACGCGCGTGTGGCTCGATCTGGCTGCGGCGCACGGAGATCAGGGCGAACTCGCCGCCCACGAAGAAGGCGTTGGTCAGCAGTGTCAGGGCGCCGACGAGCAGCTGGACGGTGGTCATCGGGTCTCCTCCCCGGTCCGGACCAGGGTCGGTGCGGTGATCCGGACGCGGTCGGCCCGGTGGTGGTCGACTTCCAGGACCTCCAGCCGCCAGCCGCCGTCCACCTCGATGTCGTCGCCCTTGGCGGGGATGCGGGCGAGGCGGGTGGCGACGAGCCCGGCCACGGTCTCGTACGGCCCCTCGGGCGCGGTGAGGCCTATCTCGCCGAGCCGGTCCACGCGGACGGATCCCTCGGCGTCCCACGCCCCGTCGCCTGCGGGCAGCAGGTCGGGGATCTCGACGGGGTCGTGCTCGTCGCGGACCTCGCCGACGACCTCCTCGACGATGTCCTCGACGGTGGCCACGCCCGCGGTGCCGCCGTACTCGTCGATGACGACCGCCATGGTGCGGGTGGCCCGCATCCGCTCCAGGAGCCGGTCGGCGGTGAGGCTGTCCGGGACCAGCAGGGGCGCGGTGGCCAGGTCGGTGACCGGGGTGGCGGCCCGCTTCTCCGGTTCCAGGGCGAGCACGTCACGGATGTGCACGGTGCCGATGACCTCGTCCAGGCTGTCCCGGTAGACCGGGAAGCGGGACAGGCCGGTGGCGTGGGTGAGGTTCGCGGCGTCGGCCGCGGTCGCGTGCGCTTCGAGGGCCTTGACGTCGACGCGCGGTGTCATGACGTTCTCGGCGGTCAGCTCGCCCAGGTGCAGGGTGCGCACGAACAGCTCGGCCGAGTCGGCCTCCAGGGCGCCCTCGGCGGCGGAGTGTTCGGCGAGCGCGACCAGTTCCTCGGGGCTGCGGGCGGAGGCCAGCTCCTCGGCGGGCTCCAGGCCGAAGCGCCGTACGAAACGGTTCGCGGTGTTGTTGAGGTGCCGGATGAACGGGCCGAAGAGGGCGGTGAAGGCGCTCTGCGGTCCGGCGACGACCTTGGCGACGGCCAGCGGCCGCGAGATCGCCCAGTTCTTCGGCACCAGCTCGCCGACCACCATCAGCACGACGGTGGACAGGGCCACGCCCAGCGCGGTCGCCACGGGAGCGGCGGCGCCGCCCAGGCCGGCGGCCTCCAGGGGGCCCCTGAGGAGGGCTGCGAGGGAGGGTTCGGCGAGCATGCCGATCACCAGTGAGGTGACGGTGATGCCGAGCTGGGCGCCGGAGAGCTGGAACGTCAGCCGTCGTACGGCCTTCAGCGCGCCCTCGGCACCTCGCTCGCCGGCCTCGGCGGCCCGCTCCAGGTCGCCTCGCTCGACGGTGGTCAGGGAGAACTCGGCGGCGACGAACACGGCGCAGGCCAGCGTGAGGAGGAGTGCCGGCAGAAGCAGCAGGATCTCGGTCACCGGGCCACCCCCGCCCGTGCGGACGGGTGGGACGTGGCTCGGCTGGTACTGGGAGGCTCACCCATTGCGGGTCCGTGGCTCCTTCGTGTCGGGACGGGCTTCACCCAATAGTAAAGGACAGGCAAAGCAACTGGCCGGGGCCGCGGGGTACGCTGCCGGTCCGGCGGGCGTCTCGTCCGACTTCGGCGCCAACCTGACGGAGGCCTCCCCCATGTTCGGACTGAGCGAGCTCGCGATCGTCCTGATCGTCGTCATAGCGGTCATCGCCGTGAAGAAGGGCCCGGAGCTGGCCCGTACGGCGGGCAGGTCGGCGCGCATCCTGAAGGCGGAGGCCCGCGCGGCCGAGGAAGGCCGCCCGCAACCCCAGGTCATCCAGGGAGAGGTGCTCCGGCCCGGCGGCACCGGGGGGAGCGGAGCCACCGAGCAGGGGTCCGGCACCCGCTGAACCCCCGGCCTCCGTACGGCGGTCCACGGTTTCCCTGCCGACCGCCCTCGCGATACTCCATGATGAGCAGGCCATGCACCTGCCGACCACGACGACTCGCGCGCCGCTGCCCGTTCCGCGGGCCGCGGTGTTCGCAGTCGTCGGCACGGTGCTCGGGGTCGGCGCCCATCATCTGCTCGCCGAGGGCCCGGTGCCCTGGAGACAGAGTGCCGCCGCGACGGCCGTGCTCTTCGCCGTGGGGCTCATCGGTGTCCAGCGGCCCAGAAGCCTGGCGGCGGTCGTCGCGTGCAGTGTCGCGGGACAGTCCGGGCTCCATCTGTGGCTGACGCTCACCGCGGCCGGGCGGCACCACGACGGACACCCGCACGGCGCCCACCCGGCGTGGCCCGAACGGCTGCACGGCTCCCTCGCCATGACGGCGGCCCACTCGCTGGTCGCCGCGCTCGTCGCCGTCCTGCTGCACCGCGCGGACGCGGCCTGCTGGAGCGTGGCCCGCGGGGTGACGGCGGCGCTCGACGCGGTCCGGGACCGATCGGCCGCCGTCCGGCTGCTGTTCACCCGGCCCATGTCACCCGCACCGGCAGCCGCGCCGGCCGTCATGGCGACCTGCGACGAACGGCCGCTCACCGTACGGCCGTTGCTGGCGCACGCGGTGGTACGGCGGGGTCCTCCGGCGGCGAGCGCAGCTCTCGCCCACTGACCCCACCGGGACGCCGGTCCGGCCCCGATCCGCCGGCCGGCCGCCCCGCCGTACCCCCCTGCCTGGAGACCTCCATGTCCCGTATCGCCCTGCCCCGCCTGCCCCGCCTGTCCCGCCTGTCCGTCGCGGCCGCCGGAGCCGCAACGGCCGTGATCCTGGCCGCCGTTCCGGCCGCCGCCCACACCGAGGTCGAGGCCGACAAGGCGCAGGCCCTCGCCGAGAACGTCACCGTCTCCTTCCACGCCGAGGCCGAGTCCGACTCCTCCGGGATCAAGGAGGTGCGGGTGGTCCTGCCCGAGGGCATCGACCCGGCCGACGTGACATACGGCGAGGGCCCCAAGGGCTGGACGTTCAGCGCGACCGGCGACGGCTACACCGTCAAGGGCGCGGAACTGAAGACCGGTGAGAGCGCCGAGTACTCCGTCGTCGTACGGCAGTTGCCCGACGCGAAGGAGGTGCCGTTCAAGACGCTCCAGACCTACGGCGACGGGCACGTCGACCGCTGGATCGAGCTGGACGAGAACGGGGAGAATCCGGCGCCGACACTGAAGCTGAAGGCGGCGGCGCCGGGGGCGAAGCCGGTCGGCTCCTCGCCGAGCGCGTCGGCGTCGCCTTCGCCGTCGCCCACCCCCGAGACGACGACCCCGACGGCCTCCCCGCAGGCCGCCGACACCGCGAAGGGCGACGAGGGCGGGCTGTCCGCGGCCGCCTGGACCGGCATCGGCGTCGGGGTCCTCGTGGCGGCGGCCGCCGTGGTCTTCGCGGTACGGCGGCGGGGCGGCGCCGAGAGCTGAGTGCACCGGGCCAGGGGGTTTTCCCGCCCGTCCTGGATGAATCCCCCGCCCCCGGGTAGGCCAGCCACACGGCGTACCCGGAGATGGAGTGCCATGACCTGCGCGAACTCCCCTGCACGGCACGGGACCTGGGCGGTGGCCCTGACCGTCACCGCCCTGGTCCTGACCGGAGCCTGCGACAACGGCGGCGGCGGTGACGAGGGGGCCTCCCGCACGGGCCGGCCCTCCGCCACCGGGTCCCCGAGTCCGACCACGGCCGGGGGCTCCCCGTCCCTCTCCGCCTCCCCGCTGCCGACCGCCACCGCGCCCCCGGATCCGCAGCGGGCGGAGCGGGACATCCGGGAGGCGTGGACGGTCCTCTTCGACCCGAAGTCCTCCCTCGACCGGCGCACCGACGTCGTCGAGGACGGCGACGAGAACGCCCTGATGATCGACAACCTGTTCCGCGACCCGAGCGGCGGCAAGCTGCGCGCCGAGGTGACCTCCGTGTCGTACACCTCGGACGAGCACGCCGACGTGGCCTACGTCCTCACGCGTGAGGGGCGTCGGCTGGACACCGGCGGGCCGGGGGCGGCCGTACTCCAGGACGGCGGTTGGAAGGTCGCGCTGCGCACGGTGTGCGCGCTGACCCGGCACGCGGAGGACGCGCCCGAGGCGCCGAGCTGTGTGGCGCCGCCCTCCGGCAGCGCCTCCGGCCCTGCTTCCGGTCCCGCCTCCGCTCCTGCCTCTAGCCCCGCCGGAACAGGTCGTTGAGGTCCGTCTGGGAGAGCTGGCCGGCGGCGTACGAGAAGGTGCCGCTGTCGGCCAACTCCCGCGCCGCGTCGAGCAGATGGCGGTACATCGCGCGGGCGATGCTGCCGCCGACGGTGACTCGCCGGACGCCCAGTTCGCGCAGGTCGTCGAGGGAGAGCCCGTTGCCGGTCAGGCCCATGACCACGTTGAGCGGGCCGTCGAGTTCACGGACCAGGGTGCCGATGGTCTCCGCGTCGGCGGCGCCCGGGACGAACGCGCAGTCGGCACCGGCCTCCAGATAGGCGTTGGCCCTGCGGACGGCCTCGTCGAGCGGGCCGCCGACCAGGAGCACGTCGGTGCGGCCGACCAGGACGAAGGGCTCGCCGCCGGCCGCCAGGGTCTCGCGGGCGGCGCGGACCCGGTCGGCGGAGAGCTTCTCGTCGTGGAGCGGGCGGCCGCGGTCGCCGGTGAAGTCCTCGATGTTGCCGCCCGCGGCTCCGGCGGCGAGGGCGCTCGCGACGGTGGCGGCGACAGTCTCGGGCGACTCGCCGTACCCGTCCTCCAGGTCCGCGCTCAGCGGTACGGCGATCCCGCCCGCGATCTCGCCGACCCGGCGCAGCATGGTCTCCCGGTCGACGCGGTCCTCGGGCGGCTGTTCGGCGAAGAAGTCGTGGTCGGGCCGCCCGAGGGAGAACGCGACGCCCGCGCTGGTGGTCGCCACGGCCGGGAACCCGGCCGCCTCCAGGACGCGGGCGCTGCCCACGTCCCACGCGTTGGGGAGCAGGAAGCAGCCCTCCCGGTGCAGTGCGGCGAAACGCTGTGCCTTGGCTCGGCTCTCGGTGTCCACACGATCCTTGTCCACACGGTCCTTCCCGGCCCGCCGCCCCTCGACGGGCTCCCGGAGAACGTACGCCGAAGAGCCGCGCGCGGCGCGCGGACCGTGGAGCTCTGAACAGCGGGCGGCGCGCGGCCGTACGTACGACCGACGGCCTCGGTGCACAGCCGTGGCCCTACGCCCCTCTAGGATGAGTCCGATGACCAGCGCCCTGCACTCCGCACGTCCGCCCCTGTGGCGGGCGCTGCTCGTGCTCGGGCTGCTCGTCGGGGTACTGGGCATGCACGCCCTGGCGCCCGGTGGCGGTATGGACGCGCACGGGGCCGGGCCGGCGCACCTGCGGACGGCTGTCGTGACCGTCGACACGGTCTGCCACGACGGCTGCGGCTCGGGCCACCTCCACCACGCCGACGCGACCTGCGCCTCGGGGGCCGTGAGCGGCGGGCCCGCCCTGCCCTCGCTCGTCCCCGACCCGGCGGCAGGCGCCTTCGGCCCGGCCGGCCTGTGTGCCCAGACCGCCACGGCCCAGGAGGGCGCCCGCGCGCCGCCCTCCCTCGCGGAACTCCAGCTCCTGCGGATCTAGACACGGCGTGCTCCGCCATGTCCAGATCCCTTTCGCACAACAGGAGTTCCAGCATGCGTACGACCCGTTTCGCGGCCCTGTCCGTGAGTGCCGTGTTCGCCCTCGCCGCCTGTGGAGGCGGCGGTGACAGCGACTCGGCCGCCTCCTCGCCCTCGGCCGCCTCCTCGCCCTCGATCTCCGCCGAGGCCTCGGCCGGCGCCCACAACGAGCAGGACGTCTCCTTCGCCCAGGGCATGATCCCCCACCACCAGCAGGCCGTGGAGATGGCCGGACTGGCCGCCGGCCGGGCCGCCTCCACCCAGGTCAAGGATCTCGCCGCACGCATCGAGAAGGCGCAGGGCCCGGAGATCGAGACCATGACCGGCTGGCTGAAGACCTGGGACGAGAAGGTCCCCGAGGCGATGCCCGGCATGGACCACTCCGCCCACTCCGGCATGGCCGGAATGATGGCCGCCGCCGACATGGAGAAGCTGAAGAAGTCCTCCGGCAAGGACTTCGACTCCATGTTCCTGACCATGATGGTCGAACACCACGAGGGTGCCGTCGAGATGGCCACGACGGAGAAGGCCAAGGGCGAGAACCAGGACGCCACGGCCATGGCCGGTGACATCGTCACCGCGCAGAACGCCGAGATCGGCGAGATGAAGAAGCTCCTCGGCGAGAACTGACCCGTCCACGGGTCATCCCGGTGCCCGTGCCGCCCGGCGCGGGCACCGGGGGCTCCTGGGCTCCACCGCCCAGTGGCCGGACGGTTCGTGGGGCCCTTCTCCGGGCACCCGCACAAGGACTCTCCGGATCCACGAGGAGCGACAGTGACCACAGGGCGACTCCCCGATCACGAGCAGCGCATCCTGGACGAGGTGGAGCGCGCCCTGCGCCGCGACCGCCGTCTGGAGCGCCGGATGCGCACCGGGCGGCTGCGCCGCCGGCCGGACCTGTCCCGGGTGGCGCACTACCGGCCGCACCTGCTGACCGTGGGCCTGCTGCTGGCGGTGTCGAGCGCGCTCATGGTGACGGGCATCGTCACCTCGCGGCCCGCGGTGATATGGGCCTTCGCGGGCGTCTGGCCGCTGGCCCTGTTCGCGGTGTTCCGGCTGCTGTGCCGCTGGACGGAACCCTGAGCCTCACGCCCCGTCGCTCTCGAACGCCGACTCGATCGGCCGCTCGTCGACCAGGACCCGCCCCTGCGGCGGCCCGGAGAGCAGCGCGCGTACGGCGGTCAGGACGTCCGGCGCCACGTGGCCGGCCCGAGCCGTCTCCTCCGGCCCGGTCCGCTCGTCCGGTACGAGGATCCCGTGGGCGCCCACCCGCGCCGCGGCCTCGGCGTCCGCGGCGGTGCCGACGACCGCGCAGTCGCCCGGCGCGGTGCAGACCCGGCCGGCCGCCCAGAGGATGAGACCCGGTTCGGGCGGACGGCAGTGGCAGCCGTCGTCGGGACCGTGCGGGCACACGCCCCAGATGTCGAAGGGGCCGAGGAGTTCGTCGACCCGGTGGTTGACGGCCCGTACGTCGGCGTCGCTCGGCCGCCCGTGCCCGGCACCGGGTTGCAGGGCGACGAACCCGGTGCGGACGCCCTGCCGGCGCAGCATGCCGAGCGCCTCCCGGGCCCCGGGCGCCGGGCGCACCCCGTCGGGGTCGGACGGGTCTTCGGCGAGGATGCTGTCACGGTCGAACAGCACCGTGCGCACGCGCGTCATGGGCCACCTCCCGGCTCTCGCGTGTACTGCTTCCCCTCCGCGAGTAACCGAGTCGGGCGGGTCCATGCGGCGACGCGTGATCCATCGGGTCAGGTGGGGGCGGTGGGGTGCCGGGAACGCCCTGGCATCCGGACTTCTCGGCGCGGTCCCCAGGGTGCGTCCGCCCGAGGTACGCCTTCCCGCCCACCCCACTCTGCGCCAAGTATGTGAGACCCCCATGAAATCCCCGCTGAGCAGGCCGGATTCCCTAAGATCAGCTCGTGGTCACCTTCCTCCTCGAACGCACGGCCCCGCTCTCCCAGGACGAGGCCTGGCGCCGCCTCACGGAGTGGCCCCGCCACGGCGAGGTCGTCCCCCTGACGCGCGTGACCGTCGTGCCGCCGGGGCCGACGGCCGAGGGCACGCTCGTCGTCGCCCGTTCGGGGATCGGCCCGCTCGCCTTCGCCGACCCGATGGAGGTCACGGTCTGGCGCCCGCCCGCGGAGGGCGTCTCCGGGCTGTGCCGCCTGGAGAAGCGCGGCCGGGTGGTGAAGGGGTGGGCCGAGCTGGAGGTGCACCCGGGTCCGGGCGGCCGGGCGCGGGTGATCTGGCGCGAGCAGCTCAGGGTCCGTTTCCTGCCCGGCCCTGTGCTGCGGGTGTCGGCCCGGTCGGTCTTCGGACGGGCGCTGAACCGGCTGCTTCGGGGGACCTGAATCGGGTGCGACGGTCGGCACGATGACGGCAGTTGTCGGTGCGCCTTGAGGCATGGCCCACTTCGGCGGCCACCTGGGCCGGTCCGGCATCGCCCTGGTCCTGCACACCTTGCGCGACGGCACACTCCACGACAACGGCCGTTGGGTCGCCGAGGCGGCGTACGGCTTCGCGCGCGTCCTCGTCACCCGACCTCGCCGAAGTCGCCGCCCGAGCGGTCCGGGAAACCGAGGGCGCCCGCTGGTCCGACGTCGAGCACCGGCCCACCCCGGGCGACCTCGAACCCGGCGCCGGCCGGGCGCGGTCAGGCCACCGACCCGATCCGGCGGGCAGGGGCGGACGTCACGTCGTGATGGATCGGCGTGTGCGCGCCGGTGAGTGACATCCCGCTGCCTCCCCTCCG
The DNA here is from genome assembly GCF_042893155.1 of Streptomyces sp. NPDC001668. Taxonomy (NCBI): domain Bacteria; kingdom Bacillati; phylum Actinomycetota; class Actinomycetes; order Kitasatosporales; family Streptomycetaceae; genus Streptomyces; species Streptomyces sp. NPDC001668. Next base: position 294,213 of record NZ_JBIAUQ010000011.1, read on the forward strand.
GTTGGCCACGATCTCCGCGGCGATCGACAGGGCCGTCTCCTCGGGCGTACGAGCGCCGAGGTCGAGGCCGATGGGTGAGCGCAGCCGCGCCAGCTCCAGTTCCGTCACGCCGACTTCGCGGAGGCGTTCGTTGCGGTCGAGGTGGGTGCGGCGGGAACCCATGGCGCCCACGTAGGCGACCGGGAGGCGCAGGGCCAGTCGCAGCAGGGGGACGTCGAACTTGGCGTCGTGGGTGAGGACGCACAGGACGGTCCGGGCGTCGACCTCCGTGCGCTCCAGGTACCTGTGCGGCCACTCGACGACCACCTCGTCGGCCTCCGGGAAGCGCGCCTCCGTCGCGAAGACGGGGCGGGCGTCGCACACGGTGACCCGGTAGCCGAGGAACGTGCCGATCCGCACCAGCGCCGACGCGAAGTCGATCGCGCCGAAGACGATCATCCGGGGCGGTGGCACCGAGGACTCCACGAGCACGGTGAGCGGGGCGCCGCAGCGCGAGCCCTGTTCGCCGATCTCCAGGGTGCCGGTGCGGCCCGCGTCCAGGAAGGCGCCGGCCTCGGCGGCCACCGTGCGGTCCAGCTCGGGGTGGGCGCCGAAACCGCCGTACCCGGAGAGGTCCTCGGGGCCTACGACGAGGGCGCGGCCGACAAGTTCCCGTGGCCCGGAGACGATCCGTGCCAGGGCCGCCGCCCGGCCCTGCGCGGCGGCTTCGAGGGCGTTAGCGAGCACCGTACGGACGGGGTCGCCGGCCCGGACCGGGGTGACGAGGATGTCGATGACACCGCCGCAGGTCAGACCGACGGCGAAGGCGTCGTCGTCGCTGTAGCCGAAGCGTTCGAGGACCGACTCCCCGTCGGTGAGGGCCTGTTGGCACAGTTCGTACACCGCGCCCTCCACACAGCCGCCGGAGACCGAGCCGATCGCCGTGCCGTCGGCGTCCACCGCGAGGGCGGCGCCGGGCCGGCGGGGCGCGCTGCCGCCGACGGCCACCACGGTGGCCACGGCGAAGTCGCGTCCCTGCTCGACCCACCGGTGCAGCTCGTCGGCGATGTCCAGCATGTCTCGGTCTCCTTGTCAGCGGTTGCGTACGGGTGCGTTCGGGCGGGCTAGTGCACGCCCATCCAGCTCTCGATCGGGTTGAGGGCGTAGTACACCAGGAAGATCACCGTCAGTCCCCACATGAAGGCGCCGATCTCCCGCGCCTTGCCCTGCGCGACCTTGATCGCCACGTAGGAGATGACGCCCGCGGCGACACCCGCGGTGATCGAGTAGGTGAACGGCATGATCACGACGGTCAGGAAGACCGGGATCGCGGTGGCGCGGTCGGCCCAGTCGACATGGCGGGCGTTCATCATCATCATGGCGCCGATCACCACGAGGGCGGCGGCCGCGACCTCGCCCGGCACGATCGCCGTGAGCGGGGTGAAGAAGAGACAGGCCGCGAAGAACAGGCCGGTGACGACGGAGGACAGGCCGGTACGGGCGCCTTCCCCGACGCCGGTGGCCGACTCGACGAAGACCGTCTGCCCGGAGGCACCGGCCACACCGCCGATCGCACCGCCCGCGCCGTCGATGAACAGCGCCTTGGACAGGCCCGGCATCCGGCCCTGCTCGTCGGCGAGCTTCGCCTCGGTGCCGACGCCGATGATGGTGGCCATCGCGTCGAAGAACCCGGCGAGGACGAGGGTGAACACGATCATGCCGACCGTCATCGCGCCGACCTCGCCCCAGCCGCCGAACTCGACCTTCCCGAAGACCGAGAAGTCCGGCATGGAGACCGCGCTGCCGTGGAGTTCGGGGGCGCCGCTCGCCCACTGCTTCGGGGCGATGGCACCGGCCGCGTTGAGGACGACGGCGAGCACGGTCCCGCCGAGGATGCCGATCAGGATCGCGCCGGGGACGCCTCGCGCCTGGAGCATGAAGATCGCGAGGAGGGTGACGGCGAACAACAGGACGGGCCAGCCCGCGAGTTCGCCCGTGGGGCCGAGAGTCACCGGGGTGGCCTTGCCCTGGTGGACGAAGCCGGCCTTGTAGAAGCCGATCAGGGCGACGAACAGGCCGATGCCCATGGTGATCGCGTGCTTGAGGGCCAGCGGGATCGCGTTCATGATCATCTCGCGGAGGCCGGTGACGACCAGCAGCATGATGACCACGCCGTACATCACGCACATGCCCATCGCCTGCGGCCAGGTCATCACGGGGACGACCTGCGAGGAGAGCACGCCGGAGACGGAGAGGCCGGCGGCGAGCGCGAGGGGCACCTTGCCGAAGAAGCCCATCAGCAGCGTGGTGAGGGCGGCCGCGAACGCGGTCGCGGTGATCAGCGCCTTCTGGCCGAGCGTGTCCCCCGCCGCGTCCTTGCCGGACAGGATCAGGGGGTTGAGCAGGAGGATGTACGCCATCGCCATGAAGGTGGTGACGCCACCGCGCAGTTCACGCGCCACGGTGGACCCTCGCCGGGATATGTGGAAGTACCGGTCGAGCCAGGACCTGCCGGCCGGGACGCGGGTGCCTTCTCCCGCATCGTCGGCGACGGTCGCCGGCTCCAGTTGCTGCTGGGTCATGTGGGCCTACTCCCAAGGTTCACAGGGGCACCCGGCAACCGCCTCTGCGGTTGCGGGATTTGGGAAGGTGCTTCGGCCGCACGACCCGGGGGACGGCCCGAGACGAACGATCTGAGTACTCCGGGCGGCGCGGCGAAGTGTGACGTTCCCGGCGCCGCCCGGAGGGACTTACTGGGCCGTACCCGTGAGGTGTTCCGGGCGTACCGGCGTCCTGTTGAGCTCGAGCCCGGTCGCGTTGCGGATCGCCGCGAGGACGGCCGGGGTCGAGGACAGGGTGGGTGCCTCGCCGACGCCGCGCAGCCCGTACGGCGCGTGGTCATCGGCGAGTTCGAGCACGTCGACGGGGATGGTCGGCGTGTCGAGGATCGTGGGGATCAGGTAGTCCGTGAAGGAGGGGTTCCTGACCTTGGCCGTCTTCGGGTCGACGATGATCTCCTCCATCACCGCGACACCGAGGCCCTGGATCGTGCCGCCCTGGATCTGGCCGACGACGGACAGCGGGTTCAGCGCCTTGCCGACGTCCTGGGCGCAGGCCAGCTCGATCACCTTGACAAGGCCGAGCTCGGTGTCGACCTCGACGACCGCGCGGTGGGCGGCGAAGGAGTACTGGACGTGTCCGAAGCCCTGCCCGGTGCGCAGGTCGAAGGCCTCGGTCGGCCGGTGCCGCCACTCCGCCTCCACCTCGACGCTCTCGTCCTCCAGCACGTCGGCCAGGTCCGCGAGGACCTCGCCGCCGTCGGTGACGACCTTGCCGCCCTCCAGGAGCAGCTCGGCGGTCGCCCAAGCCGGGTGGTACGAACCGAACTTGCGGCGCCCGAGCTCCAGGACCTTCTCCCGGACCAGCTCGCAGGAGTTCTTCACGGCGCCGCCGGTGACGTACGTCTGCCGGGAGGCCGAGGTCGAACCCGCCGAGCCCACCTGCGTGTCCGCGGGCTGGATGGTCACCTGGGTGACACCGAGCTCGGTGCGGGCGATCTGCGCGTGGACGGTGACGCCGCCCTGGCCGACCTCCGCCATCGCGGTGTGGACGGTGGCGACGGGCTCACCGCCGACGACCTCCATGCGCACGCGGGCGGTCGAGTAGTCGTCGAAGCCCTCGGAGAAGCCGACGTTCTTGATGCCGACCGCGTAGCCGACACCTCGTACGACGCCTTCGCCGTGGGTGGTGTTGGAGAGGCCGCCCGGCAGCTGCCGTACGTCGGCCTGCTCGCCGGCCGAGAGCCACTGCTGCTCCGGCGGGAGCGGCATCGCCTTGACGCGGCGCAGGAGTTCGGCGACGGGGGCCGGGGAGTCGACGGGCTGGCCGGTCGGCATGATCGTGCCCTGCTCCATGGCGTTCAGCTGCCGGAACTCGACCCGGTCCATGCCCACCGCGTCGGCGAGCTTGTCCATCTGGGCCTCGTAGGCGAAGCACGCCTGGACCGCGCCGAAGCCGCGCATGGCGCCGCAGGGCGGGTTGTTGGTGTAGAGGGCGATGGCCTCGATCTCGACGTCGTCGACGACGTACGGCCCGATGCCGAGCGAGGACGCGTTGCCGACGACGGCCGGCGAGGCGGAGGCGTACGCGCCGCCGTCGAGGACGATCCGGCACTTAACGTGGGTCAACTTGCCCTCGCGCGTGGCCCCGTGCTCGTAGTACAGCTTCGCGGGGTGCCGGTGGACGTGCCCGAAGAAGGACTCGAACCGGTTGTAGACGATCTTGACGGGCTTGCCGGTGCGCAGCGCCAGCAGACAGGCGTGGATCTGCATCGACAGGTCCTCGCGGCCGCCGAAGGCTCCGCCGACGCCGGAGAGCGTCATGCGCACCTTGCGCTCGGGCAGGCCGAGGACGGGCGCGATCTGCCGCAGGTCCGAGTGGAGCCACTGGGTGGCGACGTAGAGATGGACGCCACCGTCCTCGTCCGGCACGGCGAGACCCGACTCGGGGCCGAGGAACGCCTGGTCCTGCATACCGAAGGTGTACTCGCCCTTGACGACGAAGTCGGCCTTCTTCGCGGCCTCTTGGGCGTCTCCGCGGACGATCGGCTGCCGGTGCACGATGTTCGGGTGCGGGACGTGCCCGATGTGGTGGTCGTCGCGGTTCTCGTGGACGAGAATCGCGTCGGGGGCGGTCGCGGAGGCCTCGTCGGTGATGACGGGCAGTTCGCGGTACTCGACCTTGATCTTGGCGGCGGCACGGCGGGCCGTCTCCGGGTGGTCGGCGGCCACGATGGCGACCGGCTCGCCGTGGTGACGGACCTTGCCGTGGGCGAGGACCGGGGTGTCCTGGATCTCCAGGCCGTAGTTCCGCACCTCGGTCGGCAGGTCGTCGTACGTCATGACGGCGTACACGCCCGGCAGGGCGAGGGCCTCGCTGGTGTCGATGGACACGATCTCGGCGTGCGCGACGGTCGAGCGGAGGATCTGCCCCCAGAGCATGTCCTCGTGCCACATGTCGGACGAGTACGCGAACTCGCCGGTGACCTTGAGGGTGCCGTCGGGGCGGAGCGTGGACTCGCCGATGCCGCCCTTGGTCTGCGAACCCTGGGTGATCTTGGTGGGGGTGCCGTTGGGAGTGGACATCTCAGACCGCCTCTCCCTGCCGGGCGGCCGCGAGGCGGACCGCGTCCATGATCTTCTCGTAGCCGGTGCAGCGGCACAGGTTGCCCGACAGCGCCTCGCGGATGTCCGCGTCGCTCGGGTTGGGGTTGCGCTCCAGCATCTCGTCGGCGGCGACCAGCAGCCCGGGGGTGCAGAAGCCGCACTGGACGGCGCCGGCGTCGATGAACGCCTGCTGGATCGGGGAGAGTTCGGTGCCCTCGCCGGTCTGGGAGTCCTGTCCCTCGGGGGCGTGCTGCCCGCAGGAGCGCTGCTTGGCGTAGTCCGCGAGCCCCTCGACGGTGACGACCTCGCGGCCCTCGACCTGCCCGGCGGCGACCAGGCACGAACACACCGGGACGCCGTCGAGCCGGACCGTGCAGGACCCGCACTCGCCCTGCTCGCAGGCGTTCTTCGAACCGGGAAGCCCGAGCCGCTCGCGCAGCACGTACAGCAGGGACTCGCCCTCCCACACGTCGTCGGCTTCCTGCGGACGACCGTTGACAGTGAAGTTGACGCGCATTACGCAGCTCCCTCCGTGGTGGCGGCGGTGCCGCGGTACGACTCCCAGGCCCAGGTCAGCGTGCGGCGGGCCATGATGCCGACCGCGTGGCGGCGGTAGCTCGCCGTGCCCCGGACGTCGTCGATCGGGTTGCAGGAGGCGGCGCACAGGTCCGCGAACTGCTTGGCTACCGAGGGGGTGATGATCTTGCCGTTGTCCCAGAACCCGCCCTCTTCGAGAGCGGCGTTCAGGAATTCCTCGGCGGTCTTGGCCCGAACGGGTGTGGGAGCCGCGGAACCGATGCCCGTCCGCACGGTCCGCGTCGCCGGGTGCAGCGCGAGCCCGAAGGCGCACACGGCGATGACCATGGCGTTCCTGGTGCCCACCTTGGAGTACTGCTGGGGCCCCTCGGCCTTCTTCACATGAACGGCGCGAATCAGCTCGTCGGCGGCCAGCGCGTTGCGCTTCACGCCGGTGTAGAACGCGTCGATCGGGATGAGCCGCGATCCGCGCACCGACTCGACCTCGACCTCGGCGCCGGCCGCGAGGAGGGCGGGGTGGGCGTCTCCGGCCGGGGAGGCGGTGCCGAGGTTGCCGCCGACGCCGCCGCGGTTGCGGATCTGCGGGGAGGCCACGGTGTGCGAGGCGAGGGCCAGGCCCGGGAGCTCGCCGCGCAGGTGCTCCATGATGTGGGTGTACGGCACGGAGGCGCCGAGCCGCACGGTGTCCTCGCCGACCTCCCACTCGGTGAGGTCGGTGATGCGGTTCAGGTCGAGCAGGTACTCGGGCCGCCGATGGTCGAAGTTGATCTCGACCATCACGTCGGTGCCGCCCGCGATGGGCACAGCGGTGGGGTGCTCAGCCTTGGCGGCGAGCGCCTCCTCCCAGCTGGCGGGGCGAAGGAAGTCCATGACCGGCTCTCTTCTTCGTCTCGTGATCGTACGGATCGAGCCAGATCGTGTGCGGCGGGCCCGGCTCGTTCATGTGCTGTTTACGCGAAGTGGAGCCAGTACACAGCCGTGTACTCCGACGGGGTCAGTCACGGAAACCATGAAGGAGTTGGCTGGTCGGGGCCCTCATCTTGTAGATTCGTATGAACGGAGGCCCTCAGTAACCTCCATGTTTTGCTGCGGAAACGTGCGGCACAGCCCACGTGACCTGGGACACAGCCCCGGAGGCGGCAGCGACCGCTCCCACCCCCACCGGACCCCTTCCCCATCGTAGATTTCGAGACAGAGAACGGCGGCGACGAGAATGCGGCTGCGCGCACTGCTGGACACCGACGCGCTGGGCCTGCGGCTGCTGGGCGGCGAGGACGAACTGGATCGCACCGTGCGCGGTGTGATGACCACGGACCTGCGCGACCCCAGCCGCTACCTCTCGGGCGGCGAAGTGGTCCTGACCGGCCTCGCCTGGCGCCGGGACGCCGCCGACTCGGAACCTTTCGTACGACTCCTCGTCCAGGCCGGGGTGGTCGCGCTGGCGGCCGGCGAGGCGGAGCTCGGCGATGTCCCGGAGGACCTGGTCGTCGCCTGCGCCCGGCACCGCCTCCCGCTGTTCGCGGTGCACGAGTCGGTGGCCTTCGCGACGATCACCGAGCATGTCGTACGGCAGGTCTCGGGCGAGCGCGCGGGCGACCTGGCGGCCGTGGTGGACCGCCACCGGCGCATGATGACGTCGGGCCCGGCGGGCGGCGGCCCGGACGTGGTCCTCGACCTCCTGGGCTCCGACCTGGACCTGCGCGCCTGGGTCCTGTCCCCCACCGGCCGCCTGATCGCGGGCCCGAAGGTGGCGGGCCCCGGCCTCCCCGCGGACACCTGCGCGAAGCTGGCGGCGGAACACCTGACCGCGACCCGCACCGGACGCCGAGGCCCCCACCGGGTCACGCTCGGCTCGTCGGCGTACTCCCTCTTCCCGATCCGCAGCAGCGGCCGCTCCCCCCACGCCTCCAGGGACGTACGCGAAACCGTCCTGTCCGACTGGCTGCTGGCGGTGGAGGCGGACGCCGGCGACTGGCCGGCGGAGCGCCTGGACCTGCTCCAGGGCGTCACCCAGCTGATCGCGGTCGAACGGGACCGCAGGGACGCGGCCCGCACGGTCCGCCGCCGCCTGGCCCAGGAGGTCCTGGAACTGGTCCAGACGGGAGCGGCACCGGCCGAGATCGCCGCCCGCCTCCGGGTCGCCGCCCCGGTCCTCCTGCCCGGCCTGGGAGCGGCTCCGCACTGGCAGGTCGTGGTCGCCAGGGTGGAATGGCAGGACGGCGAACTGGAGGGAGGGCCGATGGCGCAGTCCCTGCTGGAGGAGATCCTGGTGGACCCGTCGGCCACGGGCCCCGAACCCTCCGACCGCATAGCGGTGGCCCACACGGACGACGAGGCGATCGCGCTGGTCCCCCTGCCCGCGGTCTCGGCCGAGCACGACGGCTCCGAGTCCGGCATCCTGGCGGACGCCCTCCTGGAATCGGTCCGTGACCCCCTGTCGGCAGGGCTGGACGACGACGGCAGGGTCACCCTGGGCGTCAGCGCGTCGGTCCACTCGGCGGAAGGCCTGCGGGGCGCCCTGGAGGAGGCCCGGCACGCCCGCAGAGTCGCGGCCGCCCGCCCCGGCAGAGTCTGCGCGGCGGGCCATCAGGAACTCGCCTCGCACGTCCTGCTGCTCCCCTTCGTCCCCGACGACGTCCGCCGCGCGTTCACGGCCCGCCTGCTCGACCCGCTCCGGGACTACGACCGACGCCACCGTGCCGAGCTGATCCCCACCCTGGAGGCCTTCCTGGACTGCGACGGCTCCTGGACCCGCTGCGCGACCCGCCTCCACCTGCACGTCAACACGTTGCGCTACCGCGTCGGGCGGATCGAGCAGTTGACGAGCCGCGACCTGTCACGCCTCGAGGACAAGCTGGATTTCTTCCTGGCCCTGCGTATGAGCTGAAACCTGGGGGCTCCCGGACCCCCACGACTTTGTGAATTCTTTCACCCACCCCCTTGGCCCGGCACGCCAATCCGTGCTGAGATGCCGCCACCACTCAAAGCTCGACGGCGCGCTCGGGGAGGGCAACGTGGCGCATACCGCCATGTCTGGTAACGGAACGACCGCCGGTGACGATCCACTCCAGACCGCGGTATGGCGGCTGCGCTCACGGGCCTGCTGGGCCGACGCGGCCGCCCTGCTCCAACCGGTCACCGCACAGGCGGCCCTGCAGAGAGCGGCCCTGCTGGTGGAACGCTGCCTGTACACGGAACAGGGCTGGCCCGAGGCAGAGGACGCGCTGCGCACCGCGGAGGCGCTGGCCCACAGCGACGACGAACGCGGGGCGGCCGCTTGTGAACGGGGGCAACTTGCGTACGCCTCCACACTCCACGGGGTCCGTGACCGCGCGGACGAGGCGAGGGCCGCGCTGGGGCGTGCGGCGGCGCTGATCCCTCCGGGGGCGCAGGGAAGGGCCCTGCTGGACTTCCGCCGGGGCCTGCTGGCGGAGAACCTGTCCCACTCCCCCCAGTCGGCCCGGGCGGCCTACCGCCGCGCCCACGCGGGCGCCACGGCACAGTCCGACTCCCTGCTCCTCTCCTTCACCTGGCGCCACCTCGCCGGACTCGCCCTACGCGACGGCGAGTTGACCGAGGCCCGACACGGCTTCGCCGAATCCCTGAGGATCCGCGAGGAGTTGGGCTACCTCGTCGGCACGGCCCCGGCCCTCGCGTCCCTCGCGGACGCGGAAACAGAACCGGAGGCGTCCCGACTCCGCGAGGAGGCACGGCGGTTGTACCGGTTGCTGGGCGGCGTACCCACATGGCTGGCCCGACAGTTGGCTCCGCCGGCGGCCTCGGCGTAGGGGGTGCCGGGACGGGTTGTCGGGCGGGTGGGGGCTGGTCGCGCAGTTCCCCGCGGGGCCGCTGCGCTGGGCTTGGGCGGGGCGCCCAGGGGGGTGCCGGGTGCTGTCGTGGGGCGGCTGCGGGCCGGTGGGGGCTGGTCGCGCAGTTCCCCGCGCCCCTGGGGGGTTGCGGTCACCCTGCGTCGGAATGGACCGCGGGCCGTTGGCCGCGTACGGCGGGAAGGGGACGGGGTGGGGGGTGTCCGCCCGCAGCGGCCGGC